>NZ_JBJXEN010000118.1:0-6425 GCF_046153165.1 Flavobacterium sp. | reverse complement strand
TGCCTAGTAATCCTAGTTTTTTCATACAAATAGATTACTTTTTATATTTCAAAATATAATCTTGAACCTCTTTTCGTTCCCAAACTACGGGAAATAATTTTTCGATAAGATCTCTTTTTTTGAAGTTTTGGCGCAAACCATTACTTAAATGAAAAATTCCTTTTTCATTTTCGTTTAACATAAAGTACAAGCCAGCCAAACGATATTCAATTTCAAATTCCTCTGGAAAATGCTCGCAGGCTTGTAATAAGGTTTGAATACAGGCTTCAAATTCTCCAAGGAATTGTAATATGTCTGTCCAAAATAACCAAGTTTCTAATTGGTAATCTCCGTATTCGACCGCTTTTCTGTATCCGTATTCTGCTTCTTCAAAAAGATTTAAAGCTTTATTTATGGCTGCAAAACGTTTCCAATATAATTTATTTTCACCATCTATTTGTATTGCTTTGTTTACATAATATAATGCTTTTGGATAGTTTTTTTTGCGAAAATAAAAATCAGTTATTGCTATCCAACCTTTGTCTAATAAAGGGTCTTCATGTACGGTTTGGTTGTAAAACTTGATTGCTTCAATTTCATTTCCTAATTTTTCGTAACATTTTCCTATTCGCAATAAGGCATAAGAAGTCGGGTCGTCTAGCTTAATAGTTTCATTATAATTTTCAATAGCTTCTTCATAGCGTTTTAGGCGTTCGAGTGCTTTTGCTTTTTCCATAAAAGCACCTAAAAACTCATCGTCTATAAGTGTAGCATAATCGAAAGCGACAAGCGCAGCTTCATATTGTTTTAGTCCGTAGTTTAACCTGCCTAACTGATGCCAAGCAATTTCACTATATGGGTTAGTATCAATATATTTTGTGATATATTCTATTGCTTCTTGATTCTGATCTAAAAATTCGAAACAATAAACCACATTATATAAGCTAGATTGCTCTTCTGGATCTTCTTCTAGACATAATATAAAATTTTCTTTTGCCAATTCGAGATTGTCTAGAAATAGGTATTCCATACCTATAAGATTATACACGTCGGCAAAATCGTCCGTGTATTTTAAAGCTATTTTTAGGTATTCTACTGCTTTTTCGTGGTTGTCTCTTTTAGAACAAATATTGGCTTTCTGAATGTATATTTCTTCGTTTGTAGGTTCTATTGCATATAGCTCGTTTAGCATTTTTTCGGCAATATCTAGCTTGTCGTCATAGACAAGCATTTCTACTTGAACGAGTTTTAGTCCTGTTGATTTTGGGTGCTGTTCTAGGGCGAGTTTTAAGGCTTTTTTTGCCAAAGCAGGTTTTCCAATATCTAGGTAGTGTAAAATGATATCCTCGAATTCTTCTGAATCAAAAAACAAAACTTTATTTGTTTTTAGCATTGATTCAAATTTTGATAAGGATAAGTTATGATCGTCTTCTTCTTGGCTCAAGTGCATGGTCGTTTCGTTTAAAGTTATCCAAAATAAAATTAGAACTTATATAATGAATGGATTGCTTTTTTGTTTTTTGTTGTGAACAATTTAATTAACATTTTTTAATAGTAAAAAAATATTTTTATGATTGAATATTAACTTTTATCTTGAAGCCCTAGCCCTGATGGAAGTGATATCCTTTTTCTTTTTTCTTTAAAAAGGAAAAGATTTAGCAAACAGCAGGAAATGTCTTCAAATTAAAATTATTTATTTTCCATTCATTACTTCATTCATAGCTTCAATAATTATGCCACAACCTTCTTTAATCTCTTGATTTGAAATGGTTAATGGTGGTGTGACGCGAATGGCGCAGCCTTCGAAGAGTAGCCAAAATAGGATTAAGCCTTTATCTTGGCATTTGAAGATGATTTGGTTTGTAATTTCGGGGCTTTCTGTCATTATGGCAAGCATAAGCCCTTCGCCGCGAACCTCTTTTATTAGATTATGTTGTAACAAGTTACGAAATAATTGCTCTTTCTGCAAAGTTTCTTGCATGATATTGGTATCGACCAATTCTTGCAAAGTAGCTAAACATGCAGCTGCAATGACTGGATGTCCTCCAAAAGTGGTGATGTGTCCGAGTTTTGGATCGTGGCTTAATAGATCCATGTGGGCTTCATTTGCTGTAAATGCGCCTATTGGCATGCCGCCACCCATGCCTTTTCCCATAACAACGACATCTGGTACAACATCATAATTTTGGAAGCCAAATAGTTTTCCTGTACGACCAAAACCAGGTTGAATTTCGTCGAGAATCATGATAGCACCCACTTCGTCGCAACGTTGGCGGATTTTTTTAAGAAAATTATTTTCGGGACGGATAAATCCTGCGCCACCTTGTATGGTTTCTAGGATTATTCCAGCCGTTTTTGTGGTTATTTTTTGAATATCAGCTTCGTTATTGAAAGTAATAAAATCGACATCGGGAATGAGTGGACGAAATATTTGTTTGCGTTCTTCGAATCCCATGACGCTCATAGATCCCATCGTATTACCATGATAGGCGTTGTGGCACGAAATGAGTTGGCTTCTTCCTGTAATTCTTCGGGCGAGTTTTAGTGCGCCTTCAATAGCTTCGGTTCCTGAATTGACTAAATAGGTTTTGTTTAGTTTTTCGGGCATGTTTTGTGCCAACAATTTACATAATTTGACTGCTGGATCTTGAGCATATTCGCCATAAACCATGACGTGCATGTATTTGTCTAACTGATTTACGATAGCTTCTTTCACCTTAGGATGTTGGTGTCCTAAGGTACAAGCGGAAACTCCTGCAACAAAATCTAAATATTTTTTGTTATTAGTATCGTATATATAAGAACCTATGGCATGTGAAACTTCCATACCGAGAGGGTAGGGTGAAGTTTGGGCTTGGTATTTAAGGAAATCTTTAATCATTAATTAAGTTCTTATAATAGGATTTATAAAATTTTTCCCCAACCTTATACTTTATAAAATCATTCATTTTTTTCGAAGAAAGTTTAACGTACTTAATTGAGTGGTTTTTATATCTATTTAGTGTAAACTGGGATTTTAATAAACTTACGACTTTAAATGTTTTTTTATCAGTACTTTGATAAGTCCATAAGCTAGGATAAATTTTAATAACACCAGTAATTGAAGTTACGCTATTTGGAATACTAATATTAGAACGACCAAAACCTATTGCATTAATTTCTAAATCGACATTTTCTTTAATTTTTAAATGTTTTAAATGACCAATTCCTTCATAATCAGTTGAAAAACTAGAATTAGTTTTTTTAAATTCTAGCTGAACATAAGGTAATTTTTCATTTGTTTCGGCTTCGACAGATTTAATATTAATTTTTAAACTATCAGAAGGATTATACTCAAATATTAATTCATCTTGTTTGTCAATTACATCAATATTTTTAAAATTTAGCTTTAAAGAATCTTGTTTTGTTATTTCATAATTACCAATTCCAAATCCGAATCCAGTACATGTAAAAAAGGCATATTTAAATGTTCCATCTTTTTTAAAGCTAAAAATGTCAGATTCAAAACCTCTATCGTTTTTTGAATTAGTATAAATCCCAGAAATTGCTTTCTGGCCAAAAGAAATATTTTGAATTAATAAAAAGAAAAGAATTAAAATTATTTTTTTCATAATTACTTTTTCTTCTTCTTGACATCAACTTTCTTCTCCACTTTCGGCTTATCATATTCTAAAGTTTCTTTAGATGGTTCCATTGGAATATCGATATCTTTAGATTTTGCTTTCGATTCTTTTTGTGCTTTTGCATCGAGTTCGAGTTCTTCTTTGGGAAAAAGATCTTCTTTGGTCATGATTTGCTCGTCTCCACGCCAAATAAATCCTTTAAGTTTTCTGGCATTTTCGGGAAGTTCTTCTTCTGGATAAATAATACCATCTACATTGGTAAAAAAAGTAATGGTTTCGATATTATTTCCTTCTAAAATCATATTAATTTTGCTACTCACATTTTTGTTTATTCCTATGAGTTCATTTTTTTCGTTTCGCATATAAAAGATGACTTCGGTATTTTTTATAACATCGACTTCATGTAATTTATTGTCTTTAAATTTACCAAATAATTTTTGGCCTTTCACTTGATTAAAACCTTCTCCAATAGTATCTTTTGAAATAATGAAAGCATTGTTTAGTACTTTTAGGGAATCTATTTTTTCTGTTTTGGCATCGGAAATGAGGTGCATAATATCACCAGTCATTTGGTTTTTTCCATTCCAAAGTATTGGTTTTCCTATCATTTGAGTTAAACCTACTTTTTGGTCATAGTGAATAGAATCACACTTCCCACTCATGTCTTTTTTGAAAAAACGAGCATTATTGGAACCTCGAATAATTCGGTTTTCTGGTTTACCAGTTACTAATAATTTTTTAGCATGAAAGTAAACGGAATCTTTTTCGAACAAAGTAATAGCAACGGCCTTTTTAGTAATAAACATGGAGTCTTTTTGCTTATAAACTTCTGCATAATTCCCTTTTACTACAAAATGATTAATCGTATCGGTTACTTTTACATTGTTTTTTGCCCGAGCAAAGTCTAATTTTCGATCATAATAAATATCATCACCTTCTATGAGTCGGTCTTTATAGGTTATTTTAGAACCTTTTTGTAGTTTTCCTTCATCTTTCTTAGTATCATAAAAACCTTTAGTCGTATAAATTGTATTGGTTGCCGATGTAATAGTTGATGGTCCAAAAACATAAGCGTGACCTGAATTTGTGTAGTAATCTAAATGGTTTGTTTTGATTGTCTGCCTTGGATTTGTAACCGTAACAGCATCTAAAAATTGAAATTTTTTCTGATTTAAATAATATCTCCCGGAATTACTCACTAGTGTATTTTCAGGATCATGAATAGTTCCTTTTGAGTTATAATAAGCTTGTTGCGAATTTCTATCAAAGTTAATAGTATCGGTAGCTAACGTCATTTTAGGGTCACGCATAACGACATCGCCAGTGGCATAAGCAAATTTTGTGTTTCCGTTATATTCGGCATATTTGCTATTCATAAAAAGGGTGTCGCCTTGTACCATTTGTACATTTCCAAAGACTTTTACAAAATTAGATTTTGTAAAATGATAAGCTTTGTTACAAGTCATACGAACGCCTTCATGAACAATAATTACATTACCGGTAAGAACTATTGCTCCAGGTACTTCTTTTTCAGAAATATCAAGAAAGTCAGAGTTTTCAATATGAATTGGCTTATTACTATCTTGTGACCAAAGTGTTACTTTACTGAAAAGCATTAATATCAAAACGAAACGAAAATATATTTTATTCAATGGAATGTATTTTTTGTCAAAATTAAGGAAAATATGAAAAATATGGTTTTTATTAAGAATTATTTATAATTACTCGATAATCATCTCTTTCAATTTTTCTCGATACACTTCAAGAATATCTATTTTTGAAATAAATCCAAAGAATTTCCCATATTTAATTACGACAAGGGTATTTTGATTTGTGGCTTCAAATTTTTCCATAACGACTTCTATTCCATCGTCGTATTGTACAATGTCTATAGGTTGTTTTAAAATCTCTTTAATCGAAGTATATTTTACTCTGAAAGAATTAAAAATAGTGGATCGAATGTCATTAAAATCTACAATTCCTACCAATCTGTCTTTTTCGTCAAGCACAGGAAAGAGTTCTTGATTTAAAGTTGATAAATAATCCACTAAATTTTCTAATGAATTCTCGATTGTAATAGTTTTGATGTCGGTTTTTATCAAAGCTAGGAAGTCGATACTTTGCAAAATATTTTTGTCTTTATCGCTTGTAAAAACATCACCTTTATCAGCAAGTGATTTTACATCCATAGAATGTTTTTCGAATTTTTTTGATACAGCAAAACTTATGGAAGATACAATCATAAGAGGGACCATAAGATCATAACCACCAGTAATTTCACCAATTAAAAAAATAGCTGTAAGTGGCGCGTGAAATAATCCGCTCAAAATTCCAGCCATACCTACAATAGTAAAATTTGCGACGGGTAAAGAATTAGATATTCCTAAAAGATGTATCGATTTTGCTACAAAAAAGCCCAAATAAGAGCCTACGAAAAGGGAAGGAGCAAAGTTGCCACCATTACCACCACTTCCAAGGGTTAGTCCTGTAGCAAACGATTTTAATAAAGTTGTAATTCCTATAAAAGCAAGTAAAATCCATTCATTACTTTTATAACTTTTAAGGATTGTATTGTCTAATAAAATCTCAGGATGATTGGTAGATAATGTCTTTATACTTTCATAACCTTCACCAAAAAGAGTTGGAAAAAAGAAAATTAAAACAGCTAAAAGTGTTGCCCCAAACAATGCTTTTCTATAAGGTCTTTTCTTGAATCTGCTAAAAAAATGTTCGACTCTTCTAAAATTTCTCGCGTGATATACTGAAACAAAACCAGCTAATATTCCTAGTAAAATATAATAAGGTGTGTTATGAAAATTGAAA
>NZ_JBJXEN010000110.1:0-8037 GCF_046153165.1 Flavobacterium sp. | reverse complement strand
AAAAATATATATTCATATTGTTCTTTTTTGCCAATACTCTTTTTTGCCAAAACTTTAATTCTAATAAAGAAAATGCATTAAAGCAAAGTCAGCTTAAAGTCAATATCGCTCCTGTGCTTATAGCTACTGGGAATCAAGTGTTTTGCCCTGGTACTGATATGAAAATAGTTACAGATATGACAATAATTGATCCAGATGATCTAGGAATTGATGCTGTTTATATTCAAATTTCGTCAGGTTATGTGAATGGTCAAGATTTGTTAGTACTTACAGGAACTCATCCAAATATTTCTAGCAACTGGAGTGCTTCGTTAGGGAAGTTGACTTTAGCGGGTGTATCTAGTCAACCTACTTATGTCGACTTAATTGCAGCCATAAAGGATGTAGTTTATTCCAATAATACTTTAAATCCATCAGGGATAAGAAATTTTTCTATTTCAGTTGGTCAAGCAAATTATTTACCTTCTAACGGACATTATTATGAGTATATACCAAACATTGGTATAACTTGGGCGAATGCTAAAAATGCAGCTCAAGCAAGCACTTATTATGGTTTACAAGGTTATTTAGCAACAATTACGGCTTCTGATGAATCACAACTTGCAGGTATACAGGCTTCTGGAGCAGGTTGGATTGGTGGAAGCGACGAACAAACAGAAGGTGTTTGGAAATGGATGACTGGGCCAGAAAATGGAACTATTTTCTGGAATGGAGGAGTTAATGGCTCTACTCCAAATTTTGCTTTTTGGAATAATGGAGAACCTAATAATTTAGGAAATGAAAATTATGCACACATAACCGCTCCTGGTGTAGGAGTTTTGGGTTCTTGGAATGATTTATCAAATACTGGAGATGCAAGTGGTAATTATCAGCCAAAAGGTTATATTGTTGAATATGGAGGAATGCCTGGAGATCCAATATTACAAATTTCAACGAGTACAACGATTACAATTCCTACAATAACAGCTACTACATCACAATCTAATTGTGGGAATGGAAGCTTAACTTTGCAAGCTATTGCAAATGTTGGGAATGTAAACTGGTACAGTAATGCAAATGGAGGCGTGCTTTTAGCTACAGGAAATAGCTTTGTAACACCTGTGCTTACTACGACTACAATTTATTATGTAGATGCTTTTCCTATAGGGTGTACTACAGGAACTCGCATTGCGGTTACGGCTACTATAAATGAAATCCCAGTGCTTTCAACAAATAATTCCAATCCTATTTGTGAAGGAAATTTTGCTACTCTTTCTGCTTCAACAACTGTAGGAATTGTTAATTGGTACAATTCTAATGGGGATTTGCTAGGAAACGGAACGAGTTTCAATACAACTACACTTGTAGCGAATGCAACTTTTTATGCAGAAGCAAATAACAATGGTTGTCTTTCAGCTAGAATTCCAGTTTCAGTAATTGTTAATCCGTTTCCAATTGTAAATGATGAAGAAATTACGATTTGCAAAGGTGATGTTGTGATTTTAGATGCTGGTATAACAAGCATGAGTTACCTTTGGTCAACGGGAGATATTACTCAAACCATTACATCAAACGGACTAACAAATTATTCAGTAATTGTTACTTCGCCTGAAAATTGTTCTAAAACAAAGTCCTTTCTAATTTTAGAGAATACAGCTCCAATCATAACTAATATTGTTGTAGACAATACAACTGTAACAGTGATAATTGATGGAACAGGGGATTTTGAATATTCTATTGATGGTGATAACTACCAAGAATCTAATATTTTTTCAGTTTTAATTGGTGGAATTTACACTTGTTATGTGAGAGAAAAAAAGGGTTGTGGGAAAGATTCAGAACAATTTGCAGTAATTGGAATTCCTGATTTTTTTACACCAAACAATGATAATTATAATGATTTGTGGACCATTGAAGGAATGTCTCTTTATCCAAATGCAGAGGTGAAAATATTTGACCGTTTTGGGAAACTTATATCTTTGTTAAATACATTAAAACCATCATGGGACGGAATTTTTAATAATGAAAAGTTACCTTCGTCAGATTATTGGTATGTTATGAAAATAAATGAAAATCTTCCAGAAAGAAGAGGTCATTTTTCTTTAAAGAGATAATTTAATCTTTTAAATTATCTCTTTAAAGAAATATAGGTTACATATTATAAATCCAACTTCAAGAAGAAATAACTATTTATGGTTTTTTCTTTTTCCCAAATAAGCCATTTAATAAATCACCAGCGGCATTTTTAATATCGTCTTTTTTAGGGTCTTTTGTTTTTGTAGTATCAGCAGGATCTTTTTTGCCCCCACCTAATAAATTGCCTAATGCTGAAGTTCCTTGATTAATTAGTTTGTCCTTCTGTAATTTTACAATTTGAGTGGCTAAATTAGTCGATGCTTGTTTCATATCCGTGCTTACTTTTGGATTTTTAAAATTCCCAGTCATTAAAGCAGTTATTGGAATATTATCTATTTTAGCAGCATCAGCAGGAGTAAGTTTTGCTAATAATTTATTTACCTCGGCACCTAAATATTTAGCTGGAACATTCATTTTAATGTTATAGTTCATGCTTTGGTCAAATCCATGTGAACCACCAATTTCAGCATTAATATCTTGGTATTTTATTTTGAAAGGTTTAACGTTTACTTTTCCGTCTTTGAATGAAATAGAAGCTTTAATATCGTTTAAATTTAGTTTGCTAACATCTAAAAATTTAACTTGAGAACCTAAAGCCGATAACATTTGAGAGTTGTTAGGATTTATAGTAGTCGATAACAATTGTCCTAATAAATCACCAGTTATTGTTTTTAAATCAGGCGTCATTTCTACTGCATCAAGGTTTCCAGATAATTTGATAGTTGAATTTATTTTACCATTTATCACACCCGCAATTGGTGCGATTTTTTTCAACATATCTAATTGTGTAAATGATTTGGCAATATCTACTTTACTTAAATCTAAATTCATATTAAAAGTAGGTACTTTTCCTTTGGTTGAAACTAGCCCGTTTAATCCAATTTGTCCGTCAAAAATATTGGTGGTTATATTTTGTAAAGTTACTGCTTCGTCTCGAATAATCATTTTTCCAGAAACCGCTTTCATAGTCAAATTGTCATAAACTACGGTGTTTGCTTTAGCAGTAATAGCACAATCTAAAAAAGCAGGGATTTTCACAGCTTCTTTTGTTGTTTTTGCTCCTGAATTAGCAACTGATTCGGAATTTCCTTTTGTGGCTACAGGAGTTGGTGCCATAAAATCAGAAACTAAAAACTGATTCGAATTCATGTTAAAATTCCCTTTTAAGATTTGATTTCTAAACACAAATCCGTAAAAATTATCCAATGTTCCAGTCATTTGAATGTCTGAATTTCCTGTTTTCATATCCAACTGGTTCAAACGAATTTGATTTGGATTAAAAGCAATAACTGCTTGTCTTATTTGTACAGGTTTTGCCATTTCTGGACCAGAATAATTGAAACCAGTTAAAGTAATATTTCCAGCATTTTGAATTTTTTCATATTGACTTTTCTCGACTGATTGCATATCGAATTTTGTTGTCACATCAGCTTTTAGAATTCCAGAAAGTGGTTTGTCTAATTTTACGGGATAAGCTTTAGTTACATTTACTAAATTGATAGTTCCTTTTAGAGCTGCATCAACTAAGGCGTTTGTGGCTACATTTCGAATGTTAGCTTTGGCATTAAAAACGTCCTGATCTATTCTAAACGATAATTTGTCTAGATTTACATAAGTATCATTCATTAAGCCAGTTTCATTGATAATTTTAGTATCAATGATGATGTTTTGTACTGATTTTGGTAAACTAGGATATTGAAACGAAGCATTATTTGATGCAATGGCAATGTTAAATTTTGGAACCGTTGTATCTGTAAGTTTTCCTTTTGCAAATCCTTTTACGGTAAAATCTCCTGTAGTTTTTACGGTATTCAAATCTCCAGCATATGCCGCAGGAACAAGTCCTAAGAAGTTTTTAAATGATGAGGTAGGTGTTTTAAATGTTAAATCGTAATCTTGCCCATCTTCTAGTAATTGAATAAATCCATTAAACTCTAATGGCAATTCGTTAATTTTTGCTGTATTGTCTTTAAAGGTGTACTTGCTTTTCTCTAAATCTATTCCAAGAACTGCATCAAGTGAAATGGCAACATTTTTCATGTAGTTCATTTTATCCATGTCTAATGAAATTTTTGCAGTCGATTTGGTATCTAAATCTAAAATTTGCGAGGCAAAATTTCCAGTTCCTTCATGGTTTAATTCACTAATTACCATTTTAATTTTAGAACGTTCGTCATAGTATTTGAATTTAAAGTTTTCTACTTTATAATTCTGAATATTCATAGCAAACGGTTTGCTTTCTGGGGTTTCTTTCTTTTTATTATCTTTGATTGCGATATCAAAATTCCCAACACCATCTTTATTAAAAAGTATGTTTGCTTTTCCGTTTTTGACAGAAATTGCTTTTAAAGTCATTGGTTCGTCATCGCTATTAAATAATTCTCCTATAGACATTTGAAGATTTAATTCTTCAAATGCAACTAGTGTATCTCCAACAAAAGGTGCTTTATTAATGATGATTAGTTTTTGAATTCCAACATTTGCTTGTGGGAAACTTTTAAATAAACTCAAACTAGCATCTGCAAAAGTTACTTTAGCATCTACATTTTCGTTGATGCTTTTTTCGATTTTAGCCTTAATTTGATCTTTAAAAAAAATAGGAATTGCAGCTAAAGAAGCTATAATTACTAATAAAAAAACACCAATTCCTATAAAGATTTTCTTTTTCATGTTATTTGAATTTAATTCTAAAAGATTCAAAGCAAAAACCTTGCCTCATTATCTTACAAAAATAGTATTTATAGTTTAAGTGTGTCGTAAACTTTTCATAAAAAAAAACAGGCAATTTGCCTGTTTTTTTTAAACCATAAATATAGTAGTTTTTTAATCTAATTTTACTTTGACCATTACATCGCCAGACTCGCCTTTTGTTTTATGAATTTTAAACACAATTTCATTTTCAGAAATCTTAAAAGGGTCTTTATAATATACCATATATTTTTTGACATCGTAATTTTTAAATTCTTCGTTATCAAATATGGCTCCTTTACTTACAGTACCGTCTGAATCAGAAACCTTTACAATACTCATAAATTCGTCATGCCCTCCATAGGCAACCCCTGGTTTTTTGTTTAGAGGTAAATCTATGTTGTGAATATCGTCTACAAAAATAAAATAGTTATTCTCCTTTGAGTAAGCATACGAACAAGTTGGAACACTTAACTCATTTTTAGGGATTCTCTTTGTCCAGACTACATTTCCGTCTGTCTTTACTTTAGATATTATTATATCCTTGTCAAAATACATTGTTCTATCAGAATACAGACTCATAGACGTTGCAGGAGAATAAGTATTTGTTACGGAATATTTTTGCTCTCCAATAAAAACTAAATCGCCATTTTCAGAAACATGGGAGTCTTGCAAAGCCACTCTAAGTAACCCATTACTTTCTCCTTTAGTTCTAGGTTTATCAATATTTTTTTGTTCTTTTTCTGTTGTATATTGTTTTAATAGTTCTATTGTAAATTCACTATAAACTTTATCAGAAAATGTTCCATCAGCATTAATTTTAAAACCAACATAACCATCGGTATCCATAATATCAGAAGAGCCATTACTGTATGTTCCAGCGCAAAGTATAAAGTCTTTTGGTGTTGTAAATAAATTCAACACATTAATTGTATTATTTTTATCTTCCACTTTTGTTGTGTTTATTGTCTTTGCTCCTGATTTTATGCTAAAAATTTCAAAATGAAAATTCGCAATGATATCCTTACTCTTCTTTTTGTCGTTGTGGCTATCATCGTGATATACTTTTGCTAACCAATAAAAATCTCCATTATTGTTTAATATGTAATTCCCACAATCAACCTCTTTCTCACTATAAGACATATTGATTTCGCTAGCAAAAACTTGTTTTAAATTTTCGTCAAATTCTTTTATACCAATAATATCTTTTGCGTTCTTATCACCTTTATTTTTTTCTTGAACTTTTCTGTAATTAATTGCAATGTATTTTTTATCAAAAGATTCAGTTAAATTAAAATAGAAACTAAAACTGTTACTAGGTAATATTCCTTTGTCTACTTGGAATAATAATTTAGGAGAACTTGCAAATTCACCTTTATTAAAATCGATTTCGGTACTAAAGACCTGTTCTTTTTTAGCATCACCATCATAGGAAGAATAAAAAACAAAAAATTTATTATTTATCTCTAAATTTCCCATTAAGACAAAGTTTTTTGCAAAAAACTTATTGTATTTTTTTTCTTTTACAAGACTTAATTTTTCAGCATTAAATTTTTTAATTATGATATCTTCATTTTGTATGTCACACGTCATGAATTCATTCCCTTTATAAAAAGTAGTACTACTTGATCTTCCTAAAAACATACCGCTATATGGTTTTTCTTCTTCATAAGGCGCACTGCTTTTATGAGTATACGTTTTAAGTTTTCCGCTTTGAGCAAAAGCTGATAAGCAAGTAAAACAGCTAATAAGGAACTGAAATTTTATTTTGTTTTTCATTTTGTTTTAATAATTATGACTAGTTTTTTTTATAAACAACTTCTATTTAATTTGAGATTTCGAATCAAAATAAAAAGGCAACTTTTTTAAGTTGCCTTTTTATTACGATGCAATTTCTAATCGCTTCAGTAAATTTTTTGTTAAAGTATGATGCGCATATTCCTTATCTATGTTCAGAATTTTATCATCTGAACTTGGCAATTCGTACATAGCATCGGTTAAGATGGCTTCGCAAAGTGAACGCAATCCACGAGCACCTAATTTGTATTCTAATGCTTTATCGACAATAAAATCTAACGCTTCATCGGTAATATTAAATTCAACATCATCCATCATAAATAATTTTTGATATTGTTTGATTAAAGCATTTTTAGGTTGTGTCAAAATAGCACGCAAGGTTTCTCTATCTAAAGGATCCATGTGTGTAAGTACTGGCAAACGACCAATTATTTCTGGAATTAAACCAAAATCTTTAATGTCTTTTGGAATAATATATTGCAACAGATTGTCTTTATCTATATTATCGACATTTTTTGAAGTACTATAACCAACCGCTTGACGATTTAATCTTTTTGAAATAATTCTTTCAATACCATCAAAAGCACCGCCAGCAATAAATAAAATATCTTGAGTATTTACTTCTACAAATTTTTGGTCTGGGTGTTTACGTCCTCCTTTTGGCGGAACATTTACAACAGTTCCTTCCAAAAGTTTCAATAATGCTTGTTGCACACCTTCTCCAGAAACATCATGAGTTATGGATGGATTATCACTTTTACGAGCAATTTTATCTATCTCATCTATGAAAACGATTCCTCTTTCGGCTTTAGCTACATCATAATCCGCTGCTTGAAGCAATCTAGTAAGAATGCTTTCTACATCTTCTCCTACATATCCTGCTTCAGTAAGTACAGTCGCATCTACAATAGCCAACGGAACATCAAGCATTTTTGCAATGGTTTTTGCCACTAGCGTTTTCCCTGTTCCAGTTTGTCCCACCATGATAATATTAGATTTTTCAATCTCTACTTCGTCATGATCATTTTGTTGCATTAATCGTTTGTAATGATTATAAACTGCTACAGACATTACTTTTTTTGTTTGGTCTTGACCAATAACATATTGATCTAGAAAAGCTCTGATTTGTTTTGGTTTTTGTAAAACTAAATCTGAAACTTGACGTGAAACTCCACTGGTTTTTAATTCTTCCAGAACAATACCGTGTGCTTGCTCGATACATTTATCACATATATGCGAATCGATTCCAGCAATTAATAAATTGGTTTCTGGTTTTTTTCTTCCGCAGAAGGAGCATTCTAATTTTTCTTTTGCCATTATTTCTAGTTGCAAGTTACAAAGGCAGAACCTTTGAACTTAAATTTAACCTCTTCTCAACACTTCATCAATCATTCCGTATTCTTTTGCTTCGTCGGCAATCATCCAATAATCTCTTTC
>NZ_JBJXEN010000102.1:0-12410 GCF_046153165.1 Flavobacterium sp. | reverse complement strand
CTATTTAGAATTTGCCATAAATTCCTCTGCTTTTTCGACCATATTATAGCTTCCGCAGAAAAAAGGAACACGTTGGTGTAATTCTGTAGGCTGAATCTCCATAATACGATTATAACCGTCAGATGCTTTTCCGCCTGCTTGTTCCGCGATAAATGCCATTGGACTACATTCATAAAGCAAACGCAACTTCCCTTTTGGTGCTTTCGAACTCGTTGGGTAGATATATATTCCACCTTTAATCATATTTCTATGAAAATCGGAAACCAAACTTCCAATATATCTTGAAGTATAAGGACGATCGCCTTCTTCAAGTTGACAATATTTGATGTAATTTTTAACTCCTTGTGGAAAATGAACATAGTTTCCTTCATTCATCGAATAGATATTTCCATCTTTCGAATATTTCATGTTTGGATGCGAAAGATAAAAAGTTCCAATAGCTGGGTTTAATGTAAATCCGTTTACACCACAACCAGTTGTATAAACTAACATGGTCGAAGTGCCATAAATAACATAACCCGCAGCAACTTGATTTATTCCTGGCTGCAAGAAATCTTCGATTGTAACAGGAGTTCCTACAGGTGTAATTCTTCTAAAAACAGAAAAAATCGTTCCTACCGAAACGTTTACATCAATATTCGAAGAACCATCAAGCGGATCCATCAAAACCACATACTTATTATTATGACTATTGTCTGAACCTGCAACGGTGATAAAATCATCATTTTCTTCGGAAGCAATTCCGCAAACAATTTCACGATTTATTAAAGTTTGAATAAAAACTTCATTAGCGTAAACATCTAATTTTTGTTGGTCTTCACCTTGTATATTTTGATCTCCAGCAGCGCCAATAATATCAACTAATCCGGCTTTATTTACCTTATAATTCACAACCTTAGCTGCTAATCTAATGGAATTAATAATGCGAGATAATTCTCCCGATGAGTATTGAAAAGCATTTTGGTTTTCAATAATAAATTCGCCTAAGGTTTTGTTACGTTCTTCCATTTTTCGAAATCGTTGTAGTTGTTTTTGCAAATATCGATTATAATTTTTGAAAACATTACTTACATAGAAATAAAATTATACTAAAGTTATTTTATATTTGTTGTGAATAAAATTAACAAAAAAACATGAATGTAAAATCAATTTCTTTAGTACTATTTGTAGCAATTTTCGGATTATCTAATGCAAATGCTCAAATAAATTTAGGAGAAAAAGCAATGGGAGCTTTGCAAAAAGGCTATGCTGGTTTCACTTTTAGTGATGAAGATGCGGCAAAATTATCGAAAGAAGCTGTCGATAAAATGGACAAGGAAAATACGATTGCAGGTCCGAAAGATCCTTACACAGTTAGATTAAATAAATTATTTGGCAAACACAAAACCGAAAACGGGTTAGTACTTAATTATAAAATATATAAACTAAAAGATGTAAATGCATTTGCCACTGCCGACGGAAGTGTTCGCGTATTTTCAGGTCTTATGGATATTATGGACGATAATGAAATCCTAGCCGTAATAGGTCACGAAATAGGCCATGTTGCTAATCATGATTCTAGGGATGCTGTAAAAGCTGCGTATAAAAAAGAAGCATTGTTAGATGCAGCTGGTTCTCAGTCTGATAAAGTTGCAGCTATAACCGAAGGTCAAATAGGAAATATTGGAAAAGCTCTAATGAATAGTAGTCACAGCAGACAACAAGAAACAGATGCCGATACTTATTCGTATGATTTTATGAAACGTAATGGCTATAATGTAAATGCCGTTGAATCTGCTTTTTCTATTTTAGCAAAGTTGAGTGAAGGTACCGATTCGTCTTTTATCACAAGAATGATGAGTTCTCATCCTGACCCAAAACAAAGAGCTGAAAATGCAAAAGCAAGAGCCGAAGCTGACGGATTATATAAACCATATGTAAAACAAGTAAAAGCAAGGGCAAAAGTTACTCCTAAGAAAAAGAAATAATATGATTATTAGAAAAGGCCAAAAAGAGGATATGCCAGCCGTTTTAGAATTAATAAAAGAGCTGGCCATTTTCGAAAAAGAACCTGATGCTGTTGTTGTTACTGTCGATGATTTAGTTCGCGATGGTTTTAGTAACAACCCGCTTTTTTATACATTTATTGCTGAAGTTGAAGGGAAAATTATTGGCATGGCTTTATATTATTACCGTTTTTCTACTTGGAAAGGCAAAACCATTCATCTAGAAGATTTAATTGTCAAAGAAAAAAGTCGAGGAACTGGTGCTGGATATGCTTTGTATGCAGAAATAATGGCGCAAGGAAAAAAGGACAATGTTCGTAGGATAGAATGGAATGTGCTCGATTGGAATGCACCTGCCATAGATTTTTACACTAAATCGGGCGCAAAATTACTAGAAGATTGGCGAGTTGTAAATATGGATGAAGCAGGAATAAATGCCTTTTTATCAAAAAGTTAAAAATCTAAAATTCTAAATTTAAAAATGAGAATATTCAAATTTGGTGGTGCATCTGTAAAAGATGCTGATGGTATAAAAAATGTTTTCGACGTTTTACAAAAAGTAGGTTACAAAGAAGTTTTGCTCGTGGTTTCAGCCATGGGAAAAACAACGAATGCTTTAGAAGTAGTCATTAAAAATTATTTTGATAAATCACCAGATTTAAATGCTTCTGTTCAAGAAGTAAAAAAATACCACAATCAAATTTTATTGGATTTATTTGATGATGAAGAAAGTGAAGTTTTCCTTGATGTAAATGATCATTTTGCAGATTTAGAATATTTTTTACGAAGTAACAAATCACCTAATTATAATTTTGTGTATGATCAAGTGGTAAGTTTCGGAGAAATTATATCGACCACAATTCTGAGTCATTATATGAATTTCAGAAACATTAATACAGAATGGTTGGATGTTCGCAATTATATTAAAACCGACAATACTTATCGTGATGCTGAGGTAAATTGGGAAATTACTCAAAAGAATATTTCGAAAATCGCCAAAAAAAAATCACTTTTTATTACCCAAGGATTTGTTGGTGCCGATGAAAATGGATTTACCACAACACTAGGACGAGAAGGATCAGATTATACAGCAGCCATTTTCGCCTATTGCCTTAACGCCGAAAGCGTAACCATTTGGAAAGATGTTCCAGGAGTAATGAATGCCGATCCGCGTTATTTCGAAAACGCAACCTTACTCAATCAAATTTCTTATAGAGAAGCCATCGAATTAGCTTTTTATGGCGCTAGTGTCATTCACCCAAAAACATTACAACCTTTACAGAAAAAAGAGATTCCGCTGTATGTAAAATCTTTTATAAATCCTTTGTTGCCTGGAACTAGTGTGTCTAAAGGAGAAGATTTAGAACCTAAATTACCTTGTTTTATTGTCAAAAAAAATCAATTATTATTATCTCTTTCCTCGATAGATTTTTCATTTATCATGGAAGAAAATATTAGCGAAATCTTTAGTTTATTACACCAATATAAGATAAAAGTAAGTTTAATTCAAAACTCAGCCATTAGTTTTTCAGTTTGTTTAGAAGACAAGTTTGGCAATTTTAATGAATTAAAGAAAACATTATCTAAAAAATTCAAATTGTCCTACAACGAGAACGTATCGCTTTACACGATAAGACATTTTGACGAAAAAGCATTTCAAATGGTCGAAAAAAATAAAACCGTTTTACTAAAACAAATGAGTAGAGAAACAATGCAAATTGTAACAAAGGAATAGTTTTTAAATAATACACTACTTTTGTAATGTTCTCGTTATAGTAAGTATGTTTAAAAAGCTGATTTTTTTGATTGTAATTTTTGGTTTTTCTGAGTTTTACGCTCAAGAAATCAAAACCCCATACAAATCAAAAAAAATAGTTGTTTCTCGAGATTCAATTCAAATTGACAGTGTGAGTATAAACGCTAGTTTTTTTAAATTGCTTGATGCAAAAGGCGAAACTATCGATACTAGTTTTTACAAAGTAAACTTCTCTAAAGGTTTATTAACATTCAAAAACAATTACAAGACTTCCGATACACTAACTGTACGTTATTTAAAATTTCCAGAATATTTAACTAAAGAATATACCATATACGACAAAAGTCGAGTAGTAAATAATGGCAATAATCTAGGGAATTTATATAAAGTTTCTAATGATAGTTTCAAAAAATTTACACCATTAGATGGACTTACAACTTCTGGAAGCATCTCACGAGGAATAACTATTGGGAATAATCAAAACACATCGGTAAACTCAAATTTAGACCTTCAAATCACAGGAAAATTATCAGACAAAGTAAGTTTAAGAGCTTCAATTCAAGACAGTAATATTCCATTGCAAGAAGGCGGATATTCTCAAAAATTAGACGAATTTGATCAAATTTTTATCGAACTTTTTTCAGATAAATGGAGCGTTCGTGCTGGAGATTTATTCCTAGAAAACAGAAAATCTAGATTTCTGAATTTTAATAAAAAAGTACAAGGTTTGTCTGCTCAATTTACTTTAGGAACACCTGAAAAGAAAACCGAAATTTATGCGTCTGGTGCCATTGTTCGCGGACAGTATGCGAAGAGTAATTTTATAGGACAAGAGGGAAATCAAGGTCCATACAAACTAAAAGGGTCAAATGGCGAATTATATGTTCTAGTAATTTCAGGTTCAGAAAGAGTTTACGTAAATGGAATTTTACTTAAACGAGGTGAAAACAATCAATACACAATCGATTATAATGCAGGAGAAATTATTTTTACCTCTCTATTCCCCATCACTTCAGAAATGAGAATTACTATCGAATACCAGTTTTCCGATAGAAATTACACAAGATTTGTAACTTATGTGGGTGCAAATCACGAAGAAGAAAAATGGAGTTTAGGCGGTTATTTATATTCTGAAAACGATGTGAAAAATCAATCATTACAACAAAACTTATCACCCGCACAAGCACAAATATTAGCTGCAGCTGGCGACGATCAAAATGCAATGAATGCTTCTTCGGCAGTGCTAGATGTGTATTCTGACAATAAAATTTTGTACAAGAAAGTAATGGTAGGTTTAATAGAAACTTTTGAATATTCTACTAATTCACTCGACATTTTATATAGTGTAAAGTTTAGTTTTGTGGGCAATAACCAAGGAAATTATATTGTTTCGAACACAATTACAAACGGAAGAGTTTTTAAATATGTTGCTCCAATTGCTGGAATTTCTCAAGGAAATTACGAACCAATAATTAGATTAATTGCACCAACAAAGATTCAAATTGCTACTATTTTAGGAAAATACAATCCTAACGAAAAAACAACCGTCGATTTTGAAGTTGGAATTAGTAACAATGATAAAAATCTTTTCTCAGGAATTGATGATAATAACAATCAAGGTTTAGCAGGAAAACTAAATTTCAAACAACGATTATTGTCTAAAAAATGGCAAGTAGATCTCTTTGGAAATTACCAACTCATTCAGAAAAATTTCAAAACCATCGAACGATTATTTACTATCGAGTTCGACCGAGATTGGAATTTATCAAATCCATTAGGAAACCAAAGTTTTGTGACCTCCGGATTATTATTTTCTTTGGCAGGAAAATCTAGTTGGAAATATCAGTTCGAGAAATTAGATTTTTCAGAAAGTTTTTCAGGAAATCGACACATAATTTCTGGCTATTATAAACATAAAAACTGGTTGTTTTCAAACGACGGAAGTTTTCTAAACAGCGATGGGAATATTTCAACTTCCAAATTTATTAGAAACCAAAGTCAAACAAAATACCATTTCAATAAAAATTGGATTGGTGGAAGTTTTCGATATGAAAATAACCAAGAAAAAGTAAAATTGACCAATCAGTTTTCTAATTTAAGTCAACGTTTTTCTGAATATGGTGCATTTATAGGACGAGGAGATTCGACCAAAGTTTTTGTCGAATTGGGCTATCTAAATCGTGTAAATGATAGTTTGCAATTGGGTTTATTAAAACGTGTAAATACATCTCAATCATATTATTTAAAATCGAAATTAATTCAAAACGAGAAAAGCGATTTATCTCTTTTTGTAAATTACAGAAATTTGAAATTTGAAGATCCAATTCGTGGTAACGAACCGTCATTAAATTCTAGATTATTGTATAATGATCGTTTTTTTAATCAATTAATTCAAACTACAACAACATACGAAACTACATCAGGAACCATACCTCAACAAGAATTTAGCTTCCTTGAAGTAGATGCTGGAAAAGGAATTTATGCTTGGAATGACTACAACGGAAACGGGATTCAGGAAATTCAAGAATTTGAAATCGCACCCTTTCCAGACCAAGCAAAATATGTAAAAATATTTTTGCCAAATCAGATTTTCATCAAAACACATCAAAATAAGTTCTCTCAATCACTTACTTTAAGCCCAACGCAATGGCAAAATGCCATTGGATTTAAAAAATTATTGTCTTATTTTTATAATCAATCATCCTATTTAATAGAAAGGAAAATAAAACGAGAAAATGATAATTTCGATCTGAATCCTTTTTCGGAGAATAATCAAAATTTATTGGGGCTAAATTCGAGTATTCGAAACAGTTTGTTTTACAATCGTGGCAAACAAAATCACTCTGTTACCTATACTTTTATTTCAAATAAAATAAAAAGTTTGCAATCATCTGGAGAACAAGAAGCAAAAAACACATCGCATCAATTGCAATACGATCATTTGCTAAAAAAATATTGGTTATTTACTTTGTCTGGTAAAACATTTGCGACAAGCAATACTTCAGAGAATTATGCTAGTAGAAATTTCGAGATAAAAGGAAATCAGTTGGGACCCAAAATTTCTTATTTATTTTCTAAAAATGCAAGTTTAGATATTTTTTATGAAATGCAAAATAAAGAGAATAAATTAGGTGATAAAGAATCATTAAAACAAAACAAATTTGGAACATCATTTAGTTTTTCTAGCCAAAAGAAACTAACACTAAATGGCGAATTTTCTTTGTTTAATAATAAGTTTATTGGTAATGAATTTTCACCAGTATCATTTCAAATGCTAGAAGGATTACAACCAGGAAAAAACATGACATGGCGTTTATTGCTACAAAAGAATCTTACTGAATATCTAGATATAAATATTAATTATTTAGGAAGAAAAAGTGAAACGATAAATACAGTTCATACAGGGAATATTCAATTGAGAGCTTATTTTTAATTTTAGGCATGCTTTTTGTAAAAAAATTACTAATTTTAAATAATTAAACCATAAAAATTAATCAAGTCATGA
The DNA here is from genome assembly GCF_046153165.1 of Flavobacterium sp. Lineage (GTDB taxonomy): Bacteria > Bacteroidota > Bacteroidia > Flavobacteriales > Flavobacteriaceae > Flavobacterium. Next base: position 5,164 of record NZ_JBJXEN010000102.1, on the reverse strand, counting down.
AGAAAATTCTATTATTATGTATGGTTTTTGTTTTCTCAAATAGCTTTTTTGCTCAAGAAACAGAAACTAAGGCTAAAAAAGCAAAAACTGAAAAAGTAAGTAAGGCTAAAGAAAAAGCTGATGCTAAAAAAGAAGAACTTAAAAAAGAGAAAGCAGAAGCTAAAAAAGTAGCAGCAAAAGAAAAAGCTGATGCTAAAAAAGCCGAAGCTAAAGCTAAAAAAGAGTTAGCAACTGAAGAAAAAGAAGTAAAAAAGACTAAAGCTAAGACAGAAAAAAAAGATTCTAAGGCTAAAAAAGAGACTGAAGAAAAAGTTTCAAAAACAAAAAAAGAAACTGACGACAAAGCAGTTAAACCAGTAAAAGAAGTAAAAGCTAAAACTGCTGAAGTAAAAGAAAAAGCAACTAAAAAAGTAGCAAAAAAAGAAAGAGTTTCTACAGAAAAAGCGAACCCTAATACCACAGACAAAGTAACTGGCGAGTATAATGGAAAGAAGGTTTATACTGGTCCTCGCGGTGGAAGATACTACATTAATAAAAATGGAAATAAAACATATATTGACGACGAGCAAGGAAACTAATCTTGATAAAAGCTAAATTCAAGATTATTATTCTGCCTATTTTTTATAAGACCTCGCAAAATCGCGAGGTCTTATTATTTTTGTGAAATATCATGAATTAGTAAAACAATCCAACTACATCTATCAAAAATTTATTCCTTCGATTTAGTTAAGTAATAAACAGGAATCCCTAAAGCCACAATAAATAATCCAAGTCCTGTATTTGTAGTGTCATAAATTAATAATGTAATACAAATTAACGATGTTAAGGTAATATAAATAGCGGGAATTACAGGATATCCAAAGGCTTTATAAGGTCTATCTACATTGGGTTCTTTTTTTCGTAAAATAAAAATTCCGTAAATAGTAAGAATATAAAACAACAACGATGCAAAAGTAGAATAGGTTAGTAAATCACCGTATTTTCCCGAGATACACAATACACAGGCCCAAACACATTGAAACCAAAGTGCCTTTGCTGGAACGTTATTTTTATTTAATTCTCCAGCTTTTTTAAAGAACAAACCATCTTTAGACATTGCATAAAACAATCTTCCACCAGAAAGAATTAAACCAGAATTACAACCAAAAGTCGAAACCATAATTAATCCAGCCATCACAAAAACGCCAATATTTCCCATAATTACATTAGCCGCTGCCGCTCCTACTCTATCCTGACTAGCAAACATAATCCCTTTATTAATAACAGACTCTCCGACTGGAGTTCCTTGCATAGGTAATAATGCTAAATAAGCAATATTTGCTAAAATATAAATGATAGTCACAATCAATGTTCCTAAAAACAAACTTCTTGGAATATTCTTCTTAGGTTCTTTTATCTCCCCAGCAATAAAAGTTACATTATTCCAAGCATCACTCGAAAATAAAGAATTTATAATAGTTGCTCCCATAGCTCCAAGTAAAGCAACTCCAGCTAATTTAGTTACAGTCACAGTACCATCATCATTCAAAACTGTTTTTGAAGCTTCCCACATGTGAGCAAAATTATTAGATAAAACATCTGTTTTTAAACCAATGTACAAGCCTAAAATAATAATAGCAAACAAAGCAAATAATTTAGCCGAAGTAAAAACCAACTGAATCATTTTACCACTTTGAACTCCTTTTGTATTAATATAAGTTAGCAAAACAATACTTGCCATCGCAAGAATTTGTTTATTAGTAAACGAATAACTTTCCCCTATAGTCAAAATTTTATTTTCTAGAATAGGAAAAAATACTGCCGAATAGTTAGCAAAAGCTACAGCAACTGCAGCAATAACACCGGTTTGAATCACTGTAAAAACTGTCCATCCATACAAAAAAGACATTAATTTGCCATAAGCACGCTGAATGTAAACAAACTGCCCGCCAGCATTAGGCATCATTCCGGCTAATTCACCATAACTTAAAGCGGCACTCATAGTTAGTAAACCAGTCACCAACCAAATCACTAAAAGCCAAGCTGCAGAACCTACATCTCTAGCCATAGCAGCCGTTACAATAAAAATTCCAGAACCAATCATAGATCCAGCAACTAAACTTGTAGCATCTAACAATCCTAATTCGCGTTTAAAAGTTTGTTTTTCTTCTTGCATAAAATTATTTTTTGAATGCTAATATAGTTTTTTTATTAAATATGCATGACTCTCGAATAAACAAATAACCAAATCCACAAATAAACTTTTATATTTGTAAAATGAATGAAAATTTAGATCCTACAAATCAAAACTATAATCCTGAAGAACTCGATTTAGAAAAAAAATTGAGACCACTTTCGTTTGATGATTTTTCTGGACAAGAACAAGTTTTAGAAAACCTAAAAATATTTGTACAAGCAGCCAATCTTCGTGGAGAAGCGCTTGATCACACTCTTTTTCATGGTCCTCCAGGATTGGGAAAAACTACTTTAGCCAATATTTTAGCGAATGAATTAGGTGTTGGCATCAAAATTACTTCTGGACCAGTTTTAGACAAACCCGGTGATTTAGCAGGATTGTTAACTAATCTTGATGAGCGTGATGTTTTGTTTATAGACGAAATTCATCGATTAAGTCCCATTGTCGAAGAATATTTATATTCTGCCATGGAAGATTTTAAGATTGACATTATGATAGAGTCTGGACCTAACGCTCGTTCGGTTCAAATTAATTTATCGCCATTTACATTAGTAGGAGCAACCACTCGTTCAGGATTATTAACCGCTCCCATGCGTGCCCGTTTTGGTATTCAAAGTAGATTACAATATTACAATACCGAACTTCTAACCACCATTGTGCAACGAAGTTCTTCGATTTTAAAAATGCCCATCACAATGGAAGCGGCTATAGAAATCGCTGGACGTAGTCGTGGAACACCTCGTATTGCCAATGCAATGTTGCGACGTGTTCGAGATTTTGCTCAAATAAAAGGAAACGGAAGTATTGATATTGAAATCGCAAAATTTGCTTTAAATGCTTTAAATGTTGATGCTCACGGTCTAGATGAAATGGATAACAAAATTCTAACTACGATAATCGATAAATTTAAAGGTGGTCCCGTAGGATTGTCAACATTGGCGACGGCTGTTTCTGAAAGCAGCGAAACCATTGAAGAAGTATATGAACCTTTTTTAATTCAAGAAGGATTTATCATGCGAACGCCTCGTGGAAGAGAAGTTACAGAAAAAGCATACAAACACTTAGGAAAAGTTAAAACGAATATTCAAGGCGGACTTTTCTAATCGCAATTTTGTCATTCTGACGATGGAAGAATCTTATATTATTTGTGATAAACAATAAATCAAAATATACACAACTCATTAAATTCGAAGCACAACGCCTCGGTTTTTTGTCTTGCGGCATATCTAAAGCAGGATTTCTTGAAGAAGAAGCACCTCGTTTAGAAAATTATTTAAACAAGCAAATGCACGGACAAATGTCCTACATGGAAAATAATTTCAACAAAAGACTCAATCCAACATTACTTGTTGATGATGCAAAAAGTGTCATTTCACTATTACTGAATTATTATCCACAAGAAATTCAAAATACAGATTCTTATAAAATCTCAAAATACGCTTACGGACAAGATTATCATTTTGTTATTAAAGAAAAACTGAATGAGTTATTGCATTTCATTCAAACAGAAATAGGAGAAGTTTCTGGCAGAGCTTTTGTAGATTCGGCACCAGTATTAGATAAAGCATGGGCAGCAAAATCTGGATTGGGTTGGATAGGAAAAAACAGTAATTTACTCAGCAAACAAGTCGGCTCTTTTTATTTTATTGCAGAACTCATTGTTGATCTAGATCTCGAATATGATTATGCGACGACAGATCATTGTGGTTCTTGCACTGCTTGTATAGACGCTTGTCCAACTGAAGCTATTGTTGCTCCTTATGTTGTTGATGGGAGCAAATGTATTTCCTATTTCACCATCGAACTAAAAGAAAATATTCCACAAGAAATGAAAGGAAAATTTGATGATTGGGCATTTGGTTGTGATGTTTGTCAAGATGTCTGTCCTTGGAACAAATTTTCGAAACCACACAATGAACCACTTTTTCATCCTAATTCTGAAATTTTATCCTACACAAAGAAAGACTGGGAAGAAATAACAGAAGACACATTCAAAAAGGTATTTAAAAATTCCGCCGTAAAAAGAACAAAATTTGAAGGCTTGAGTAAAAATATTGAATTTTTAAAAAGAGTAGATTTTTGATTTACAATAACCTACCCTTTTTTATTATAAAAAATTTAGTTCATTTGAGTACCATCAATTGGAATCATACGACATGATTTTGCACGATACGTAACTGCCACTCTCATTCTATAAGGGCCATAAGTTGTCACCATAAAACCATTAATTCTTTGATAATTTGTAATTAGATAACCTGAACTAGGTCTTGCATTTATGGCGAGTTGTTTACATGCGTCAGTTTTTACATTTAACTCATTTGCAGTATAACAACAATTACTATAATCTATATCAATAAATCTAGTTTCAGTATAACTAGACCAGCTACAACCAGCAGGCAAACTTTCGGTTCTACAACTATTTAGTAAATTAACCATAGTAAATTGGCTATTAAGGTCTGTCCCATAGCCTGAAGTAAAATTACAACCATCATTTGTTAGCGTTTCTGGACAACTTGCTATTTTAGCAACATTACCATCAGTAGATTTGAAATTCAGATTGTCAGTGTTTTTTAAAACTGTTTCTTGTTTTTCAGAGTTTTCAGAAGATGCATTATTGTCTTTGTCACACGAAGTGAAAAACACAAGGTTAGCGAATAAAGCAATAATAACAGTGCTTCCTAATTTTAATTTGTTTGATTTTTTCATTATAATATTGTTTGATTTGCCTACTCTTTTATATTGGATTTTTGGCTTACTCCATTTGATTAATCGTTTATAGATAAATACAATTTCATTTTGTTACCCCTATTTTAAAAAAATTTCGAAATTTTATCTTATAAAGGAGATTGGGAAGAAATATTGAATTTTTTAAATAAAAAAAACCTCACATTTCTGCAAGGGTTATTAATTAAAAAAGAACTCTATTTATTCTCTTGTAAATAAGAAGTTTTGACCTCTCATTTTAATAGTAAATTCACTTTTTGTTTC
>NZ_JBJXEN010000082.1:0-13270 GCF_046153165.1 Flavobacterium sp. | reverse complement strand
GATTTTATTATAAATAATAAAAAATATTAAGTCAAATTCTTAAAATAATTCAATAATATCGAATCATTAACTTTTGTAGGTGTAAACACTTCTAAAATTATAGATTCCTCAGTGTTTATTGCAATTTCCAAGTTTTCTTTTAAGGATTTTTCATCCTCAGCCTTTTCGTATTTAAAATCATACATTTTAGCTATATGTTCCGCCGTTAAATGATGTGATGTTTCAAAATAAGTATTGAAAGTTTCGCTTTCTTCGTGTCCCGGTAATATTCTAAAAATACCACCTCCTCCATTATTCAATAAAATTATTTTAAACTTTTTTGGAATATAATTATTCCACAATGCATTACTATCATACAAAAAACTAATATCTCCAGTAATTAAAACTGTCTCTTTGCCAGAAGCTAATGCAGCACCTATTGCTGTCGATGTACTTCCGTCAATTCCACTAGTACCACGATTACAAAATACTTCTATACTAGAATCTATAGGGAATAATTGTGCATAACGAATTGCTGAACTATTACTGATTTGCAATTGACTATGCATCGATAAATTTTGTAAAATAATCTCGAAAGCTTTAAAATCTGAAAAAGGTATTTTAGCTAGATATGCTTCTGTTTTTTCTGATCTTTTTTTCTTAATCGTCAAAGCATTTTCTAAATAATCACTTTCTACGTTAAGAATTTTAGGCATAAATTTATTAAAAAATACATTTGGAGTAACTTGAAAATGTTTTGTCAAGCAGCCAAAAGTATCGTATCCTCTTAACTCGTCGATGTGCCAGTGTTCTTGTGGTTTATATTTTCTAAGAAAGGCTTTAATTCTTTTAGAAACTATCATACCTCCAATTGTTACCAATATTTCAGGTTGAAAATTAATAAAATCTTCTTCTATAAAAGGTGTGATAATTGTATCAATATTGGTAATAAAATTAAAATGATGTACGTTAGACGTCACTTCGGTCATTACCACTACCGAATTATCTGTTGCTAAAAAATCTAAAATAGATTGTTGTATAAAATTTGGATCGCAACCACCTATAAGTATTAGCTTCTTTTTTGCATGATTCCATTGGTTTACAAAAACATCTAAATTTTCTAACTTCTTATTATCTATTTGAAAATCGATTATCTTTGGATAAACCGAAATGGCGTCAACCGTTTCGTATAAAGGCTCTTCAAATGGAACATTAATATGTACTGGACCTTTTTTGATTACTGCAAAATTGATTGCTTTTTGAATTTTGATATCGTTTTCTTCTGATGTCTCTTCAACTAAATTAGCATTATATAAACTATGATTGGCAAACACATTTTCCTGACGGATGGTTTGTCCATCTCCAATATCAATCTTGCTTTGCGGTCTGTCCGCAGAAATAACCACTAGCGGTATTTGACTATAAAAAGCTTCTGCAAAAGCAGGATAATAATTAAGTAATGCTGATCCTGATGTACAAACTACTGCAACTGGTTTTTGCAATTGTTGCGCTATTCCTAATGCAAAAAATGCTGCGCAACGCTCATCAGCAATGCTATAACAAGTGAATTCTGGATTATTTGTAAAACCAATAGTGAGTGGTGCATTACGTGAACCTGGAGAAATCACAATATATTGTAGTCCTTTAGCCTTACATATTTCTATAATACTTTGAGCTAAAGGTATTTTTGGGTAAATCATCTTTAAATATCTAAACCACAAAGTTACAAAGTTGGAAACGTTTTTTGAGTATCTTTGTCTAAAATTCATTTTTATGAAAAAAATCATCCTCTTTTTAGCATTTTTAGTTTCTTATATAAATTATAGCCAGGATGGATATTTAGACACTTCCTTTATCGTAGGTACTGGCTTCAATGGCAGCCCAAATTCGATAATTACACAAAATGATGATAAAATAGTTGTCGTAGGCACTTTCACAACTTATAAAGGAGTAACGTGCAATAGAATCGTTAGATTGAATCCCGACGGAACTATTGACTCGAGTTTTAATTCAGGATCAGGTACTAATAATACAATTGCAAAGATTTTACAATTAAACGATGGTAAATTCTTAATAGCCGGTAGTTTCACCTCTTACGACGGCATAAGTGTAAATAGAATTGCTCGATTAAACAATAATGGCACCTTAGATGTTTCTTTTAACAATAGTAGTGGCCCTGATACTAGTATCAAGGCATTAGCGTTACAAAGTGACAGCAAAATAGTCGTAGTTGGCACTTTTCAAACTTTTGATGGACTAACCAAAAGAAGTATTGCGAGATTAAATAGTGACGGAAGCTTGGATACTGGCTTTACACCTAATATCGCTATGGGAGTTAATCCATATGCAATAGCGATTCAAAGTGATGATAAAATCATTATTGGAGGAAATTTTAGTTTTTTTGGAGGAATGAGCGTCCACAATATCGTTCGGCTTGACCCCAACGGAACAATCGATTCAACTTTTAACCCAGGAACAGGCCCTAACGACTTAGTTTTATCCATTGCTCTTAGGACTGACACTAAAATAATTATAAGCGGAAATTTTCAAACTTATAATGGATTTACAGTTAACTACATAACCCAACTAAACACCGATGGAAGTAGAGACACTAATTTTACAACTGGAAACGGAGCAGATTCTGCTATTATTGATCATGTAATACAAGACGATGGTAAAATTATTATTGTAGGATCATTTGCAAGTTATGATAATAGTTCTGCTCGCGGAATAGCTAGACTAAACAGTGATGGCACTAAAGATGCTGCATTCATACAGCACATAAACGATATTAGGAGTGGCTTCTATAATATTGGGGTAAATTGTGTAACCCTTCAAAACGATCAAAAAATTATTACTGGGGGAACTTTTATTAATTATAATAACGTATCAACCCCGAAGATAGCCAGGCTAACCAATTCCACACTTTCTGTAAACGAAAATGAATTTAGTGCTTCATTAAAGGTTTTTCCAAATCCATCTAATGCTGTTTTTAATATAAACATTGACACCAATGCCACTCTTAAAGTATGTGACTTAGCAGGAAAAGTTATTGAAAATAAAAAAATAGGTTTCGGAAATTCATTACTCGATATGAGCCAGTATCAGTCTGGGATTTATTTCCTTAAAATCACTACAGACAACAACCAAAATAAGACTATTAAAGTTTTAAAAGAATAGTTTTTGGCGATATTTAAATCATTTATTTTAAAGATATCTAAGAAATGTAAAGTTACAAAGTTCAAGATTTTTCACCAGCATATTCTTCCTTTTCTTTTAGGATCAAAAATTTATAAAATGCAAAATGTGAAATACCATAAGTTAAAATTACAATCTGATATATAGATTCATTTTTGATATAAAATTTATTTATAAAAAAGGCTCCTATTTGAATAATAAACAAAATGCCACTTATGAGTAACCAAAAGCTTTTTTTATCTGAATTATTCAAATAATTAATTATTCCAACACCTCCTATAAAAGAAGTTAAAAATGCATTTATAATCCATATAAAATAAACATCTCCTAATGATAAAATTACAATTTCAATGATATATAAATAAAGAATGAAAAATGGAATAGAAGCAATTCCAAAAGCTAATCTATTATTTTTGTTTATTAGATCCAAAATTAATAAAACCAAACAAAATTTAAAAAAAACAGAATATATAGTTCCATAAATGAAGGTTGACGGTGTGCTAAAATAAAAAGAAAATGAAGCTAATTGATACAATAATAAGGCAACAATATAAAGTGTTTGTATTTTTTTTGAACTTACAAAATATAAAATAAGTAAAATGGGGATTCTCATAGCCCAAAAAAACGTTACTAATTCCTCTATTCCTATTAAAGAAAAAATACTATATAAAAAAAGATTTATAAAGTATAAAATTATTAATATTTTAGATAGGTTAGTTAATTTCATAACCATAAATTTACTGGTTTTTATTCATTAAAAAATAAATGCAATAAATTTTAAAAACATGTCAATAACTATTCGCGTTGCAACTATTGAAGACATGCCTTCAGTATTAGAAATTGTAAATCATGAAATTTTACATTCGACTTCTATTTGGGATTATGATATTAGAACATTAGAACAACAAATTTCTATTTTGAAAGAGAAAAAAAAACATAATTTTCCTTTTATTGTGGCAGAAAAAAAGGGTAAAATTATTGGTTTTGGTACCTATGGATCATTTAGATTTAAAGTTGGATACCAATTTACAGTCGAACATTCGGTTTATACAGATAAAGATTCTATTGGAAAAGGTGTTGGGAAATTACTAATGACCAGATTAATTACTTTAGCTAAAGCACAAAAATTACACACTATGATTGGAGTAATTGATTCTGAGAATAAAAGCAGTATTACTTTTCATGAGAAATTTGGTTTTAAAACCGTAGGAATTATCAAAGAATCTGGCTACAAATTTGATCGTTGGCTAGATTCAGTATTTATGCAATTAATTTTAGAATAAAAATTTTTATAATTTATATTAAAAATAAAAAATGTCTATAACACAAAACCTAAACCAGATAACATCTACAATTCCCCCACAGGTGACACTTGTCGCAGTTTCTAAAACTAAACCTATTTCTGATTTATTAGAAGCATACGAAGCTGGTCAGCGTATTTTTGGTGAAAACAAAATACAAGAAATGACAGATAAGTGGGAAGCGATGCCAAAAGATATTCAGTGGCATATGATTGGTCATGTTCAGACTAATAAAGTGAAATTTATGGCAGAATATGTGGATCTAATTCACGGTGTAGACAGTCTAAAATTACTACAAGAAATAAATAAACAAGCCCAAAAAAATAATAGGATTATAGACTGTTTATTACAGATATATATTGCCGAAGAAGAAACAAAATTTGGTTTAGATGAGAACGAATTAAACGAATTATTATCTTCAAATGAGTTCAAATTATTACAAAATATCCGAATTGTGGGTTTAATGGGTATGGCAACATTTACAGAAAACCAGAATCAGATAAAAAAAGAATTCACACAATTGAAATCTATTTTTGATGATTTGATTTTAAAACAAAAAAACAAGAACTTAGAACCCAAAATCTTATCTATGGGAATGTCTGGAGATTATCAACTCGCAATTGAATGCGGAAGTACGATGGTTCGAATAGGAAGTAGTATCTTTGGCGGCAGAAGTTAATATATAATATATTTGTCTTTTAGACGAAAACAATAAAAAACAATATTTGTACGCAATACTTGACATAGAAACCACTGGAGGACAATTTAACGAAGAAGGAATTACTGAAATCGCCATTTATAAATACGATGGTCACGAAATCGTAGATCAATTTATTAGTTTAGTAAATCCAGAAATACCAATCCAACCGTTTGTTGTGAAACTTACAGGAATAAATAATGCTATGTTAGTTTCTGCTCCTAAATTTTTTGAAATAGCCAAGCGTATTATAGAAATAACACAAGGATGTGTAATTGTTGCACATAACACAGTATTTGATTATAGAATTCTTCGTACAGAATTTCGTCGCCTAGGTTATGATTTTCATTCAGAGACACTTTGCACGGTCGAATTAGCCAAGATTTTGATTCCAGAACAACCTTCCTATAGTTTAGGAAAATTAGTTAGAGCATTGGGAATCCCAATGGCCGACAGACACCGAGCAGCGGGAGATGCACTAGCAACAGTCAAATTATTTAAAATGTTGTTAGATAAAGATCTAGAAAAAGTTATAATCAAGGAGCATATTAAAACCGAAATTATCAAAGGGATTGCCCCTAAATTATTCAACATTATAGAATCTTTGCCTAACAAAACAGGGCTTTATTACATTCACAAAGAAAATGGTGATATTATCTTTATAGGAAAAAGTAAAAATATTAAAAAAAGAGTTAATCAACATTTTACTAGCATTACAAAAAGTGGAATAAAAATTCAACAAGAAGTTTTTGCTGTCACCTACGAAGAAACTGGAAGCGAACTTGTTGCGCTACTTAAAGAAACTGAAGAGATAAAAAGGAACCGACCTATTTACAATAGAATGTCACCCAAAATTCATTTCCCTGTAGCGATTTATTCAGAGACAGACGCAAATGGCTATCTTAATTTGAAATTACAAAAAGCTGATGGTCGCAAAAAGGAAATTACATCCTATACGACATTACAGGAAGGAAAGAATATTTTGTTTAGAATTAGCTCTCACTATAATCTATGTCAAAAATTGACTGGTTTATACGAGACAAAAGCCGAGTGTTTTCAACACAAAATAAATGAATGTGATGGCGCTTGTATTGGTAAGGTTTCTCCCGAAGAATACAACAAACGTGTACTTGATTTTATCACAAAAAGCAGTTTCGAAAATCAAAGCATGGTGATTGTCGACAAAGGTCGGACTGTTAGCGAACGTAGCGCAATACTTATAGAAAACGGTATATATAAAGGTTATGCATTTTATGATTTAAACTATCAAATAAATAATATACAAATCCTAAAAAACCTAATTATCTCTATGCCTAACAACCGAAATACTCGAAATATAATACAAGGTTATTTACGCAAAAATAAAGTAATGAAAATCATAAAATTTTAATTTTTTTAGAAGCTATTCCCGCTTTTACTACAATCTTTTCCTTGCTAAAGTAGCAAGAAAAAGGATTTTCGTTCCAAACGAAGTTCACTGAACTCCAATGAAAATGAAATTTAAGCGAAGTAATCGGGGCTAAAAAACCAACAATCCGCTAATTCATGAACTATTTAATAACCATAATCGGACCAACAGCCATAGGAAAAACTGCCTTAAGCATCGCTTTAGCAAAGCAATATCATTGTGAAATCATTTCTTGTGATAGCCGACAATTTTTTAAAGAAATGAAAATAGGAACTGCTGTTCCCAGCGATGAAGAATTAAGCCAAACAACGCATCATTTCATCCAAAACAAATCAATTTTTGAAGAATATACAGTTGGTGATTTCGAAAAAGAAGCCATTGCAAAACTAGATGAGTTATTTAGTAAGAATAATATTCAAATCATGGTAGGAGGTTCAGGATTATATGTAGATGCGGTCTTGAAAGGATTTGATACTTTCCCAAATATCGAACACATTATTCGCGAAGAAATTCAAAAAAAATATAACGAAAATGGAATCGAATATTTACAACGAAAACTTCAAGAATTAGATGTAAATTATTACAATAAAATCCTTTCAGAAAATACTCAAACATTACAAAATCCGCAGCGCATGATGCGTTTTATAGAAGTCTGTATAGGAACTGGGAAACCCTATTCTTCATTCCTAAACAAGGACAAAAATACTAGAAACTTCACACCTATAGTTATTGGTTTAGAAGCCGACCGTGAAATTATGTATAACCGTATCAACCAACGTGTTGAAATCATGATAGCTGAAGGTTTGCTTGCTGAAGCCAAAAAATTATATGCAAACAAAGATTTAAACGCTTTACAAACGGTAGGTTATAGAGAATTATTTAGCTTTTTTAATGATGATTTTACTTTAGATTTTGCAATTGAGGAAATTAAAAAAAATACCCGACGATTCTCTAAACGCCAACTTACATGGTTTAAACGTACTGAAAATACAATTTGGTTCGATTATAAAACGAATGTTTCTAAAATAATTGAAACAATCAATTTAAGAATGAATCACACAAACTAAAACTTTTTTTGTACTTTTGCACTCCAAATAAAGGAAATACACAATGTTAGATAGATTACAAATTATCAAACAAAAGTTTGACGAAATATCGGATTTGATTATTCAGCCAGACGTAATTGCCGACCAAAAGCGATATGTAGCTCTTAATCAAGAATATAAAGGACTTAAAGCCCTTGCTGAAAAACGTGACGAGTATGTCATTTTAATGGCTAATATAGACGAAGCAAACGAAATAATTGCAGACGGAAGTGATGCTGACATGACAGAAATGGCAAAAATGCAACTCGACGAAGCAAAAGAAAGATTGCCAGAATTAGAAGAAGAAATAAAATTCTTATTGATTCCTAAAGACCCTGAAGATTCTAAAAATGTCATGGTCGAAGTTCGTGCTGGTACAGGTGGAGATGAAGCATCTATTTTTGCTGGAGATTTGTTCCGTATGTACACAAAATATTGCGAAAATAGAGGTTGGAGAACTTCTGTTGTAGATATGAATGAAGGAACTTCTGGAGGATTTAAAGAAGTTATTTTTGAAGTTACGGGTGAAGATGTTTACGGAACTTTAAAGTTTGAAGCTGGTGTACATCGTGTGCAACGTGTTCCGCAAACAGAAACGCAAGGCCGTGTACACACATCGGCAGCGACTGTTATGGTTTTGCCTGAAGCAGAAGAGTTTGATGTACAGATAGATATGAATGATGTTCGTGTAGATTTTTTCTGTTCTTCAGGACCAGGTGGACAATCAGTAAACACAACAAAATCAGCAGTTCGTCTTACGCATATTCCATCGGGATTAGTAGCGCAATGTCAAGACCAAAAATCACAACACAAAAATAAAGATAAAGCATTAGGTGTTTTACGTTCTCGTTTGTACGAACAAGAATTAGCAAAAAAGCAAGCTGAAGATGCTACAAAACGTACTTCGCAAGTAAGTTCTGGTGACCGTTCTGCAAAAATTCGTACCTATAATTATTCCCAAGGACGTGTAACCGATCACCGAATTGGTTTAGATGTCTTTGATATGGATGGTGTTATGAATGGTAAAATTCAAAAATTTGTTGACGAACTTCAATTGGTTAACAATATGGAAAAATTGAAAGAATCTGATATTTTTTAATACAGAATAAAAAGAAAGAAAAAAGATGCTAGACCTTAATAAGTTTAGCATTTTTGTTATACACCCTTTTATGCTTTAAATGGTTCAAAAAGTTTCCTAACTTTGCATTAAACACACAACAATGACTACACAAGAACTTATTGATCAAATCAAAATCAAAAAATCCTTTCTTTGCATAGGTTTAGATGTCGATTTAAATAAAATTCCACAACATTTACTCGAACTCGAAGATCCTATTTTCGAATTCAATAAAGCGATTATAGATGCTACACATGATTTGTGCGTTTCCTACAAACCAAATACTGCGTTTTATGAAGCGTATGGTATAAAAGGTTGGCAAGCATTACAAAAAACAATCAATTATATCAACGAAAAGCATCCCGAAATATTCACCATTGCCGATGCAAAACGTGGAGATATAGGCAACACTTCAACAATGTATGCCAAAGCTTTTTTTGAAGATTTAAACTTCGATTCCGTTACTGTTGCACCGTATATGGGAAAAGATTCGGTAGAACCATTTTTAGCTTTTAATGACAAGCATACTATTATGTTGGCCTTGACTTCTAATGAAGGCGCTTTCGATTTTCAGACATTAAATGTAAATGGTGATGAATTATACAAACAAGTTTTAAAAACTTCAAAAACTTGGAAAAATAGTCAAAACTTAATGTACGTTGTGGGCGCAACCAAAGCAGAATATTTTTCTGAAATTAGAAAAATTGTACCCAATAGTTTCTTATTAGTTCCTGGTATTGGCGCTCAAGGTGGAAATCTTCAAGAAGTTTGCCAATTTGGGATGAACGAGGATATTGGTTTATTAATTAATTCTTCTAGAGGAATTATTTATGCTTCCAATGGATTAGATTTTGCCGAAAAAGCAAGAGAAGAAGCATTGAAGATTCAAGTGGAAATGAAGGAAATAATTAATTTAGAATTTCAGGTTTAAAGTTAAAAATTGCTTTTTAAACTAAATAACTTTAAACAAAACAAATGAAACAATTTAGTGACCAACTAGGAAACCAACACACTTTTGAAACCTCTCCAAAAAGAATCATTTCTTTAGTTCCTTCTCAAACCGAATTATTATATGATTTGGGTCTTGAAGAAAGAGTTGTTGGCATCACAAAATTTTGTGTCCATCCTTATCATTTCAAATCTACCAAGAAAATTGTTGGTGGTACCAAACAAATTAGAATTGATAAAATAAAAGCGCTTCATCCTGATATCATTATTTGCAATAAAGAAGAAAATACGCTAGAAATAGTAGAAGAACTAAGAAAAATTTGTGCTGTTTGGGTAACTAATATTATCACTATTGAAGATAATTTTCAGATGATTTTAGACTTTGGTCAACTGTTTAATTGTCGTACTGAAGCACAAAAGATAAATGATAAATTAAGTTTTGCATTAGGTGAATTTAAAAAATTCATTAAAAATAAACCAACACAAAAAGTGGCTTATTTTATCTGGAAAAAACCTTATATGGTAGCTGGTTCAGATAATTTTATCAATGAATTACTAAAGCTAAATAACTTCGAAAACATTTATGACAAAGGCGAACGTTACCCAGAAATAGAACTTAAAAAAATACGTTTAGAAGGCGATCCAGATTTGGTTTTTCTTTCATCGGAACCATTTCCATTTAAAGAAGAAGAAGCTTTCGAAATTGGGAGATTTACACATCATGCCAAAACGGTATTTGTAGATGGCGAAATGTTTTCTTGGTATGGAAGTCGATTATTAAAGGCTTTTGAGTATTTCAAAATTTTGCACAGCAAGATTTAACGTAATTTTCTTGTCTATTATTTTTCATCTATTATCTTTACTCAAATTTTTAGCAATTGATAAACTATACTATTTACGAAAATAAAGACAGTAATCAGTGGGTGACATTTGTGCACGGTGCTGGCGGAAGTTCGTCTATATGGTTTAAACAAATTCGTGATTTTCAGAAGCATTATAATGTTTTATTATTAGACTTGCGTGGTCATGGAAGCTCGAATGAGCAAATAAAAAAAGCTTTTCACAAAAAATACACTTTCCAATCTATTGCAAACGATGTGCTAGAAGTAATAGATCATCTTAAAATTGAAACCTCCCATTTTGTTGGTATTTCTTTGGGAACAATTGTAATTAGACAATTGGCAGAAATGCATCCTGAACGTATAAAGAGCATGATTTTAGGTGGAGCAATTCTCAAAATGAACTTTCGTTCTCAAATTTTGATGCGTTTGGGAAATATGTTCAAATATATTCTTCCTTATTTGGTTTTATACAAATTTTTTGCTTTTGTTATTATGCCAAACAAAAACCACAAACAATCTCGTTTGTTGTTTATAAATGAAGCTAAAAAATTATACCAGAAAGAATTTATTCGTTGGTTTAAATTGACTGCCGAAATAAATCCAGTCCTTAAATGGTTTCGCCAAGTTGAAGTCAATATCCCTACACTTTACGTTATGGGAGAAGAAGATTATATGTTCTTACCATCGGTGAGAAAAGTGGTCGAAAACCATTACAGATCTTCAAAATTATTCGTTATAGAACACTGTGGACATGTGGTAAATGTAGAGCAACCTTTGGTTTTTAATGATACCGTAATCAATTTTATAAATTCGACAAAATAACAACTTTTAGTTATTTAGTAACAAAATCCGAACTTCATCGTCTTACTGGTATCAATCAAAAAACGAACTGTTTTGGAAACTATACTTACGATTACCAATCTCAACAAAATTTACAACAAATACGTTCATGCCGTAAAAAATCTTTCACTAGAAATTCATAAAGGCAATGTTTACGGAATTTTAGGTCCCAACGGATCAGGAAAATCGACTACATTAGGAATTGTTCTAAATGTGGTAAATAAAACTTCGGGCAATTTTAGCTGGTTTGGTGGCACAATGGAAACTCATGATGCTCTAAAAAAAGTAGGTGCTATAATCGAGCGACCTAACTTTTATCCATATATGACAGCCAAAGAAAATCTAGAATTAGTATGCAAAATTAAAAGTATTAATTATGCAAAAGTTCAAGAAAAGCTTGAATTAGTAGGATTAATGGAAAGAAAAGATAGCAAGTTTAGTACCTTTTCATTAGGAATGAAACAACGTTTGGCTATCGCTTCTGCCCTACTTAACGATCCTGAAATTTTAATTTTAGACGAACCAACTAATGGTTTAGATCCTCAAGGAATTCACCAAATTCGTGATATTATTAAGCATATTGCTTCACAAGGAACTACGATTTTATTGGCTTCGCATTTGCTCGATGAAGTCGAAAAAGTATGTACGCACGTTTTGGTCTTACGCAAAGGAGAAATGTTATATTCTGGAACTGTAGACGGAATGACGAGTAATGAAGGTTTTTTTGAATTGAAATCTAACGATCATCAAGTTTTAAAATCAGTTTTAGCAAATCATTTAGCCGTTGAAAAAGTAGTGGAAGAGGATGGTAAAGTCTTGGTTTATCTAAAAGAACATTTAGAACCAGCAGATTTAAATAAATATTTATTTGATAATAATATTAGTTTAGAACATTTAGTAAAACGCAAACATAGTTTAGAAGAACAGTTTTTAGAATTGACAGCTAATCTATAACAATAGTAAGAATCAATAAAAAAACTTCAACAATATCTGTGAAAAAATAAAACCATGAAAAGATTATTATCAATAGAATTACAAAAAATCTGGAAAAATAAAGCCAGTAGAGTTTTGACAATCACTTATTTTGTCTTGCTTTCTTTTATAGCGTTAATAGCTTCAATAAAATTTGATTTAGGAATTTTTAAATTAAATTTAGCAGAAATGGGAATTTTCAATTTTCCTTTTATTTGGCATTTTAATACTTATATTGCTGCAATATTAAAGTTTTTCTTAGCTATAGTCATCGTTTCTATGATGGCTAACGAATATAGTTACGGAACTTTAAAACAAAATCTTATTGATGGAATGAGCAAGAAAGAATTTATTTTATCTAAATTTCTAACTGTTGTATTATTTGCGCTATGCTCTACTATTTTTGTTTTTGTGATGAGTTTAATTTTAGGCTATAGTTTTTCTTCCTATACAGAATTTGGAATAGTTTTTTCAGATTTAGAATACATTTTGGCCTTTTTTGTGAAATTGGTTGGTTTTTTCTCTTTCTGTTTGTTTTTAGGAATATTTGTAAAACGTTCTGCATTTGCTATTGGCTTTCTATTTGTATGGAATATCGTTGAAGGAATAGCCAAAGGAATTCTAACTTTCAAAATTTTTCCTGATAGCAGTACTGCACAAAATATTACACAATTCTTTCCATTGGAATCGATGTCAAATCTTATAGTAGAACCATTTTCAAGATTATCTGTTATCAAAAATATTGGTACACAAATTGGAGTAAATGACATTAAGGATTACAGCGTTCATTTTTCTGCAATTGTCATTGTTTTAGCTTGGACTGTTATATTTATGTTAATGTCTTATAAAATTTTAAGAAAACGAGATTTGTAGTATATTTGCA
>NZ_JBJXEN010000058.1:0-29980 GCF_046153165.1 Flavobacterium sp. | reverse complement strand
TATTTTGGTAGCCTTTGTCTAGCAAGGCATCTACCAAATTACTATCGCCACCGCCAATATCAATTATATTAGCGGTTTTAGATAGGTTTAGATTTTCTAAATAATCTATAGCAGTTTTAGGATATTTTTGTGTCCAACTTACTTCGTTTGGTTGTTTTGAAGCAAAAACATTTTCCCAATGTGATTTTTTATTTTCCATAATTATAAAATTATTTTAATTATTATTCTTCTCCGCTTCCTTTGGTTAATTCAGATAATAGATAATACGCTCCTTTGATTACTACTCTTGCGTTTGCAGGAATTTTATCAATTACTTTTACTTCGGTATAACCCAAATCGCTTGCGCCAATGTTTACTTTTATTTGTTGAAAGATGTTTTTGCCTGTCGTTACAAATATAAAATGGTCGTTTCCATTGTTTACTATGGCTTCTGTTGGGAGTGCCGCTGTATTAGCATTATCAATTTTTACTCTTGCTTCTACATACATTCCGGGTAAAACAGTTTCGGTGGTTTCGTTTATTTTGGCGTGAACCAATACCGCTTGTTCGTTCGGTTCAAAAGCCTTATTGATAGCATAAATTTTAGCTGGGTGCGAATGTGAAACATCGTTGGCATCGCTAAAAGTTATTTCTTGTCCAATTTTGATTTTATGGATGTCTTTTTCAAAAACTTTTAAATCCAAATGTAAAAATCGATTGTCGATTATTTCAAATAGTACAGCGTTTGCATCGGCAAATTTCCCCATTGTTAAATTGATGTGTTGTATATAACCGCTTATTGGTGCTGAAATAGCAATATTTGAAGCGATATTTTTAGAAGATAAATTATTGGCATTAATTCCTAATTGAGCCAATTTAGATTTTAAGGTTTCCTT
Organism: Flavobacterium sp.; assembly: GCF_046153165.1. Taxonomy (GTDB): domain Bacteria; phylum Bacteroidota; class Bacteroidia; order Flavobacteriales; family Flavobacteriaceae; genus Flavobacterium. The sequence goes on along the minus strand of NZ_JBJXEN010000058.1, from coordinate 29,105 downwards.
TTTGGCTTGTGCAATTTGCAATTCTCTTTGTGATTGTTGGTAAGTTTTTCCTGCGTTGATATTATCATCACGCAACTCTTTTTGGCGTAGATACTCTTTTTCCAAATACGAAAGGTTGGCGTTGTTTTCTAAATAATCTTGTTGTAATTGTATCACTTCAGTATTAGCAATTGTTGCCAAAGTTTTTCCTTTGTTTACAAATTCGCCCTCTTGAACGAAAATATTTTTAACAACACCACCAGTCAAGATACTTACTTGTGCTTGGTATTGTGGTGGCAATGATAATTTTCCGTTTATCTTTAAAGTTGTTGTTAGGTTTTTATTTTCAAAATTGCCTAACTGTAAATCAATGGCTTTTATTTGTGCATCAGTAAATGTTACAACTGCTGTTGTGGCTGTTTCGGTGGCTGTTTCCTTTGAAGTTTCGGCTTTTGATGCTTCGGCATCATTATTCTTGCACGAAACTACGCCCAAAAACAAAAGGATTATTATTGCTATATTATTTTTCATCGTTAGTATTTTATTTGTTTAATAAATATTGAATGTTGATTATGGTTTGATTGTAATTGTTCATTGCAATCAGATAATCAGTTTTTATTTTGTTGGCATCTTTTAGGTTTTGGGTATATTCAATATAGCCAATATCGCCCGATTTATACAATCGCTGTGCTGAATTTACAATTGTTTCAGCCATTGGCAAACCCTCTGTTTTGTAAAAATTAAGTTGCTCGGAATATTGTTTTTGCAGTTGAAATTGTTGCAAATAAATGGTTGCTAATTCCTGTTGCGATTTCTCTAATTCCTTTTTTACAATTTCGGTTTCCAATTTTGCAACTTGCGTTTTTGCTTTGATCCCGTTTCTGAATAAAGGAATATTAATACCCACACTACCATAATAAAACGGATTTTCCTTGTCTAAACTTTGAGTATTTACGCCCAAATTGAAAGATGGATTTGCTTTTGCTTTTTCTGATTTTATAGCTAATTCTTTAGCAATAATTTGCTGTTGCAAAAACTGTAAAACAGGATGATTTTTGACTAATGTACTATCGCTTACATTAATTTCGGGTAAAGCATCGTATTTCGTTGGTGCTTGGTAGGGTTCGTTGCTTCGTGTCCACTTTTGTAATTCGGTTAAATAAAACAGTACTTGCGAATTGGCTTCTGCTAATTGCATTTTTAATTCTTTGCGTTGCAAAGAGGCATTTATCTTTTCCAATTTACTCGATTCGCCTACTTGAAATTTCTTATCGGCATATTTTTCATAATCGGCAAAGATGTTATCCGTTTCGAGCAATAAATTATAGTGTTGCACATTGTAAAGCCAATTGAAATAAGCATTGGATACGTTTTTTATCAACTCATTTTTTGTAACTGCTTCAAAGGATTTTGCTACTGCTACATTTTGAATTAATAAGTTTCTATCGGCTTTGTTGGATAGTTTAAAACCTTGTGCCACGCCAATATTATAATCAAACAATTTGCTGTTTATCTGACCTAAATTACTATTGATATTGAAAGGGTCGAGAACAGTCGCCGTTTTGGTTAATGCTTGTTGTTGCTGGGTTTGCAAACTCGCTTGTTGCAACGTTGGATAATTCTTGGTTGCTAAATCTAACGCATTCTGTAAAGTAAAAGTTTGCGTTTGTGCATTGGCATTGAAAGAAAAACAACTTAAAAACAATACTACAATTGTTGCAATTTTCGGATTTACTTTTATCTTTTTTGGTGTCATTACTAAATAATATAAAACTGGTAAAACAAATAATGTTAATAGCGTAGAAGTAAGCAAACCACCGATAACGACAGTTGCTAATGGCTTTTGCACTTCCGCACCTGCGCTTGTACTTAATGCCATTGGTAAAAATCCTAATGAAGCGACAGTTGCCGTTGCTAAAATTGGTCTTAACCTTGCACTACTACCTTTATAAATACGTTTTAAAAGATTGTCTTCGCCCTCTTCTTTTAATTGGTTGTAATAACTTATTAAAACGATTCCGTTTAAGACTGCTACTCCAAACAACGCAATAAAACCAACTCCTGCGGAAATGCTAAAATTCATTCCACGAACCCATAAAGCGATAATTCCGCCAATGGATGCCAATGGAATTGCAGAGAAAATAATTGTTGCTTCTTTAAGTGAGCGGAATGATAAAAAGAGTAAAAAGAAAATCAGTAAAAGTGCCACAGGAACTGCTAATTGTAATCTTCCTTTTGCTTCTTGTAAGTTTTGAAATTGCCCACCATAAGTAATAAAATAGCCTTCGGGTAGTTTTAATTTGGCTTCTAATTTTTGTTGAATTTCTAATACTACACTTTCAACATCACGACCACGAACGTTGGCTTCAATTACTATTCTGCGTTCGGCATTTTCACGGCTTATTTGTGATGGAGCAGTTTTAAAAGTGATTTCGGCTACTTCATTTAATGGAATTTGATTGCCTCTTGGTGTTGGAATTAATAATGATTTTAAAGCGTCAATATCTGTGTTTTGGTTTTTAGGAATACGAACGACCAAATCAAATTTTTTCTCTCCCTCATATACAACGCCAGTTGTACCACCTGCATAAGCCGTATTTAAAATTCGGTTTACATCGGCAATATTCAAACCATATTGAGCAATTTTATTGCGGTTGTATTTAACCACCAATTGAGGCATCCCTGTAACTTGTTCTACTTTTATATCGGTTAATCCTTCAATTTTGCTAATAATAGGAACTGTTCTGTTAGCTTCTGAAAATAATTTATCTAAATTATCGCCAAATATTTTTATAGCAATATCCGATTTTACTCCTGCAATCAGTTCATTGAAACGCATTTGAATGGGTTGCTCAAAAGATAAATTACAACCTGGTATTTGACTTAACTTTTCATTCATTTTCTCGGCTAAATCTTCTTTGTTGTGTGCTGTAGTCCATTCTTTTTTATCTTTCATTACCATAATCAAATCAGCACTTTCTATAGGCATTGGGTCAGTTGGAATTTCGCTACTGCCAATTTTGCCAACTACTTCTTTAACTTCCGGAAATGTAAGCGCAAGTTTTTCTAATTGTGTGCCTACTTCAATACTTTGAGGCAAGCTGCTTCCTTGTCGAATAGTGTAATTCATTGCAAAATCGCCCTCGTCTAATTCGGGAATAAATTCTCCTCCTAATGAATTGAATATAAATAATGATGCTATAAATAAGAATATTGCAACGCCAATAACTGTAAATTTTCTTTCTAAAGCTTTAACCAAATAAGGTTGATACCAATTGTTTAATTTATTGATAAACCTATCGGTAAAATTAGGTTTGTCGCTAACTTTTTTGTCTAAAAAAAGGCTACTAGCCCAAGGCACATAAGTAAGCGAAAGTATTAATGCGCCTACGATAGCGAAACTAACAGTTTGTGCCATTGGCATAAACATTTTGCCCTCGACACCACTTAAAACAAACAATGGAATATAAACAATCAAGATAATGATTTGCCCAAATATGGCACTACTCATAATTTTTGATGAACTTTTGATTACCTCTTTATCCATTTGATTTTGAGAAAGAATATTGCTTTTGTAATGCTTTGAGAAAATATGCAAAGTAGCTTCGACCACGATTACAGCACCATCAACAATAAGTCCAAAATCTAAAGCACCCATACTCATTAAGTTGGCACTTAACCCGAACATATTCATTATAATTATGGCAAAAAGCATCGCTAAAGGAATGACAGAAGCTACAATTAAACCTGCTCGCAAACTGCCAAGAAACAAAACCAAAACTAAAATAACGATTAATGCTCCCTCTAATAAATTGGTTGAAACCGTACTGACTGTTTTCTCAATTAGTTTGGTTCTATCTACAAACACATCGATTTTCACACCTTGTGGCAAAGATTTTTCAATGGATTTCATTTTTTCCTTTACCCGTTCAATTACTCGTACAGCGTTTTCTCCTTTCTGCATTAAAACTACTCCACCAACGGTTTCGCCTTTGCCGTTTCTTGTCATTGCTCCGTAACGAGGTGCAAAACCAAATTTAACTTCCGCAATGTCCTTTATTAAAATAGGAACACCTGTATTGTTTTTGACTACAATATTGTTGATGTCTTCTAGGTTTTGAATTAATCCTTCTCCACGAATGAAATAAATATTTGGACCTTTATCAATGTAGCTTCCACCTGTGTTTTCGTTGTTGTTTTGCAACGCATCAAACACATCGATTAACGTTAGATTGTTAGCCGAAAGTCGTTCGGGTTTTACTGAAACTTCGTATTGTTTTAGTTTACCACCAAAACTACTTACATCGACCACGCCAATTGTTCCCAATAATTGACGGCGCACGATCCAATCTTGAATGGTTCTTAATTCGGATAAGTTATATTTTTCTTCATATCCTTTTTGTGGAACTAAAACATATTGAAATATTTCGCCAAGTCCTGTTGTTGGAGGTAATAATTCGGGTGTTCCATATTGTTTTGGAATATTATCGGTAGCCGTTTTTATTTTTTCATCTACTCGTTGACGAGCAATATTTACTGGAACATTGTCTTTAAAAACAATCGTAATTACCGACAAACCCGAACGGCTTGTGCTTCGTAATTCGACCATATCGGACAATGATTTGAACTCGGTTTCTAACGGATAGGTTATAAACTGTTCCACTTCTTGTGTAGCCAAATTAGGAGTATTTGTAACTACTTGCACTTGATTATTGGTTACATCGGGCAAAGCATCAACACTTAATTGTGTGAATGAATAAATGCCAAACAAAACAAATATCGCCAACAAAACGCCTGTAATGAGTTTGTTGTTTACGGAAAAATTAATGATTTTATTTATCATTGTTATAGTATAATGAATGAGTAATTAGACACGAATGCCCATTGAATACTGTGGAAAATCCACAACTCTATAACCCGAAATTACTCGGGCTTCATTATACTATTTGAGGCGGTTGCCAAATGCTCCCGAAGAAATTGGAAGTATTTTTTGATTTGTATTCAGGTAGTTTTTTTTTAACTGAAATTCTGCTCGGAATAAAATTGTATGAATAAATAGAAGTGAAAGTAAAACCTTGACAACCACAACAGCTACATATACAAAGAGGAGAGCAAATATCGTTGTCGTGGTGTGGAATTGATTGATTGCTTATAGTAACTTTCTTATTATACAAAATAGCATTACCGTCTGCACAAGGCATACAGGAAAGCACTGTTAAGTATATTGAAAATATGAATAGTATTAATTTCACAGGTGTAAAAGTAGGATTTTTTATTTTATGGTATCAAAAAAAAGTTATGTTAACCTTTTTTTATGATTTTTTTTTGAAAGCATTTATTTTATCAATATAAAACTGCAATTCGTACAAGTGAATTAAGCCATTATCGTTGTCGGGCATTTGTGCCAATTGGACTAAATTAATATTTTGAAACAGGGACTCTTCTCCTAATAAATCCTGAATAACAATAAAAATTGCTTGTTGTAACGTTTTGCTATCACAATGTAATGCGTAGTTTTTGAGGTGAATAATTAGATCTAACCTTGATTTTTCTTGGTCATAATCCAATGTTCTAAATTTGAGTTCACTTGTTTTTAGTGTAATATCTTGAAAAAAGTATGGTTCATCTAATCCACTAATAATCTTTTCAATTTCTGATGCTGGCTGAATAAATGCTGTAAATTTCCAGTTCTTGAGTTGAGGTGCATTGTCCACTAAATTTACGACTTGTTGGAAGTAATCCAGATTCCCATTTGCCGTAATTATCATTTCGGATTTGTTTGTTTTTATTTTTGAAAAAACGAGCATAAAATCTAATTCTTTACAATAGAATTTCAAGTGTTTATCTATCCAAAAACTAATGTTTTTTTGATTTTTTGGTGTTTCATTAACTATGTTTTGAATGATTTGATTATTATCTTGGAACCAGTTCCAGAATGTATTTATTGATTTCATTTTGATTTGATTTGTAGGTTACTATTTTCGTTTATCAATAGAATGTTTTTCAAATGCAATTAAATTACATAATTCACGTAATCTAGAACGAACTCGATTACCGTAAACATTCTCAATTTCACTTGCCGAAAGGTTTGTCGTGATATGCGTTTGAATTTTTTTACTTGTGAAAATATCATAACGAGATAATAGAATTTCAGCCATTACGTTACATTCGTTTCCGTAGTATTTTAGGTTATTTTCTGTCCCTAAATCATCAAAGCATATTGTTTTTGGTTGCGATTCGTATAATTTTCCTTTGCTGTATTTGTGAATGATTTCGTAGCCGTCTTGTATGAATTCAAAACTTATATCTCTTGTTGATTTTAAAAAAAATCTATGTTCGGTAGGGGTTAGGTATTTCATTAAATTTAAAAGTGATGTTTTGCCACAGCCCACTGGTCCAGAAAGTAAAATTCCTTTGTTGAGGTCTATTGTGTATTGAAAACAAGTTGCTTCATCTTTTAGAAAATAGGCGATGAGTTTATAAATTATTGGATAATCGCTTTCAAGTATTTTGAAATGACTTCCGTATAAATCAATGCCTCTTTTCTCTAACCAAACAATTATTTCAGTGTAGCTATAATGGCTCTGAATAGTCTTTATCGTTTCCTGTGTTGAGGTGTTTTGCTCTGTTGGGGTGTTCATTTGAAATGAATTTAGGTGCGTTTAATATCCAATTTTCTGCTGCTGCTTGCCAATTGACCATCGGGGTTTTGCCACCGACTAGCCAACCATTGCTGGAGAAGTAATTGAAAAATTTAATAGCTTCGATTTCTTGAAAGTTATTCTCCAGAAAATAGGCTTTGACATTTTCGATTGATGGCACAATCTCTTTTTGCCGACTTTTTTCAGTTTGATTTTCACTGGTGTCGGCGAATGACGATGAAATTTGCCGATTATCATCGGCTAATATCTCCGTCATTTCTTTTTTGGCGGAACTTTTTTCTTTTTCGGCAGTTTCGCTTTTTAAAAAACCATTATCATTTTCAAATTTTTTTGCTTGCTCGTCCAAGTTTACAATCTTTAAATCGTTTGAAATGTTTGGTATGTTTGTATTGTTTATATAAGATACTAGAGCTTGTTCAGCACCAGTCCCACTAGTTGTACCAGTACTAGTACAGAGCTTGTTCACTACTTGTTCATTAACCAGTTCAAAAAGGGGTTCATTTTTTGGTGTTGTGATTTTTTCATTTTTGGCAATTGGTTTTAAATCATCTGAAAAATTTAATAGGTAAACGAGGCTTCCTTTGAATGGATTATATGATGGTTCATAATTAATATAACCTTGTGAATGTAAGTTTTTCAAACACTTATGATAGGTTGCTTTGGAACTTATTTTACTTATCCTCATTACCTCATCACGAGAAATACTGATTGGGTTTTTGAACCGATTGCAGTTCCAAAATTGAAACAAGGACATATACAAGCTTACGTGTGTTGGATTGAGAGTTTTATCGATAGCCACTTTCTCAAAGAATCCTGTTAGGTGTTTTATGTAATTCATCTCACTAACCATTTTGGACTGAATAAGGTAACTGTTGCATCGACTTTATTTTCTTCTAATACTTTTTCTAAATCGGAACTGGAGTAGTAAAGTATTCCACCAACTTTAGTATAAGTGATAGTTCCGTTTACTCGTAGATTTTGTAAAGTGCCTGGAGAAATATTTAGCAATTTTCTGACTTCGGAGGATTTGAGCCATTGTTTTTGCTGTTGCGGTTTTGAATTAAACATATCTTTCAAGTCTGTTAAAAGGAGTGAACGAAATTCGTTTAGGTCTTCTCTAGTAATGATTTCTACTGCCATTTTGAAATTTTTAAATTGTTATGGTACAAAATTGTATGTTTTGGTTTAATAAAAATCACAACTCAAACCCCGTTGGGAACGATTTTATATAAATTGAAAATGTTTATATTAAAATGTTTCATCGGTTTCGTCCATCCGCTTGGTTAAGACTTCTTCCAAAGTGCTTAAAAATTTTGTTCTATCCGCCTTACGCTCCCTTATTTCAAGGAAAGTTCTTCGGTATTGTCCTAAATCGATATTGAATATTTCCTCGAAATAAATTGCAATTTCTTTTAGTTCGGCTGCACCATTATTGAAAACTCCTTTAGTATGCAAAGCATACAATAGTTCTGTTAATGCAACTTTATTTCCTGTCCAAACCATTTTCCCTTTCGGTTCAAGTTGGGATTTTTCTTTGTATTCTTTTTTTCCAGTATTTGATAGTTTGGTTTCCAAATAAACCTGTACTAGATCATATGCAAGAATCTTTGCGACTTTAAAATCGTGTGAAGTTGAAAAATTATGATCAGCTTCAAAATAAAAACTATCCAATCGTAATTTTACATCGTAATTCCCTCTAACAAAATATTTAAAATCAAGAAAACTACTTCCGGTTCTGTGGTAGTTGTAAAAATCTAAATTGTTGTCGAAAAATCGCTTTAGTTTTTTTAGTTCATTGTTGAGGTATTTTTTAGTTATCCGTTCGCCACCGTGTGGCATTTTAGTTTCGATTTTCAAAATGGTATTGTGATAAATGTATAAAGAAGTGAATTTTGGTTTTATGTTTTTAAAAAAATCTATTTCAGAATCCAAACTCATTGTTTTGTCTTTTAGAAATTGCTTTTTAAGGTTGTTAATTACCTTTAATGTTATTTCAATTGACTTTACAGATTTTGTTATCAAATCATCCATTTCTAGGTTGATAAAACTTAATTGTTCTGTTAATTCAAATAATGGTTGTTTAAATTTGATGCTCATTTTTGTTGTTTTTAGGTTTAAAATTTTGATTTGACTCAAAAAAATAAACCTAAAAACTCCAAATCCAATAATGATCTTAATTTATTTTTTGCTCTTTTTGTATCGGTGTCATTGAAAACTTATTTCTCAAAACCTGCATATCTTCGCTAACTTTTTTATCCAAAACCTTTGCATAGTGTTGGGTAGTTCGTAAGTTTTTATGACCTAACATTTTGCTTACACTTTCTATCGGAACGCCATTTGTAAGGGTTATAGTCGTTGCAAAAGTGTGTCTGGCAATGTGAAAAGTTAATTCTTTTTCAATCTCGCAAACGCCAGCTATTTCTTTGAGATAAGCATTCATTTTTTGATTGGTTAAAATTGGCAAAAGTCTGACTTCGTTATTACTTTTAGGATGGTCAGCGTATTTATCAATAATCATTTGCGTTACTGGAAGAATAGGAATTTTGGAAGCGGTTTCGGTTTTCTGTCTGTGAGTAAATATCCATTTCTCGCCATCAATACCGATGCTTATATGCGACTTTGTTAAGTTTTTGACATCAATGTAAGCCAAACCAGTAAAGCAGCTAAAAAGGAATATATCACGCACCAAAGACAATCGTTCGGTTTTGAAATCTTTGTTAATGATGTTTTGAATTTCTTCTTCAGATAAATAAACTCTCTCGACTTCTTTAACTTTAGATTTATAATTTGCAAACGGATTTTTGTTTAGCCAGTCATTGGCCAGACAAAGTTTAATTATCTTGCTGAAATTCTTTATGTATTTTACGGCGGTGTTGTTAGCACAATTTCTAACGCTTCTTAACCAAAATTCATAATCAGTAACAAAGGCGTGATCTATTTTGTTTATCTCAATATCGGAAATTTTGTATTTCCATTGTAGAAATTCGATGGTATGGCTCAACGAAGTTTTATAACGTTCTAATGTTCCTGGTGCGTATTCTTTGCCAACCAATTCCTTTATTTTGTTATTATGGTCTTGGAAGATTGGGATTAGCATTCGTTTCGTTTCAGCAGCTCCAAACAATTCATTCTTCAAATTTTCGGAAGTAACTTTGATGTCTTTTTTGAATAATCTTTTTTCGGCTTCTAAAACTTGATTTTTCAAATAATCCAGATGGCTATTTATTGTTCTAGCTTCTTCATTTGTACCCTTGACTTTCGACCCTTCTGGCGACCATCGTTCGGGATTTACATACTTGCTTGCACTAAACTCAAATCGTTTGGCTTGGATTGTTACTCTTGCATAAATAGGGCAAATGCCCTCGTTGTTGGCTTTTGATCTCTTTATGTAAAAGAGAACGGATACAGTAGTATTCATAAGTGGTAACCTTTTAGTTATTATTAAATTTAAAATTTCTAATAATTACACACAAGATGTACATATTTTGAATATGTTATTGAACACCTTGTTGTACTGGTGGTTTTCTGTGAGAGGTGTCACTTAAATTTTTATAATTTAGTGACACCTCGAAAGACACCAAAACTTTGAGATTAAATGAATAATTTGATTATCCTAGAAACGAAAAAACCCACTAAATCGTTGAATTTAGTGGGTTTTGTAACCTTTTGTATTTCTACTGGCGGAGAAAGAGGGATTCGAACCCCCGGACCTGTTACAGTCAACAGTTTTCAAGACTGCCGCATTCGACCGCTCTGCCATTTCTCCAATAAGACTGCAACCATTTCCTGATTGCGAGTGCAAATATAAGAACCTTTTTTTGATAATCAAAAATAAAATCGATTAAAAATAAAGATTTTTTAATCCTTGCAATTAACTAATTCATTTATAAAATCTTACCTATTATAAAAATAATTAATAATTCACATATTCCATGATTTCTAAGCCATAACCAATCATTCCTACCCTTTTTGACTGCTCTGTATTTGATATTAATCTAATTTTAGAAATATCTATATCATGAAGCATTTGAGCACCTATTCCGAAGTCTTTGCTATCAATTATAATTTTTGGTGCTTTCATTTCACCTTTTGATTGTAATAATTTAAGTTCTGATATTCTACTTAACAAGTTCACCGATTGCATATCTTGATTTATAAATAACACCGCTCCCTTTCCTTGTTCGTTTATCATCTTAAACATATCATCTAGCTGTTTATCTGCATTATTAGTTAATGTTCCTAATAAGTCATTATTTACTTGCGATGAATTAATTCTAGTTAGAATAGATTCTCCTAAATTCCAAGTTCCTTTTGTAAGTGCTATATGTATTTGTTTATTTGTCGTTTGCTCGTATGCTCGTAGTCTGAATGTTCCAAATCTAGTTTCTATATCAAAATCTTCTTTTTTAACAATTAAACTATCATGTTGCATTCTATAAGCTACTAGATCTTCGATTGAAACTAATTTTAAATCGAATTTTTTTGCTACTTTGTATAATTCTGGTAAACGAGCCATTGTACCATCTTCATTCATGATTTCTACAATAACTCCTGCCGATTTAAAACCTGCCAGTCTTGCAAAATCTATCGCAGCTTCAGTATGCCCTGTTCTTCTTAAAACACCACCTTGTTTTGCTACTAAAGGAAAAATATGCCCTGGACGTGCCAATTCATAAGGTTTTGTCTTTCCATCTACTAATGCCAATATTGTTTTTGCTCTATCTGATGCCGATATTCCTGTAGTTACTCCATTGCCTTTTAAATCGACTGAAACAGTAAAAGCAGTTTCCATGTGATCTGTATTATTAGAAACCATAGCTCTTAGTTCTAATTCTTTGCAACGACTCTCTGTAAGTGGCGCGCAAATTAATCCTCGACCATGTGTTGCCATAAAATTTATCATTTCTGGTGTTACTTTTTCGGCAGCAGCAAGAAAATCTCCTTCATTTTCACGATCCTCATCATCTACAACTATAATAATCTTGCCTTGGCGAATGTCTTCTATTGCCTCTTCAATAGTATTTAGTTTTATCTTATTTGTAGTCATTTTTATTGTAATTTGTTGTTTTGTTTTAGTAGTTTGTTAAATAAATTTTTAATTGGCTCTGTAATTCCATCAAAGTTTATTCCTCCGCTATCATTTATTGCTTTCCTAGTTAAAAAAATAGCCAACGGAACCAATAAGAAAAATGAAATCCAAGCACCAAAAAATGGCGTCATTCCTGATTCTTGTGCTACTTTTTTGCCAAATGTATTTAGAAAGTGAAAGGTTATAAATATTAACATGGCAAAAACTATAGGCAATCCCAATCCTCCTTTTCTAATAATAGATCCCAGTGGCGCTCCTATAAAAAACATTAATATACAAGCAAAAGCAATTACAAATTTTTCGTGAATGGATAGCCAAAAACTATTTATATCCTTTTTCTTATACTCTAATGAAAAATTATTTATGTCAAAGTTTTGTTTTGAACTCAATGCATCACTAGCTGCTATTTCTAATATTTTTGATTTTTCTTCTTTAGTCAAAAAACTTGTTAATTCAACTATTTTTGGCTTTTTAGGTCTTAATGAATCTGGCTGAAGGTTTGCATTTAAACCTACACGTTGGTACATATTATCTGCTACAGATACTATTTCTCTATTGTAGCTAGTAGTTAATGAGTCGACTGTATATTTTAGTTCCGACAAATTTAGCATATAACATGCATTTGTGATATTTTCTTCACTCCCATCGACTTTATTTAATTTAGACAAATCGATGTTTATATTATATTTCTTGAAATATACTTTTGCAAAAGGCATTTTTTGTCTGTCTTGATAATTATTAGGAGTAATATCTTCGTAATAATAACCATCTAACAATACTAATTGTAGTAAATTAGATTTATCACTACTTATTAATTGTCCTCTTTTGGATTTAATAACAGTTTTTGCACCTTCTCCAAGATTAGATTTTTTATGCATGGTTACTCCTTCTAGGAATTCACCATTTTCACCAGTTTTTTTATCAACCTTAATGTTTATATTACCTATTGTGCTAAATTGTCCTTCGGCAATTGCCATAGCTGGTTTTACCTGCGCAATATTTTTTCTGAAATTTGTAAATTTATACTCAGCATAAGGAATTACATTATTTGCAAAGAAAAATGCAGCCAAAGCTAATAATAAAATGAACCCTGTTAGTCCTTTTATTGTTCTTTGAAATGAAATTCCTGCCGATTTCATAGCTGCAAATTCATAATTCTCAGCCAAATCTCCAAAAGTCATTATTGCCGAAAGTAAAACTGATAATGGAAGTACTAAAGGAACTAAACTTGGCATTTTGAAAAGTAAGAATTTCAAAATTAAAACTAAGTCTAGGTCTTTTCCTGCCAATTCCGAAATAAATAACCAAACAGTTTGAAGAATAAATATAAAAATTAAAATTACAAATACTCCAACAAATGAAGTTAAATAGGTTTTTAGAAGATATTTATCAAGAATTTTCATTCAGTTTAGTCCAGTTTATTGATATAATACTTAGGATATTTGCTTTGCGCAAAAGTAAACTGATTTTTTGGTAATGTTTGGTTGGTTTTGAAAGAATTAACAGTCAAAGTGATTTCTGTTCCATTTTTAGCCACTGATATTGTTTTATATATCTGATTGGTTGCCACATCTACTCCAACCAAAATTTGTTTTCGCTCGTCTTTAGAGCTTATTGGAGTTAGTTTTAGATATTGAATTTTTTTGCCTTTTACATTTTGCGTAATATCCCAAGCATATTTGAAACCTTTACTAAAAAAGGTCAACATTTTTGCTGGTGTATCATTATCTTCTTCCTTTCCTCCAATGTTTGAAATAGATATTTCTTCGTCTTCAGGAACTATAGAATATAATTTTTTCCCGTCACATAGTTTTGTAACACCCATAAAATTCAACACATACTGATTTCCGCTTAGAGTTACATTCCCTTTACTTTCCTGATTTACATTTTCCTTAAGGTTTTTCAAAGAGTATTTAAAATCTATTTGAATGTTTTTGTAACTTTTTACTTTTGCCGAAACTTTATCAAGCAATGCTTTTGCTTTCTCTGCATCTTGAGCTTGTGCAGAAAAACTAAAAATTATTAGCAATAAACCAATTATCCTCTTCATCATAATATTAGTTATTATTTTTTTCATTATTAAAAAATTGTTCAAGAGCTACTAAATCTGGGATATTTACGCCACGTGCTTTACTTCCTTCAAACGGCCCAACAATTCCTGCCGCCTCCAATTGATCTATTAATCTTCCTGCGCGATTGTATCCTAATTTTAGCTTTCGCTGAATTAATGAAGCAGATCCTTGTTGTGCAGTTACAATTACTTCGGCAGCATCTCTAAACAAAGTATCTCTTTCGGATATGTCCATATCAAGTTGTATGCCACTATCTTCTCCAACAAACTCTGGAAGTAAATAAGCTGTGGCGTAAGCTTTTTGAGAACCTATAAACTCTGTGATTTTTTCAACCTCTGGTGTATCTACAAAAGCACATTGTACACGAACTAAATCATTTCCGTTACTAAAAAGCATATCTCCACGACCTATTAACTGGTCTGCTCCTCCTGAATCTAAAATCGTTCTAGAATCTATTTTTGAGGTAACTCTAAACGCAATTCTAGCAGGGAAATTGGCTTTAATCATACCTGTAATTACATTTACAGATGGCCTTTGTGTTGCAATTATTAGGTGAATTCCAATGGCACGGGCTAATTGTGCTAAACGAGCTATTGGTAATTCTACTTCTTTTCCTGCAGTCATAATCAAATCGGCAAACTCATCGACAACCAAAACTATATAAGGTAAAAAACGATGTCCCGCTTCTGGATTTAGTTTTCGTTGTTTGAACTTTTCGTTATATTCTTTGATATTACGCACCATGGCATCTTTTAATAAAGAATAACGGTTATCCATTTCTACGCAAAGTGAGTTTAGTGTTGCAACAACTTTTGCATTATCGGTAATAATGGCTTCATCAGTATCTGGCAATTTTGCTAAATAATGACGTTCAATTTTATTAAAAAGTGTTAGCTCGACTTTCTTTGGATCGACCAAAACAAACTTAACTTCTGCTGGGTGCTTTTTGTATAATAATGAGGTTAAAACTGCATTTAATCCTACCGACTTTCCTTGACCTGTTGCTCCTGCCATTAATAAATGGGGCATTTTTGCTAAATCGACAACAAAAGTTTCATTAGAAATTGTTTTTCCTAATGCAATAGGTAATTCCATTTCCGCTTCTTGAAACTTGGCTGAACCAATTACTGATTTCATAGAAACCATGCTTGGATTCTTGTTTGGAACTTCGATACCAATAGTTCCTTTTCCTGGAATTGGCGCAATAATACGAATACCTAATGCCGAAAGTGATAGTGCAATATCGTCTTCTAAACTTTTTATTTTAGAAATTCTAATTCCAGCTTCTGGTACAATTTCGTATAAAGTAACCGATGGACCAACGGTTGCTTTAATCTGAGCAATTTCAATTTTGTAGTTGCGTAAAGTTTCTACAATTTTATTTTTATTTTCTTCAAGTTCCTCTTGGTTGATCGTGATTCCGCCTGATGAATAATCTTTTAGTAAATCGATTCCTGGAAATTTAAAATTTGATAAATCTAATGTTGGATCAAATTCTCCAAAATCTGCTACTAATCGTGATGCTAAATTTTCTTCTACAATATCTTCTTCTTCCACTTTTTCGATTACAAACTCATTTTCATTTTGTTTGTAATTATTATCAATCAGAATTTCTTCTTTAATTGTTGTTTCTAAAATTAATTCCGATGCGTTAGAAATTGTAGGTTTCAAACTTTCTTTATTTATTTCGAATTGAGAGACTGGTTTTAAGGTAATTTCACCTAAATCTTCCTCATCAGATTGAAATTCGAACTTTTTTACAGGCAATTCGGCAGCTTCATCAGTAGCAAATTCCTCTAAATTATAAGTAGATGATGTATTATTTATTGGTTTTAATTCTTCTTTTATATCATTTTTAGTTTTCTCGAAAAAGCCTTTAATTTTGTCTGGCGATACTTTTATTTTAAAAATAAAATAAATAACTATTCCAAAAATTAATGCTAATAAGGTTCCTGATTTCCCTATATAATCTTGCGAAAATAAATTCATCTCATAACCAATAACTCCACCTAATTCTGGCAAATAATTTCCAAAAAATCCAAAAAGAATAGATAAAATTATGATAACAAAAATATCCCAAAACCAAGTTTTTTTTAGTTTTCCCACAGCTAAGTCTAAAACTAAATAAGCTCCTGTTAAAAATAAAAGTCTAACAAATAAAAAGGATGCTACTCCAAATCCTTTATATATAAAAAAATCTGACACAAAAGCACCAAATTTCCCTAACCAATTTTGAATATCAGGATTTCTTGAAGTAAAATTACCTAATTCACTTTGATCTTTATTTCCGTTTACGAAATAAGATATAAATGATAACCCAAAAGCAATCGAAATTAGCACCAATAAAATACCAATGGTAATTTTTTGTTGGCGAGACGGACTAAAACGACTTAAAAAATTCGTTTCTTCAGGTTCTGTAGGTTTTATTTCTTTTTTAGCTTTTGCCATGAGTAGATTTACGATATTTGTTTCTATAAGAATATTGGTAAATAAATCATTAATCCAATAGCAATTGCCGTCATGGCTGCAAAGAAAACTGCACCAGCAGCAATATCTTTTATAAAACCAATACGTTCATGATAATCTGGATGAACAAAATCGGCAACTTTTTCTACTGCAGTATTTAAGCCTTCAACACTTAAAACTAATCCAAATGCTAGTATTTGAAACATCCAATCAGTTCTAGAAATTTGGAAATAAAAACCAGCAATAATCATTATCACAGCGATAGATGATTGCACCATAACACTATGTTCTGTAGTAATTAGTTTTATTGCACCTTTTAATGCAAATCCCATACTCTTGAAACGACCTGTTACAAAAGTATTATCTTTTTCAAATTTTACACTCATAATTATAATGATGCTAAGGCAGCTTCATAATTTGGTTCATCTGCTATTTCTGGAACTTGCTCGCTATATTTTACAACTCCATTTTCGTCAAGAACAATTACAGCTCTAGAGTGCAAACCTGCAAGAGCAGAATCCGTAATTTCAAGACCATAATTTTTTCCGAAGCTTCCGTCTTTAAAATCCGATAAATTTTCTACATTTTCTAGTCCCTCAGCACCACAAAAACGTTTCTGTGCAAAAGGCAAATCACGAGAAATACACAACACTTTTGTATTGTCTAATGTGCTAGCTTTAGCATTAAAAGTTCTTACTGATGTGGCACAAGTACCTGTATCTATGCTTGGAAAAATATTTAATACTACTTTACTTCCCTTATAATCAGCCAATGAAGCCGCTGATAAATCACTTTTTACTAATTGAAATTCTGGTGCCTTTGTACCTACTTGTGGTAAATTACCTGATGTATTTATTGGATTTCCTCCTAATGTTATTGATGCCATCTTATTTTAGTTTTAAAGATTTCAAAAGTAATGAAAATAATTAGGATTACAGAATTTAGCAAATAGGTTTTTTAAAATTGTCTGTTAGAAAATTTTAACATTAAAAATTGTTTTTTTATAATTTATTAATCGTAATATCGCAATATACAAATACAATAATAATTTATGGGAGCATCTAAATCAGAATCTTTTTCAGCAGAACATAACGAAATGGCAATCTTGTTTAAAGCCTTATCAAATCCTGCAAGAGTTGCTATTGTTGATTATTTATTATCTGTAGATAGTTGTATTTGTGGTGATATTGTAAACGAATTGCCATTGGCACAATCCACCATTTCTCAGCATTTGAAAGAATTAAAAAACGCAAATATAATCAAAGGTAGCATCGAAGGAACCGCTATTTGTTATTGTATTAATCAAGAAACAATTCAAAAAATCGAAAAACATTTTAGTTTAATTTCTCATAAATTAAATAGTAAATGTTGCTAATTTTAAAAATAAAAAATCATGAAACTATCAGAATTTAAAAGTAAATTGGAGAATGTGAACGTTTTTAATATCATGTTACCTCATGGAACAATGGTGCCAGCACATTTTCACATTACCGAAATGGGATTATTAACCAAAAACTTCATTGATTGTGGCAATACTATTCGTGAGGAAAAATCAATAACCTTCCAAGTTTGGTTTGCAGGAGATTTAGAACATAGATTAGAACCAAGTAAAGTCTTTAAAATCATTGATGCTTCACAAAAATTGATTGGAGATCAAGATTTAGAATTAGAGGTTGAATACCAAATGGAAAGTACTATTGGAAAATTTGGGTTGGAATTCTCAAACGGAAATTTCATTTTAACTCCAAAAGAAACAACTTGTTTGGCTAGTGATCATTGCGGAATTCCAGCCGAAAAAATGAAAGTTAAAATTGGCGAATGGAAAGAAAAAACAAGTTGTTGTACTCCTGAAAGTAATTGTTGCTAAACCATATTAGCTATGAATAAAAAAGAGCATTGGGAAAAAGTATTTGCAACAAAGCAAGAAACTGAGGTAAGTTGGTTTCAAAAAAATCCTAAAACATCTGTTCAGTTTTTTATTAACTATAAAATTCCGAAAGATGCTAAAATTATAGATATTGGAGGAGGTGACAGCTATTTAATAGATCATTTGTTAAATTTAGGTTATACCAATTTGTCTCTTTTAGATATTTCTGAAAATGCTATAAATAGAATTAAAAAAAGATTAGGTAAAAAAGCTGAAAAAGTCACTTTTATTATTTCTGATGTTTTAGATTTTAAACCCGAAAATACTTTTGATGTTTGGCATGACAGAGCTAGTTTTCATTTTCTTACAAGCAAAGAAGATATTTCAAAATATAACTTGATTGTATCTCAAGCGATTGCTAAAAATGGTTATTTATTTGTTGGAACTTTTTCAGAAAATGGTCCTTTAAAATGTAGTGGCCTAGAAATTTTTCAGTACTCTGAAAGCAAATTTAATGCTGTTTTTGGCAATGATTTTAATATTCTAAATTGTTTTACAGAAAATCATCAAACTCCATTTGAAACAATCCAGAATTTTATTTTTTGCAGTTTTTTAAAGAAATAATAATATATGTACTCTAATTTAAAAGCATCTATTGAAGCTATTGCTGAAATTTCATTATCAGAGGAACGAAAAGAAATTTTGGAACCTCTACTTGACTATATCCAATTAAAAGTTGATACCAATACGGAAATTAGACTCAATTTTATTTGTACTCATAATTCACGTAGAAGTCATTTGTCACAAATTTGGGCGCAAACAATGGCATTTCATTTCGGAATTCAAAATGTATTTTGTTATTCTGGCGGAACCGAAGCAACAGCAATGTTTCCAAAAGTAGTAGAAACGTTAACCACCCAAGGATTTCAAATTCAAAAATTATCCGAAACGGACAATCCAGTTTACTCAGTAAAATATGATGAAAACGAACATCCCATTATTTGTTTTTCCAAAACTTTTGATGCGAATTTTAATCCCAATTCTCAATTTGCAGCCATAATGACTTGTTCTTCTGCCGATGAAGGTTGTCCGTTTATTGCAGGAGCAGAAAAGCGTTTTCCTATTCGTTACAACGATCCAAAAGCATTTGACGGAACAGAATTAATGAATGCAAAATATGAAGAACGAAGTATAGAAATTGCTGCTGAAATGTATTTTGTTTTTTCAAAAATCAATATATAATTAAGTATGAAAAAAAGATTAAGATTTTTAGATCGGTTTTTAACATTATGGATTTTTTTAGCGATGCTTATTGGGGTTTCAATTGGTTATTTTATACCAAGCTCTGCTAGTTTTATCAATTCATTTTCCTCAGGAACAACTAATATTCCTTTAGCCATTGGTTTAATATTAATGATGTATCCACCATTAACCAAAATAGATTTTTCTAAAGTGCCTCAAATGTTTGAAAAGCCTAAATTACTAACAGCATCATTTATTATCACTTGGCTTGTTGGACCATTTTTAATGTTTTTGTTGGCTACTTTTTTCCTAAAAGATTATCCAGAATATATGACTGGGTTAATTATTATTGGGTTAGCGCCTTGCATTGCTATGGTCATTGTTTGGAACGAATTAGCCGAAGGAAATAGAGAATTAACAGCTGGTTTAATTGGAATTAACAGCCTATTACAAGTGTTTTTCTTTAGTTTATACGCTTATTTTTATTTAAAAATCATGTTGCCTTTATTCGGAATAAAAGGTTTAGAATTAAACATCACTATTTCTGAAATAGCGCAAACAGTAGGGATTTATCTCGGAATTCCTTTTGTCTTAGCAGTGATTAGTCGTTATGCTATAAAAAAATTCATTGGCGATAACTGGTTCAATCAGAAGTTTGTTCCGTTTGTATCTCCAATCACATTGATAGCCTTACTTTTTACCATTGTGATCATGTTCAGTTTAAAAGGCGAAATGATTGTCGATTTGCCTCTAGATGTTGTCCGAATTGCTATTCCATTAGTCATTTTCTTTGCAGTCATGTTTTTCTTGATGTTTTTTGTATCTAAGAAAATTGGAGCCAATTATAGTGATGCAGTGGCTTTATCATTTACAGCTTCTGGGAATAATTTCGAATTGGCAATTGCCGTCTCAATAGGTGTATTCGGAATCAATAGTGGACAAGCTTTTGCAGGCGTTATTGGTCCGTTAGTCGAAGTTCCTTCTTTGATCATTTTAGTAAATGTAGCATTTTGGTTAAGAAAAAAATATTACAAATAAACAGCTATAAATCAACCGTTTGTAAGATTTTATTTAGTAACTTTGGTTATAACCAAAAAAATAAAAACCTTATGAAAATAGCTACAATTATTGTAAGAGTATTATTAGGAGCGCTATTAGTTTTTGCTTCTGTTATGTTTTTCTTAAAACTAGCACCCGAACCTGAAACCACAGGAGCTTTTAAAGCGTTCCAAGTTGGACTACTTGCTTCTACTTACTTAATGCCTTTGGCAAAAGCACTTGAATTGCTTTGCGGATTATCTTACTTATCAGGAAAATATGTGACTTTATCTAATATTATTATATTACCAGTTACGCTAAACATTTTACTTATTAATATCTTTATGTCTCCAGAAAATTTACCTATTGGATTGTTTGTTTTCTTAGGAAATCTATTCTTGATTTATAGATATTGGGCAAATTATAAAAGCTTATTTACTGCATAAAAAAAATGCTTCCAGAAATTGGAAGCATTTTTTTTATTTATCTATAGAACCTAAAACTCGTTTCATAAAATCGTTTAAAGCGACTTTCTTATCTTTTCCTTCTTTAATCATTTTATGTACTTCGAGGGCACCATACATATTAGAAATTAGTTCGCCAATTACTTCCATTTCTTCCTCTTTTAAAGAAGAAACTTCGCAAAGATTTTCAAGAACTTCAATAGTTTCTACTAAATAATCTTGATCATTATTTTCGATAAATTGAGTGAGATGTTTTATTATTGGTAATTTCATAATTAAACTACTTCATTAATTAATTCCGTTAAGACTTCTAATTTTGTTGTTTGACTTTGATTAACCAAAACACCATTTTTGAAGGTTGCAAAAGTTGGTAAATTATCTACTTTTGCTAATTTTCTTGATTCTGGAAATTTTTCAGCATCTACTATCAGAAAAGGAATTCCTTCATTTTGTGAAGCTAACATTTTAAATTTCGGTTTCATTATTCGGCAATTACCACACCATGAAGCTGCATATTGAACCACAACTACATCATTTGATGCTACAACTTCAGCTAAATTATCTTGTTCTATTTCTGAAAACATAGTTTTTGAATATTTAAATGTAATAGCAATATCATTTTAACATTGCTATTACATCCTAGTTATTTAATTAGTGAGAAGCTAAATAAGCTGCAGTACTATTTCTATCAGCACTCATTGCATCTTTACCTTCTTCCCAATTTGCTGGACAAACTTCACCTTTTGTTTGAACGTGTGTGTAAGCGTCGATTAGACGTAAATATTCGTTTACATTTCTACCAAGTGGCATATCATTTACACTTTCGTGGAAAATTTTTCCTTCTTCATCTATAAGATAAGTAGCTCTGAATGTTACATTTGATCCTTCAAGAATTTCATCATTTAATTCCTCATCATAAACCCATTCTGCATCAAGAATATCTAAGGCCGATGATAAATTACGTGTTGTATCTGCTAAAATTGGGTAAGTAACACCTTCTATTCCACCATTATCTTTTGCTGTGTTTAACCATGCAAAATGCACTTCATTTGTATCACAAGAAGCACCAATAACCGTTGTGTTTCTTTTTTCAAATTCTTGCAAAGCAGCTTGAAAAGCGTGCAATTCTGTTGGACAAACAAAAGTAAAATCTTTTGGATACCAGAATAAGATTACTTTTTTCTTATTGTTTTTTGCTTCCTCAAGAACGTTAATTCTTAAATTATCTCCCATAAAAGAGATTGCATCTACTGTAATGTTTGGGAATTTTTTTCCGACTAATGACATAGTGTTTATTTTTTAAATGTTATTGTTTTTTATTCTGAGTGCAAATTTACAAATTGGATCAATGAAAAAATATGATATTTATTATATTTTCTGATTAAGTAATAGATAAAAATTATCAATACATTTCTTATAAAAAATTTAAAGCCTTTTTTAATTAATAATAATTTTTGATGCTTAATTTTTAATTAAAAAAAAACTACCTTAAGAAAGGTAGTTTTTCAGAAATAAAATAATAATCTTGATTGGATTATTTCAAATCAAAGCGATCTAGATTCATTACCTTATTCCAAGCTGCTATAAAATCTTTAAGAAATTTGTCTTGAGAATCTTCACTAGCATAAACTTCTGCAATGGCACGAAGTTCTGAATTTGAACCAAAAATAAGATCAACACGTGTGCCAGTCCATTTCAATTCACCTGTTTTACGGTTACGCCCTTCAAATAAATTTGATGATTCTGAAGATGCTTTCCATGTTGTATTAAAATCGAGTAAATTTAAGAAAAAATCGTTAGTAAGTGATTCTGGACGATTAGTAAACACTCCATGTTTAGATTGGTCAAAGTTAGTGTTTAAAACGCGCATACCTCCAAGTAATACAGCCATTTCAGGTACGGTTAGTGTCATTAGTTGCGATTTATCAACTAACATTTCCTCTGCCGAAACTGTGTATTGGGCCTTCATATAATTACGGAAACCATCGGCTTCTGGCTCTAGAACAGCAAATGATTCAACATCTGTTTGTTCTTGTGATGCATCTGCTCTTCCTGGTGTGAAAGGAACTATTATATCTTGACCTTCATTTTTAGCTGCTTTCTCTACCCCTGCACAACCTGCCAAAACAATTATGTCAGCTAATGATACTTGCTTATTTTCAGATTGAGTACTATTAACTGATTTTTGAATACCTTCTAAAACATCTAACACTTTTCTTAATTGATGCGGATTATTAACCTCCCAATCTCTTTGAGGTGCCAAACGAATACGTGCTCCATTTGCTCCTCCACGTTTATCAGAACCACGAAATGTTGATGCCGAAGCCCAAGCAGTAGAAACCATTTCAGATAAAGATAATCCTGAATCTAGTATTTTCTTCTTCAGCATAATAACATCATTATCATCAATTAATTTATAAGTTAATGCTGGAATAGGGTCTTGCCAAATTAGTTCTTCTTTAGGTACTTCCGAACCAAGATAACGAGCAATTGGTCCCATGTCTCGATGTGTCAGTTTAAACCAAGCACGAGCGAATACATTTGCAAATTCATCAGGGTTTTCATGAAAGTGTCTTGAAATTTTTTCATAAATAGGATCTACTCTCAAAGCTAAATCAGCAGTAAGCATTGTTGGAGCATGACTCTTCGACGCATTATGTGCATCTGGTACAGTTCCTGCACCCGCTCCATCTTTAGGTTTCCACTGATGTGCACCACCAGGACTCTTGGTGAGCTCCCATTCGAAACCAAATAAGTTTTCAAAATAATTATTGCTCCACTTATTAGGTGTAGTAGTCCAAGCACCTTCAAGACCACTAGTAATCGTATTTTCTCCATTTCCAGAACCAAAGGTGTTTTTCCAACCAAGACCTTGCTCTTCTATACTTGCAGCAGCTGGTTCAGGACCAACATACTTACTTGGATCGGCTGCTCCATGAGTTTTACCGAAAGTGTGCCCGCCAGCAATAAGTGCAACAGTTTCTTCATCATTCATCGCCATACGAGCAAAAGTCTCACGAATATCAATTGCTGAAGCAAGTGGATCTGGATTACCATTAGGACCTTCTGGGTTTACATAAATCAATCCCATTTGAACAGCTGCCAAAGGATTTTCTAATTCTCGATTACCTGTATATCTTTTATCATCTAACCATTTTCCTTCAGAACCCCAATAAATATCATCCTCTGGCTCCCATATATCCTCACGTCCTCCAGCGAAACCGAAAGTATTGAAACCCATAGACTCTAAAGCACAGTTTCCTGTAAGTACCATCAAGTCAGCCCAAGAAATTTTCTTACCATATTTCTGTTTAATAGGCCATAGTAGCAAACGAGCTTTATCTAGATTTGCATTGTCAGGCCAACTATTAAGTGGTGCAAATCTTTGAGAACCAGAACCTGCACCTCCCCGACCGTCAGCAATACGATAAGTTCCTGCACTATGCCATGCCATACGTATAAAAAATGGTCCATAATGACCATAATCAGCTGGCCACCAGTCTTGAGAGTCAGTCATTAGATCAAATAAATCTTTTTTAATATCAGCTAAATTGAGACTTTTGAAGGCCTCTGCATAATTAAATGCCTCTCCCATAGGATTAGAAAGTGAAGAATGTTGACGAAGAATATTTAATTTTAATTGATTGGGCCACCAATCGTTGTTTCTAGTTCCAGAACCAGCCGTTTGCTTCACAGCACCTCCAGAAAAAGGACATTTAGCTTCATTGTTAACATCGTAAGATTTCTCGTTAGAGTTTGTGTTATTTTCCATAATATGATAGTTTTTTGACTTTCAGTTAATTATACCAAATTTATGAATTAAACTGAAAAGATAGTATTAGTTTTGATTATTAATTTTTATTTTAAAATAATAAATAACTATCATTTTTAATAAGAATTATGAAACATAAAATTTTTATTCAGTAAGTTTTATATATTTGTTTCCTGCAAAAAAATGTAGAATTAATCAAACCATAATTAACCAATTTATGTCTTTTTCAAAATTATTCAGAAAAAAAACAGTACAAGATATTCTTAAACAAGTGGCTCAAAATGAAGCCGATGGTCATAATAGCTTAGGAAAACATTTAAAAACAAGAGATTTAGCTGCTTTTGGAATTGCCGCCATTATTGGAGCAGGAATTTTTAGCACAATCGGAAAAGCCAGTTATGATGGTGGTCCTAGTGTAATTTTCTTATTTCTTTTTACTGCTATTGCTTGTAGTTTTGCTGCTTTTGCTTATGCCGAATTTGCTTCTATGGTTCCTGTTTCAGGAAGTGCTTACACTTATTCTTATGTTGCTTTTGGGGAAATTATTGCATGGATTATAGGCTGGGCATTAATTATGGAATATGCTATTGGTAATATTACTGTTGCAATTTCTTGGAGTGATTATTTTACGGGATTGCTCGATAGTATGGGCCTTCATTTGCCACAATATGTACAAATGGATTATTTAACCGCCTCAAATGGATTTAAAGAAGCTACTGCCTTAATGCAAGGTGGAAAATCATACGAAAATTTATCCGAAGGACTAAAAAGTGCTTACACAGCTTGGACAACTTCACCAACATTAGGATCTTTCCATTTTGTGGCCGATTTACCTGCTTTGTTTATCATCGTTTTAATTACAGCATTGGTTTATAGAGGAATGAAAGAATCACGTAACGCCAGTAACTTCATGGTTGTCGTTAAACTTTGTATTATTTTATTAGTTATTGCTGTTGGTATATTTTATGTTGACACAAACAATTGGCACCCATTTGCACCAAATGGTGTTAGTGGAATTCTAAAAGGTGTATCTGCAGTGTTCTTTGCCTATATTGGTTTCGATGCTATTTCAACTACTGCAGAAGAATGCGAAAATCCGCAACGTGATTTGCCAAGAGGTATGATGTGGGCTATCATAATATGTACTGTTTTGTATATAATTATTGCATTAGTACTAACAGGAATGGTTCATTATTCTGAATTAAATGTAGGAGATCCATTAGCGTTTGTATTTGATAAATTACATCTTAAATGGATGTCAGGAATTATTGCTGTAAGTGCTGTAATTGCTATGGCGAGCGTTTTATTAGTTTTTCAAATGGGACAACCAAGAATCTGGATGAGTATGAGTCGTGATGGTTTACTACCAAAACGTTTTTCTAAAGTTCATCCAAAATTTAAAACGCCTTCATACGCAACAATAGTAACTGGTTTTGTGGTAGCCATTCCTGCATTATTTTTGAACCTTACAATGGTAACCGATTTATGTAGTATTGGTACTTTATTTGCTTTTGTATTGGTTTGCGCTGGAGTTTTAGTGTTGCAAAACAAGCCAAATATTCCAAGAGGAAAATTTAAAACACCTTATATGAATTCGAAATTTGTAATGCCATTTTTGATTATTATTGGATTAGTATTTGCTTTTTCTTACAACAAGCAATCTACGATGGATTTCTTAACAAATGAAAAACAAATTAATGATCCTGCAACAATTGTAACTTCTTTAGACAAAGAGCAAACGACACTTGTATTTGATTATATTTCTAAAAATAATTCAGCTGACGTTAAAGCTTCAGAAGATTTAGAACAGGTTTTGAGTGATTTTCAACAAAAAGACGACACAAGTTATAAAACATTAATCGATAGTTTACCTATTGATAATTCAATGAAATATGAAAGCGGTTTCAGCTTATTTAAACACAAAATTCCGATGTGGATTTTCTTAATTGTTTTATTTGGATTAACTATTTGGTCTAATCGTCAGAATTTATCATTAATTCCACTTTTAGGATTAATTTGTTGCTTGTACATGATGGCAGAATTAAGCATCTGGAATTGGATTTACTTTACACTTTGGCTATTGATTGGTCTTTGTATTTACTTCGGATTTAGTCGAAAAAATAGTAAATTGAATTTGACAGAATTAAAATCTGATATTGAAAATTAATACTATTTAAACCAATAAAAAAATCCCATTTCATAATTTGAAATGGGATTTTTATTTTATCAAAAATTATAGAATAAATCTACAAAATCTCCAACTCTTTCATACAAGCATGCATCATTTCATAGGTACGATTAATATCATTATCTAAACCTATAGAAAAACGAATTAGTCCATCTGTCAAGCCCATTTCCGCTTGTTCTTCAAGAGGAATTTCACTAGATGTAGAAGTTCCTGGAGCACTAAAGAGAGTTTTATAAAAACCTAAACTTACTGCTAGATAACCTAAATTTCTTTCTTGCATTAATTCCATCAGTTCATTAGCTTTATCAAGTGAACCCACATCGATAGTCATCATACCACCAAAACCATATTCATGGTTAATCATACCAGAATAAATCTTGTGACTTGGGTGTGATTTCAAACCAGGATAAACAGTTTTTATTCCGTTTTCTTCAAATTTTTGAGCTAAAAACATTGCATTATGGCTGTGCTGTTTCATTCTAATATGTAAAGTTCTCAAGTTTTTCATCACACTTGCCGAACGTAAACTATCCATCGTTGGACCTAAAAGCATACTAGCTCCAGAATTTACATTTTTTAAATCATTAATAAATTCTTGCGAAGCACAAACTACACCACCTACTGTGTCACTACTTCCATTAATATATTTTGTCAAACTATGAATCACAATATCAGCACCTAATTTAGCAGGCGAAACTGACAATGGTGAAAAAGTATTATCAACCACCAATTTCAAATTATGCTTAATTGCAATTTTTGCTAAACTAGCAATATCAGCCACTTCGAGCAAAGGATTACTTACCGTTTCACAATACAAAACTTTCGTATTTGGAGTAATAGCAGCTTCTACAATATCAAGTTTAGTAATATCTACAAATGTCGTTTTGATACCAAATCTAGGCGCTAGATTTTTCAAAAAAGCATATGTTCCACCATAAATAGTTCGACTCGAAACAATATGATCACCGTTTCCACACAATTGCAAAAGCGTTGGCGTGATAGCTCCCATTCCAGAAGCTGCAACATTTGCCGTTTCAGTACCTTCCATCGCAGCAAGTGCTTTGTCTAAATACAAATTACTAGGAGATGAATGACGAGAATACAAATAACAACCTTCAGCATTGCCTTCAAAAGTGTCGAACATCGTTTTTGCCGACAAAAATGTATAAGTTGAACTATCTGAAATAGATGGATTTACACCACCAAATTCTCCAAAATACTGTAAATCTTGTATTTTGTCTGCGGGATTAAAATTTTTCATATGTAAATAATATTTGTTTTTTATCGGAATATGGTATATTTATGAGGAAATATTCACTTGTGTTCGTGATTTAGATTTCATAAATATTTTATATTTTTATTTATTTTTTAGAAGCTATTCCTGCTATCCACTTTATCTTTTTGTCTGCCGAAAAGGCAAAACAAAAAGTATATCGTTCCTATCAGGGCTAGAACATTATAGTTATTAATTTATAATCATCAAAAAAACAAAATATTAGATTTAATCACAATACAAATTAAATAAATAAGAAAATAAAACTATAATTTCATATATTTGTAATTATTTAATCATTAAATTTGATTATAAATAACTATTTTTAGAAAATTTAAAATTATGAATTTAGACGAAATCGACAAAAACCTGTTAAAGCTATTACAAACCGATAGTAAAAAAACCACAAAAGAACTTTCATCAAAATTAAATCTTTCTGTAACAGCCGTTTATGAACGAATAAAAAAACTGGAACGTGAAGGTATCATCGAAAAATATGTTGTTTTATTAAACAGAAAAAAAATTGAAAAAGGATTTGTCGTTTTCTGTCATATCAAACTAATCCAACATACAAAAGAATTCCTGACAAAATTTGAAAGTCAGGTAATTAAACTTAATGAAGTGCTAGAATGTCATCATGTGAGTGGCGATTACGATTATATCTTAAAAATTGTACTCAAAGACATGGAAGAATATCGTGAATTTCTAGTAGAAAAACTAACAACATTAGAGCATATAGGAAGCACACACAGTACTTTTATGATTTCTGAAGTAAAAAACACAACGGTTATAGAAATTTAATTTTTTTGAAAAAATGGTAATAATTTTTGCCTTTATCATTGCAATTAAATTCGTAATTTTGCATTACTAAAAATAAAAAACACTAACTATGAGTTCATTTGACGTAGTCATTATAGGTTCAGGTCCAGGCGGATATGTATCAGCAATTCGTTGCGCACAATTAGGTTTCAAAACTGCTATTATAGAAAAATA
>NZ_JBJXEN010000044.1:0-18355 GCF_046153165.1 Flavobacterium sp. | reverse complement strand
GAAAGTGTAAACGGAAAAATTGTCGAATCGGAACAACCAGCCATTCCTCTTAATTTTGGTACGGCTGGACAAGCATAATTTTATAACCTTTTCATTTTGAAAAGGTTTTTTCTTTTGTGTGTTTTTTTTTTGTAGATTTGAGTTCTATAAAAAACTAAATTATATAAATATGAACAACAATTACAATTCAAATCGAACAAGACAAATTCCTATATGGAAATCCATGTTCGCAATTATCGTAATGTTTCTTACCGTAACGGTAGGTAATGCACAAGTAACCACAAATGGTGGTTCTGGTTTAAATCCAACTTACCCTGATTTAGCTTCAGCTATTACGGCACTAAACGGCGCGACAATTTCAAGTCCAGTGGTAATAACTTTAGATCCAGTAAATCCGCAAACAGCACCTGCAGGAGGTTATGCAATCACAGCACAAGGTGATGCAACAAATACAATCCTTATTCAGGGTGGTGGAAATACAATCACTGCATCAAATGCTTTAGTTGCAGGTACATTAACAGATGCTATTTTTAAATTAATAGGAGCAGATTATGTTACTTTGCAAAACTTTACAATGCAAGAAAATGCTGCTAATTTAACTACGGCAGCAGCAACCAATAATATGACGGAGTGGGGTGTTGCTTTATTATATGCAACTGCTACAAATGGTGCGCAAAACAATACTATTCAGAATAATACCATTTCATTAAATAGAGTTTATCAAAATACTTTTGGTATTTATAGTAATACGAGACATACAGCAATTGTTGTAACTGTAATAGCAGATGTTACAAGTGCAGCGGGGGCAAATTCATTTAATAAAGTATACGGAAATGCAATCAGTAATGTGAATTATGGTACTGTATTTATTGGTTCAGGAGCTTTAACCGCATCTTCTTTTATGGATAATGGAAATGACATTGGAGGGTCTTCTGTAGCTACAGGAAACACTTACACAAATTGGGGTGGTGTAGGTACGGTTATTTCTGGTTATGTAAGTGTAACGGGTAGTAATTATTGTATTTTTGATAATAATCAATATAATGATAATATTTCATATAACACAATTACAAGTTTTGCATCTGCATCTGGCCTTACAATGGGAGGTATTCTGAAAAATTACTCAACAGGAACTACGGGGCAGCCTACTGGTACTATAACTTCTGTTATTAATAACAATACAGTAACAATAACAAATAATCCAACTGTTGCTGCTGGTTCAATAATTGGAATAAATAATCAAGGTTTATCACCATTATTAGCTACGGCTACAATGAATATGAACAATAATATTGTTCAAAATTGTGTTTTAGGTGGAAGTACTGTAACTACTGGTGGTCTTACAGCTATTACGAATTTATCGTTGCCTGGTACTATGAATATGAATGGAAATTCTGTCATTAATAATGCTATTGCTGCTACTACTTCTACAACAGGAGTTAATGCTGGTATAGCTAATTCGGGTGCTGCTGGAACATTAAATATGAATAATAATACTGTTAGAAGTCTATCTTCTACAGCGACAACAACAGGTCAAATACAAGGTATTGTAAACTCTGGAGCTATTGTTACTGCATTAAATATGAATAATAATTTTCTTGGGAATGCAACTAGTGGGTTCTGTTCTAGATCTGTTGCAAGTACTGGATCAACTTTTGGGATTACCACTTCCGGAGGTGCTGCTACTTGTAATACTTCTATTCAATCTAATGATATAAGAGGAATTAGTTATACTGTTGCTTCAAGTGGAACACAGAATCTTATTCAGAATACAGCAGTTACACTTACTCAAAATATAAGTTTTAATACATTTACTAGTTTAGTTATTAATACGACAGGTAGTGTTACTTTTATTTCAAATAGTGTTACAAGACCAGCTAATGCGATTTGTAATGTAAATAATAATGCTATAGTGGGTAGTTTTTCAAAAACTGGTGCTGGTGGAACACTAACTTTTTATAATAGTAATGGTAGCACACCTGCAAGCGGGACTGAGAATAATTTGAATAATAATTTCTCAAACATTACTGTTACGGGAGCTACAGCTATTGCTGGTTGGGTTTCAACAGACGGATCTACAACATCTCCTTTTGGGCCAGGAAAAAATGTTTCAAATAACACATTTAATAACATAACAGGAGGTACATCTTCAATTACAATTTTAAGTGTTGCTTATAGTAATAATGCTTTAACAACTAATAATGTTTCAAGTAATACTATTTCAAATATTACGAATGGTGCATCAATTGTAGGAATTGCATCTGCTACTGCACCTCAAAACTTTTTTGGAAATACAATAAATTCACTTACAGCAACGGGAGCGTCAACAGTTTCTGCGATACAAGTAACTGGAGGTACAACTCAAAATATATACAAAAATAAAATTTATAATGTTGAGTCTAATAATGCTGCAGGTGTAGTTAACGGAATTTTAGTTTCTGGAGGGACAACTGTTACAGCCTATAATAATATCATAGGAGATTTAAGAACACCAGTATCTAATCTTGCCAATCCTTTAAATGGTATTAATGTAACAGGAGGAACAACGGTAAATGCTTATAATAACACAGTGATGTTAAACGCGTCTAGTACAGGAGTATTATTCGGTTCGAGTGCAGTATCAGTTTCTACCACTCCAACGGTTGCATTACGCAATAATATTTTTGTAAATAATTCAACAGCTACGGGTGCGGGATTAGCAGTAGCTTACAGAAGATCATCAACTACATTGACATCTTATGATGCAGCATCAAATAACAATTTATTTTTTGCTAGCAATATTTTTAGTGACGGTACAAATACTGATGCAACTTTAGCAGCTTATAAAACTCGAGTAGCTACCCGTGATGCTTTATCGGTAACAGAAAACCCTGTTTTCGCGAGTACTTTAGGTTCTAATTCAACTTTTTTGCATTTTAATGTAGGTACAATTACACAAGCAGAAAGTGGAGCTGCAACTATAGGTGTTGTTACTGATGATTTTGATGGAGATGTGCGTAATGCGACTACTCCAGACATAGGAGCAGATGAATTTGTAGGTGTACAAGGATTACCAGCAGATACTACACCGCCTACTATTTCACATTTAGTAGTCACTAATCAGTGTGCAGGAGGAGTAAGAACGGTATCGGCAACTATTACAGATGCTAGTGGTGTGCCAACTCTAGGTGCTGGTTTACCTGTAGCTTATTATGCAATCAATGCTGGAGCCTATACAGCTGTAACAGGTGCTTCTATGGGAGCTGGAGTATATGATTTTGCAATTGGAACAGGAAGTGTAGTGGGAGATGTGATTAATTACTACTTTGTAGCTCAAGATAACGTAGCAACTCCTAACACGAGTGCTTTACCATCGACAGGAGCAGCTGGATTTACAGTAAATCCTCCAGCAGTAGCAACTGCACCAACCACCACATTTAGTTATTCTGTAAAACAATTAAATGGAGTTTATACTGTTGGAATAGGGGGTGTTTATACTACACTAACAGCAGCAGTAGCTGCATATAATTCGACATGTTTAACTGGACCAGTAACATTTTCATTGATTGATGCTACTTATCCAGGAGAAACTTTTCCAATTACAATTAATCAAAATGCAGATGCTAGCGCGATTAATACTTTAACTATTAAACCTGCAGTAGGAGTTTCTCCAACAATTTCAGGTTCAAATGCTAGTTCAATTTTTCTTTTAAATGGTGCCGATTATGTAACTATAGATGGTTCTAACGGAACAACGGCAAATGCAATTTGTCCTTTAAGTACTGCTAGCCGAGATTTAACAGTTACTAATACAAATACGGGAACATCAAGTGCTGTAATTTGGTTAGCAACTAATGTTGCTAATGGAGCAACAAATAATAAAGTAATTAATACCAATGTAGTAGGAAATTCTAATACCACAACTTTAGTTGCTTTGGGTAGCGGTTCTTCTACAATTTCTATGTCAAGTTTAGGAACTTTAAATAATAACAATAGTTTTGTAAATAATGCTATTAGCAAAACCCAATTTGGTATTTATAGTCAAGGTGCTTCAGCTGGAAGCAAAAATTCAGGTACAATAATTAATCAAAATATAATGAATACAGTTGCTCCTAATAACGTTGCTAAAGGAGCTATAGTTGTTGGTTTTGAAAATAATATTGCTATTGTTGCTAATGCTATTTCTGAAATTGCACAAACTTCATCTCCAGATGTTTTTGGAATTTCTTTAGGAGTTCAGGGAATTTCTACGAGTACATTTACAGGAAATGAGGTTACCAATGCAACAGTTACCAAAAATGCCATAGGAAATATTCGTAATACGGGAACTTTTTCAGCTATTGGTATATGTGTGGCACCTGCTACTTCAGGTACGAACACCATTACTAATAATATGATTAGTGGTGTTTCGGCCAATGGTACTAGTGGAGATTTTAGTAGCGGTATATTTGTAGGAGGTGGAGCAGGATCTACCACACAAATTTACCATAATACGGTTACTATGATAGGAACACAAACTGGAGGTAGTGATAAAAGTTATGCTTTAGCAATAGCGGGTTCTGATCCAATTGTAGATGTGCGTAATAACATCTTAATTAATACTCAAAATAACGGTTCAGGAAACAATTATGCTGTGGCTTACGGTTATGCTACATTTGCAAATCTTACGTCTAGTTATAACGATTATGTAGTGGGTACAGGAGCAACATTCTTTATTGGAGCTACAGGTAGTATTTCTGCACCAACCAATCAGTTAGATATTGCAGCTTTACAAACAGCAACAGGAAAAGATAGTAATGCTCAAAATATTACACCAGCGTTTACTTCTGCAACAGATTTGCATATAACAGATGGTGCTTTAGATAATCTAGGAACACCAATCGCTACAGTTGTAGATGATTTTAACTGTGAAGCTAGAAGTGCTACAACACCAGATATGGGTGCAGATGAGTTTACTTTCTTAAGTGTAAATCAATTTAATTTAGCTGATGGTTTCAAAGCTTATCCAAATCCAGTAAGTAGTATTCTTAATATTGAATATACAGGAGAATTAAGTAATGTAACAGTTTATAATCTTTTAGGACAACAAGTGTTAACTAAAAAAGTAACTGCGACATCTACTCAAATTGATATGTCAATTTTAAATGCTGGTACTTATTTGGTAAAAGTAGAATCAAATGATGTTTCGAAAACTATCAAGGTAGTAAAGAGATAAAATAATTTAATTAGATGATAAATAAAAATCCCATTCGTGAAAACGAATGGGATTTTTTAATTTTTCCTTAAAAATATCTTTTTAGCATTTCATGATTATATTTAAAATTATAAATATTGCTTCGTGTATTTGTTAAAATATTTAAAATAACAAAATAATTATATAATAGCTTTAAGATTTTTGTATATTTAGGCTAATTTTTTAATAAACTAAATGATTTAATATGAGCGACAATTACAATTTAAGTCGAACAAGACAATTTTCTGGATGGAAAATCTCGTTTGCAATTATCGTAATGCTACTTACAATAACGGTAGGTAATGCACAAGTAAATGTAAATCCTGGGGCTGGATCGTACGTAACTTTAAAAGCAGCTTTTGACGCTATAAATTTAGGTACACACACAGGAGCAATAACAATTGATGTGGTGGGTAATACTTCTGAAACGGCTTCGGCGGTATTGAATGAAAGCGGTTCAGGTGGGGCAAGCTATACATCGATAATAATTTCGCCTTCGGGTGGAGTTGCAAGAACTATTTCTGGAAATGTTGCTGGTCATTTAATCGATTTAAACGGAGCAGATAATGTTACTCTAGATGGTTTGAATACTGGTGGGAATTCTTTGATTTTAGAGAATACAAGTACTGGTGTTAATTCTACGCTACGTTTTATTGGAGACGCAAGCAATAATATTATTCGAAATACAACTTTATTAGGGGCTTCATCAAGTGTGGTGTCTGGTACTGTGTTTTTCTCAACAGGAACAACTACAGGTAATGATAATAATATAATTACTGGATGTGTTTTAGGAGGTTCTGGAGCAAATTTTGCTTCTACTGCTATTTATTCTAGCGGAACTGCCACTGCTGGTATTGAAAATAGTGGAAACACAGTAAGTAGCTGTAATATTACAGACTTTTTTAATTCAGCTCTTATTAATTATGGTATTTTCATTAGTATAGGTTCTACTGATTGGACAATTTCAAACAATAAATTTTACCAAACGGCATCTAGAACTTTTACTACAGCAAATACTCATAGTGTAATTCAAATTGCTACTGGGAATAACCACGTTGTTAATAATAATACTATTGGATTTGCTAATGCTGCTGGCACAGGTACTTACACGATGTTGGGTGCTGTTGCAACTCGTTTGATTGCGATTAACTTAGCAGTAGGTACGACAACTGCTTCTTCTGTTCAAGGCAATACAATTAGTGCCATTAGTTTGGCAACAGCAAGTGGTGCTTCAACTACTAATGGAGTTATCTGTGGTATCAACATTACTGCTGGAAATGTGAATGTAGGAACAACTGTTTCAAATAATATTGGAGCTACGACAGGAATTAATGTAATTACAGCAACTTCTACCACAACTGGTGCTTTGGTAGTTGGGATAAATACTTCTTCTACTGGAACGATTGCTATTCAAAATAACCTAATTGGTGGTTTGTCTTCAAGTGGTGTTACCGCAGCAATTGCAGGAAGTATCACAGGAATAAATGTATCTGGGATTGCTACTTTGGCAACAATTTCAAATAATACAATTGGTAATGCAACAGCTAATAATATGCGAGGAGGTACTTCAGGACTTACAACTGGATCTTCACTGGTAACTGGAATTAATTTGCCATCAACATGTACTACTGCTATTGTAAATAATAATACCATTCAAAATCTATCTTCATTTGGTACAGGAACTACTGGATATGTGAGAGGGATTCAAACAGCAACTTCTGCCTCGGCAACAGCTATAAATTGGACTATAAATAATAATGTTATCAACAATCTTACTTCAAATTCAGCTTTAACAGGTATTGGTAGTGGTTTGTGTTCGGCTTTAGGTATTCATCATTTAGCTTCTCAAGGATGTGTTATTTCTGGAAATACTATAAGCAATATATCAAATAGTAATACAACAGCAACAACTAATATTATTGTAACGGGTATTGCTTCAGCAAATGCTTCAGTTACAACTACTTTGGGAGCTATAATTTCAAAAAATAAAATTTGGGGCTTGAGTAATTCCACTATTGGAACTACTGTGTTAACTCCACCCATTGTAGCAGGTATCGCTATACGTTCAGGAAATAATATTACAGAGGTTAGTAATAACATGATTTCATTAGGAAACGGTCAAACCACGAATACTTCTTTTATTGGAGTGTGGTGTAATAATGGCTCCACACCAAATCCTACTTCAATGAATATTTATCATAACAGTATAAATATTGAAGGTACTGCGACTGCTGGAGCGCTTCCTAGTTTTGCTTTTATGCGCTCACAATATATTTCAGCAACGGCAAACACAGTTACTATAGATGCGAGAAATAATATTTTTCAAAATAATCGTAGCGGAGGTACTGGACAGCACTTTGCGATTAGTAATGGCTATAATTCGACTACGGTAAGTGCTATAGGTTGGGCTGCAACTGCTTCTAACTATAATGTGCTAAATGCTAACGCAAGTACTATTGGCCATTGGACAGCTGCCTTAAATTTTGCCAATTGGAAAACGACTTCTGTAAGTGATAATGCTTCTCTTTCTGCCATTACAACAAATTTTGTTGATACTGCTACGGGAGATTTACACCTAAATATGGGAGTAACTCCTACACAATTAGAATCAGGCGGAGTATTAATAGGAAGCGTTACTACTGATTATGATAATCAAGCACGTCCAGGACCAGCAGGATCTGTAAACGGAGGGGCTCTTGCTCCAGATTTTGGTGCAGACGAATTTGATGGTGTGTATTTAGATTTAACTCCTCCTACGATTTTATATGCTCCATTGGCATTTACTTGTGATGGTTCAGTAAATAGAACTTTAACTACAAGTATTACAGATGCTAGTGGAGTTCCTATAACTGGAGCTGGTTTGCCAGTATTGTATTGGAGAATAAATGCAGGAGCTTGGAGCAGCGCTACAGGAACATATGTTAGTGGTTCTACTTATACTTTTAGTTTTGGAGCAGGAGCCGTACTTAATGATGTGATTACTTATTATATTGTAGCTCAAGATAATGTGGGAACTCCAAATGTTGGTGCTTTCCCTTCTGCGGGAGCTTCTGGATTTACTGTAAATCCTCCAGCTGTAGCTACACCACCAACTACTCCAAGTAGTTATACAATAAATAATGCATTAACGGGAACTTATACGGTGGGTGTAACAGGAGCATATCCTACTCTAACGGCTGCAGTTGCTGCTTATAATGTGAGTTGTTTGTCTGGTCCAGTAACTTTTAGTTTAATAGATGCTACATATCCTTCAGAAACATTTCCCATTACTATTAATGCAAATCCAGAGGCAAGTGCAGTAAATACGTTAACTATTCAGCCAGCAACTGGAGTTAGTTCTGCTATTGCAGGTACAAGTGCAACAGGAATAATTATGATGAGTGGTGCAGATTATGTAACTATTAATGGAAGCAATACTGCTACTGTAAATTCAGTTTGTCCTTTAGTAGCTGCAACACGTAATTTGACTATTACCAATACAAGCGTTGCAACTACATCTGGCGGAATTTGGTTGGGTACGACAGCTGGTCTAGATGCGGTAACTAATTGTACGGTACAAAATTGTATTATTATAGGAAATGCTCCAACCACTACCATTGTAGGTCTTGGTGCAGGTGGTGCTACCATTGGAAATGGAGGAACAAACAATAACAATATTAGTTTTATCAATAATGATATTCAAGCTTGCCAATTCGGAATTTATGCTGCTGGAGCAAGTGCTGTTAATAAAAATCAGAATCTGATAATTAATCAAAATACTATTACTTCTATTGGTGCATTGGCTATTGGACAAGCGGGTATTTTTTCAGCATTTACTAATAATGTTACCATTTCAGGAAATGATATTGGTAATATAATTAACGCTACATCTTCGCAAGATCCTGTTGCTATTAATGTTGGTTTTGGAGCAGTAAATGGATTCTCTACAACTGCTACGGGTATTGCTGATGGAGCATCTAATGTAACTATCACTAATAATAAAATTGGAGCAATCACACAATCCACTACTTATTCGGCAATGGGAATTGCATTAGGGAATACGATTTCTGGTACTAGCCTTATTGCGAATAACATGATTTCTGGTGTAGCCTCTAATGGAACATCTGGTGATTATGCTAGTGGAATTGTTTTGGGCGGAGGAACAGCACAAGTGAATGTATATCACAATACAGTGTCTATGCAAGGAACAATTCCTGGTGCAACAGCTGCTTCTCAAGCTTCTGCTTGTTTGTCAGTAACTTCAGCAACTGCTGCAACATTAGATGTTAAAAATAATATATTTACCAATACACAAGCTGGAAACACAGGTTCTACCAACCGTTTTATGGCTATTGGTTTGACTTATTCTTCTACAGTTGGAAATTACGTTGGTTTGGTTTCAAATAACAATGTGTTGTATTCAACAGGAGCTGGACCGGGAACATATATGATAGCCTCAACTGGTGGTATTCCAGCAGGAACTGCTCGTACTGCGCTTGCTGATTGGCAAACAGAAACAGGTCGTGATGGTGCTTCATTAAACACGAATCCTGTTTTTATCTCTGCAACTGATTTGCATATGGTAGATAGTGATCCCGCTAATGTTTTATTATCTGCTGGAGGTACGCCAACTTCAGTTACTACCGATTTTGATTGTGCTGGTAGAAGTGGTGCTACACCAAGTATTGGTGCTGATGAAAACACTTTCTTAGGAACTCATCAATTTGAAATGGTAACTGGTTTTAAAGCCTATCCAAATCCAGTAAGTAATATTTTAAATATAGAATATACTTCAGATTTGACAAATGTATATGTTTACAATATGTTAGGACAACAAGTCTTGTCTAGAAAAGTAACTGCTACATCAACTCAAATAGATATGTCTGGATTAAATGATGGAACCTATTTAGTAAAAGTTGAAGCAGGAACTGTTTCTAAAACTTTGAAAGTATTCAAAAAATAATTAATAAGTTTTTATAATAGTAAAATCCC
Source organism: Flavobacterium sp. (assembly GCF_046153165.1). Classification (GTDB taxonomy): domain Bacteria; phylum Bacteroidota; class Bacteroidia; order Flavobacteriales; family Flavobacteriaceae; genus Flavobacterium. Next base: position 8,172 of record NZ_JBJXEN010000044.1, on the reverse strand, counting down.
TTTCGTGAAAACGAAAGGGATTTTTTTATGTCTTTTGGCTAATCACTTTTGTCTAACTAATCAAATTCCGAAGTAAAAAATAACTTCACATTTGGGAATTTGCTTTGTGTCATTTGAATAGTAAAATCACTATCGGCAAGAAAAACCAATTGTTTGTATTTATCATGTGCCAAGAATTTCTGTTTAATACGTCTAAACTCTTTAAATTCTTCACTTTTAGGATCTGTAGGCTTCACCCAACACGCTTTGTGAACAGGAAAATTCTCATAAGTACACTTAGCGCCGTATTCGTGTTCTAAACGATATTGAATTACTTCATATTGAAGTGCTCCAACGGTTCCAATTATCTTTCGATTATTCATTTCGAGAGTAAATAACTGCGCTACACCTTCATCCATTAATTGGTCAATTCCTTTGTCAAGCTGTTTTGCTTTAAGAGGATCTGCATTGTTAATATATCTAAAGTGTTCTGGTGAAAAACTCGGGATTCCTTTGAAACTCATTTGTTCACCTTCTGTCAAAGTATCTCCAATTTTGAAGTTTCCAGTATCATGTAAACCCACAATATCGCCAGGATAAGAAATATCTACAATTTCTTTTTTCTCAGCAAAAAAAGCATTTGGACTAGAAAATTTTAAATTTTTACCTTGTCGAACATGTAAATAAGGTTTATTTCTTTCGAAAGTTCCAGATACAATCTTTACGAATGCCAAGCGATCTCTATGTTTTGGATCCATATTAGCATGAATTTTAAACACGAATCCAGACATTTTTTCTTCTTTCGGATCAACTAATCTTGTTTCGGATTCTTTTGGTCTTGGTGATGGTGCAATTTCTACAAAACAATCTAGTAATTCTCGAACTCCAAAATTATTTAATGCCGAACCAAAAAATACAGGTTGCAACTTCCCGTCAAGGTAATCTTGTCTGTCAAATGGTGGATAAACTTCAGTAATTAATTCTAAATTATCACGAAGATCATCCGCTGGTTTTTGGCCAATTATTTTTTCTAATTCTGGACTTTGCACATCAGAAATGGCAACTACATCATCGATATTTTTTCTACTATCACTACTAAAGAGGTTAATGTTCTTTTCCCAAATATTATATATTCCTTGAAAATCATAACCCATTCCTATAGGAAAACTCATAGGTGTAACAGTTAAGCCTAGTTTTTGCTCTACTTCATCCATCAAGTCGAAAGCATCTTTTCCTTCGCGGTCTAATTTGTTTATAAAAACCAGAATAGGAATTTTACGCATTCTACAAACAGCTACTAGTTTTTCTGTTTGTTCTTCGACACCTTTTGCAACATCAATAACTACAATAACGCTATCTACTGCGGTTAAAGTTCTAAATGTGTCTTCGGCAAAATCTTTGTGTCCTGGCGTATCCAGAATGTTGATTTTTTTATCTTTATATATAAATGCTAAAACTGATGTGGAAACAGAAATACCTCTCTGACGTTCAATTTCCATAAAATCGGAAGTAGCTCCTTTTTTAATTTTGTTGTTTTTTACAGCACCAGCCTCCTGAATTGCACCTCCAAAAAGAAGTAATTTTTCTGTGAGTGTTGTTTTACCAGCATCAGGATGTGAGATAATGCCAAAGGTTCGTCTACGTTCTATTTCTTTTAGGAAACTCATTTACTATAATTTTCGGCAAATATAATTATTTAAAAATTGAATTATATTACTTCAAATAGAAATTGATAAATTGTATGGTTTAATCCGTCATCTTGCATGCTGTGACCAAGGTTTTTGGTTTCTATAAAGTGAGCATTTTTCCAAGATGATGCTATTTTTTTTGCTTCCGAAAACGCCACTACATCATCGTGAATGTCATGTGCAATAATGCCAGGAATTGTAGTGTTTTTTAAAAAATAATGACTTGTGAACTCATCAGTATCAATATTAAAACGCTGTTTAATGTAGGTTTTAATGAGTAGATAGATTTTAGAGTTTAAACCCAGTAAATCAATATATTTTTGCATTAAAACGTTAAAATCAGATGGGGATCCTAATAACACCATTTTTTCGATATGATTTTGTTGGTAATTATGCTGATAATAAGCACAGGCCACACCGCCCATTGAGTGTCCAATTATAATATTTGGCTGGTGTATTTTCGAAAAAGTATTAATAAATTCTGCATAGGTAGGCACATTAAATTCTTTTCCACTACTTAAACCATGTGCAGGTGCATCAATTGCAATAATTGTGCTACCTGATTTTATTAATAAATGAATTAATTTTTCCCAACGTGAGGCATTACTTTCCCAGCCATGAACTAATAAAATTTTATTTTCATTGCCTTGCCAAGTATAAGTTTGAAATTGATGATCGTTATGACTGCTTGTTTCTAGTTTTGCTTCTTTTAAAATTTCAGGAAGATTGTTTGGGGATAATTTACCTCTTCTAGGCTCACTAAAAAAACCATATGCTAATGATAATGCTTTTTCAGGCATTATATAACTTAACAAGTTAATGTATAATCCTATGGTTTTTGTGAATATAAAATTGAAATTTTTTTTCATAAAAAAAGCCTTCATTTAGAAGGCTTAATATATTACATTTTGGCGAATAATTTCTCCATTTTTTCTCTTTCTTCCTCAGCTAGCGAACTGTCTACTAATATTCTTCCGCTATGCTCGTCTGTAATTACTTTTTTACGAGAAGCAATTTCCATTTGTGTTTGTGGTGGAATAGTAAAGAATGAACCTGCTGAAGCTCCTCTTTCGATAGAAACTACTGCTAATCCGTTTCTTACGCTAGAACGAATTCTTTTGTAAGCAATTAATAAACGTTCTTCAATTTTTGCTTCGTATTCTGATGATTTCTCAGATAAGAATTTTTCTTCCTTTTCAGTTTCAGACATAATTGCCTCTAATTCTGATTTTTTATGCTTCAAGTGATTAGATTTTGCTTCTAATCTTTCTTTCGATTGATTAAAAACTTCTTTCTTGTGCTCAATAGAAGCTTTCATTTCTTTGATATGTTTTTCAGAAAGTTGAATTTCTAATTCTTGATATTCAACTTCTTTAGTCAAAGAGTTAAATTCTCTATTGTTACGAACACTATCTTGTTGTTTTGTGTATTTTTTTATTGATTCTTTGTGCTCATCAATAGCATTTTTCTTTTCCTTGATTTTTTCGTCGATAGACTCTAAATCAACTTTTAGTTTTTCTAAACGAGTGCTTAATCCTGCTACTTCATCTTCTAAATCTTCCACTTCTAGTGGTAATTCGCCTCTTACATTTCTAATTTCGTCAATACGAGTGTCGATTAACTGTAAATCGTATAACGCTCTTAACTTCTCTTCAACGTTCAATTCTTTTGTAGCTGCCATATTTATAAGTACTTAACTGGATTTGTATTTTCTTCTGATAAAACGATTCCACTAAAAGCTGAATCGGGTGCAAAATTAATGATTTTTTTCGTAAGATAATCAAATATATAGTTTTTTGTGTATCGTTCGCTTTCAAAATGACCAATATCTGCTAAAAGTAACTGATTTTCAGCTTCATAATACTGATGATATTTTAAATCGGCTGTTAAAAAAGCATCTGCTCCAGCTGAAATAGCATTTTTAATTGCAAAACTTCCAGCGCCACCAAGAACTGCAATTTTTTTGATTGGTTTTCCTAAAAACTCACTGTGACGAATGCCACCGCATTTCATTTTTTCTTTTATAAATTCTAAAAAGATTTTTTCATCCATTTCGGTTTCTAGTTCGCCAATCATTCCTAAACCTATGTTTTGATATTGGTTTTGTAAATCATAAATTTCGTAAGCTACTTCTTCATAAACATGGTTAGAGAATAAAGCCTTCAAGATTTTATTCTGCTGGTATTTTTCGAAAGTGACTTCAATTTTTATTTCTTGAGTTTCAACAAATTCAAATTTTTCACCCATACTTGGATTGCTATTTTCGTTGCCCATGTATGTTCCAAATCCTTGAGAAGTAAAACTACAATCTTCATAATTTCCTATCTTGCCTGCTCCAGCGTCAAATAGTGAGTTGCGTAGTTTTTCAACATTCTCAGGAAGGGTATAAGTAACTAATTTTTGAATAAAATGTTGTTTTGGAATTAAAATTTTCGTGTTTTTTAATCCCAATGCATCACAAAAAATTTTGTTTACACCTTGCTGATGGTTGTCTAGAGCAGTATGAACAGCATAAATAGCAATGTCGTTTTTTATTGCTTTTATAATGGCACGTTCTACATAATTCTTTCCAGTAATTTTTTTAAGACCTGAAAATAAAATAGGGTGAAAACAAACTATAAGATTACATTTTTTATTAATGGCCTCTTCGATCACACTTTCTAGAGCATCATGACAAACTAAAACACCTGTTGATTCGTTATTTGAATCACCCACTAGTAAACCAACATTATCAAAATCTTCTGCGTAGGCGAGTGGTGCCATTTCTTCAAGAAAGGAAAGAATTTCTTTTATTTTCATTGTAGTTTTTAGATTATTTGAGATTGTAAATTTACATTTTCATTGTTTTTATTTAGTTAAAAAAATCATTATTCTTTTTACAAATTAACTTTTAAAGATTATTTTAGCCTTTTCCTCATTTTAGAGGAAAGAATAAAGATATGAAACAAATTACCTTATTACTATTTTTTTTTATTACTATAAATGTTTTTTCGCAAGAAAATAACATCAAACATATTGTTGCAAAAGGAGAAAGCATGTATCAAATTGCTAAAAAGTATAAAGTAAAACAAGAGGATATTTTTAAATTAAATCCAAATAGTAAAAATAAGCTTAAATTGAATTCAGTTTTATTAATACCAAAAGAAGAAACCAATTTAGGAAATACAACAGAATTAATAACCCACGAAGTATTACCTAAACAAACTTTGTATGGAATTTCGAAACAATATAAAGTTTCAATAGAAGATATTAAAAATGCCAATCCAATTATTGAAAAAGAAGGTTTAGAAATTGGACTTAAATTGAGTATTCCAGTTGATAAAAATCAGAAGAAAGAGAAAGTTGTTGTTTCAGAACCATCAAAATCAATAAAAAAAATCGAATCTGAAAAACAAATAGTAATTTCTAATGATGATGAAATTAGACATCTCGTTTTGCCAAAAGAAACGAAATATGGCATTTCAAAAAAATATAAAATTAGTATCTCTGAATTAGAAAATTTGAATCCAGAAATTATGAAAGATTTGCCTATTGGCTTTAATCTTCTGATTAAAAAGGGTAATAAAAAAGAAGTTGTTATTTCGGAAATCCCAGTGGTTCAGGAAACTAAGAATAACGGAGAGATTAAAGTAAAAGAAGAGGTTAAATCACAAATTGAAGAAGAAACAGACGAAGAAAACACAGTAACTCCTCAGATAAGAGTAGTAGAGATAATTCCTCATAATGATGATGAGGTTGTTGTAAAACCTTTGTCAGTTGAAGGCATGACCAAAGCGGAATTATTAATAGCTAAAGCTTCAGAAAATATAGGAACACGATATAGAAGCGGAGGAACAAACAAAGATGGGTTTGATTGTTCAGGATTAATGATCAATACGTTTAAAGAGATTGCTGTCGATTTGCCAAGGACTTCGGCAGGACAATCAACTTATGGTATTAGAATTGATAGAGATAAAGCACAAAAAGGAGATCTAATCTTTTTTACAACTAATGGGAGAGGAAACATTAATCATGTTGGGATGATAGTTGAAATTCTTGATAATGAAATAAAATTTATACATTCATCGGTTCATGCGGGTGTAATTATATCCTCGACCAAAGAGGATTATTATACTAAAAGATTTATTCAGGTGAATAGAGTTTTGGAATAGAAATTTGACAGCATTTTTATGTTTGTTCTTTTTCTAGAGTACTTTTATAATAAGTTGTTCTATCTAAGAAATTGTTATTAATAATTAGTTAGGTTATTTTATCAGATCCCTTTTTTCAATAAGAGCTACTGGTATAATTTCTAATCATTTAGTGATTTTGATTATTTAATAAATTCAAATAGGCTTTAGTTTTTTTTCCAGAGTCTTTTAAATCTTGAGCTTTCCATTTTCCTTTGGAACTTGCCGTTGGGAATAACATTGAACATGTTTCATCTTTATCAGAAATGGACCAAGTTACCCAAGATATTTTTTTAGATTCCATCCAATCAACATATTCTTGCCAAGCTGCATAATTTATTGTTTCATCGCCTGAGGCTTGTGTTCCTGCTGATTCTGATACAAAAACAGGAATTCCTTTTTGCATTGCATAATCAACTCTGTCACGCAACCATTTTTCGTGAGTTGCTGCATAAAAATGCATCGTGTACATTATATTATCAAAATCTTTCAAAGGATTTTCGGCTACTAAATGAATGTCTTGATCCCAACTAGGATTTCCAACTAATATAATATTATCTGAATCATTGGCGCGAATAGCTTTAATAACGTCTTGTGAATATGACTTAACCTCTTCCCAAGTTTGGTGTTCAGGTTCGTTAAAAATTTCGTAAATTACATTTGGATATTTTCCGTATTTTTTAGAAACTTCAGTAAAAAATGCAACAGCTTCTTTAGTATATGTTTTATGTGAATGCCAATCGATAATAACATAAATACTTTCTTTTATTGCTGCTTGAACTACAGCATCTAATTTTGCTTTAGACTCGGAAGGATTTTTTAAATAGCAATTTTCATCGGCATCAACACCAATTGCTGCACGAATTACATTGGCTTTAAAATCTTGGTGTATCCATTTTACAGTTTCTTTATTATAAAATCTTGGCCACCAATTGTGCCATCCCAAACTAACTCCGCGTAATGAAATTGGTTCGTTATTTTGATCAGATAATTGTGTTCCAATAACTTTTAATTGTCCGTGATTTTTTACAAATTGTGCATTGCTTAATATAGAAAACAAAAGGAGTAATGCTGCTATTTTAGTTTTCATTTAGTTAATTTTAAAGTGATTACATCGTGTGAAGCTATGTCTGATTTAAATGTTTTTTTGGTAGTTCCTACTTCTTTATTTTTCCAAAGATCTTTAAGTTTGAATACTGTTTTAGAAGCATCTAAATTGAAATTGAAATCGGTATCTTTTATTAGATTTTTACTCCAATCGAAATTAATTTTTTTAGCAACATCACTTCGGTTTAAGAATGTAATTACCCAATTTCCATCGGATAATGGTTTTACCCAAACTTCCAATCCGTTTTCTGCAGAGTATTTAAAGCCTTGAATTCCTAATTTATCTTGATTGATTGCTATTATATCTTTGTTAGTTAAAATTGCTAGTGTTTCTTTCGACATTTTTCTAAAGTCATTTCCAGCAATAAGTGGAGATGCCATCATAGACCACATTGTAAAATGAGCTTTATCTTCGGTATTAGTCATTCCATCACCTACTTCCATCATGTCAAAATCGTTCCAATGATCTGGACCAGAGAATTTACGAATATCTTTTCGCATCTCAACAATTTTCATAAATCCCCAAGAAGACCAAGTCCCATGATTATCTTCACAATCAAAACATGGGCTAATATCTCCAGATATTCTCCAAAGATTTCCAATAGGTTTTCCCCAATTCCAAGGTTGATTATCACCCCATTCACATAGGCTAAAAACAATAGGCTTTCCAGCTGTTTTTAATGCATTACTCATTGTGGTGTAAGCTTCTTTAGCATTTATTCCTTCGGTATTACACCAATCATATTTTAAAAAATCAACATTCAAGTTAGCATAAAAGCGTGCATCTTGATACTCATACCCACGTGTTCCAGGGTAACCATCACATGTTTTTGTTCCAGCACAATTATATAACCCGAATTTTAAGCCTTTGGAATGAACATAATCAATTAGTGATTTCATTCCTGAAGGAAATTTTATTGGGTCAGGAACTAAATTACCATTGTTATCACGTTCTCTTGACATCCAGCCATCATCAAGAACAATGTATTTGTAACCTGCGGTAGCCATGCCAGAAGTCACCATAATATCGGCAGTTTCTTGGACTAATTTCTCATCTATATTGGTCTCGAAGGTGTTCCAAGAATTCCAACCCATTGGAGGTGTATTTGCCAAACCCTCAAATTTTCCTATCTCTTGTTTGTGGGTATTTCCTTGGCAAAAAACAGTAATTGAAACGCTTAATGCCACTAATGATAAAACTATCTTTTTCATTTTTATAATTATATATT
>NZ_JBJXEN010000042.1:0-8373 GCF_046153165.1 Flavobacterium sp. | reverse complement strand
AACAGAGAAGTTAAGCCCGCCTGCGCAGATGGTACTGCATTTTTGTGGGAGAGTATGTCGTCGCCTTTCTTTGAATCCTCATCATTTACTTGGTGAGGATTTTTTTTGTTAAAAAAACCAAGAAATTCAGATAGTTTTTTTGTTTATCATAAAGTTCCAATTTATTAACTTCTTTAAACTAAAATTTGTTTTAGTTTTTTTCAAATCTTATCTCAAAATATAATAGTATTTTTTACATTCTAATATATTTTTATTCTAACTAAATTTAGTTAGAAATATTATTAAATATAGGTATGTTAAAAACAAATAAATAGTTAAAAAAATATAAAAAAAATACATTATCGATTTTTACTTAATTTTCAACGATTTTTTTAACTTAAAAAATTTACTTAATCTACATTTGTAATATTGAAATTAATTAATGTAAAAAGAATATCATGAAATAAATAATTTATTTTCTTTAAGATTTATATCATTAAGATTGGTAATATCATTATTTTGTTGTTTGGGTTTTCTTATAAAATTTATGCTGATTTTGAAATAACAAAAAGAATTTTAAATAACGAAAAAAAAGCTATTATTTCTGAATTCAGAAAATCTAAGGAGCTTAACATTAAAGGAATCAAAATCTGGAAGTTTAACTAACCTACAGATAAGGAAAGTGAATCTATTACAAGCTATTTTTATGATTGTGGGTAATAAAATTAGTAAACCATGTGAAAGAATATTATGTCCAGATAATTGATTGCTAAAAATAACATCGCTAGAGAAAAACGGATTAAAAAACTAGATCAATGAGTTTAGCTTATAGTTCTTCTTCTTCAATAAAATTTAAAAATGAAAGTTTAGAGTTTAGAAGTGTCTGCCGATTTATCAGTTGATAATGTTGAAAAAATATTTTAGTTAATTTTGGTTAATTTACTAAGAAAAAGTCTTTCAATTATTTTGAAAGGCTTTTTATTTATATTTTTTTTCCTTCAATAAAGACTTTTTCAATTAAATTGCTAGTAAAAGCATAAGTCATTTCGTAGTAAGTTGTTAATGGTTTTGTAATTATAATATTAGCTCTTTTTCCTTTTGTAATACTTCCGTGAGTTTTAGAAACTCCCATAGCATAAGCACCATTTATTGTTGCGGCATTTATCGCTTCTTCTGGAGTCATTTTCATTTTTATACAAGCAGTCGCAACAACAAAATTCATATTTCCTGATGGTGTGGTTCCTGGATTATAATCGGTGGCAAGTGCAAGTGGTAATCCAGCTGAAATCATTTTTCTTGCTGGTGTATAAGGAATACTAATAAAATAGGAGCAACTAGGTAATGCAACTGGCATTGTAATGCTTCCTTTTAATATTTCTATATCATCGTCGGTAACAATCTCAAGATGATCGACAGTTAATGCATTATGTGTAACACAAGCTTTGATTCCGCTTATAGCCGTAAACTGATTCACATGAATTTTAGGAATTAAACCATATTTTTTACCTGTTTCCATAATTCTTTCGGTTTCATGTACTGAAAAATAACCAGTTTCTAAAAATGCATCAATATAATCGGCTAATTTTTCATTTGCAATTTTAGGTAGCATTTCATTAATAATCAAATCGATATAAGCCTCATGATTTTCTTTGTATTCTGTTGGAAATGCATGAGCTCCAAGAAAGGTAGCTTTTATTTTTATAGGATAATTTTCGGCTAATTTTTTGATTACTCTAAGCATCTTTAATTCGCCTTCAACCGTTAGTCCGTATCCGGATTTTATTTCGACCGCACCAGTTCCTTGTTGCATGATCTCTTCTAAACGAACTTTCGATTGGTTGTAAATTTCTTCTTCGGAAGTTTCGTTTAGCTTTTTAGCAGAATTTAAGATTCCGCCACCACGATTGGCAATTTCTTCATAACTCAAACCATTTATTCTATCAACAAATTCCTGAATTCGATTGCCTGCGTATACAATATGAGTATGGCTATCACACCAAGTAGGTAATACTATTTTTCCTGTTGCATCGATAATTTGGTCGGTGCTAATATTTGGACAATCAGACATCGAACCAAAATCTGAAATTAGGTTATTTTCTATTAATAAAAAAGCATTATCAATTTTGGGTAAAATCCCCATTTGGTCGCCTGAAACTTTATCGATATGACTATCTCGAACTTGAAGTAGCTCTTTTATATTAATGATTAATGTTTTCATTGAAAATAATTTTTGTAAAAATAATCTTTGATTTTTAAAAACGGCTATCTTTATATCAAATTATTATAAAGTGCGAAAAATAAAATATAAAAAAGGGAAAAAAGTTGTTCCAACATTTTTAGAATATACTGGACGCCACAAGAATGTTGCTACAGAAATGCAATTATTTGTATATGACAGTGAAAATTTGACAGAATGTGCAGATCATAAATGTCAAGATTTACTTTCTATAATCGATTTTAACAAAGTAAATTGGTTAAATATTCATGGATTAAATGAAATTTCGGTTATAAAAGAAGTTGGAGATTTCCTGAAGGTTGATAATTTTATGTTGAGTGATATTTTAAATACCACAAAAAGAACTAAACTAGATGAATATCATGATATTTTATTCTTTAATATTAAATCATTATTGCCAATAGAAAATTCAGATAATATAAACGTCGAACAAATAAGTTTTTTATTAAAAAATGGAATTTTATCTTCTTTTCAAGAAAAAAAGAGCGATTTTTTTACCCATATTAGAGAACGCATAAGAACCCATTCTGGTATTGTAAGGGAGAAAAAAACAGATTATTTACTGTATTTATTGCTTGATGCGATTATGGAAAATTTTTATATAACCATAGAGAATGAGGAAGATAGGGTAGAAGCACTAATTAATTTATCTAAAACGAGTACTAAACCAGAAATTTTAGAACAAATAGAAAAACATCGAGATAATTTTAATTTTTTAAAAAGGTCGATAATTCCTTTACGAGATTCATTATATTCTATAAAAAGTATGAAAGATGATAATGTATTTAACGCAATTGAGAAAGAAAATTATAGTTTTTTTGATCGTTTGCACCAAAAATGTTTAGAACTTTTAGAACAAATAGAATACGATTTAGGATCATTAGAAAGTGCATCAAATTTCTTTTTTTCTGCGCAAAATCATAAAATGAATGAGGTTATGAAAACGCTTACAGTTGTTTCAGTTTTCTTTATGCCACTAACATTTATTGTGGGAGTTTATGGAATGAATTTCGAAAACATGCCCGAATTGCACTGGAAATATGGCTATTTTGTTATTCTAGGATGCATGCTTATTTTACTATTAGGGATGATTTTTTATTTTAAAAAGAAGAAATGGTACTAAGATTAACTTAAAAAAAATGCTATTAATAGTCTAATTTAAATACATGAATAAGAAAAATATTGCCAACAAATTATCTCGTTTTTGGAAACTTCTTGGACCAGGACTTGTTACAGGAGCAAGTGATGACGATCCTTCAGGAATAGCTACTTATTCGCAGGCTGGTGCAGCATTTGGTCTTGCAACACTTTGGACTTCATTACTTGCTTTTCCGCTTATGGCAGCTATTCAACAAATGTGCGCTAGGATTGGTTTGGTTACAGAACAAGGATTAACGGGAGCACTAAAAAAGAATTACCCAAAACCCATATTGTATCTAATGCTATTGTTTAGTTTTCCAGCTATAATAATGAATATTGGTGCAGATATAGCTGGGATGGGAGCAGTTGGAAATTTGCTGTTTCCAACTATCGATGCCAATTATTTTAGTGTAGTTTTTACCATATTACTTTTAGGTCTAATTATATATTTGCCATATCAGAAAATAGCATCAATACTAAAATATCTCTGTATTGTTATGTTGGTTTATTTTATAGTCCCGTTTTTGTATAAGCAAAATTTAACTGAGATAGCAAAAGCTACATTTATTCCAACAGTTAGATTCGATAAAGATTTTATTGCTATTCTTGTAGGAATACTTGGTACAACAATATCTCCGTATCTTTTCTTTTGGCAAGCATCTGTTGAAGTGGAAGAAATGAAAAACAAGAAAAAACATTTGATGGTAAATAAAAAAATAATTCATGAGATGAAACAAGATGTCGATTTTGGAATGACTTTTTCAGGATTAGTTATGTTTTTTATTATTCTTACTACAGGAACTGTTTTGTTTAAAAGTGGAGTTCATCAAATTGATACTGTCGAGCAAGCCGCTATGGCGCTAAAACCACTAGCAGGAAATTTAGCATATCTTCTATTTGCTATAGGAGTTATAGGTACAGGACTTATTGCAATTCCTGTTTTGTGTGGTTCATTATCATATATTTTTACAGAAACTTTTGGTTGGGAACAAGGTCTTGATAAAAAGTTTCATGAAGCAAAAGCTTTTTATGTTATAATTGCTATCTCGTTAATATTAGGATTATCTCTAAATTATATAGGGATTTCTCCTGTTAAAGCATTAATTTATACAGCAATACTTTACGGATTAACTGCTCCGGTCTTAATAGCTATTATCCTTCATATCTCTAATAATAAACTAATAATGGGAAGATTTACAAATAGCAAAATGTCTAATTTTTTAGGATTTACAGCATTAATCATTATGACAGCTGCTGCTACAATTTTAATCTATTTGCAGTTATTTGATTAGTAAAATTATCTTAACAAGTTTAGATATATCGTGTAATTTTATATTTAAATTGTTGTTAATACTTTGTCAGTTTTTGCATAACTTAATCGGTTTATTTTTTTTGTTTTGTGATAGCTATCTAAACCAGAACATGTGATTGTTTGTGCTATTTCGAGATCTAAAAAACCATCAGCATTCTGACAATTTTCAGGAAAGTAAATTTGTATAATTTCTCCAATAACTAAAACAGTATTGTTAATTTCTAAATCTATTTTTTGTTTAAAATTAAGACCTAATTGAATATGGCTTTCTTTTACAAAAGGAGCAAAAAAATCATTTTTATATTCGGTATTTAATCCAGTTGCATCAAATTCAGATAGTACTTTATCATATCTTGCAGAAGTTTGATGTGCTTGCATATAAATATCCTCATTTATATGATTTACGGTATAAAATTTGGTTTCTAATATATTATCTAACGTATGTCTTTCATAAGCAGCGGGTCTAAAAATTATTCCTATTAATGCAGGATTGGCTCCAATGTGTATGATAGAACTAAATATGGCTAAGTTAGTTTGATTTGCTTTATTTTTTGTACCAACAAGGCAAACACTCTTAAAACCACCTAAGCTATTTATAAGATGTACACGCTCTTGTTTTTCCATTTCTATTAAATCATTCGTATTAATAAATTTTTGCATTATCGTTTAGATATTTTATTATTAGAAATAGTTCTTTGTAAGTTGCATTTAAATCTATCAATACCATGCACTCGTTTTGCAGAATGCTTTGTTTTACAATTTTCTACTCGTTTTCTCCAGAGCTTATAACTGCTAAATTTTAATTCTTTTTTCATCAAAACTTTTACACTAGCTTCCGTAAGATTAAACTGGTATTTGATAGCATCAAAAGGAGTGCGGTCTTCCCAAGCCATTTCGATTATTCGATCAATATTTGCATCAGAAAGTTCTTTGATTGTTGGGAGTGGAATAGGAGGTTTCAAAAGCTGTATTTTTTGTTTAATGAATTTAAAACAAAGTTAAACAAAATATTTATTTTAAAAGCAAATAAAAAAATATAAACTATAGCCTAATTTTTTTAATTTCAAAACTTATCTATTTATTGTTTTAGTACTTGTTGTTTCCTTTTTATATCTTTAGGTTTTAAACCAGATTTTATGAAATGGGAAGCGAAAATTATTAAACACAAGATGGAAAATCGGATTGCAGTTACTTTCGAAAAAGAAGTAACTTTAATTAACCGAATAAAACAACTTGAAGGAAGTAGATGGAGTCAGTCCTTACAGCTTTGGCATTTGCCAGATACGGAAGCTTATCGTATTCGGTTTAAGATTTCGGAGTCAATCGAAAAGTCTATTTTATCGCATATTGACACTCCAAATCAGGAAGCTTTACATCGTTTTATACAAGAAATACAATTAAAAGGATATAGCCCTTTAACATTAAAGACTTATCGAAATGAGTTTGGATCATTTTTGTATTATCTAAAAGAAACTCCAGCAAAAGAATGTAGTGTCGAAAAAATTAGAGACTATATTTTGTACTGCATAAACGAAATAAAATTATCCGAAGCAACTATTCATAGCAGAATGAATGCGATAAAATTTTATTATGAACAAGTATTAAAGAGAGAGCATTTTTTATTTGAAATTCCCCGACCTAAAAAGCCTAATAAATTACCCAAAGTAATTGCTACAAGTGATATAAAAAAAATATTTGAATCTACTCCCAATTTAAAACACAATACAATGCTTAAACTTTGTTACGGATTGGGATTGCGAGTATCTGAAATTATAAACTTAAAAATTGTTGATATAGACAGCAAAGCCATGCAGGTATTTATAGAACGAGCCAAGGGCAAAAAAGACCGTTATGCAAACCTTCCAGTAAGTATATTAGAACAACTAAGAAGCTATTTTGTCGAGTACAAACCTAGTGTTTACTTATTTGAAGGTCAATTTGGCGGAAAATATAGTAGTCGAAGTGTGCAACAGGTTTTTAGAAATTCACAAAAAAAAGCTAAAATAAATAAAATACTAGGAGTACATAGCTTGCGACATAGTTTTGCTACCCATTTGTTAGAACAAGGTACAGATATCAGATTTATTCAAGAACTTTTGGGTCATAATGATATTAGAACGACTTTAATTTATACTCAAGTAAGTGACAAAAATATTCGAAAAATTATTAGTCCATTAGATACTTTATGATAAAAAAGATTAGATTTGTTGGAGAAAAAAATAATCTGGACAACACAAAAATACGCATTGCGTATTTTTGTGTTGTCCAGATTAAAGAACTAATAATAAACAAATTAGATATATTTAGCTTTAATGAGTTGCGTATATTTATAAGTTAGCCGTCACCCTATGAAGCACCCTGCAAACATTGAACTGACAATCAAGACGAATAACCCAAAGCCCACCCACCACCCCCAAATATATTTTATGTAAATCTAAATACGTTGACAGTAGTCCGTTGTATAGTAATCTACAATATAAGACTTTTGCAGAATGGACATTAAGCAAAAATTCGGCAAAAATCTCAAAAGACTGCGGTTAGAAAGAGGGATTTCTCAGGAATCACTTGCATTAACGGCTGATTTAGACAGAACATACATTCCAAGCATTGAAAAAGGCTTACGAAATGTATCCATTTCTGTTGTTGAAAAATTAGCAATTGCACTTAATGCCGATATTTCTGAATTCTTCAAAGACTAACAAATGGACCTATTAAAAGATTACATCAAAGCAAAATTTGGCATTGACGAGAAACGATTTTTAGAGGTTTTACAAAAAAGCCCAGGAGCAGAAGGCTATATTTTAGGGAATCTTGGCGAAGAATTATTTAAAGAGTATGCCGATTCAATAGGTTACGAAGCATTGAGGATAAAAGAAAAACCCGAAGGTGGAAATAATGCCAAAAGTGAAGATGCAAGAGGCGATTTTTATATCAGAAAAAAAGGTTCAATAAAAGACGAGTGGCTTGTTGTTGAATGTAAGGGCGTAAAATCTAATGCTGAAAAAAGAAGCGGTCTTACGAAACCTTCATCTTGTTTGACTATACTTAACAAACACTCTATCGAACGAGCTAAACACGTTGAAAGTATTTATAAGTCAGGTAATTCAGCATATGAGAAAGCAAAGGAAGAATGGGAAAAGAAGAATAATGGTAGTTTCCCAAAATTTCGTTGGAATTTATCAAATCCCGGTTCAGGTGTACCTGACTTAACAGGGATATGGAAAAGCAAAGAGGAAATTAAGAAATGGTTAGAAACTTTCAAAGCAAATGATTTTCACGAAAATGCTTATTGGGATTTGACAGCACCTATTAGACTTTTGCAAACGCATATGCCATCTTCAAGAATTGATACTATTACAAATATAAAAAGTACAGGGCCATTAGTTTCAGAATTTAATATTTTGTGCGTTGATTTATTTCTTAAAACAGGCAAACACGAATTTGTATTTGTAAATAGTAGCGAGTTAAACCATCAAGGGAAATCACCAAATCATTTGCAACAAAATTATACGATTGATATTTTGACAGCAAAAGACGGTTATAAACGCCATAATTTACTAAAACCTTGGTATGATAATCTTGCTTTATGTATCGAAGAAACTAAACCTAATTTTAGAAAATTAGATAAAAGTCAATTAGACGGAAGATAATTTGCGTATTACACATTTGTGGTTTATATTTGCCACAAATGTGTAAAATATGAATT
>NZ_JBJXEN010000038.1:0-28136 GCF_046153165.1 Flavobacterium sp. | reverse complement strand
CGTCTTTTCTTAAGGCTTTTATCGTTTCACGAGCAATAATTTTGGCTCCAATTGCTGCTTGAATTGGAATGTCAAATTGCTGACGAGGAATGAGTTCTTTTAGTTTTTCACACATTTTTTTACCAATGTGGTATGCGTTGCTTTCGTGAATTAATGCTGATAAAGCATCTACGGAAGTTGCATTTAACAATACATCTAGTTTTACTAATTTTGAAGTTCTCATGCCAATTGGCGAGTAGTCAAAAGATGCATAACCTTTAGAAACGGTTTTTAATCGGTCATAAAAATCGAATACAATTTCTGCGAGTGGCATATCAAAATTTAGCTCTACACGTTCGGTTGTTAAGTACGTTTGATTGGTAATTACACCACGTTTTTCGATGCACAAACTCATTACATTTCCTACGAAATCGGCTTTGGTAATAATGGTAGCCTTTATATATGGTTCTTCAACTCGGTCTAATCTTGATGGTTCTGGCAAATCGGTAGGATTGTTTACAATCATGCCAATTTCAGGTTCTTTTTTGGTGTAAGCCAAGTAAGAAACGTTGGGAACTGTAGTAATTACAGTCATGTTAAACTCGCGCTCTAAACGTTCTTGGATAATTTCCATGTGTAACATTCCTAAAAATCCACAACGGAAACCAAAACCTAACGCAGCGGAGCTTTCGGCAGCAAAAACTAGCGAAGCATCGTTTAGCTGTAATTTTTCCATCGAGTTGCGCAGCTCTTCGTAATCTTCTGTGTCAACAGGATAAATTCCTGCAAAAACCATTGGTTTTACATCTTCGAAACCAACAATCATATTGGTTGTAGGTGTTTTTGCATCGGTTAGTGTATCACCAACTTTTACCTCTTTAGCTTCTTTAATTCCAGAAATTAAATAACCTACATCTCCAGCAGAAATAACATTTTTAGGAACTTGATTCAGTTTTAATGTACCAATTTCATCCGCAAAATATTCATTACCAGTGGCCATAAATTTTATTTTCTGACCTTTTTTAATCTGACCATTTTTTACACGGAAAATAACTTCGATACCACGGAACGGATTGTAATGTGAATCGAAAATTAAGGCTTGTAATGGTTCATCAATATTTCCTTTTGGGTGTGGAATCTTCTCGATAATAGCTGCCAAAATATTTTCGACACCAAAACCAGTTTTTCCTGAAGCATGAATAATATCTTCCAGTTTACAACCTAATAAATCGATAATATCGTCCGAGACTTCTTCTGGATTAGCACTTGGTAAATCGACTTTATTTAAAACAGGAATAATTTCTAGATCATTCTCTAGAGCCAAATATAAGTTTGAAATTGTTTGCGCCTGAATACTTTGTGCTGCATCTACAATAAGAAGTGCTCCTTCACAAGCTGCAATAGAACGAGAAACTTCGTAAGAAAAATCTACGTGACCAGGAGTATCAATCAAATTCAAGATGTATTCTTGCCCTTGATAGGTGTATTCCATTTGAATGGCATGACTTTTTATAGTAATACCACGCTCACGTTCCAAGTCCATATTGTCTAACAACTGAGCTTTTTCTTCACGAGCAGTAACTGTTTGTGTTGCGCCAAGAAGCCTGTCGGCAAGGGTACTTTTTCCGTGGTCTATATGTGCAATAATGCAAAAATTTCTAATATGCTTCATCTTCTGTATCGGTCAAATTTTCTAGAAAACACGATTGTGTTTAATCTGCAAAGATAACGTAAAGTTAGTCAGTGTCAAAGTGGAACAAACAGATAAATATAGAATCATTATTTTTTTTACTTTCAAATAGATACTTTTGTCGGCTTATTAAGATTTTAATTAACAAAAAAAGATTTACAAATTATGAAAAAACTCCTTTGTGTTTTAATAGTATTCACTTTGTCATTGCAAAAAAGTCATTCTCAAAAGACTTTATCAACGGATTATTCATACAAAGTAAGTGAGCCTTACAAGGTGTTTGATGCCAAAGAGAAAATTTATTTTTCTAAAGGAAATGAAGTGATGGCATTGAAAATAGATGGAAAAGAAATTTTAATTCAAAAATTTGATTCTGACAAGCCTGCTTTTATAAAAGAAAAATTATATGAGAAGTTTTTTCCTAAAAATTATTCGGTAGAAGATATACTAGAATTGAATGGGAAATATTATTTTTTCTACTCTTCATGGGATGGAGATAATGATAAAGAGCAATTGTTTTATAACGAAATAGATTTTGATAAAGGAGAATTTTCAGAAACGTCTAAATTACTATTTCAAGTAGATGGGAAAATTGCAGGAACATCAGTTATTGGATCGATGGGCTTTTCAATGTCAATACAAGACAAATTCGATTTTTTTCAATCACAGGACAAAAAAAACGTATTAATTCAGTATAGAAAAAGACCTGAAGTAAAAAGAGATACAAAAAGCTTTGATATTCTTGGGTTATATGCTTTTGATGGGAGTTTAAATAAAATTTCTGGAGCAGAGGTAACAATGCCATATACCGAAAGAAGAATGAATAATCTTGATTATCAATTAGACAATAAAGGGAATTTGTATTTGCTTACAAAAGTTTTTCATGATGATAGTAATGATGATAAAAAGAATAGAAAAGATACTGAAGCAAATTATCACATCGAAATGTTTGTTATTAAATCTGGTTCTAATAAAATAGAGATTTCAAAATTTGATAATAAAGATAAATTTATTAATAAATTATGGCTTTTCGATACAGGTAAAGATTACTTAATCTGTGGCGGATTTTACAGTAACGGGAAAGGAGATTTTGACGATTGCGACGGAATTATTGCTTTTAAAATAAAACCAGATGGAACTATTTACGACAAGACTTTTCATGAAATTCCGTTAGAAGTTCTAAATCAGTATGAAAGTGAAAAAACTAAGAAAAAGAACGAAAAGAAAGAACGAAAAGGAGATGATGCAAAATTTTCTGATTTAGAACTTATAGATCTTGTTGTAAATGAAGACGGAAGTATTGTACTTGTAGGAGAACAATATTTCGTTGTTACTCACACTTCTTACAGCCCTCAAGGAGGAACAAGAACAACATATACGTATCATTATTGCGACATGCTAGTTTCTAAAATTAATGCTGATGGTAAATTAGGTTGGATGAAAAAAATTCCTAAAAATCAAGTTGGAGGTGCTGGTAAAGGAGGAATGTCATATAAATATTTTAATACTAATGGAAACCATTATTTTGTTTTTTTAGACAATGTTAAGAATATTGATTTACCACTAGATAAAGCACCAGCAAGACATGCTGATGGTCAAGGGGGTTATTTAACAGCTGTTAAAATTTCTGATTTAGACGGCGCTTTAACTAAAGGATCTATATTAAATTCTAGAGAAGTAGAAGATTTTAAAATTTATCAATTTTCTACAAATAGAATTGTAAAAACAAGCGAAAACTCTTTTTTATTAGAAGTATATAAAAAGAAAAAAGAAGACATAATGATTAAGGTTAATTTGAATTAATCATTAAGTTTTAAATTTCTTTAATGACATAATTATAAATTATTGTAGATTTACATTTGAATATATAAAAATAAAAAAATGAAAAAAGTATTAGTATTAGCAGTATTATTCGTTTCGTCTATGATGACGGCTCAAAAAATGGAAGTAGTAAAAGGAGATTTTGGTTTTCTAGCTGGTCAAAAAGAAATTAATATTGAATTTGATTACAGTAAATTAACGTTGTTGAAAGAAAATAAAACCGAAGCTCAATATGTTGAAGAACGTTCTAAGGAACTTAACGACAAAACAAAAGGTGTTGGGGATATTTGGAAAAAGAAATGGAATGGAGCGAAAGAAACAATTTGGCAACCAAAATTTTTAGAATTAGTAAATATTGTATTGGCTAAAAAGAAAAAAGAAGTTTCTTTTCAAGAAGGATTAACAACTGCAAAATATACACTAATTGTTGATGCTGTTTGGATTTTTCCGGGTTGGGATGCTATGGTGATGAAACAACCAGCAAAAGTTACGACAAATTTAAAATTCGTAGAAACAGCAAATAGATCTAATGTTTTGTTAGAAATTTCTAGTGAAAATGCACCTGGAGATCAATATGGAAATAATTTTAGTAATGAGTCTAGAATTGGTGAAGGATTTGCCAAAACAGGAAAATCATTAGCTGGACTTCTTTTGAAAAAAGCATATAAAGAATAAATTCTATAAAATCACAATATTTAAAAAATGGGTTTAACTTTAATTAAAGTTAAACCCATTTTTTTTTAAACTTTATAGCTCGATAAACCAAAAAAACTTTTAGTTTTACCTTTCAAAATCATTTTTATTATGAAAAAACAAGTCTTTTTATTTTCAATTTTGACCATCTCATTGTTATTTGTCAATTGCAAATCGGATAAGAAATCACAGGATTTTAAAACCCTAACAGAAAATTATTTTAAAGAAAAAAACGAATTAAATCCTCTTGACGCAACCTTAAATGGGTTTAATGATTATAACGATCAGTTACAGTTAGAAATGACCGATGGATATCTTAAAAAGCAAGAAGATTTTTTTAATAAATATGAAAAACAATTGTCAGAGATTAATTCCGAAAAATTATCTGATGAAGAAAAAATCAGTTACGAAATTATCAAATGGGAAACATCAGTAGGAAAAGATTTATTGAAGCAAGAAGGGAATCTGATGCCAATTCATCAGTTTTGGGGAACACATCTCACAATGTCACAGTTTGCCAGCGGAACAGCTGCACAGCCTTTTAAAACGGAAAAGGATTACCGAAATTTCTTGAAAAGAATGGATACTTATAGTATTTGGCTTGATTCTGCCATAGTTTATATGAAAAAAGGTATTACAAAAGGAATGGTTTTACCAAAAGCATTGACTGAAAAAGTAATTCCACAATTTCAAGATCAGATCACACCAAAAGTAGAAGATAATTTGTTTTATTCATCGATAAAAATAATGCCAGCTAATTTTTCTGACACAGTAAAAATAGCATTGAAAAATGATTACTCTAAAATGATTACAGAAAAATTGATGCCAAAATATAAAAAAATGGCAACTTTTCTAAAAACAGAATATCTTCCAGCTTCAAGAACTACAAGCGGAATAGGAAGTTTGCCTAACGGATCGGCATTGTATGCAATTTATGCAAAACAATGGACGACAACTAACATGAAACCTGAAGAAATACACACATTAGGTCTAAAAGAAGTAGCAAGATTAAATGGTGAAATGGAAAAAGTGAAAATTCAAGTTGGATTTAAAGGAACATTAAAAGAGTTTTTAAACGATGTTCGTGACAAAAAAGAATTAAAACCGTTTACAAAACCTGAACAAGTTATTGCGAATTTTGAAAGTATTTATGCAAGAATAAAACCAAATGTAGAAAAACTATTTTTAGCACAACCAAAAACGAAATTCGAAATTCGTCGTACTGAAGCTTTTAGAGAGCAAACCTCAAGTGCAGAATATATTCAAGGAACAGCAGACGGAACACGCCCAGGGATTTTTTATGTACCAATTCCTGATGCTACTAAATACAATGTGCTTGAAGACGAAGATTTATTTTTACATGAAGCCATTCCTGGTCATCATTTTCAAATGTCTTTTCAACAAGAAAATACACTATTGCCTGATTTTAGAAGATTTAATTGGTTTGGAGCTTACGGAGAAGGTTGGGCTTTGTATGCTGAAAGTTTGGGAAAAGAATTAGGATTATATAAAGATCCGTATCAATATTTAGGGATGCTTAATGACGAAATGCACAGGGCAATTAGACTGGTGGTAGACACAGGTTTGCATTCAAAAGGATGGACACGCGAGCAGGCGATTCAGTATTCTTTAGATAATGAAGCAGAAAGTAAAGATGGTATAACGGCAGAAGTAGAAAGATATATGGCAATTCCTGGGCAAGCTTTGTCCTATAAAATTGGGCAACTAAAAATTATAGAGCTACGTAAAAAAGCACAATCTGAACTAAAAGATAAGTTTGATATTAAAATTTTTCATCAAAAAGTTTTAGAATCTGGCGTAATGCCATTGGCTTTATTGGAAAATAAAATTAACAACTGGATCGAAAGTGAGAAGTAAATACGAAAACATGTATTTTTACTAACGTTTAAAAACAAAAAATCCGAATATTTCTATTCGGATTTTTTTGTGGTACCTCCAGGGATCGAACCAGGGACACATGGATTTTCAGTCCATTGCTCTACCATCTGAGCTAAGGTACCGTCGCTTGTTGCGGGTGCAAATATAGAACCATTTTTCATTTATCCAAAACAAATTTTTAAAAAAATCTATTCGTACCTTCGCGAAATCAATATTAAACAAATGATTCTAATTATAGATGTAGGTAATACGAGGATTAAAAGTGCTGTTTTTGAACAGGATACGCTCGTTGAAGTAAATTTTTTCTCAAATGAAAGTTTCAAAACTTCAATAGAAAATATTTTAAAAAAATTTGATAAAATCACTAATTTAGTGATTGCTTCTGTTGGAATACTAGAAAAAGAAGCTTTCCAATCGTTTTCTAATCAAGTAAAAATAAATTTTATTTCTAGAGAAAGTAATTTTCCTTTTCAGAATAATTATATTTCTCCAAGCACATTAGGAATAGACAGAATGGTTTTGTCTGCTGGAGCAGTTTTACAATTTCCAAAACAAAATAGATTAATAATTGATGCAGGAACTTGTGTGACTTATGATTTTATTGATGATAAAGATGTTTACCATGGTGGCGCAATTTCACCAGGGATTCGTTTGCGCTATGAAGTAATGCATAATTACACTGCAAAACTACCTTTATTAAGCATTGAAGAGTCGGAAAAAGTTATTGGGAATACTACAAATCAGTCGTTGCACTCAGGAGTAATAAACGGTATAACTTTTGAAATAGATGGTTTTATAGACTCCATAAAAAGCAAAAACGAAAACTTTATCATAATTTTAACTGGTGGAGACGCTAATTTTTTGGCTAAACGATTAAAAAATACCATATTTGCCAATTCAAATTTTCTTTTGGAGAGTTTGAACAATCTTTATCAATATCAAAAATGATTAAAAAAATTTTATTAAGCAGTTTTATCCTGCTATCGCTTCATAGTTTTGCACAAGAAGGTACAGCATCTCCATATTCATTTTACGGAATTGGGAATGTGAAATTTCAAGGAACTGTCGAAAATAAATCTATGGGAGGTTTGGGTATTTTGCCAGATAGTATTCACGTAAACTTGCAAAATCCAGCATCATTGTCGGCATTAAAATTAACTTCATTTGGAGTTGCAGGTACATATAATAAAGAATCTTTAAACAGTGCTTCTAGTTCTGAAAAAGCAAGAAGAACTTCTTTAGATTATCTTGTTATGGCTTTTCCTTTGGGAAAATTGGGTTTAAGTTTAGGTATGATGCCTTACTCATCGGTTGGATATAAAATTCAAAATACAGACGCAAGCGGAAATGGTTCTAGATATTCAGGAACAGGTGGTGTAAATAAGGTTTTTGTAGCTGCTGGATATCAAATTACTCCTAAACTAAGTGTTGGTGGAGATTTGGGATATAATTTTGGTAAAATCGAAGCAAATTCTACAGCATTCATGTCCAATGCTCAATATGGATCTAGAGAACTGAATACAAATGAGTATAGTGGAATTAGTCTTAATGCAGGTTTGATTTATAAAACTAAATTTAAAAAATATGATTTAGTGTCAAGTCTAACACTTTCGCCTTCTACTAGTTTAAACTCTAGTAATCAAAAGAATTTAGCAGTGATTACTTATACTTCTTCTGGGTCAGAAAGAATTTGGGATTCAAAAGATATTTTGGTAAGTGATTCAAAAATAAAATTACCAACTAAATTATCATTCGGAGGTGGACTTGGGGAAATTAAAAAATGGTTTGTTGGGTTTGAATCTACTTTTCAAGGAACTAGCAATTTTGGAAATAAATATGCTTCAAATGTTTCGTTCAAAAATGCAGTTAAATTTTCTTTAGGAGGTTATTATACACCTAATTATAATTCTTTTTCAAACTATTTTAACAAAGTAACATATAGAGCTGGTCTTCGATCTGAGAGTACGGGTTTAGTAATTAATAATCAATCTATAAATGATTCAGCACTTACTTTAGGACTTGGATTGCCTGTAGGAGGAGCATTTTCTAATATTAATCTAGGATTAGAATATGGTAAAAGAGGCACGACAAATGCAGGACTTATTCGTGAAAATTATTTAAATATGTCTATTGGAATGTCATTTAATGACAAATGGTTTGTAAAACGCAAATTCGACTAATTACATATAATGATAAAAGAATTTCAAATAATAAAAACAATAAAAAAAGTGATGTTACTTATAGTAGCAACACTTTTTTTTATTTCTTGCGAAAGCAATATAAATGAAGTTCGAAAAATAAACGTGTCGGAATTTAGTCCGGTAGGTGAAGCTAAAGATTTTAATCTAAAATACACAGATTCTGGCAGGATAAAAGCAATTTTGATTTCGCCACAAATGTTAGATTACTCTCAATTAGAATTTCCTTTTACCGAGTTTCCAAAGGGAATAAAAGTCACTGTATATGACGAACAAGGGAACAAAAGTTTTGTAACATCAAATTACGCCATTTCATATACAAACTCTAATTTAATCGATTTGAGCGGAAAAGTAAAAATCACGACACATGATGGCAAAGTTCTAGAAACAGAACAATTATATTATGACCAAAAAAACGAATGGTTTTTTACACAAAAAGCATATAAATTTACTAACAAAGGAAGTGTTATAGACGGATTAGGGATAGATTTTAGTAAAGATTTTAAAGTCTTAGATACTCAAAAGATAACAGGAGTTTATAGCATTTAAAAAAATAAAAAAGATGAATTATTTAAAATACACACAATACGTTTACTTAGTTGCTGGAATAATTTTTGTATACGATGGATTTTCAAAATTAAATTCAGGTACAGATATGCCTTATTTGAGTTTTATACTTGCAGCTACCGCAATTTTTATGTTTTTCTTTCGAAGAAAATTTGCTAAAAAATTTGACAATCAAGACCAAAACAAATAAAAAAATAAACTTTCTATTAAAATAAAAGGCTAAGCCTTTTGTTATTTGATAGATAATTGTATTTTCGCTCACTGAATAAAAAAATATTTTTAAAAAATGGCAGTTTTATCAAAAATTAGACAAAAATCATTTTTAGTTGTCGCAATAGTAGGATTAGCATTATTTGCATTTATAATTGGTGCATTAATCGAAAATGGAGGATTTGGAAAAACATCTAGAAACGCAGGAACTATAAATGGGGTAGATATTCCTTTTGAAGAATTTAGAGGGAAAGTTGATATGGCTCAAAAAAGTCAGCAAGGACAAAATATGTCTATCATGCAAGCCACAAATGGAGTTTGGGATCAAGAAGTAAGAAGAGTTTTGCTTGAAAAACAATGCGAAAAATTAGGTCTACGCATAGGTGATGATCAATTAATTAATGTAATTAAAGAAGATCCTCAGTTTGCGCAAAACCCTCAGTTTTTGAACGCTGCTGGTAAGTTTGACAAAGCAAAATTTAACGAATTTATTGCATCTATCAAAAACTCATCAGCTGAAAGATGGCAACAATGGTTAGATTATGAAAAGCAATTAGCACAATCTACAACTGAACAAATGTATAACACGATGATTCAATCAGGTTTTTATACAACACAAGCAGAAGCAAAATTTAACTATGAGTTAGAAAACAATAAAGTTAGTTTCAATGTAGTATCTGTGCCATATTCAACCATCGAAGATAAAAAAGTAGAACCTACAGATGCTGAGTTAATCGCCTTTATGAAAAAAGACGAAAAGAAATACAAAGCTGACGAGTCTCGCGAGTTAGAATTTGTAATGATTGAAGACAAAGCATCAGCAGAAGATAAGAAAGTAGTAGAAGATAAAGTAAATGGGTTATTAAACTCTGTTGAAGATAATCCAGTAACTACAACTGTAAACGAAGCAAAAGTCGGATTTAAAAATGCTTCAAATTTAGTAGAATTTGTAAATGCAAATTCAGATATAAAATACGATTCAACATATGTAGCTAAAAAAGATTTGCCGGCAGAACATGCAGAAGCATTATTTAACTTAGCTCCAGGACAAGTTTACGGACCATACGTATTTGGTGATTACTATTGTCTTACAAGAAATTTAGGAAAAAAACTAAATGCAAATGTAAAAGCTAGCCATATCTTAATTAGCTATGAAGGAACAAAAGTTCCTAACAAAAGAGAAAAAAGAACAAAAGAACAGGCAAAAGCAAAAGCAGAATCTATATTAGCTCAAGTTCTAGCAAATCCATCATCATTCCAAATGTTGGCTTATACTAGCTCTGATGATTCATCTGCTCAGCAAGGTGGAGATTTAGGTTATTTTAGTCAAGGTCAAATGGTAAAACCGTTTAACGATTTTGCATTCTCTAATCCAGTTGGGAAAATAGGATTGGTAGAAACTGATTTTGGTTTTCACATTATTAATGTAACAGATAAGCAGGATGCAGTTCGTTTAGCTACAATTGCTCAAAAAATTGCACCATCTGAAGCGACAAGTGATAAAGTATTTACAACTGCAACTAAATTTGAAATGGCTGCTAACGAAAAAGCATTTGATGTTGCTGCTAAAGAAATGAAATTAACAGTTGCGCCAATTGCTAAAGTATTAGCGATGGACGAAAATGTTCAAGGAATAGGAAATCAAAGAGAAATTGTTCGTTGGGCATTTGGTGCAAAAGAAGGAGAAGTAAAACGTTTCAATATTCCTTCTGGTCACGTAGTGGCTCGTTTGAAAAAAATAAATGAAGCTGGTTTATTATCTATCGAGGACGCAAAAGCGGCAATAGGAGCTAAATTAAGAAATGAAAAGAAAGCAGAATTAATCAAAGTTAAAATGACTGGTTCTACACTGGAAGCTGTTTCTAAAGCTACAGGTTCTCCTGTAAAAGAAGCTCTAGATGTTGTTGCTGCTAATTCTTACATACAAACTATAGGTGCAGAACCTAAAGTTGTAGGAACTGCTTTTTCTCTTAAACCAGGTGTTGTTTCTCAAACAATCGATGGCGCTTCTGGAGTTTTTAAAATCAAAGTAAAATCTAGTACTAAAGCACCAGCTGCTAAAGATTATAAAGATATTGTAACAAGACTAAACGGACAATCTAAAGGGTCAGCGCAAGGTAGAGTATACAATTCACTTAAGAAAGACGCTACTATCGAAGATAATAGAGCTCAATTTAACTAGAAAATATTAAGTTATAAACAAAAAAAATCCCGATTAGTCGGGATTTTTTTTGTTTAAGTGTATTTCTATATATGTTTTGTAATCTCATAAATATTAAACTCTTTTCCGTAATTTTGTCAAATAATAATTTTAAAAAAAATCATGAAAAATATAAAAGTAATATTAGTATTTTTTCTTTTAACAGGAATTGTATTTGTAAGTTGTAAAAAAGAAGCAGGAGTTGAAGTAGCAATTACAAAAAAAGGAATTGCAAAAGTAGAAACAACAAGTTTTAATATTGAAGGAATGACCTGTGCAATGGGTTGTGCAAAAACAATCGAAAATAAATTAGCAAGCCTTGATGGTGTGCAAAAAGCCTCTGTTGATTTTGATAAAAAAACGGCAACAATCCAATATGATGGAAATATACAAACTCCAGAAAAATTAGCTGAAACCGTAGAAGCCGTTGCTGATGGTAAAACTTACAAGGTTTCAGAATTAAAATAGAATTCGCTCTTATTTCCACTTCAAGCTTTCCATCAAAACGCGTAAATCATTTTTTATGTATGCTGCAGCTGGTAATACTGAGTCGTAATTGGGTTTTGCATAAAAATAAACTGAACCTACTAGAAAATGTTTTGTACTATCAGTTAAATAAAATTGCGACTGAGAAGCTGCATTTCCGCCTACCTCATAAAACATTCCGTATGCTTTCCGCTCTTTGTTGGTATAAGGCTGTTCGCTAATTCCATCGGCTTTTATAACGTGTTCGTAAGTTAGTTTTTGAGCGTCACGTAACAATTCTTTTAGATTATTGTTTACTGGCTTATAATTAAGATAAACAGTTGCTTTAAGGTTAGGATAATCAATGTCAAAATTACAATTTCCTTTGTCTACAACTTTGCCAAGGGTGTTGTACTGGAAAGTATAACCACATGTTTTATCAAAATTAGAATAAACAGGATCAGGGTAATCTAAACTTAAATAGGCTTTAGGTTTTGGCAAAACATCATCTTTACAACCAATAATGCAAATTGTAATTGTAACAAAGAAAAGAAAGGTAAAATATTTATTAAGCATTGTTTGAGTTTTAAAAAGGCAAATCATTTTCAATAGTAGAATCAAAACTTGTTGTTTTTGGAGCTTCAGATTGTGTTTTTACGTTTTCAGAATCTTTTTTAGTATTCAAAAATGTAAATTCAGTAACTTGAATTTCGGTTGTGTATTTTGTGGTTCCGTCTTCAGCTTGCCATTGTCTGGATTTTATCCTTCCTTCTACATATATTTTATCTCCTTTAGACAAGTATTTTTCACAAATTTCAGCAGCTTTATTGCGTACAACAACATTATGCCATTCGGTCGAAGTTATTTTTTCACCAGTAGTCTTGTTAATATAAACTTCGTTTGTCGCAAGCGGAAATCTGCCTATGCAATTGCCTCCTTCAAAATAATGCATTTTTATATCTTCGCCTAGATAACCTATTAGCATAACTTTATTTAACGTTCCGTTCATTGTAATTTCATTTGAGAATACCAAAGATAACTCATTTTAATTAAAACTTATTATTCTCTATAAAATTGTGAAGTACAATTGGAAAAGGGAATTTATTTAGATTTTCAAAATCAAGACCATTTTTAAAAGTAGATGTTCTTTTAACTTTCCAAAATTTTATATATAAATGTTGATGAGTAAGCTTATGAGTTATTGTTTCAGTTTCCATTAGAATAATTTCGGAAATGTCGTCAAATTTATTTTGAATTAAATCTAAAACAGTATTTTCGGTTTCTAATATTTCGGTTTCCACCAATGGGAATTCGTATAAATTATGCCAAATTCCTTTAGCCGTTCGTTGATTAATTATGGTTTTGTTTTTTTCATCCAATATAAACAGATAGTTTAAAAATCTGTTTTTTGCCTTTGTTTTCTTGCTTTTTATAGGTAATTCATTAACTTTTTTCAAAGAAAGTGCAGCACAACTCGTGTTTAAAGGGCAAATATTACAGTTAGGGTTCTTTGGGACGCATTGTAAGGCACCAAATTCCATAATAGCTTGATTAAATAAGGCCGGATCATCTTTACTAATTACTTCTTGAGCCAACAGGGTAAATTCTTTTTTAGCTTTCGCAGACGTAATATCGGTTTCTATATTATAATAGCGAGAAAGCACACGAAAAACGTTTCCGTCGACTACTGGAACTACTTCGTTGTAAGAAAAAGAGGCAATTGCAGCAGCAGTATATTCGCCAACACCTTTTAATTTGAGTAAATTTTTATAATCTTGAGGAAAAATTCCGTTCAAATTTTCAGCAATATGTTTTGAAGTTGCGTGTAAATTTCTCGCACGAGAGTAATATCCTAATCCTTGCCACAATTTTAAAACTTTTTCTTCACTTGCATTAGCTAAATCTAAAACTGTTGGGAATTCCTCTGTAAAAGCCATGTAATAGGGCAAACCTTGCGCGACTCTTGTTTGTTGTAGCATGATTTCAGACAACCAAATAAGGTAAGGATTTGTTGTTTTTCTCCACGGCAAATCACGCTTATTTTCTAAATACCACGTTGTTAATGTTTTACTAAAATTCATTATAATTATTTGGTTAGCAAAAATAAAATTTTATATGATTAAAATTTAATCATTTAGGTTGAAATATTGTTTATTTAATTTATATATTTGCAACCTCAAAAAATTACATAAACTTAATTACGTATTAAAATGACAAAAGCAGATATCGTAGCGAAAATTTCAGAGAAATTAGGACTAGAAAAAGGAGATGTACAAGCTACAGTAGAGACTTTTATGGATGAAGTTAAAAATTCATTAGAAACTGGTGACAATGTTTACCTAAGAGGTTTTGGAAGTTTTATTGTAAAAACTAGAGCTGAAAAAACAGGAAGAAATATTTCTAAAAATACAACGATTAAAATTCCTGCTCATAATATCCCAGCATTTAAACCTGCTAAAGTATTCGTAGAAGGAGTTAAAACAAATAATGAAACAAAATAAATTACTAATCAATAAAACTACACATTATGCCAAGTGGTAAAAAAAGAAAAAGACATAAGGTAGCAACGCACAAACGTAAAAAACGTGCAAGAGCTAACCGTCACAAAAAGAAAAAGTAGTTTTAAACTACTTTTTTCTTTTTTAAACGTTCATTGAAATTGAGGAAAAGACAAATAGACAAAAGACGAATAGATAAAAGACAAAAGTTTGTTATCTAGAATATCTTATCTAAAAATCTACTTTTCTCCCAGGTAAAAACCTGTAATGTTTAATCCATCTGTACTAATTTATTTTAGATTTCAGATTGTCATTTTTTAGATTTTTTTGAATCTATGTATCTATCAATCTATTATCTATTATATAAAAATACAGATAAAAATTTACACATGAATAAAGAATTGATTATTAGATCTAGTTCTGAAGCTGTAGATTTTGCCTTATTAAAAGATGGAAAACTAATTGAATTACACAAAGAAGAAGAAACAAGCAATTTTCAAGTAGGCGATATTTTTATTGCCAAAATAAGAAAACCAGTTGCTGGTCTTAATGCTGCTTTTGTAAATGTTGGCTTCGAAAAAGATGCCTTTTTGCATTATCATGATTTAGGACCTAATCTAGCTTCACAACTGAAATTCATAAAACTTGTAACAACAGGTAAAATAAAAGATTTCTCCTTAAAAAGTTTCCAATTTGAAAAAGAAATTGATAAAGATGGTACAATTACCGATGTAGTTGCTGTTAATCAATCAATTCTTGTACAAGTAGTCAAAGAACCAATATCTACTAAAGGACCAAGGATAAGCTCAGAGCTTTCACTTGCCGGAAGATTTATTGTTTTAGTCCCATTTTCAGATAGAGTTTCTATTTCTCAAAAAATAGAATCTAAAGAAGAAAAAGACAGACTAAAACGTCTAGTACAATCTATCAAACCAAAAGGATTCGGTGTTATTGTTCGTACAGTAGCAGAAGGCAAAAAAGTTGCAGAAATAGACAAAGACTTGCAAAATTTGGTGGACAAATGGACATCAATGTGCAAAAAAATTCCAACAGCGCATCATCCATCAAAAGTGTTAGGAGAACTCAACAGAGCATCATCAATATTACGAGATGTTTTTAATGATACTTTTAGCGGAATTGTTATAGATGATGAAGAGCTGTTTAATGAAACGAAAGAGTACATTCAACAAATTGCTCCTAGTAAAGAATCAATGGTAAAGCTTTATCAGTCGAAAGACACTCCAATCTTTGAAAAGTACAGTATTGAAAGACAGATAAAAACTTCGTTTGGTAAATCCGTATCCATGAGCAAAGGTGCTTACCTTATTATCGAGCACACTGAAGCCATGCACGTTATCGATGTAAACAGCGGAAACCGCTCCAACAAAGCGACTAATCAGGAAGATACAGCTCTAGAAGTAAACATGATTGCAGCTGCCGAGGTGGCAAGACAATTGCGTTTGCGAGATATGGGTGGTATAATATGTGTCGATTTTATAGACATGTCTAATCCAGACAATCGTAAAATTCTGTTCGATTTCTTAAGAGAAGAAATGAGTGATGACAAAGCAAAACACAAAATATTGCCTCCTAGCAAATTTGGGATAGTACAAATTACTAGACAAAGAGTTAGACCAGAGGTTAATATTGAAACTCGTGAAGAGAATCCTAATAATGAGAATAGTGACATTGAAGCACCTATTTTAATTATAGACAGAATTGCTTCCGATTTAGAAAGAATTATAAAGTTGCATAATAAAGTAGTACTTAATGTACACCCATTTATAGCTGCTTACCTTGTAAAAGGGTTTCCATCAATACGTTCAAAATGGTTTTTTGAATATAAAAAATGGATAAAAATCATTCCACGTGACGCGTACACGTATCTTGAATATCATTTTAATGATAACCAAGGAAATGAAATTAAAGATTAAATAAAAACCGTCTCATTATTAATGAGACGGTTTTTTGTTTTTATACACTATCTATCAAAAAAATGCTACTTGATTAAAGTAGCATTTTTTAAAGCAATAGTTAGTTATTAAATTATTCTTTTATCAATTTTTTCACTCCTATTTCATTCTTGTTATTGGTTACTTTTATTACATATAATCCTGATTTCAAATTAGAAATGTCGATTTTATTTTCAATAGTACTGAATATTAATTTTCCTTCTAGGGAATATATTTCTATTAATTTTATTTCTTCGTTAGAACTTATGTTTAGTATAGAAGAAGTTGGATTGGGGTAAATAATAAAATTTTTAAAAGAGTTAAAAGTTTGAGAGTTAAGTAGAGAGCCAAATTCATAAGCACCCATATCGACCGTTGTGTTATAAATCCTTTGATTTCCTAATAAATCTGTAGAGCCAATAACATTTGTGTTATCTCCAGTGTTAATAGCTGGGGAAGTACTACTTAAAGTGTAATCTTCGCCAACAGCATTAGTAAATAATGGATTAGAATTACTAGTATTGGCAGAGGTACCACTTAATGTAACTCCTGTAAAATTAGTTTCATCAATTGAATTTTTGATTGTAATTGGGTTGATTACATCTTCAAGAAGTCCAGAAATGGGTCTTGAAGTAATCCCACCCGCAGCCTTATTATTCCACAAAATACAATTTGAAATAGTAGCATTATGATTTGAACTTACACTTGTTCGTTTAGATAAAACCAATGTAGCTCTATTAAAATTATTGATGCCAGCAAATGTTCCAGTGTCAATATTATCTACAAAAGTACAATTCGCAATATTTGTTGCAGCTGTCGAACTTGTTCCATAAGCACGTAGCCATAAAGAACTTCCGGAGTAACCCAATATTGCAGTATCTACTGCTTGATTTTTTTTAAATAAAGAATTAGAAACGGTATAAGTAACCGATACATTATTATTTGGATAAGAATAAATAGCACCACCACCTGCAGCTAGATTTTCTGTAAATTCACAATTACTAACAATTAATTCTGAAGAAGTTACATCAAAAATAGCATTCAAAGCACCTCCAGTGTCATTGGCAACATTTTTCATGATTTTACAATTGTTAAGTGTCATTTTAGTAACCGCATTAACTTTGTAGATACCTGCGCCAGATTTTAATTGAGTAGTAGTTCCGTTTGCATGACCACCGGTTATAGTCAATCTGTCAAGTAAACAATTTTGACCTTGTAGGTATAGTACATTATAACTGTTGTCATTTCTAGTTGAATTTACTAGAGAAAGTACAGTATCGTCATTACCTGATAAATCTCCCGATAAAATTGTTTCATGTGTTCCAAAAATACGCTCTGAAATTTGTGTTTCGTTACCTACAAATCCGCCATATAATTTTAGATTAAGTGCGTTTATTGTAAATGGTGTTGTTCTACTAGTAGCATGAGGTTTGTATGTACCTTCAGTAATCCAAATTTCTTCATTGTTCTGAGCTATCGCTAAAGCATTTTCTAATTTAGTATAAGCATTTAACCATGAGATGCCATTGTTGTTTCCTGATGCGTTACCATTTACATAAATACGCCCAATTGTTCTAGTTGTTGAGAAATTTATTGGTAATGACCATCCTGTTGTATTGTTTGCACAATGTTTTTTTACATAAACTTTATAATTTGTAAAAATATCTAAGCCAGTTAAGTTTGTAGAACCTGAAGTGATTCCGTTAATAATTACAGCATTAGAAAAAGTATCTGAGGTTTTGTGATAAGCAATATCATATGTTCCAGTTCCTGTAATATTTATTGTTGCTGTAGTTTGGGTAATTGCTGTAGTTGACAAAATAGTGGTTTGAGGAGTATAGCAATAGCTATTATAATCCCCAATACTATTTATTTCGGTGGGATTTAATAAACGATTATAGATTAAAATATCATCTATAATATCACTATATTTATTTGAAGCTGCTAAATTATTCATTCTATTATTTCCAATAACCAAATTACCGTTTGTGTCAAAATTAGAAGTAAGAGTGCATGATGCATTACTAAAAGAATTAGTGTATGTTTCTTGAGCTAAATCATCTACATTAATACGTATGATATGATTTGTTGTATTAAAAGAAGCATCAATAACTTTTTCTAACGAAACAACAATATGATGCCAATTCCCATCAGATACTACGTTGTTTGATAGTTTTGAAATTGTATAAGTTCCAGCATTACAGGTAAATACATATCCTCCAGTTAATCTTATTTTACCATTTTGTAAACTCACAGAATAACCATGTCCTGTAGCATCCGAGTCATCAATAATTGTTCTAGAGTTATTGTCATTTGTAACGGTTTTTATCCAGAAACTTATTGAAAATACCGTACCCGAAGTAACATTTGGTCTTGTTAAATAATCGCCATTCAAGCTTACAGCACTGGTTGGTGCATTTTCAAAACGATTGTTTATTTGTGTCAGTGCTGATCCCGTTTGAGTAAGATTAATACCATTGGCACCATCTACTAAAAGGCTTCCGCTGTCAAACCCGTATTGCGCTACTAATCCGTTAGTAGGGAATTGTGCAAGGCAGAAATTGCCAACAAACACTACTATAAATAATAATTTTGTTTTCATAATTAATTGTTTTGATTTAGAAACAAAATTCGGCATAAAAAAAAGCCGTAATAAAACGACTTTCTGAAACTGGGTTTTGGCTTGCTAAAGCTTTTATCCTATGTTTTGAACTATGGTAAGAAACTCATCTTTTTTATCATTTGAAATAGAAACTGACTTGTCATTATCCATTATAATGTAGCCTCCATCTTTTTTAATATACTCTTTTATGTATTTTAAATTGATTAAATAAGAACGATGTGGTTTGTAAAAATTAGATTGTACTTCTAATAATTCTACAAAATGCCTTAATGGTTTACAAACTAATAACTCTGTTTCTTTTGTTGTGCTTACTTTGGTATACATGCCATCGGCTTCAAATAAAATAATATCATCAAAATTGACAAACTTGAATCCATCTGCAAATGGAAGTCCAATTTTGTTAAAATTGTTAGTCTTTAAACTCTTTTTCAATTCTTCCAACTTAATGCTAATTTCAGATTTTCCAATTTGTTGTATCGCTTTTTCAACAGCTTCTTTTACAGTTTCTGCTCGTAATGGTTTTAACAAATAATCTATTGCGGATAGTTTGAATGCTTTTACTGCATACTCACTATATGCTGTTGTAAAAATAATTTCAAAATTCAGTTCGTCTTTGTCAACAAAATCTAGTATTTCTAAGCCTGAATGTTCTGGCATTTCGATATCAAGAAAGATAATTTGTGGTTGATGCTCTTTAATTAATTCCACTCCAGATAATAAATCTTCAGCTTGAAAAATAGTCTCTATTTTAGATGTGTTTTCTTTTATTAAAATCTCCAATAGGTTTCTGGCTTTTGGTTCGTCGTCAATAATTACTGCTTTCATTTCTGTTAATTTATTATTGGAATTAATAATGTAACTTTTGTTCCTGTTGGCTCGTTTTCATCATTTGTCAAATCGTCAATTGTTACTCCTATTTTTCTTTTTTTGCCAAAATTTAGCAATTCTAATCTATTTTGAGTGGCTTTTGTGGCAAATGATAGGTGTTTGTTTTTATTTAATTGATCTGCTTTTTTTCTGCCAACACCATTGTCCATAATCACACATTTAAGTATTTTATCTTCTTTAAGTAAATTGAAAGAAATCTTAATGACACGATTTTCTTTCTTATGCAACAAACCGTGTTTTATCGCATTTTCAACATAAGGCTGAATTAGCATCGTAGGAATATTTAAATCTTCATTATTTTCTAAACTACTTATTTTGTAGCTAAATTTATCTTCGAAGCGTAGTTTTTCTAATTGTAAATAAATATCCAAACATTCTATTTCTTCACGTAATGATATATATCCTTTTGAACTGTGCTCTAAATAAGCTCTTATTAAGTCGGCAAATTTTGACAAATAAGAACTTGCTAAATTCTTTTGATTTAGAATTATATATTCTTGAATGGAATTTAACGCATTAAAAATAAAATGAGGATTCATCTGAGATTTTAAGTTCTCTAGCTTAAGTATTGCGAGTTCATTTTCGTGCTTTGCATTTTTTAGCGCAAGTTCTTTTTCTTTTTCTTTTACGGCTAGTTTATTTCGATAAAATGAAATGATTAATCCAAAGGCTATAAAAATTATCCCCAAAACAAACCACCATTTTTTCCAATAAGGTTGGCTAATTTGAAAACTAATTTTTTTAGAAATATATTTAGTCTCCCTACCACTTTTTGTTCTTATTTCGAAAATATAATCTTTTGAAGGGAGACTATTAAAATTTACAAAATTTACATTCTTATCTATTGCAATCCAATTTTCATTTAGACCTATCAATCTATATTCAAAAAATAATTCATCTTCAGGATAATATCCATTAACATGGAAAGTAATTTTAATTCTGTTTTTATCATAAGGCAAATCATAATGTTCTTGAACTAAAGTGTCTTTTTCATTTATATTAATTGATTTTATATTAATTTCTTTTACAAAATAGCTCTTAGATTTTATGCTTTTATCAATTTCTAAAAAATCCTCTTGACTAGCTAAAAGGATATTTTTATCATTAATTATAACGCTTTTTATATTTCTAATAGATGCATTATTATTTATTAAAGAAGGTCTAAATTTGTTGGTAATAGAATTAAAAATCTGAATGCCTTTGTCTGTTACTATCCACAAATCATTACCATCAGATTTTATTTCTTCGATAATTTTAGATTTTAAACCATTTGAATTGTCTATTTTTTTAACAAACACATTGTTTTTATATGCCAATATTCCATCTGTAAAAGTGGCTATCCAAACTGTTTTATTAGATGTCTGACAAATATCTTTTGCTGTAATGCTCTTATTATTATATTTTAAAATTTTTGGAATAAAATTGCTATTATAAACTATCAAGTTATCTACATAAGAAACAAAAATCTCATTCTTACTTGAAAAAGATCTGTACGCTCGACTATTGTTTAAGACTTTAGTTGTAGTGAGGTTATTTTTTTCTAATTTTAAAATACTAGCTCTATCAAATCCAGAATAAATAATTTGATTAGAATTTCCTATTTGCTGTAGATCTTTTGCATTAATTAAGCTTTCTAATTGAATGCTTTTCTTTGAATCTAAATGATAACTATATGCAGCAGCTTCTGTAGTTATCAATAAAACATTTAGCGTTTTTAAAAACAACAATGCAGAGACTTTTCTCTTATCCTTAAGAGCTATTTTTTCTTTTTTATTATTTATTAAATCTATTATAAATAAATTACCTTTAGTAGTACCAACAGCAATTTTTGTAGCCGTTATTTTTTCTATAGCAGATATAACCTCGTTACTAACAATATTTCTATATGATTTGATTTGCAAACTTGGAATTATAAAAATTCCATTATTTAAAGTTGAAGCCCAAACGGTTTGATTTTTATCTACGATGCTTCTTGTTATATAATCATTTTTAAAAAAAACATTTTTTAAAAAAAATTGATTATTTTTCTCATTTACAATTACAATGCCGTTGGAAGTGCATAACCATAAATTGTTATCGTGCTCAGAAACTGTTATAACTTTATTATTTTGTAATTCATTAGGAAAATTAACTTCCGAAAGAAAATCATTATCCACTTTAAAAAAATGATTTTGATTTAAAATATTATCATATAATTGAATAAATAATTTGCCTTTAAAACTAAAAAATTTTGGAAAAATATTGCTTCCAAAATTTTTAGTTTTGTGATGTAAAAATTTAACTTCATCTGATTTCGAGATTGTAAAAATTTCATCATTACACGTAAAATAAATTTTATTATCTAACTTGTACGAAGCACGAATAATGGGATGTTCTGACTTTGACGGCAGTATTATTTTTTTTCTTTCCTTGGTTTTTAAATCAATAGAATAAATAACTGTAGTAGAAAATATAAACAACTTGTTTTCAAGAATTATAAACTCTGCTAACTCTCCTTTAAGCTCATTTTTTAAGTCTAGAAAAAGTTCTAAGGAATTGTTTTTTAAAATGAAAAATTGTCCTGAAATATTATTGCACCAAAGTCTGTTTTGGTTGTCAAATTTTAATCCAAAAACAGAAAGTCCTCTCTTTTCATTATTAGTATAGGAAACATATTCTTTGCCATCAAAACGATATAAACCTTTGTCTGCTGCAAGCCAAATAAAACCTTTGTTATCTTCAATTATATCATAAAATTCAACGTCAGGCAAGCCTTCATTCTCTGTTAGCTTTATCGCAATAGGATCCTGTGCAAACAATTGGTTTACATAGAGAAATAGAGGAAGGCAATATAAAAGAATAGTTTTCAACTATTCAAAAATAGAACTTTGTATTGAGATACTTACATTGTATTTCTGAAAACCGCTTTTGACTTTCTAAATTATTCCCTCACAATCTCAATTTTTTTTCTAATTTCATAACCGCTTTCATCGATTACGGTGATATAATGAAAACCTTCAGTTGGTGTTATTGGCATTTCGTGAAACGTTTTGGTCGAACCTTTATACACATTATCTACATACCAAAAAACTTCGGTTTCCCGATTAGAATGCGCTATTTTTAGGATTACAGGTTGTACTTCGCTATTAAAATTTTTAGTTAAATATATTTTACTATTGGTTTTCGGGTAAATAAAATCCATCGAAGGAGTAAGTGTTCCTGCACAATCACTTCTGTAAGGAGGCAAGGGTAAATAGTCCACGTGTTGGCTTTTATAATACCATTCCATCACGGGAGGAAGAACAAACCATTTTTTGGTCACAATATTCTCCACATTCTCGCAACTGCTGTTTAGCCTATATTTCCCTGTTTTATCTAAATGAACTGTTTTGTGATACGGACAAATAGAAGTTGTTTTCCCTTTTAGTGGAACATATTGTTTTATTTTCGGACAATCTTCCTGCGCCAAATGACCGCTGAGTTTGCAAACTTCTACTTCTGTCAAATCCAATAATGGTGTGTCGAACCATTTTTGTCTTGGTAACAAATTAAATACATCAAACAAAATAGGAGCAGCACTGGTAACCCCAGTCAGTGTTGGACGTCCTTCGCCCGAAGCATTCCCGACCCAAACACCTACTACATATCTAGCATTTGTACCAATGGCCCACGCATCTCGATTACCAAAACTAGTTCCTGTTTTCCATGCAATTTTGAGTGAACTGTCATAAAATTTCCAAGCTTCGTCACCTTCGGGACGGTTTACTTCTTCCATCGCATTGTAGGTTTGCCAAATGGCTCCAGCACCCAAAATGGTTTTTTGTTTGCTATCGGAACCAAAATCAGGTGTGAAATTATGATCATAATTGAGTTCTACAAATTCTTTGGTTCTATAATTACCGTTATTTTTATTAAAATAATCTACTGTCGATGATAATCCTGCATACGTTCGACACAAATCCCACAAATTACTTTCGGCACCACCAAGAATTAGTGATAAACCGTAATGATCTGGCGACTTCGAAATATCTCGGAGTTTGAATCGTTGCAATTCTTCATAAAATTTATTGACACCAAAATCTTGTAACATTAAAACCGCAGGAATATTCAAAGAACGAGACAACGCCCTATGTGCTGGAACGGCACCATCGAATGTTAAATTGAAATTTTGCGGTGTATATCCTGAAATCTGAGTAGGAATATCGGCAACTAAAGTGTTGGGTAATAATTCGCCTTCATCGAGCATTGCAGCATACAATAAAGGTTTTAAAATACTTCCAGTACTTCGAGGTGCATCAATAATATCAACATCTTTCTGATGATTTAAATCGGTTGGAGAATTTCCAACATAGCTAATTATATTTCTAGTTTTAATATCAATAACGATAATAGCCAAGTTGTTCACTTCGTTTTGTTTGTACTGATTGTAATAATATTTAGCAATTTGATTGACACGATTTTGTAAGGCAATATCAACAGTAGTTTTCAATCGAGTTCCTTCTTGATTTTTAGATACTCGTTGCAAAAGATGTGGCGCAATTTGGGGTAAATCGTATGGTTTTTGCGGCAAAGGTTCATCGATAGCCAATTCATACGTTTGTGTATCAATAATGCCTTCTGTTTTTAATTTTAATAAAAGATTGTTTCGTTTTCTGAGTAATTTCTGTTGGTTTTTTCCAGGATAAATTAAGCTTGGTGCATTGGGTAAAACCGCTAAAGTGGCACTTTCTGCCCAAGATAATTGATGAGATTGTACGCCAAAATAACGCCAAGAAGCCATTTCTAAACCGACCACATTACTACCAAAAGGAGCATGAGCGGCATATAATTCTAAAATTTCATCTTTAGAATGACGCAATTCTAAACGAGTTGCTGATATGATTTCGATTACTTTTTCGAAATAAGTTCTGTTTTTCCCTTTTCGAGACAAACGAATCACTTGTTGCGTCAAGGTACTTCCTCCGCGAACTACTTTACCCGCTTTTTGGTTTTGCTTGATGGCATTCACCATTGCTACAGGATTAAATCCGGGATGTTTGTAAAAATATTCATCTTCAAAATAAACAATGCATTTCTTGAATTTATAAGGAACACTGTCTTGTGCTGGAAACCGCCACTGACCGTCGCGAGCAATTTTTGCACCTAATAATTCGCCTTCTTTACTTTCAATAACTGTAGAATAAGGTTCTTGAAATAAGGTTCTTGGTAATGAAAAATAATAAACTATCAAAAGTAGAAATACGATTGATGATTTTATTTTGTTCCGTTGTATTGTATCGATGATGCGTTGTAAGAACGCTGTGAATTTTGTTTTCAATTTATTTTGAGTTATTTAACCCTTCCAGAGTTCGAAACTCTGAAAGGGTTTTAAACTATTATTTTACAACTTCAACCCAAAAACCTTTGGTTCTTGCTAAAAATGTGTTGTCATACATCGCTTCACATTGCAATCCTGGCAAGTAATAATTCCCTAAATAAGAAGCATTAAGTAAAACTCTAAACGTTTTGGTTTCACCAGATCCTAACGGAAAATAGAAATTTGTTCTGTCATCTCGAATGTCAGTATGGTCGGCAATATTGTTTGTGGCATCACCAAAATCAGTAAAACGTGTGTTTACAATTTCGAAACCTGAAGGCAAAATTTGAGATAATGCTACGTTATCCACTCGTTCATTTTTTAGGTTTTTAATCGTAACTTCTGCAATAAACTCGGTGCCTTGATTTATTTTTGAAACATTGATGATACTTCCTTTTCTGTTTTTGAAAACTACATTAGCAGTCAAATTATTTTGAACAACTTGTTCTTTTCCAACAGGTAAAATACCAGAATTTAAAACTCGAACATATAATGTATTGTTTTTGTTGTTTTTAATTGTGATTCCGTTTGCTCCATTTTTAATAATCAAACTTCTTTCTGCTAATGTTTTATTGGTGTTAATTCCTAAAGTTTTTCCACCATCGTTAAACTGAACATTAATGCCTTTTCCACCATTGAATTGCGCAAATTTTGACATCGAATACAAGCAATAAGCAGTAGTTTGCGTACTCATCCATTGGTCGGCAGACATTTGTTTCGCTAGTTTGTTTGCCATAATAAATGCTTTTTGTTTCTGACCCAATAAGATTAAAGTTTCTAATGCCATCGCACGATTACGGTCGCTAGAACCATAATAGTAATAGCTGTAATTATCATTATAATCTTCATCTATTTTCGATTTTAATAACAAAGCCATTCCTGCTTGTTTTTGTCCTGCTAAAACATAAGCGGCAGCCAATCGCAGTTTACTCTCGTTAGAAATCCCTGAAGTTTCACGCAATCTATTCATCGATGATAAGTCAGGTGAACCTGCTAATGCTAAGGTGTACAAACGATATGCTTGTGCAAAATCATTTCCGTATTTAGCCTCAAAACGCCATTTTTTAGCTTCTTTTTGTTGATAAGAAATCCATTTTTGTTTGAAATTTATTGGTAAAACATAACCTTTTTTCTCGGCTTCAAGCAAGAAATGACCTGCATAAGAACTTCCCCAATCATCGGCAGAAGTATCTCCTTGCCAGTAAGACATTCCACCATTTGCCAATTGGAAACCACCTAATCTTGTA
Organism: Flavobacterium sp.; assembly: GCF_046153165.1. GTDB lineage: Bacteria > Bacteroidota > Bacteroidia > Flavobacteriales > Flavobacteriaceae > Flavobacterium. The sequence continues at coordinate 1,871 of NZ_JBJXEN010000038.1, read as the reverse complement.
ATTCCTGCTGTTACATTTTTCTGAATTAATGCTTTGCGATTGGCATCAATATCAGCAATGTCATTCAAATACAATTGTGGAAAAACTGATGAAGTAGTTTGCTCGACACAACCATGTGGATACTGAATTAGATATTGCAACCTTCCATTAAAATTAATCGACGGCATAGACGAAACCTCCAATCTTGCTTTATTGCTCCCAGCGACACCAAATGTTTTCCAAGAAATAGATTTAGAGCTGTTTGGTTCTAAAATGAGATCCGTATAAGTATTGGTTACAGGATTTGGATTCGTCATATCAATCTCAACATCATAAGTAGATTTTTCTTTCCCAGAAGTAGCAATGACTTGTACTTTTGCAATTCCCGTAGTAGCACCAACTTCAAGATTGAAATACGTCATTTTTTCATCAGGACTAGTGAAAGTTAAATTTTGAATGGCTTTGCCAATAATTTTCAACCCAGGACTTGTTTTTATTTGTACGGAAACATTTTTTACATGATTTTCCATAGCAAAAATTGTCACAGGAATCGTCACTTTTTCTGATGGAGAAATTTTTCGTGGTAACGAAGCCAATGCCATCAAAGGACTACGAACTGGCGTGGCTTTTTCGACAGCTCCATAAGCACTTGTTTTGGCATCGCCAGCGACTACCATTGTTCTTACTGAACCGATGTATTTTGGTAATTTTATTTGGTGTGTTTTGGTATCGCCCGCTTCTAGTTTGAATGGTCCAAGGTAAATGACTACAGGTTTAAAACGGTTGGCTTTTTTCGCTTTGCCGCCACCCAAATCTTGATCTCCACCAATACTAAATATTTGGTTTACTTTTCCGCCATAAGCACCAATCACATCATCGTAAATATCCCAAGTTTTTACACCCAAAGCTTCACGAACATAGAAACTTTCCCAAGCATTTGGTGTTTTAAAACGAGTTAAATCTAACAATCCTTCATCGACAACGGCAATGGTATAAGTCATTGCTTTTCCTGATTTTTCACTCACTTTTACATTAAACGTTTGCTCTGGTTTCAAAACATCGGGCATAATAAGTTTAGGTTCTAAAATCGTATTTTTATCAATTACTTCAACGGGAATAATTCCGTACATTCTTATTGGCGAATCGTTTTTAGTCGATGCATGTGGCTGTAATAACGTAATATTGAAATACACGTTTGGTGCCATAGCAGCCGTAATAGGAACTTCTACTTTAGTTTCTCCTTTTTTGGTTTTTGCCCAAAGTGTTTGTACTACTTTTGCTCCGTTTTCGATAGAAATTAATGCACGTCCGCCTTCACTCGAAGGAAAAGATATTTGCGCTTTTTCGCCTACTGCATAATTCTTTTTATCGGTAGAAAAAACCAACATATTAGCTGTTGAAGCATCGGTATTTCTTGTTTTTCCTGACCAGTAAGGATAATCTATATTGACAGTTTGTGCTGTAGCGTGACCATCAGTTGGATCGGTAACTCGAATCATATAACGTCCCCATTCTTCATCAGTTAATGCAAATTGAAAACTACCTTTTCCATTGGCATCAGTATTTACTCTTAGTGTTTTATATGAAGTAGTTGCGTTCGATGAATTGTAATTTGACACATCATCGTTTGATGAATCCCACCACCAACGCCATTCTACTTTAAACACTTTTACCTCTAGGTTTTTCACCGATTTTGGACGACCATTTTCATCGACAGTAACCACATCAAAACGATTGTTAACTCTCGTTTCTAACATTTGGTATTTTGTTAATTCAGGCAATTTTAATCCTACATACGTTTTGTAAGGAGAATAGGTTGTTGCCATCACATCTGTACTAAAATCGCCACCTTCCTCATACACTTTGGTCATAAAAGCAGCTCGTAACATTCC
>NZ_JBJXEN010000020.1:0-27768 GCF_046153165.1 Flavobacterium sp. | reverse complement strand
TAGAATAATATTTTAATAAATAAATTTAATATTAAGAAAAAACTAAAAGTCCGAAATTTCTTAAAGTATTTATTGGCTTCGAGTACCAAAATAATTCGAAATTCTCAAAATTATTTTCAAAATCAGTTTTTAATATTGAAAAAGTAGTTTTTTTATCATTATGTACTGAAATAGATTCTAAAGTTCTGAGAAGCCAATCCCCTTTTTGTTTTTCAAAATCTATTTCGAAAGTTTCTTTTTTGTCGTGAAAAATCATTTTCATTATTTCCCATGAATTCCCTTTTTTAGATTTGGTCAAAATTTCTGTTAATGGACTTCCTCCTATCCAAACTATTTTTGCCGATGGTTTTATAGTAAAACTTTCTTCTTTTTGAAGTGAATTGTATATAAAATCTGGTTTTACAGTTGTTTTCGGAATCTTAAAATCGAACCAATCTTGCAATGTATAATCGAAACAAATACCGTGCATATAATTGAACAAAGACTTCTTTAGTCCAAAACTAAACTGATCATGATCTATTCCTGTTTTGTCTGTAAACTGAATATCATTATTGGCAAAAGTGATTTCATTATTTTGTGGAATAACTCCAAATTCGTCAGGAAACATTCCTACAGGACTATGTGCAGTCATAGCAAATTGATGCCAAAAACCAGACTGTAAAATACCCAACTCGAACAACTGACGAACCATTTCTAGACTATCTACCGTTTCCTGAATGGTTTGTGTAGGATAACCATACATGAGATAAGCGTGAACCATGATTCCAGATTCGGTGAAGTTTCGAGTCACTTGTGCTACTTGCTCGACAGTTACTCCTTTTTTTATGAGTTCTAATAATCTATCGGAAGCAACTTCTAACCCACCAGAAACTGCGATACACCCCGATGCTTTTAGTAAAATACACAAATCTTGGGAGAAGCTTTTCTCGAAGCGAATGTTTGTCCACCAAGTGACAACTAGTTTTCGTTTAATGATTTCTAACGCTAATTCACGCATTAAAGCTGGAGGTGCAGCTTCATCTACAAAATGAAATCCGTTTTCTCCAGTTTGCACTATGAGTTCTTCCATTCTATCCACCAGTGTTTTAGCGAGAATGGGTTCGTAAACTTTTATATAATCTAAAGAAATATCACAAAACGTACATTTTCCCCAGTAACAACCATGTGCCATGGTGAGTTTATTCCATCTTCCGTCGCTCCACAAACTGTGCATCGGATTCGCAATTTCTATAACCGAAATATATTTGTCTAACAACAAATCCGAATAATCGGGCGTGCCAACTTCACTTTGTTTATAGTCTTTTTGAAGAGTATTGTTTTTGTAAACGACTTTATTATTTTCTAATAAAAATGTTCGTTTGAATTCGTTTGAAGAGATTTTTCCTTCGTCAGAATGACAAAAAGTATGTAATAATTGTAATGGTAATTCTCCGTCATCTAAAGTAATAAAATCGAAGAATTCAAATACTCGAACATCTGTTAAAGAACGTAATTCGGTATTTGGGAAACCACCTCCCATAGATGTTTTCACATCAGGAAAATTATTTTTGATAAACTGTGCACAACGAAAAGCACTATATAAATTCCCTGGAAACGGAACCGAAATACAAACTAATTTGGGTTGTACAATTTGAATTTTTTCGTTTAATATTCTTAAAGTAATTGTATCGATATAAGTTGGATTTTTTTGTAAATGCGAGTACAAATCATCAAAAGAATTAGCGCTTCGTCCCAAACGTTCTGCATAACGACTGAACCCAAAATTCTCATCGATACATTCGACAATAAAATCCGATAAATCTTCAAGATATAATGTAGCTAAATGTTTGGCTTTATCTTGCATTCCCATCGACCCAAAAGCCCATTCCATATCATCTAATTGCTCAAATCTAAATGCTTCTGGCAAGAAATCTCCTGAACAAATTTGCCTTGCTAATGTTGGATTATTTCCTTGTAAAAAGGAAATAACAGCATCGATAGTTTTTATATATTCTTCTTTCAAAGCAAATATTCGTTGAATATTTGGAGAATTGGGTTGATTACTTTTAGCAAACAAATCTTCTAATCCTTTTTTCGAAAACAATTCGAGAATAACTTCGATCCCCAAATCCATCTGAAAAGCCGAAATGTTTTTGGTATTCAAAAAACCTTTTATATAGGCTGTAGCTGGATACGGCGTATTCAGTTGAGTAAAAGGTGGTGTAATTAGAAGAAGGTCTTTCAAAAGAATTGTTTTGACAAAGGTATATAAATACAATATGTATACATATTAAATTGTTACTTTTGCATGAAATTCTATTATTTATGCGTGTTAAAATTATATTTTTCTTTGCCTTTTTAAATATATGTGCTTATTCTCAAAAGCAAAATTCTTCAATAGGGTTTATTGAAAATAAAGGTCAAATTGTTGATCAAAAAGGTAAGCAAAATAAAGGTATTTTATATTTATTAAATACTCCTGGCATAAACGTTCAGATTAAAAAAAATGGTTTTTCATATGATATTTACGAAATCATTAAATCTCCTATAAAAGAAAAAGAAAACTTAAATTCATCCATTATTTCAAATGATCCGGATAACGCTCCGAAGTATCGATTAAAAAGAAAAAACCACAGAATAGATATAGATTTTATTAATTCAAATCAAAATATAGAATTAATAACCGAAGACAAATCGAGCGATTATGATAATTATTACAATATTCCTAATTACCCAAATGGAGTTACCAATGTTTACAGATACAAAAAAATAAAATACAAAAACATTTACAACAATATTGATGTTGATTTTTTTATTCCAAAAGATACCACAAAAGCAGTTGAATATAATTTTGTTATAAAACCAGGCGGTAAAGTTTCAGACATTAAAATGAAATTTAGTGGTACCAAAACGGAATTGATTGATAACAAAATTAAAATGGATGTACGTTTTGGTCAAATGGAAGAAACACTACCATTGGTTGGCTTGAAAATGAAGGTAAAAAAGAATTTGTAAATATTAAATACAAACAAATTGATAAAAATGTTTTTAGTCTTGAAAGTGATAAAAATGTTTCAGATAAAACAATTATAATTGACCCAGTACCAGTTAGACTTTGGGGAACATATTATGGTGGAGAAGGGATGGAATTTCCTTCGGATATAATAACAGATGATAATCTCAATGTTTACATTTCTGGAAGCTCAGATAGTCAAAACAATATTGCAACTTCAGGAACTCATCAAAGCAATCTTAATGGGCAAAGAAATTTATTTATCGCTAAATTAGATACTAATTCAAATAGAATTTGGGGAACATACTTAACATCAGAAGCAGGACTTAATAATTCACAATCTTGTCATTTAGCAATTGATTCAAACCACAACATTTATGTCGCAGGTGATGAACTTAATAATTCTTTTATTGGAACCGCAGGTACTTTTCAAGAATTTAAAAATAATTATTTTGAAGGCTTTTTAGTAAAATTAAATTTAAATGGAATTAAACAATGGGGAACTTATTTTGGAGGAAGTGGTAATGAATCTATTTATTCTATTTGCTTAGATCCTACTGATAATATATATATTGCGGGGCAAACTTTTAGTAGTGATTTCAATACTACATCGACAGCTCATCAAAATGTAATGAATGGTTCGTCAGATGGTTTCATTATTAAATTTGACACTACTGGAAATAGAATTTGGAATACTTATTATGGAGGGTTAGGTTTTGATGGCTTCACAGGAATAAATTATTCTAGTAGCGGATATATATATGCAACTGGGCTTCAAAGAAGTTTAACCAATATTGCTACTCTTGGCTCTTTTCAACCTACAACGGCAGCGGTTACTGGTGGTGGAATGATTATCAAGTTTGATCTGAATGGGAATAGAATTTGGGGAAGTTATATAGCTGACAATAGCACTATTCATAAAACAGTATTAAAAAATAATTCGCTTTGCTTTTTAGGAATAACTAACAATCCAAATATTGCTACTACTGGTTCTCTTTTTGACACATTTCAAATACCTCCTGCTGGATCAAGCTTAAATTCAGGCTCAAACGGATATTTATTAAATTTTAATATTCAAACTCAACAAATTAATTGGGGAACTTATTTCATTGACAACAACTTAGGAGGCTTATCTATTGATAATAATGATAATGTTTATTTTGCTGGATATACTCGAATCAATAACAACATTACAACCACAAACAGTTTTATGCCTACTAAAAATCCAATTGCTCTAAAAAATTTTTTAATAAAGCTAAACACTTCAGGACAAAGAATATGGGGAACTTATTCGGGTGGGAATTTATCCGAACAAGCAGGTTATTGTACTGTTGATAGTAATAATGATATTTATATTTGTGGTCTGACTTTTAGTCCTAATGGAATTTCAACACCAGGTGTACATCAGGAATTTAAAGTTGGTAATTCATCACTATATATATTCAAATTCAAAGATTGTCTTTCAAGTACAGTTTTATCCTCTAACTCTCCTATCTGTATTGGTAAAAACCTACAATTAAATGCCTCGGGAGGTACAAATTATGATTGGACAGGCCCAAATGGATTTACTTCGTCTATACAAAATCCCATCATCAATAACGCTGGTACTTTAAATAGTGGTACATACTCTTGTAGTATAACAGGAACAGGAGGATGCGATAATACGGTTACAATTAATGTATTGGTTGGGGATATCACTGCTCCCATACCTAATAATCCAAACTTACAAACAATAACTGGAGACTGTAATACAATAATATCTACAATCCCAACCGCCACAGATAATTGTGCTGGTTTACTAAATGGTACTACCACAGATCCTTTAAACTATACAATCCCTGGAAATTATATAATTCATTGGAATTATAACGATGGTAACGGAAATAGTTCAACACAAAATCAAAGTGTAGTTATAACCGCTACCACTTTACCAAGTCTTACTGCAACTCAGCAATTCTGTATCCAACAAAACGCTACACTAAATAATATCGTAATTACAGGCCAGAATATAAAATGGTATGATGCCCAAACGGGAGGAAATCTTTTACCAACCAATACCCTTTTACAAAATGGAACAACTTACTATGCTACACAAACCAACAATAATTGCGAAAGCAATAGAGTACCTGTTTCAATAACTATTTACAATACACCATCGCCCACTGCAAATTCCAATCAAAGTTTTTGTAGTACTGCAAATGCCACGTTGAATGATATTTCAATATCTGGTACAGGTGTAAAATGGTATGATACTCAAACTGGAGGAAATCTTTTACCTGCGAACACTATTATACAAAACGCAACAACTTACTATTCTTCGCAAACTTTAAACGGGTGCGAAAGTGTAAATAGAACACCCATAACAATTAATCTCATCAATACTTTAAATGCAAATGATTTTTTAGATTATTTTTGTGATGATTTGAATAATGGACATGAAAAAATTGACTTGACAAGTTATAATTCTTCTTTAATTTCAAACACCGCAGGAAATACTTTTAGCTTTTATAAATCATTTTCAGGAGCTCAAAACCAAACTACTAGTGAGAAAATAAATAATGAGAATGATTATCAATTAAATGTTGGCACAATTACAATTTATGTGCGTATCGATAATGTAAATACTTGTCATCAAATTGTAGAATTGAATTTAACATTGTATAGCAAACCTATTATCCCTATTGCTGAAGTCACTCCTATTTGTCAAGGTAACACCGTAACTATAAATGCTGGGAATTTTGACAAATATCAGTGGTCAACAGGCGAAACTTCTTCCTCAATTCTTGTTAGCCAAGCTGGTAATTATTCGGTTACCGTTACGGAAAACCATATTGGAATAAATTGTAATTCCACAAAAGATTTTAATGTTGTAAATTCAAACGTAGCTACTATCTCTCAAGTTATAACAAATGATTGGACAGTAAATAAAAACTCAATTACTATTGTAGTTACTACTAGTAGTGTTGGAGATTATCAATATTCATTAGACGGGAATAATTATCAAAATAGTAATGTTTTTACTGACTTAAATAGCGGAGAATACAATATTTTTATTAGAGATAAAAATGGATGTGGTACGATTTCAGAGGAAGTTTTTTTATTAATGTACCCAAAATACTTTACTCCAAACGGAGATGGAAATAATGACAAATGGAAGATAAAATTCTCGAATACAGAACCTGGTTTAAGAATTAAACTATTTGATAGATATGGTAAATTCATCAAAGAATTAGATTATAGTTCTGATGGTTGGAATGGAACCTTCAATGGAAAAGAACTACCATCGACCGATTATTGGTTTGTCGTAACTAGATCAAATGGGAAAGAATATAGAGGTCATTTTGCTATGAAGCGATAATTAATTTTATATCCATTCTGTGGTTATTGTTTCTTCCTCAGGAAAATAAGTAAGATATTGCACCATTCGGGGAAGTTTTCCTTTATTAGGTGTTGCACAATGTGGCAATGCTTGATGCCAGATTATAAAATCTCCTGCCTGACCAGTAACGGCTTTTGATAGTAATAATTTCGGAGCTATTTCCCTTGGGTTTTCATTGGCTTGTAAATTGCTCATCCATGATGAAACATTATTATGAAAACCTGGCACGCAATGGAAAGCGCCATCATTATCATTACAATCAGACAAATAAAGAAGTCCTTGCAACTTAAAAGGTATTGGTAGTTTCAGACTAACATCCCAGTGAAGATCGCTTCCTAAAAAAGAATAATTTTCTGATATTGGTGGATTAAAGCTGACTTTATCGATCGTTTTGTAGATTTTTTTTGTTTTATATAATTGTTCGTACGCTTTTTGAATTTTAACAGATTCTCTATTCTTATTAAGTGTTGGATGATTAGAAAAATTTAGCATCAGCCCTCTTTTCTCTTCATGTTTCTGATACCATGAAGTTGGATCTTCAGAATTTGCCCTCAAAAAAGTCCAAATCGCATTTTGAGTTGCCTCACAATCAGATCTTGAAATGGCATTTTTAATGACAACATAACCATTTTTATCCCAAAAATCTAAATCTTCTTTAGTAAGAACCTCATCGATAATGTCTTCTGCTTTTTTAATTTCATTCTTATTAAGATTAACCCAATCATTAAAGACTGATAAACTTGGCTTTTCATAATGAAGATAACGAACCGCTTCTTCCATACTAATACCCTTTTTATAAAGAAACTCAATTTCTTTAGTCCACGATGAATTCTCATCAGAAACAATCTTTGCGTTTGGATTTAGAATGCGATTCCAAAAACTTTCAATCTTTACATCCATATAAAAAATCTTATATTTTAACCAAAAGTAAGAAATTTACACGCTTCTATTATTTTATAATCGTACAATTTATTTAAATGATTTTGGTGGTGTTTTGAAAATTAAAAATTAAATCATAAGCCTATGTTAAACCGAATTTAGCTACATTATTTTTATTAATTTAGCAGAAATAAATTTCAATTATGCCAACTGACTGTATTAGCTATCAAAAATCAGGATATTTTTCAAAATTAATTGCCGATTATTTAGACGAAAAATTAGAAGTAAAAGAATTATACAATCATTTTCCTACTATTGAAAATTTTAAAAATCAAATTGAAGAAAAAGAAAAAAACTTTAATAATGGTATTAAACGTGAAATCTTAGTTTCGGAATTAGAGAAACAATATATAAATTTCGAAATTTCAGAATTAACTAATCAGAATATTTCACTTCTCAAAAACAATAAAACATTTTCAATAACTACTGGACACCAGCTCAATTTATTTACTGGTCCGCTCTATTTTTTATATAAAATTATTTCTACTATAAATTTATGCAAACAACTAAAAGTAAATTATCCTGAGTACAATTTTGTTCCCATTTACTGGATGGCAACAGAAGATCATGATTTTGAAGAAATAAACCATTTTAGTTTTAAAGATAAAAAGTTTAGTTGGAATGCAGTATCTAAAGGTCCTGTTGGTCGATTATCTACTAAAGATTTAACTGCTTTTTTTAAAGTTTTTAAAAAAGAACTTGGCTCTAGCAATAATGCAGAATATCTAATAAAATTATTTTCAGATAGTTATTTAGAACATTCTAATTTAGCAGAAGCCACAAGATATTTAGCCAATCAATTATTTGGAGAATATGGTTTAGTTATTTTAGATGGAGATTCAACAGATTTGAAAAAACAATTTATTCCTTACATAAAAGACGAATTGTTATATCAAAATTCAAATAAAAAAGTGCTAGAAAGTATTATTAAACTAAATAATTACTCAATTCAAGTAAATCCTAGAGAAATTAATCTTTTTTATATTGAAGATAATCTCAGAGAACGCATTATTCATGAAAACGGGAATTACAAAGTTAATAATACAACTATTGAATTTACTGAAGCCGAAATATTAAACTTAGTAGATACAAATCCTGAAAAATTTAGCCCAAACGTTATTTTACGTCCTCTATATCAAGAAGTTATTTTACCTAACTTATCTTACATTGGTGGTGGTGGAGAAATTGCCTATTGGTTGGAACTAAAAGCTATGTTCGATTTTCATAAAGTAACCTTTCCTATATTATTGATTAGAAATTCTGTAGTTTTAATTAGTGAAAAACAAGAAACAAAAAGATCTAAATTAGACATAAATTGGGAAGAATTATTTTTGAAACAAGAAACATTAATTGATCTTAAAACAAAACAGTTTTCAGAAATAAACATCGATTTTTCTGAGCAAAAAATGCATCTTAAAAAACAATTTGAAGCATTACATGAAATAGTACTTAAGACAGATAAATCATTTGCTGGCGCTGTAAATGCTCAAGAAAAAAAACAACTAAAAGGCTTAGAAAACCTTGAAAAAAGACTTCTTAAAGCTGAAAAAAAAGTGCATATTGCAGAGTTAGAAAGAGTGATTCAACTTCAAAACGAATTATTTCCTAACAAAAGTTTACAAGAAAGAAAATCTAATTTCTCAGAATTTTATTTAGAAAACGGAGCTGAACTTGTTCTAAAATTAATTAAGGAACTAAAACCACTTTCTATGAATTTTTCGATTATCAAAATGTAACTTCATCGGTTTTAATGTCATATTATCGACAAAAACTTGCTTTTGTTAAAAATAATTCTATTTTTGTCTCTTAATTTTACAATTTGATAACAATTTGATAACAATTTAATAATTATGAGTAAAAAATACTTACTTACAGCAATATCAATATTAACGATATTTCTTACATCTTACGGACAATCTAAAAATTTAGTTATTCAAATGGTTAAAGTAGAAGGTGGAAAATTCTTAATGGGTTCACCAGACGAAAATAAAATTGCTGAAAATGATGAGCAAAAACAACACGAAGTTACTGTTGGTAATTTTGAAATAAACAAACTTGAAGTTTCTGTTTGGGAGTGGAAAGAATATTGTAAGAAAACAAAAAAACAAATGCCAGCCAAACAAATTTGGGGAATAAATGACAATTACCCTATCACGAATATCACTTGGAATGATGCTGTTAACTATTGCAACTGGTTAAGTAAACAAGATGGATACAAACCAGTTTATACTTTTGCAGGTCCTAATATCATTTGTGATTTTACTGCAAATGGATATAGATTACCAACTGAAGCAGAATGGGAATATGCTGCAAAAGGTGGGAAAAAATCTAAAAACTATATTTTTTCTGGTTCTAATATTTCTAATGAAATTGCATGGCAACAAAACAATAGTGAAAAAAGACCACATGGTGTAGGTACTAAATTAGCTAATGAATTGGGAATTTATGATATGAGTGGAAACGTTTGGGAATGGTGCTATGATTGGTACAACAAAGATTATTACAAGAGTGAAGACGGGAATAACCCAACTGGCCCTATAAGAGGTGAAAAAAAATCGGTTCGTGGTGGTTCTTGGGATAGTAAGGAAAGTTATTTAAGAACTAGCAATAGGATTAGTACAACGCCAGACAGAACTTATGAATTTTACGGATTTAGATTAGCTAGAACAGTAAACTAAAATATATTACATAAGTAAGCTTTAATTTTTACAAAAAAAGATTACTTTTGCACCAAATTAAAAAAAATACAAATGGCAACGAATAGAACATTTACAATGATTAAGCCTGATGGTGTTGAAAACGGACACATTGGAGGAATAATAAACATGATTACTGAAGCTGGTTTTAAAATTGTATCAATGAAATTGACTCAATTGACAGTAGCTGATGCTCAAAAATTTTATGCAGTACATGCTGCAAGACCTTTTTATGGAGAATTAGTAGAATTTATGTCTAGAGGTCCTATTGTTGCTGCTATTTTAGAAAAAGAAAATGCAATTGAAGATTTTAGAACTTTAATTGGAGCTACAAACCCAGCTGATGCTGCTGAAGGTACTATTCGTAAAAAATATGCTACTTCTATTGGAGAAAATGCAGTTCACGGTTCAGATAGCGATGAGAATGCTGCTATTGAAGGTGCTTTTCACTTTGCTGGAAGAGAGCAATTCTAATATTTATAGAATTTTAAATTATCATATTACAAAAAACACGCAAGTTGCGTGTTTTTTTTATACTTCTAAATTATAATATCTCTTTTCAATTCTTTTAATATCCTTAATAGAACTTTTTGCCCAAGACAATCTTTTTTCCAGAATTTCATCTTCTGATAATTGCCAATTCACTTCAGATTTACGCATTCTTTGAGTTAAATTTTGCAAAATAATTGCCGCTGAAACTGAAATGTTCAAACTTTCGGTAAAACCAACCATTGGTATTTTTAAAAATCCATCAGCTTGCTTCAAAATTTCATCTGACAATCCATCTCTTTCCGTACCAAAAAACAAAGCACTCGGTTTAGAAATATCAAAATCTTCTAATAAACAATCATTCTCATGTGGTGTTGTTGCAATGATTTGATAACCTTTATCTTTCAAGGTATTAATACAATTAGAAACGTTATCAAATGTATTAATATCGACCCATTTTTGCGCACCCATAGCAATTTCTTTATCTATACTTTTGCCGTACCGCTCTTCTATTACGTTTAATTCTTGAATTCCAAAAACTTCACAACTACGCATTACAGCACTTGCATTATGCATCTGAAAAATATCTTCAACAACCACTGTAAAATGATTCGTTCTATTTTGTAATACCTTCAAGAATTTTTCTTTTCTATTATCTGTAAGTATATTTTCTAAAAAAGCTAAATATTCTAAATCGACCATTTTCTAATTTATTATTTTTCAAAAATACATTATATTAAAACTACTATAATTATTACTCGTTTTTTAATTAAAATCATTTGTTTTGTAGTAATTAACCATCAAGTCAACAAACTTACTATAACTTTCCAATCCGTCTTTTTGCTGGTTTAGTTTTAAGAAATTATCATAAAAAATTTTAAATCCAGTATCTATAAATGTTTGGTGACTTTCCCAAAAATCTTGGCTTTCCTGATAGTTTTTTAGAACTCCAGGGTTAATCGATTTTATTAATTTTTCAAATATTTTGGGATTTCTAACTTCCCAATTAAACAAACAATAACGCAAAGCGTAACTATAACCTGAGTATTTAAAATATAAATCATTCTCTTTTGTAGAAGTCAAAAAACTAATAAAATTACACTCACTTTCGCTAGCATAACCCATCTGATGTGCCATTTCGTGACAAGCAGTACTTGGGAAATTATACATAGGAATCATATAATTTACTTGGGATTCATTAGTAAATGGATTCAAATAACCGCCAAAACCCATATAAGTTAGAGGATAGCTAAACAATGACTTCTTCTGGCTTGGCACATTATACTTAAAAAAGGAATATTGCTTAGATAATTTGTCATAAGCAATAATAGATTTATCAAAAATTTGATTTTGAGTATAAAGAGTGGTTACTTTTTTTGTAGTATCATTAGTAATTTGAAATTGAATTTTGTTAGTTTTTACTATTAATTTTTCAGTGAAATCTAGCAATTGTTCATCCGAATATTCTCTTTTTATATTCATTTTTTCAAAAAGTGGCACTCGATAATAATTAAAAGCCCACAAAACATGAAAAACAAAATAGACAACCGAAACAAAGCTTAAAATAGATAATATTTTATTTTTCCAATTCTCTTTTCTGTTTTTGCAAAACCAATAAATAGTCCAAACAATTAAAATTCCGTACAAAACATCACCAATCGAAAATGGAATCCAACCCAAACATCTTCTAGAGAATTTTGAAATTATTGGATATATTCCATTACTATAATTTTTTTCTATAAATTCAGGAAAAAAAGTAAGTAGCTTCAAACCTATAATTTGAAGGATTAATAGTAAGGGTAAAATATATTTTTGTTTCAACTTTTTTAAAATTTTGTTTTCTTATCAAAAAAATGGCAAAAATGATTTAACCATTTTTGCCATCTAAAGTAAGGGAAATATTTTAAATATTTAACTGATAAACATCCGATAAATCTTTATTGCATGAATAGTTTACATCTAAATCGGTTACGTAACCAGAATTTAGTCCATAAACCCAACCATGTAGTGTTAAATCTTGACCATTTCTCCAAGCAACTTGAACTATAGATGTTTTAGCTAAATCTGAAACTTGTTCTTTTACATTCAATTCAACAAATTTATTAAACCGCTCATTTTCATCTTCAATTACATTTAATTCAAATTTATGGAGACGATAAACATCTTTAATATGTCGTATCCAATTGTCTATAATTCCGAAAGAATTATTATTCATTGCAGCTTTAATACCTCCACATCCATAATGTCCGCAAACAATAATATGCTTTACTTTTAAAACATTTACTGCATAATCTAAGACACTTAACATATTCATATCACTATGAATAACCATGTTTGCAATATTACGATGTACGAATACTTCTCCAGATTGAGTTCCTGTAATTTCATTTGCCGGTACTCTACTATCTGAACATCCTATCCATAATAATGGAGGAGATTGCCCTTCTGATAAATCCTTAAAATAATTTTTGTCGATTGCTAATTTACTTTCAACCCACTTTTTATTATTGTCTATTATTTTTTTATAAAAATCACTCATTTTTTTTAATTTGTATGTTCAACAAAAACATGTTTTTCCTCTTCTCCACTATTCTCAAGTTCATATGCTTTCTTAAAGCCCATCAACTTTACTTGAATATTCTCTTCCTTTGCTCGTATTTTTTTAAATTCTTTAATCATATCTAAAACATCATGAGCTATATACACAGTATCGGAAGCATTAATAATTACTTTCGACTTTTCAGGAATAGAAGCTAAAGTAGATTTAATAGCAGATTTATTTAAAAATGATACTTCCTGTGCTAAATCTATATGAATAATGTCTCCTTCTTTGTATTCTTTTTTTCTAAAAGCATAAGCGCGTTGCATATTTCCTTTTAAAATAAAAATGATACTGATAATAATTCCTAACATTACTCCTTTTAACAAATCCGTAAAAACTACTGCTAACATAGTTGCAATAAAAGGTATAAATTGGTACTTTCCTCTTTCGTAAAAATGTTTAATTATCTTAGGGTTTGCTAGTTTGTACCCAACCATCAGAAGAACTGCAGCCAATGTTGCCAAAGGAATTTTATTTAATACAAACGGGATTGTTACAGCGCTGAATAATAATAAAATTCCGTGAACAATACTCGCCATTTTAGTTTTTGCTCCAGCATCAGCATTTGCAGATGTTCTTACCACAACAGATGTCATTGGTAATCCTCCAAATAAAGAACTAATTATATTACCAATACCTTGAGCTTTAAGCTCATTATTAGTGTCAGTAGAACGTTTACGAACATCCATTCTATCAGCAGCTTCGATACACAATAAAGTTTCGATAGATGCAACAACAGCAATAGTAAATCCAACAACCCAAACTTCTTTATTGGTTATGGCTGAAAAATTTGGAAAAACAAAAATTGCTTTAAATTCATCTAGAGATTGAGGTACAGGAAGCTTAACTAATTGATCAGAAGTAATTGCTAAAGAACCACCATAATTAATAAAAAGTTGATTTAATAAAACACAAACTATAACCGCAACTAATGCTGCAGGAACTAATTTTAAGTCTTTTAAGAACTTTATTTTATTCCAAACAATTAAAATAATTAGGGATACTAAAGTCATGATAACAACCCCAAGATGGATATTTCCTAGTACTGAAAATATTTCGGAAAAGGTATTTTGCCCGTCGGGTTGCAAGAATGCTAAATCACCCTCATAATCCTTGTCATAACCTACGGCGTGAGGTATTTGTTTTAAGAAAATAATTACCCCAATTCCTGCCAACATACCTTCTATAACATTATTGGGAAAATAATTTGAAATAGTTCCTGCTTTTAGAAAACCTAAAATAATTTGTATCACTCCAGCAATAAAAACCGCTAATAAAAAAGTGTCAAAAGCACCAAAATTAGTAATTGCTACAAGGACAATCGCAGTTAAACCTGCTGCTGGCCCAGAAACTGATAAATGAGATTTACTTAAAAAACCCACTACAATCCCCCCTACTACTCCAGAAATTATTCCAGAAAACAATGGTGCACCCGAAGCTAAAGCTATCCCTAAACATAATGGCAATGCCACTAAAAAAACCACCAGCCCAGCGGGAATATCCGAGCTAAGGTTGCCAAAAATATTATTATTTTTTGTCATCCATATTTAATTTAAAACCATAAATAATCACAAGTGTGCTTGTGTCTTCTTTTTGAGTTTTAAACTAATTCTGGTGGAGGAATAAACTGAGTAGAAAATGTTGAGTATTTTTTCAACAAATAAGGTTTAGAAACTTTTGAAGTAGTTTCTTTAATAAAAAACAAAAAATCATTTGCATGAGCGCAAATATACTCAAATTTGATTTCTTTATTTTTTTCAATTTCTTTCGAATGTTCATCTTCATCAAGTACATTCATTGCAATTTTATTTCCTTTATCAGAATTTATCAAGATTAAAACACTTGATGAAAACTGAAAGAAAATAAAATAAACTAAAATTATTCTTGAGAAAAACTTCATGTGGCAAATATAATTAATTTTAAAAATGTTCATTCCTTA
Organism: Flavobacterium sp.; assembly: GCF_046153165.1. Lineage (GTDB taxonomy): Bacteria > Bacteroidota > Bacteroidia > Flavobacteriales > Flavobacteriaceae > Flavobacterium. The sequence continues at coordinate 12,732 of NZ_JBJXEN010000020.1, read as the reverse complement.
TTAACATATTTTTAATTATTAAAGAAAATTTATATTGGATAATTACGATTGCTTTTTTGCAAAAAAAGAATTTAAACTTTGTAACTTTGACACTTGTAAATAACAAACTAATAAAAATGAGCCAAGAAATAAGAAACCTTGAACCAAAAGAACTTTGGAACAAATTCGCCGATTTAAATGCAGTACCTCGTCCTTCTAAAAAAGAAGATAGAGTCATCGAATTTATGAAGAACTTCGGAAATAATTTAGGACTAGAAACCTTCGAAGATGATATTCGTAATGTAATTATCCGTAAACCAGCAACTCCAGGAATGGAAAACCGTAAAGCTTTGGTCTTACAAGGCCATTTAGATATGGTACATCAAAAAAACGGGGATACTATTTTCGATTTCGATACACAAGGAATTGACATGTATGTAGATGGAGACTGGGTTCGTGCTCGTGGTACAACACTTGGTGCTGACAACGGTCTTGGGGTAGCGATGATTATGGCTATTTTAGAAAGTAAAACCATCAAACATCCTGCTATTGAAGCTTTGTTTACTATTGATGAAGAAACGGGAATGACTGGTGCTTTGAACCTAAAAGGAGGCATTCTCCGTGGTGATATTCTCTTGAATATGGATACCGAAGAAGATGACGAAATTGGAATTGGTTGTGCCGGTGGAATTGATGTTACAGCTAACAGAAGTTATAACGAAGAAGAAATTCCAGAAGGTTCTGTAGGATATTTAATTACAGTAAAAGGTTTGAATGGTGGTCATTCAGGAATGGATATTCACAAAGGTTTGGGTAATGCAAATAAAATAATGAACCGTTTGTTGTTTGACGGATTTGAAAATTTTGGATTGCAAGTTGCTGAAATAAACGGTGGGAGTTTGCGTAATGCGATTCCACGTGAAAGCAATGCTAAAGTGATTGTCGCAGGTATGTATGACGAAGCTTTTGTATTTGATATGCAAGAAATTATTAGTGATATTAAAGCCGAATTTAAAACCATGGAACCTAACTTGACTATCGAAATCGTAAAAAGCGATTTACCAAGTAAAGTAATGGATTTGGGTGTTCAAGAAGGATTAATTCGTTCTATTTATGCAGCTCATAATGGTGTTTATAGAATGAGTGCTGATATTCCAGAATTGGTAGAAACGTCTAATAATATTGCACGTGTGATTGTAAAAGACGGTGAAATAACGATTCAAAATTTAACCCGTTCTTCTGTTGAAAGTTCAAAATTTGATTTGGCTAATGCATTGCGTTCAGCTTACGAATTATTTGGTTGCGAAGTTGAATGTTCTGGAAGTTATCCCGGTTGGACACCAAATGTAAATTCAGAAATTTTGGATTTATTAGTTACAATTTATGAAAAACAAAATAACGAAAAACCAAATGTAGCGGCTTGTCATGCAGGTTTGGAATGTGGAATCCTAGGAACCAATTATCCAGATATGGACATGATTTCTTTTGGACCAACTATTCATGGTGCACACTCACCAGACGAAAGAGCTTCGATAAAATCTTCTCAGAAATTTTATAAATTTGTGTTAGAGATATTAGAGAATATTCCTGTGAAATAACACTAACTTTATTTTCATATTATACGAAAAATCTTATTTAGAAATAAATAAGATTTTTTTGTTTTTTAACAAATAATTGGTGTTATTTTTGATACAAAATTGTAAATAAAACCTATCAAATAATTATGAAAAAAATCTTCATTTTCGGGCTAATTTCTATGCTTTTTTATTCCTGTAAAAATGACAACAAAGTTGAAAATGTAGAACGTGCTTTTTATTATTGGAAAAGTGATAATTCCTTGAATTCTGAAACAGAAAACAAGTTGAACACTAATAAAGTAAATAAAATATATGTGAAGTTTTTTGAAATCGATTATTCTGAAGCAACAGGAAATTATCCCTACGACAAATTATATAGTTATGGTAATATGTTTGAAAATATTGAAAACCTTTCGATTGTGCCAACCATTTTTATCAAAAATGAAATCTTTAAATATAATACCGAAAAAGATTTAGATAAACTTTCAGATAACATTGTGTTTTTAATTAACAAACGTTGTAGGGAAAAGTTTAAAAACGCAAAATTAACAGATGAAATACAAATAGATTGCGATTGGACAAAATCGACCAAGGAGAAATATTTTTATTTACTAAAAAAAATAAAAGAAGATTCTAAAAAGAAAATCAGTTGCACTTTACGATTATATCCGTATAAATACCAAGAAATAATGGGTGTTCCACCTGTTGACAAAGCGATGTTGATGTGTTACAATTTAGTAAAACCATTAACAAATAGTAATAAAAATTCCATTTTAGACATTCCTGAATTAAAATCCTATTTGAATGAAAAAAGAAGTTATCCAATTCATTTAGATGTAGCGTTACCTGTTTTTAGTTGGTCTCAATTGTATCAGAATAATCATTTCCAAAAACTAATCAATATTAGAAGCATTGAACTGTCTGGTTTTACCAAAGAAATAAAACCAATGTGGTATGAAGTTACAAAAGACACTTCTTTTTCTTGGGATAATTATTACAGGATTGGAGATCAAATTAAATGCGAAGAGGTTTCAACTAAGACTATAAACGAATCTATAGCAATTATAAAAAAGAATGTTATACTTGATAAAAATACAACAATTGCACTTTTTGATTTAGATAATTCAATTTTTACAAAATACACAGATGAAGAAATTTCTAGTTTTTACAGTACTTTTTCTAAGTAGTTTTTTAAAAATTTCTGCTTGTGGTTATTCACCATATGGCGAAGATGTCCGATATAGTTTGTTTAATCCTAAATATTTCAATTTCAATCAATATTATGGTTTTTACTATAATAATTTTATTTGGGGATATGATTCGATGAAAGATGATTTTCAAGATAAAATTAGTTACGAAGCTAACATTTTAGATTGGTATAATTACACTAACAAAAAAGTTGCTATTAATGAAATTATTTTCTTTAATAATAATCTAAAAATGACTGATATTCAATCAGATTCAAATAACGAATTTTTAAATTTTTTATATAAAAACAAAAAAAATGACGTAATAAAATACCTCATTTATGCCAAAAAATGTGAGGGTTTTAATGGTTATTTTGAAGAAAATGTATGGGAAAGAAACATACCAACCCAAAAACAATCCGCTTCTAATTTTGAAAAAAAATTAGTCCAAGTTTACAATTCGGAAAATAATTTATATTTAAAAAGAAAATATGCTTTTCAGTGCATCCGATTGGCTTTTTATAATGGAAATCTTGAATTGATTAAAACCATTTTCAACAAAGAATTTCTGAATACTAAGAAAGATTATCTGTATTATTGGAGTTTGTATTTTAATTGTTTTACCAATAACAATAATGGGAATTATAATGATATTGCAGAGCTTTTTACTAATTGTCCCGAAAAAACATTTGCTAGTCAATTCTATTTCAACAATAAATTCAATTTAGAAAAAGCGCTTCCATTTGCTAAAAATCCTAATCAAGTGGCGAATTTATATGCTTATGCTTCGGCAAGAGTATTAGATAAAAATTTAGATAATCTAAAATTAATTTATCAAAATAAACCAAAATTTAAAACGCTAGATTTTTTGCTTTTGAGAGAAATTAACAAAATTGAAGATTGGGTTTACACGCCTTTTTATACAAATTATTCTCCATCGATAGAAGAAGAAGAAGAAGGTTATTATGACGAAAGCGAAAGCAGTAAAATCACCACACAAACTCTAAGAATGAGGGCTGCGAAAGATAGAATTTATGCTCAGGAGGTTTTAAATTTTATTAATCTATGCGACATCTCAAAAGTTGATAATCCTGTGTTGTGGAGGTCAGCTAAAATTCAGTTGTTGTTTATTACACAAAAATATGATGAAGCATTAATAGTAATTAAGGATTTTGAAGCTAAACATAAAAAGGAAAAAGTATTTGCCGAAATTGAAAAAATTAAAGCACTTTGTATAACAGCCAAACAACAATATGATAAAGCTATTATTACTAATGAAGTAAATACAATTATAGAAAAAAACTTAGAAGACAAAAGGTTTCTTTTCGCTTTGGGTCGTGAGTTAGAATTTAAAGGCAATTTACTTGACGGAATAGCACTTATTTCGATGTCAGATCACAATAATTATTCTGAAGATGAGTACAATTCTAATGACGTGGAATGGAGAGGAAACAGGCTACAAACGACTGCAAATTTAGATGTTTTTTCTAACTATTTTGATTATTTAGATTTTGTGTATTCAGCAAATGATTTGCAAATTTTGATCAATAAACTAAATCAAATTTCATTAGATAAGAAAAATGATATTATATACCAATCATTACTAAAAGATAAAAATTATTTAACTGATATGTTAGGCACGAAATACATCAGAGAAGAAAAAATAAACTTGGCTTTAATAACATTCAAATCATTAGGGAATCAATATTGGCAAGACAATTATAATGCTTGGGAAAGAGGAAAGTTTGATGAGTTTATGATGTTCGATGAGAATCCATTTTATACCATTAAGTATACTAATGATTTTATCGAAAAAAAAGACCATTACTTTGTAAATAAACTTACAATTACGGAACATTTAATCAAATATTTGCGATTAGCAAATGATATAAAACGAAAAGATAGAGATTACTACTATTTTCTAATTGCCAATTGTTATTTGAATATGACAGACATGGGTAATTCCTGGATGATGCGAAGATTCGAAAGCTATTCTAGCTATTCAGATGAGTTTTTAAACGAATCTTATATTGATAATTTAGAATATCGAAGCCGAAATAAAACAATTGAATATTATGATTTAGCCTATCAAAATTCAAAATCAGACAAGTTTAGAGCATTGTGTTTACATATGATAAGTTTTGCTCAAGGTTATGTAGGCGAATACAATAAATTGAAAGCGGAATATCCAGAATATAGCGATGAGCTTTCTAATTGTTATGCATTAGAAAGTTTTTTTAACTCAAGAAGATAAAAGAAAAACGCATCATAAATTTTTTATGATGCGTTTTTTGTAACTCATAATACAAATCTAACCCAAGAAAATTAATATTAACAACGGAACTATCAATCCAGCCAAAGCTAGTTTCCAACCTCGTTTTTTGAAAGTAAATTTTCCTGCAGGAATCATTAATGTTCCAGTTATGGCGATTACGATTAATGAAATTCCGAAAATATCTCCGTAATAAATCCACCAGTTTGAAGTGTTTTTGTGTAACTTCATCATCGAGCTGATAATTGGAGTTTTAATAAATGAAACTATTTCACCTTTTCCGGTTTTTAAATTAATTTCAACATCATTTTTTTCAAAAGAAATACGCAATTTTCCTTCATCTACTTTATGACGACGAATTTTATCATCAATTCCCAATTGTTTTCCTAAACTATCCGCATATTCTTCTGTGATATCAGCATAAGTTGGAATTTTTACATCAATTTTTTTAGTTTCAACAGTATATTTTTCTGCGTGCCAGCTATCTCTGTGGTTCATCAAAATCCCTGATGTGGCAAAGGAAATGATTAGCCCGATGTAAAAATAGCCTAAGTCTCGATGTAAGTTTCTTGCTTTAATTGGTTTCATTTTTTTTTAGAATTTATATTTGATACTTGTCATTACTTGTCTTGGGGCTATTGGATTTACACTGTAATTTTCATGAACAGTATAGTTTAACTCGTTAGCAATGTTTGATAATTTGCAAAGTAACGAAAATTGTTTCCAAGTATAACCTGCTGAAAAATCAATTGTAGTGTAACCTTCGAGCGGAATTTCTCTATCATTAATAGTAACAGCTCCTGTAGTGGAGTTTATAACAATTTGATTGTTCCAACCCCCAGAGCGATTCCCTATATAATTCCCTATTGCTCCAAAAGATACTCCTTTTAATAATCCCGTTGGCAAGGTATAGAAAAAGCTTAAGTTAGCCGTAGTTGCTGGTGTTCTTACTAAACGATCTCCTTGTATAAAACTACCATTTAATCCAGACGTTTTGGTATAACGCATATCATTATAACTGTAACCAGCAACAATATTTAGTCCTTCAATGGGTCTTGCAGTAACATCTACTTCTATTCCCTTGCTTTTTGTTTGGCCACTCAAAACTTTTATAGTAGTATCAGTATTACTTGAACCATCCGCTTTAAATTCAGCTGTTTGTGCTAAATTACTATTTATTATTTGATATAATGTAACGTTTGTGCTTAAAACATTTTTCCAAAAATCCTTTTTAACTCCTACTTCATATTGGTCTATAACAGATGGCTTTATGGCTACTAGATCTACTGTTGTTCCTGAATTTGGTGTAAATGAGTTGGCATAGCTAGCAAATAAAGACGTATTTTTTATAGGTTGAAATACCAATCCAACTTTTGGAGAAAAGGCTTCATCTTTACGTTTTGGCGTTTCAACTACGGTATTCGCAACCAAATTATAAGTATTAACTTCTGCTTCTTGCCATGACCAACGCAATCCTGCTAAAACTTTAATTTTTTCTGTGATAGATACCAAATCTTGTGCATAAACTCCGAAACGGTTGGTTTCTGTTTCTGCTCTTGCTGTGTTAGTAGAATTTGGGATTGCCCCTCCTTGGTTAAAATTATCAAAATCAAAAATATTACCGCTACCGTAAGTTGTAGGACTAAATACAAATGTATTTGCTTCAAGAAGTGAGTTTTCAAAATCAACACCTGTAAATAATTGATGCTTCACTTTACCAGTAAAAAAAGTGCCTTGTAAACTAAGTTGCTGACTCGTGATTTGTTCTAAATTTTTATTTTCTCCAAGAGGTCGACTCCAGTTTCCATAAGTTGCAATTGCGTCTGAAGGTTGCACACGTTCTGTTCCTTTTGAAGTTCTACTATAATCTTGAAATGAAGAATTAAAATTTAATTTCCAGTTTAAATTAAAATCATGTTTCACCGATGCTGAAACAGTAGCTTGTTTTGTTTGTCCAGTAGACCAAGTAGCTCCCAAATATTTATCTCGTGGTAGATTTACAATATTTTTCCCAATAACTCCAATACCAAAATCGGGGGTCCAATTGTCGTGTAAATAATCTCCTTGTAATGTAATTTCTGTTTTATTACTTACTTTAAAAAGGAAAGAAGGATTAATATAATAACGTTCTTTTTTGACCACATCTCTAAAACTTTCAGAATTTTCGTAAGAACCTGTAAATCGATACGCAATAGCATTACTTAAAGGTCCGTAAATATCTACCGATGGTTTGTAGAAAGAATAACTTCCTATTTGCATAGCTACTTCACCTCCTTTTGTAAATGATGGAGATTTAGTAACCATATTTAGGATTCCTCCAGGAGCAACATTTCCATACAATAAAGCAGCACTTCCTTTTAGCACTTCTACTTTTTCTAATGAGGATACCTCAGGAATTGAACCACTATTAAAACGAAAACCATTTTTAAACATATTATTGGCAGACATATCGTATCCTCTAGACCAAAATGATTCTTGTGCACCGCCACGAGCTGAACCTACATAGACACCATTCACGTTTTTTATGACATCACTCAAACGAATGCTTTGTTGTTGGCTTATAGTTTCGGAACCAACTATCTGACTACTTTGTGGTAAGTCCATTGGTTTTATTCCAGATCTTGTTGCGGATACAGGGTTTTTCTGTTGGTTCGAAATAATTGAAACCTCATCAAGGATTTGACCTTTTTTGTTTTTTACGGTATCTGTTACCATATTTTGATTTTCTAAAAAATCATTATCTGTTTGAATCTTATTTGAATCTTGTGCAAAACTTGAAGTACAAAATAATAAAACTAAGGACGGGAATAAAATATATTTACGCATTTATTTAGAATAAGTTAAAATAATAACGCAAATATAAAAGTAGTTTTTGAATTACCAAAGCTTATTTAGACTAAATATGAATAATATTTTTAAAGCCTTAATTTTGTGTAAATTAAGAATCTCATTTTAAGTATAAAATTTAATGTAGTGATAAAATTAATTCCAATTAATGAAAATTTGACTAAATTATCACAAAAGAATATGAAGAAAAAACAACAACCTAATAAATACTTTTAATAACCATTACAAAAAAAAGCTTCGATTTCTCGAAGCTTTTTAATTTTTTATACTGCTGAATTTTTTATGGCTAATCTAAATCCTTCGCCATGAATATTTATTATTTCAACACCTTCATCTGCTTTTAGATATTTTCGAAGTTTTGCAATATACACATCCATACTTCTAGAAGTAAAATAATTATCATCTCTCCAAATCTTAGTTAGTGCTAACTCTCTTGGCATTAAATCATTCTCATGAAGTGCTAACATTTTTAATAATTCATTTTCTTTTGGCGATAACTTTATAGTTTCTTCCCCTGGAAAGTTTAAGAATCTTAATTTAGAATTTAAATCGAATTTACCAATTTTAAATTCAAATTTTGCTACATCAGATTTTGTTTCTGAAGCCTTACGCTGAATAATTGCTTTAATTTTCATAAGTAAAACTTCCGAATCGAATGGTTTATTCAGATAATCATCTGCTCCCACTTTATATCCTTTTAGCACATCTTCTTTCATAGACTTTGCTGTTAGGAAAACAATAGGCACTTCTTTATTTTTCTCACGAATTTCTTTGGCTAATGTATAACCATCTTTGTATGGCATCATAACATCTAAGATACATAAATCGAAATTATCTTTCTTAAATTTTTCGAAACCTTCCATTCCGTTTTTGGCTAATGTTACCTCAAAATCATTCATCGATAAATAATCGCGAAGTATTGAACCAAAATTTGGGTCATCCTCTACTAATAATATTTTTTTATTTGCTTCCATAGTTTAATAAATTAAGGGTAATTTGATTATAAATGTACTTCCTTTTCCTTTTTCGCTTTCTACCATCACTTCTCCGTGATGATCATCTACTATTCTTTTTACGTACGCCAGTCCTAATCCGTGGCCTTTTACGTTATGTATATCTCCCGTATGCTCTCTATAGAATTTATCAAATATTTTCTTTTGAGATGCTTTGCTTATTCCTAATCCTTGATCTTTTATTTTAATAATAATAAAATTTTTAACATTCTCTGAAGTAACCTCTATTATTGGTTTATCTGGTGAATATTTTATTGCATTCTCCAATATATTAACTAATACGTTTGTAAAATGTACATCATTTAATAAGACGTTTGTTTGTTTTGCTTTTAGATTTACAGTTATTTTTCCTTGTCTGTCTTCAATTATTAAATTAACATGCTCTATTGCTTCTTCAATTATATCATTCATATTATAGGACTCTTTTGTAATATTGAGTTCTCTTTTTTCTAATTTAGAAATTTGTAGCACATTTTCTACTTGGGCATGCATTCTCTTGTTTTCATCCTTAATCATTTGCAGATAACGAAAAACTTTTTCCTTATCATCAATAATTTTAGGATTCTTTATGGCATCTAATGCTAAATTTATAGTAGCAATTGGAGTTTTAAACTCATGTGTCATATTATTTATAAAATCAGTTTTAATTTGAGAAATATGACGTTGTTTATTTAACTGATTTAATGCACTATAATACGCAACAATAATAATTGCTGTAAACAAAAATGCAAGGAATGCAATACCTATTAAATCAGAAATTAAGAATTGCTTCTTTTTAGGAAAACTTACTAATAACTGATATTTACTTACTCCGTCATTATCTGTAAAAACTGGAATATCATAAGTATTTTTCTTATCATATTTAAATTTTTCAGATTTCACTTTTGTTGCTAAACCATTACTATAAATACCAAACTCAAATGGTGTTTTTATACCATAACCAGTCAGTTCATAAGCCAATAAATCATACAATTGCTTATTAGAAACTCTTTGAGTTATAGATCGTGTTGCCGCAATATCCTTAAAATAAACTCCAAAGGTTGCTTTATCTAAAACATCCATTCTTCCAGATTTTTCTATTTTTTCATCTGGAGACAATGTACTATTTATACGAGAGTCATTTATGGTATTTCCATTATAAACTTCCGTAACACGTTTAGAAATATAGTTTTTGAGCTGTGTTGAATCCTTATTTTTATCAAAGAACGAAGATGGCAATGAATAATCTTCTGCAATCAAACTGTTAGAATAAATAATTGTCTCGTTTGTTACTGTATTTTTTTCTACATAAAAAAACTTGAGTAACTCACTTTGTTGTGGACTTTTACCTATACTATCTTTAAGTTTATTGTATGTACTTAAAAAAGTATAAGTTTCTTGTTCTTGTAATTTCTTTGACACATTATCGATAACCTGCTTCACTTGGTATTTAAATTGTTCATCTTTATTTTTAAAAGATGCATTTATCAAATAACCTTGAACCACAATGATTCCCAACAGGGAAAGTGTCATTAGAAATACTACAATACGAAACAACGTTTTATTCATTGCTACAAATTTAACATTTTAACATTTGAATCTTGAATATATTAACCAAACATTAACAGATGCTATTTTTAATATAGATTCATTAATTTTTTAAGAACTTCTTGAAATTGAATTTTTGCTTCAGTTAAATTTTCATTTTCGATAATATAGTCGCTTTTTGAGGTTTTCTGACTATCACTCCACTGATTTTTTATTCTATCTAAAACGGCTTCTCTAGTACAGTTATCTCTTGACATGACGCGTTTTATCCGTGTTTCTTCCGAAGCAATAACAGTTATAATTTGATCACAATATTTATAACTTCCACTTTCAAAAAGAATAGCTGTTTCTTTGATTACAAAAGGTGAAATTTGTTTTTTTACCCAATTATCAAAATGCTTTTTCACCAATGGATGAATGATTTTATTGAGTTCTTTTAGTTTTTCTGGATGATTAAAAACAATTTCTGATAGTTTTTTTCTATCTATTTGATTATTAACAATAAATTCTTGACCAAAATGGGCTGCGACTAAACGAATGGTTTCTGGCAAAATCATTATTTTTTTTGCTTCATCATCAGCAATATATACAGGGATTTTTTCGGCTTCAAAAAGTCTAGCGATAGTTGTTTTACCACTCCCTATCCCACCTGTTAATCCTATAATTTTTGTCATTTTAAACTTTAAAAAATAATTTAGGAAATGCTTCTTGTGGTTTTTTCTTTAGAATATTAATTTTAATAAATGATTCTATAAAACCTAATCCGTAACCAAAAAACTGTTTCCAAACTGCTATAATAGAAAGGTAACCAACGTAAATATTTTTGTTTTGAATCGCTGATATTATGAAAATTAGAATCGTGTACGCGAAATATAATTTCAAAATCCAATCGAAAGTAAAAATTAAAGAAACAACCCCAATAATAAAACCAATTACAAATATTGATGGTAAAAAGAATGTTGGTTTTGCATATTCTGGATACCAATAATTTAATATTGGTCTTGCTTTACCAAATTTGTTTACTTGAGTATAAAATTTTTCCCAATCGATTCTTCTTTTGTGATATACAAATGCAGAAGTAATTAATTTAGTTTCGAAACCTAATTTCCACAAACGAATACTTAAATCTGGATCTTCACCTGGATGAATATTTGAAAACCCTTTTGATGCTTCGAATGCTTTTCTTGAGATTCCCATATTAAAACTTCTCGGTTGAAATTTTTCTATTTTTTCTGAACCTCCACGAATTCCTCCTGTAGTAATAACTGATGTCATCGCGAAATTTATTGCTTTTTGCACGACCGAAAAACTAGGCAACATAGCATCCGGACCACCGTAACAATCTACGTATTTATGAGATAAACTTTTAGAAACTTCTGTCAAGTAATTTTCTGGAATAATACAATCTGAATCTAAAATAATAAAATAATCTGATTTAGACTGACTCATACCAAAATTACGAGAATCGCCAGGTCCTGAATTATATTTCAGGTAATAAGTTATAGATAATTTGCTTTTATATTTATCTATAATATGTTCACAAGGGATTGTTGAACCATCCTCAACAATAATAATATCAAAAGGATCTTTGTAGGTTTGTTTTGTTAAACTTTCTAAAAGCTCCTCGATTTCTTCTGGACGATTGTAAACTGGAATAATAAACGAAAAATTCATTGTTAAAAAATTTTGACAAAGGTACATTTTTTTATAAAAAAAAGCCATTCGACTAGCGAATGGCTTTTAATATTTTTAAAAACTATTTCATTGTTTTATAACTTTCAATGTTTTAACTAATCCGTCTACAGTAACTTTTACTAAATAAGCACCATTAGACAAGTTTGACATATCTATTTTAGTTTGTGTAGCATTTATAGATTTTGTCATTACTTGCTGACCTAATAAATTATGTACAGACACATTTGAAATTTCTTTTGTATAAGATAAATTCAATACATCTTTTACTGGATTAGGATAAGCTGAAAAACCATTCAAATCGAAAGAACGAGTACTTAAAGAAGCATCATAAGCAGCGATTCTAAATTCTCCTACAGCAAGCGCATTTTTAGGCAAAGCATTATTATATCTCCAAGCTCTAGCATATAGTGTTTCTCCAGCGGTTATACCGTCAGCAGATGTTAAAGATAATAAAGAAAAAGCACCTGTTCCACTATCATCATCACAATTAATTTCTAAAAGAGCTCCACATACACCACTGTAAACAGCTAGTCCAGAATCTGTAAAACCTCCTGTTTCTTGACCTGTTTCAAATGTTATTGTTCCAGAAGCTGGAACAACTGCTTTATACCATACATCACCACCTACATAAGAAG
>NZ_JBJXEN010000006.1:0-9550 GCF_046153165.1 Flavobacterium sp. | reverse complement strand
AGAATTTCTAAAACTGGTTTGGCTGAAGCTGAAAAAATTATGGCAGTTGGTAAATCTACCGCCGAAGCATATCAATTACAAGTTACAGCCATGGGTGAAGATAATTTTGCAAAATATAAAATTACCGAAGAAATAGGTAAAGGAAATATTAAAGTTATTCCAGATGTTCTAATCACTGGTACAAATGGTTCTGAAGGTGGTATTAGCGGATTGCTAGGTATGAAACTAATGGAAATGATGGATACAAATGGAAACAATAAGGTTTCTAAAAAATAAATAGTTAAGTTTAAAAAAAAATCCGTCTGTTTTGTAACAAGACGGATTTTTTTATTTAGTACTAGACAACATCTCGAAATACCTATTAGGATAATCAGAAATTAATCCGTCTACATGCATTAAGATTAATTTCTTCATGTCACTAATTTCATTAACGGTCCAAGGGATTATTTTAATTTTTTTATGATGTAAAAATGCAATATCTTTTTTAGTTAATAAATTAAAATCAGGACTGTATATATTCGGATTAAACCCTAATAATCTTAAGTTTTCTTTAATCGAAAAATTGTTTTCTACTAATAAAACTGTTTTAACGTTTCCTTGTATTTGATGTAAATATTGTAAAGTTCTCACATCAAATGATTGTATAAAAACACGATCAAGTATTTTTTTATTTTCCAACACTTTCAATAATAAATCTACAAATTCTTTAGGTCTTGGATGAAATATTGTATCACCCTCAATTGCACTTTTGGTTTCAATATTGTAAAAAATAGTTTTATTAGGATATTTTTTTTTGATGTAATTTTCGACACTATCTATCATTTCATATAAAAGCGGTTTGAATGTTTTTAATTTTTTTTGGTTTAAAAAACGAGGGTGAATTTTTGATCCACAATCACATTTCCGAATTTCATTATAATTCATTTTATATAAATTATATGATTTTTCATTATTTTCATAAATCTCATTTCCATTCGTATCTAAACAAATTTCATGTGATAAGAAAGGTTCATGAGATAGTAAAACTTGATTGTCTGTAGAAATTACAACATCGAGTTCAAGAGTAGTTACTCCAAGGTCGACCGCATTTTTCATTGCTTCGATTGAGTTTTCAGGAAGCAAACCACGACAACCCCGATGTCCTTGAATATCAAAATTTTGCCCAAAAGAAGCAATAGAAATAAGAAATAAAAAAGGAATTAATTGTTTCATTTAAAATCTCAATTTAATAGTCAATATTTTATCTATAAAGATTTAATAATTGAAGAAGAGAACTTAATTCTTAGTTATTAATCTTTATTTCAAACATTTTATCCCAATTTTTTCCAGTCACAAAAATAGTTTTAGTTTTAGGATTATAAGCAATACCATTTATTACATCATTTTCAGTAACATGAGCTAATTTTCTTAAACCTGACATATCAATTACCGATTCTACTGCTCCTGATATTGGATCCACAATAATTATAGTGTCATTTTGCCAAATATTAGCATATATTTTCCCATTAATCCATTCTAGTTCGTTTACATTTTTTATCTTTTTTGTATCAGTATAAACGTTTATAAAATCAATTAATTTTTGATTCTCTGGATTCATTTTCCAGATTTTCTCTGTTCCATCAGATTGATAAATGTATTTTTTGTCGTTTGTCATTCCCCAACCTTCAATATTTTTATCAAATTTGAATGTTTTTTCTAGTTTTAATGTTTTAGCATCATAAATAAAACCAGTTTGTTGTTGCCAAGTTAATTGAAAAATTTTTCCATTTATAAAAGTTATTCCTTCTCCAAAATATTTTGAATCTAAATCTACCTTTTGCAAGCTTTTTCCAGTTTTATAGTCTGTTTTAATGAAATAGGAAGACCCATTTTTTCCTGTACTTTCATATAAATTATCTCCATAAAACTCTAAACCTTCTGTAAATGAATCAATATTATGTGGATAAGTATTTAAAACCGTATAGGTTAATATTTTTGGCTCTATGCTAGATAACATTTCAACTCTTGTAGTTGTTTCTGAATTTTCTCCTTCAAAATGCGCGACAGCTTTCAGATTTTGATAACCTAATTTTTCATTGGTTAACAAATAATTAAATGTTGAATTACCTTTTACAGCACCAATTTTTTTATCATTATTATAATAAGTTACCGAGTCGATTGTTTTGTTGGCTTCATTTTTTAATGTAAAATGGATTGTATCACTATTATGAAACATAGATTTAAACTTACTTTCATCTATAGAAAATAAATTTTTAGAATTATTTTTATCACCACAACCAATTAAAGTTGTTAGTAATGACATGAATATTAATACTTTATATTTTTTCATTTCTAATTTTTTTACGATTACAATATATAACATCATTTTATATAAAACAATGCGCTTGCAAAAATACAAAAAGTTTGTATATTTGCACCGGCAAGTCCTACACGACCAGCTCCTGCAGACTCCTCCAGGGTGGGAACGCAGCAAAGGTATGTGGTTGAGCGGTGCGATGTAGGTCGCTTGCCATTTTTTAAATCTGACTTAGTTCAGATTTTTTTGTTTATAGATATTCCTACCTTTATGAATGTATCTTGGCAAATTGTTCGTTTCGAACTCAAGGAAACTTTTTCGATAGCTTATGGGAATTATTCTCACAGAGAAGCTTTGATTATTACATTAGATCATAAAGGAGTTTCAGGTTATGGAGAATGTACTGCTATTGATTATTACAATATCAAATTAGAAGATTTTGCAGTAAAATTAAACTCAATTAAAACTTTAATTAATAACCATCAAATTACTTATCCAACAATATTTTACGCTTTTTTATTAAGTTTAGAATTACCAAGTTTTTTGCGTTCTGCTCTTGATTGTGCTTATTGGGATTTGTATGGAAAATTAGAAAATAAAAGCTTTTTAGAATTAAACGCTATTGAAATAAATGAACTTCCAGAATCATCTATAACTATTTCAGTAGCTCCGATAGAAGATCAAATTAAAAAAATTGAAACTTCAAATTGGACTAAATTTAAAGTAAAATGCAATCATTTTGACAAAAAAGCGATTCAAAAGTTAATAGCATTAGATAAAAATATAGCCCTAGATTCTAATGGAAGTTTCACACCAGAAGATTGTATTTGGTTGCAAAATGAAGCTACTTCTAGTAGATTTAGTTATATAGAACAACCCATGAAACCCAATAATTATTCGGTTTTACATCGTAATCTATTTGCGAATTGGATGGCAGACGAAGATTGTCAGGATAACATAAATTTACTTACTTTACAACCGCATTATAGCAGCATTAATATAAAATTAGTAAAATGTGGAGGATTAACACCTGCTTTGCAACTTATAAAAGAAGCTAGAGCATTAAATTTTAAATTAATGATAGGTTGCATGACCGAATCGACAATTGGAATTTCGGCAGGAGCAGTTTTATCACCATTAGTAGATTATGCCGATTTAGATGGAGCTAATCTAATTGCAAATGATATTGCAAATGGTAGTAAAATTATAAATGGGAAAATACAAGTAGAAGATAGACCTGGATTGGGAATTTTTAAAATATAATTTTAAATCACTAAGAATTAATTCAATATTTAAAATAATAACAATGAGTTTAGGTATAAATAATGAAAAAGGTTTTACTCCAATTGAAACTGAAATTCACGAAAAACTCAATTGGGATTATGATTTAATTATAATTTGCTTAAACTACATAAGAATTCAAATTCCTAAAATTTTGAATATTGAAAATGATAGAATTGAAGTTTTTTTAGCATCAATTCATAATTTTATGGGACAAAATTATCCAGTCATTGGAATTCGTGTTAAAACAGATTTCGTTGAATTAATAGATATTGACTTTTTTGATATTGAAGAGAAAATTGAAAACTGGATTGAAAAAATTGGTGGAATAGAGAAATTAAAAGAAGAATCTATTAATTGGGAAACATTAGAAGAATTAATAGAATATCCTAAATTTGAATAAAAGCAAAAAATAGAATTCAGCATTTAAAATATAAAAAATGAGTAAAGTAGTTTTAATAACTGGTGGTTCATCAGGAATAGGGAAGTCGATTGGAGAGTATTTACATCAAAAAGGATTTATCGTTTACGGTACAAGTAGAAACCCTGAAAAAGTTGATAATTCGATTTTTCCGTTAGTGGCACTCGATGTTCGTGATGTGAATTCCATTCAAAAAGCAGTTGCAGTAATCATTGAAAAATCAGGAAGGTTAGATGTGGTAATAAATAATGCAGGTGTAGGAATTACAGGACCTATTGAGGAAATTCCAACACAAGAAATCAAAAATCATTTCGATACTAATTTCTTTGGACCAATAGAAGTAATGAAAGCAGTATTGCCACAAATGCGTGCTCAAAAATCGGGCTTAATTATTAATATTACTTCGATTGCAGGTTATATGGGTTTGCCATACCGAGGAATTTATTCGGCATCAAAAGGGGCTTTAGAACTTATTACTGAAGCTATTCGTATGGAAACAAAATCTTTTGGCATACACGTTACAAATATTGCTCCAGGTGATTTTGCAACTAATATCGCTGCGGGTCGTTATCACGCACCTGTTACTAAAGGTTCTGCTTACGAAATTCCTTATGGAAACACCTTAAAATCGATGGACGAACACGTAGATTCTGGAAGCAATCCTAACGAAATGGCGGAAGCGGTTTATGCTATTATTCAAAATCCAAATCCTAAAATACATTATAAAGTGGGGGCTTTTATGCAAAAATTTTCAATTGTATTAAAAAGAATTTTACCTGATAAAGTTTACGAAAAAATGTTAATGAACCATTATAAATTGTAATTTTGCATTCAAATTTTACACAACTATATTAAATAAACAAAACATGAAATTTTTTATTGACACAGCAAATCTTGCACAAATTAAAGAAGCACAAGCACTTGGAGTTCTTGATGGCGTTACAACAAACCCATCTCTTATGGCTAAAGAAGGAATTACAGGAAAAAACAACATCTTAAAACATTATGTTGATATTTGTAATATTGTAGAAGGTGATGTAAGTGCCGAAGTTAATGCAATGGATTTTGACGGAATGGTTCGTGAAGGTGAAGAATTAGCCGAATTACACGATCAGATTGTTGTAAAATTGCCTATGACCAAAGAAGGAATCATGGCATGTAAATATTTTTCTGACAGAGGAATTAGAACTAACGTTACTTTAATTTTCTCAGCTGGACAAGCACTTTTAGCTGCAAAAGCTGGTGCAACTTATTGTTCTCCATTCTTAGGAAGATTAGATGATGTTTCTACCGATGGATTAAATTTGATTCAAGAAATTCGTGATATTTACGATAATTATGGTTTTGAAACGCAAATTCTTGCAGCATCAGTTCGTCATACAATGCACGTAGTGAATTGTGCTAAAATTGGTGCCGATGTAATGACAGGACCTTTATCATCTATTTTAGGATTGTTAAAACATCCTTTGACAGATATCGGAATTGCTCAATTTATTGCCGATTTCGAGAAAGGAAACAAATAGTTTCAAAATATTATAGCAATAAAAAAAGCGTTCAACAATTTTATATGTTGAACGCTTTTTAATTTTTAAGTGATATTTTATTTTAAATAATTTTCAAAATTGGCATCAAATAAACTTACAAAACCATTTTTTATTTTTCCTCCAGCATTAATAAGCATTACACGATGAATCTTAGTAATTACCCATTTTTCTTTTATATCCTGGAAGTTTTTTGCGTGTAATTCAGTGGTATTTTTAAAATTATATTTAGCCAATGAATTTTTCCATTGTTTGTCGGAATTATCTATGTTTATTGCTACAAAATTCCAATTAGGATATTTAGATTTCAATTCTGTAACTCTTTGATGAGCCAGTTCTAAATGAGAACTCGCCTCAGAAGTCCAAAAGAAAACAACTGTATTTTTAGTAAATAAATTATTTATTGCAACAGCTTTTTCGTTTATATCAATTAAATCAGCATTTGGTAGTGATTTATTTGGTAACAAATTCTGAATAGATTCTTCAATCTTCTTAATTTCTTTTTGTTTTTCTTTATCAGTAGAAAGTTTAAAATATTCATCCAAAAACTCTTTATTACTCATAATATTTTGGTCTTCAAGTAAATACATGAAAGCAATATTATTTAATACCGAATTTTTTATTTTTACATTTGTAAACAATGAATCGGCAATATGTAATTTTTTAACATTATTCTGTAATGATTTTTCGTCGTTGTCTTTGCAAGTTACATTGTTAAGCATCGATGTTAAATAACGAACAAATGGGGAAAAACTAGTTAGCTTTTCATTATTAAAATCTATTTGTTTTCTAAAATCATAATAGCCTTTAGGTAAATATTTACAAACTTCTTCATTTGTACGACGCTCATGTACAAATGGATACATTTCTTTTTTAGTAAAATAATGCATGTCTAACATCGATTTTGCATACAAATCGAAATCTTCGCTCCAACCCACTTCTGTTTGTCGTCTTAAATAGAAAGCTTTACTTGCATTGTAGTTTTTATCAATAGCTTTCGAAAATGTTTTAAAATCTTTGTCATACAAATCGAAAGATGCATTTTTATCGGCTTCGTTTTTTAAGAAAAGTTCCATCAGGAAATTATTCTTTTCGTCACCACGACCACAAAATGTAAGAGAATTATCAAATTCATTCGTGTTTAAACGAATCATTAAACTATCATTTTTCTCGAAATAAATTTGCTGATATTCAGGTTCGTGTTTAAAAGTGTACATGCCTGGTACTAAAGAGTCATATTTTTTTAGAAATCTATTTTTGTCGTCTAAAACAATAGTATCTATGACCTCATTATCTTTACATAAAAAGATATATTTTGAATTAGGATTTATTATTTCTCCACCAAAATAAGCTTTATAGCCTTCCTCTTTTGTTCCTTGTTTACAAGAACATAAAAGTGTGATAGATGTAATAGGAAGTAATAAAAGTATTTTTTTTAAATAGGCAATCATTGAGTTGTATTTATGATAAACAAATATATTTTTATAATTGATATAACGTTGTTAATAATCAGTTAAATTAAACTTGCAGATATATTAGATTCAAAACTCCACTATTTTTGTTACTTTTGCAACACTTTTATAAAAAATATATCAATGTTAACAATTTCAAATTTATCAGTACAATTTGGTAAGCGAATTTTATTCGATGAAGTAAATACAACCTTTGTTCAAGGTAATTGCTACGGAATTATTGGAGCTAACGGTGCTGGAAAATCAACATTTCTTAAGATAATTGCAGGAGAAATAGATCCAACTTCGGGTCGTGTTATTCTGGAACCAGGAAAACGTATGTCTGTTCTAAACCAGAACCACAATATGTTCGACGAACTTACTGTTCTTGAAACAGTAATGATGGGAAACAAAGTTTTGTTTGCTGTAAAAAAGGAAATGGACGAGCTCTATTTAAATTATACCGATGAAAATGCCGATAGAATAGGGGAGTTGCAAGTTCGTTTTGAAGAAATGAATGGTTGGAATGCCGAATCTGATGCTGGTGCAATGCTATCTAATTTAGGAATTTCTGCCGATTATCATTACACTTTGATGGGTGATATGGAAGGAAAACTTAAACTGCGTGTGCTTTTAGCTCAAGCCTTGTTTGGTAATCCTGATGTTTTAATCATGGATGAGCCTACAAATGACCTAGATTTTGAAACCATAGGTTGGTTAGAAAATTTCTTGGCAAATTATGAAAATACAGTTTTAGTAGTTTCTCACGACAGACACTTTTTAGATTCAGTTTGTACACACGTTTCAGATATCGATTACGGAAAAATAAATCACTATTCAGGAAATTATACCTTCTGGTACGAATCGAGTCAATTAGCAGCAAAACAAAGAGCACAACAAAATAAGAAAGCCGAAGAAAAGAAACAAGAATTAGAAGAATTTATTCGTCGTTTTAGTGCCAATGTTGCTAAGTCTAAACAAGCCACTTCTCGTAAAAAAATGATCGATAAATTAAATTTATCAGATATAAAACCATCATCACGTCGTTATCCTGCCATTATTTTTGATACAGAACGTGAAGCTGGAGATCAAATTTTGAATGTACAAGATTTAAGCGCTTCGATAGATGGTGAAGTCTTATTTAAAAATGTAGATTTAAATATGGCAAAAGGAGATAAGGTAGTTATTTTCTCGAAAGATTCTCGTGCTACTTCAGCTTTTTACGAAATATTAAACGGAAATATGACTGCCGATTCTGGTACTTTCGATTGGGGAATTACAACCAACCAATCTTATTTACCTGCAGACAATCATAGTTTTTTTGAAAATGATTTAACACTCGTAGATTGGTTGCGCCAATGGGCAAAAACCGAAGAAGAACGTGACGAAGTTTATGTGCGTGGTTTCCTTGGAAAAATGATTTTTTCTGGAGAAGAAGCTTTAAAAACAGGTCGTGTTTTATCTGGAGGAGAAAAAGTACGTTGCATGTTATCTCGTATGATGATGATGCGTGCTAATGTATTGATGCTCGACGAACCAACTAATCACTTAGATTTAGAGTCTATTACAGCGTTTAACAACTCGTTAAAAAACTTTAAAGGTTCTATATTATTTACCACACATGACCACGAATTTGCACAAACTGTTGCTAATCGTGTGCTAGAAATTACACCAAAAGGAGTGATAGATCGTTATACCACTTTTGATGAATATCTGGAAGATGAAAAAATTCAAGAATTAAGAAAGAAAATGTATTCTTAGATTATATAGAAAACTCCAGTTATTACTGGAGTTTTTTTGTGTTTGAAAAGTTATAAAACTAACTTTAAATTAGCCCTAAAATCCCACTTTCTGCCAACTGGTGTTAGCGGTTGGCATTAATTAATTTTGATATCTTCTGTCAACTCAATTTTTTTTATAAAATATTCAAGCGATAAATCATAAATTGAACTCATTCCATTTGACTTATTGAAAAAGTTGAGTAAATCCTCATCATTAATCTTAGAACTAATATTTAATTTATAACTTTTAGTTTCCGAAATCCAGTTATAAAGCGTTACTTCTAATTTATAAGGACTAATGTAGTTCTGATAATAGATTAATAAATATCCTTCCAATGACAGAAAGAATCTTTTATTCTCTGAGTTCATATATGGTTTTATAATGCTAAAAAATTCATCATGAATTTCAGTAATATTTTCTCGTTTAGAAATCAGTTTATCGTAATACTTTCTATGTTGGTCTTTAATAAAAATCATGAATACGAAGAAAAATGGAACTAAATAATTATCATAATTAATTGTTCTTAATACAATTCTAGAGTGAGAAAGTATTTTTTCTTGTTGTCTTAAAGTTAAACCGTTTAAGAAAATTTTACTTATTGATCTAAAATTATCACTATCGTTCTGAAGTTCGTTATATTGTAATCGCTCTTGAGATTTAAAAAAAGAGTTGAAATCGTAATAATCATATAAATAATTGAAAAATTTAATTGGTTCTGGTTCTGGAATTGAATATTCAATATCTATAAATCTTCTTAAATATTCATTTGTGTCAATAT
>NZ_JBJXEN010000076.1:0-4205 GCF_046153165.1 Flavobacterium sp. | reverse complement strand
ATCTCATCGATAAACAAAATTGGGTTTTTAGCTGTAAATAATCCACCACTTTGTTTGGCTTTTTCAATCACGTCTCGAATATCTTTCACACCGGAATTTATGGCGCTCAAGATATAAAACGGACGTTTACTTTCTTGTGCAATAATTTGAGCCAAAGTCGTTTTTCCCGTGCCAGGTGGTCCCCAAAAAATTAGCGACGGAATAATTCCTTTCGCAATTTGATGCGTCAAAGAGCCATTTTCGCCAACTAAATGCGACTGACTAATATAATCTTGTAAATTTTGCGGACGAATTCGCTCTGCTAACGGTGCTTCCATGGTGTAAAAATAATATTTTTTATTTGAAGCTATTCCTGCTCTTCACTATATCTTTCCCTTTTTAAAGAAAAAAGGAAAAGGATACCGTTTCGATCAGGGCTAGTTTTGCATAAAAAAGACTTTTTTATTTTATACCAATAAAAAATCCCCAACACTTTCAATAATGTTGGGGATTTTTTCAAAAAAAAGTTTTTATTGATAATATTCAACAACTAAAAAAGTGTTATTTATCGAACCCCAACCTAAACCATAATCAACTCCATTATTTTGATAAACTTTCATCTGAATAGTATCT
This sequence comes from Flavobacterium sp., assembly GCF_046153165.1. Classification (GTDB taxonomy): domain Bacteria; phylum Bacteroidota; class Bacteroidia; order Flavobacteriales; family Flavobacteriaceae; genus Flavobacterium. Next base: position 3,593 of record NZ_JBJXEN010000076.1, on the reverse strand, counting down.
CCAGCTGTAACATCTAGCAAAGGCGATGAAAAATTCCAACCGTTAAATAATAAAAAATCTTGATTTGTAGATATCCGTTCAGAGGACCAACCGTAATTATTTCCGTTCAAAGTAATTGCAACATTTGCCTTGTGATGAACTGTTGAGGTATTTAAATTGAACATTTGAAAAGAGATCCGAGACGTTATTCTAATTTTTGAAACCCCAGAAGGAATAGTAATTGTTTGACCATCTGTACTCAAAGAAGAAGCATAATCAATAAATGGAGTAAACCAAGTAAGAGTTGTTAATGTATTATTGTTTATCATTGGTGTTCCAGACGATCCAACATCGGTTTGTAGTTTTCCTAAATATTTTAAGCCCGCATTTAAGGAATATAAAGCATACGGTACACTCAAAAATTCGCTTGTTCCTACAATAGAATAGCTTGTTCCTCCTGAAGGGTCAGTTTCAGTTTTAATAAAATAAGGGCCATTTGCCCAATTTATTGTTGCAAAAGTTCCAGAAACAACACTTCCTGTTCCTATCTCAAGTGTTGCTAAACCATTGATGTTGGTGGTTGGAGTTTGTGTTTCGGAATACACAATTGTTCCAGACGATGAACCTTGCAAAATACTAATTTGCATTCCCACTGTACTATTGGCAATAAGATTGTTACTAGCATTTCTAATTACCGCTTGATAACTCATTTTTTGTGGTGACTGAGCATTTGTATTTAGAATAAAGAAGAAAGAAAACAGGAAAAATACTGTTTTGCTGATGTTTTTTATTGATTTCATATTATATTTATTGTTATTAAAAAGAACGAACAGGTCTAAAAGGAAAATCACTTCCTTTGTAATATGTCCCTTGAGCACTATTAAACATTTGAAAATACCAAGCTTGTGTATTAGAAGATTCAGATGATGTCCAATATGCCATGTCTTGAAATCCTAATACCGCTTTGTTTGGATATATTAACAACATCTCTTCTTTACTCGGCAAATACCAGTCATCATAGCCACCACTAACCAAATCGTAACATACTTTTGCAGCTGTTACTGCGCTGCACCCTGCTATAATAGTATTTGTGTTTGTTGCTCCAGAATTAGAAACGGCTCCAGTTACAGTTCCTTCACAACCCCAAGGTGCCGAAAAGGTGTTAGAAATTGGCCCCGCAATAAGTCCATGTTGTCCAGAAGCATCAATATAGGCAATGTTTCCACCCATGTAATTCTGACCAATTGTTAGTACCGGAGGACAAGGCCCCCAAGTAGGTTTTCCGTTGCAAAAAGTAAGTGTTTGATCTTGAACGCCTGGAGGGACTGTTAGCCAAGTCGTTCCGTTCCAATAAAGCATTTGTCCAGCAGCCGTTCCTACTGGAATGGTGTTGTTCTGCCAAGAGGCATTACCTATCGCATCTGATGTTAATATTTTCCCTGTTCCTGAGCCTGAAGTCATTTGAAACAATGAAGTTTTTGTTTTACCTGTAACATCTAATTCTTCGGTAGGTGTTGAATTATTTACACCTACTTTTCCTGAGCTGGCTAAAATTGTAAGACCAACTGAACCTGCTGCTTGTAATCGTAAATTTCCTGCATCGTTTCTTAAAGTTGCTGTATTCATACCACCATCAGTATTTCGAGTGGTAGAATTTAAAAATAAATGTGCACCATTGACTCCATTATTGACTAAGCTTAAAACCGAAAAAGCATTGGTGCCATTACTAGTATTAGACATCAATGTACCAAGTCCGTTATTTACATCTCCGTTTATATGTAACTTTAATAGTGGATTATTTGTTCCAATACCTACATTATCACCATTATTAAAAAGATTACTATTGTTGGTTACCCAAGAAGTTCCATTCCAAAAAGTTGTATTTCCTGCAGTTGTTCCGTTTGGTAAAATACCTGGAACACCTTGAATTCCTTGTGGACCAGGCGTTCCGTTTAATGAGTATAAAGCATAAGGAACACTCAAAAACTCGCTTGTTCCTACAATAGAATAGCTTGTTCCTCCTGAAGGGTCTGTTTCGGTTTTGATGAAATATGGCCCATTTGCCCAGTTTATAGTCGCAAAAGTTCCTGAAATCAGAGTACCTGTCCCAATTTCTAGTGTTACTAAACCATTAATATTTGTGGTTGGTGTTTGTGTTTCTACATAAACGATAGTTCCAGATGCTGAACCTTGTAGGATGCTAATTTGCATACCCACAGTACTATTGGCAACAAGATTGTTACTTGCATTTCTAATAACGGCTTGGTAGCTCATTTTTTGTGGAGACTGAGCATTTGCGGTTAGAAAAAAGAAGAAAAAAGAAAGAAAAAATACTATCTTATCGATGTTTTTTATTGGTTTCATAATTTAAAGGATTTAATTCTTAATAATTTTAAACGTTTTTATAGTTTTGTTTTCACTTTCAACTTTAAGGATATAAGTGGACGATGGTAAATTTTCTAAATCAATAAATGTGTTAGTACTTTGTACTTTTCTTGATTGAATCTGTCTTCCATTGGTATCAAACAATTCAATTTTTAAATCATTTAAACTCAAATCTTCTACTTTTAGAGTAATATTTGAAATAGTTGGATTAGGATAAACTGACATCGAAAGTTTAATTTCTGGAAAATTATTTACTCCAAGTGTAAAAATTTCGTAAGCTTGTTGAACACCTTGCGTCATAGAACCAGTTGAACCAGTTTGTGTCATATAGGCAACTTGTCCAATAGAATAACTTGTAGAACCACCTACTCCTATACCGTTTCCGCCAGAGGAAGTTGTCGCTTGTTGCGCTATTGAAGAAATGCTCATCGATATAACAAAAATAAATAGTGTTTTTTTCATTTCATTTTGTATTAATATTAGATTGCAAATTTGTATCAATAAGAAACAAAATCATATAAGGGCTACCCCTTGTTTTTTTAGAACCATTTGTCTTTGATTATTTAAAAATTACTTTTGTATTGAAATTTATAATTTATGAACAGAAATATTTTTTTGATTAATTTTCTAATTGCCATATTTTTATTGGTTTCATGTAAAAAAGAAAATCATAAAAATGATTTGTACGTTAAGCCCAATGAAGAGAGATTAGATGCTACTTGCTTATGGCTGAAAGAAGGAAAAAATTATAAAAGTCCTGATTATTCAAAAAAATTTAATACTTATTATGACTCGAAAATTAAAACTGAAAATTTTAATGATGCAGCAAAAGCATTAGAAATTGTTGCAGAATTAAAAATTAGCAATCTTTCGTTTGATGAAGATTTTTCAAAAAAAATAAATGATTTTGCAGCAAATTATAAAGAAAAAATAGAAAAAAATAAAACTACTTTTTTGTACTCCTATATTGCAAATTATTATAGTGATAAGGGAGAATATCAAAAAGCAATTGATAATTACCTCAAAATAACATCTGTTAAAGCGAATGATTACTATAGTTATAACAATTTAGGAGATGCCTTTTATAATATCGGTTATTGCGATAATGCAATGGGAAAACAAGAGCTTGCTTTGCAAAACAATTATAAAGCGTTAGAGTGTTTTAAAAAAACGAACTATAATATAGGTCTTGGAAAGGTTTATGGAAATTTTGGAGGTATTTATATTTT
>NZ_JBJXEN010000097.1:0-26174 GCF_046153165.1 Flavobacterium sp. | reverse complement strand
TAGAAAGAGCAAAAAAACGGTTGGGAGACAAAGCCAATTTAGTCCATTGGATTGTTTCTGATATTACAGAATTCAAACCCGAAGTAACGTTTGATTTTTGGCACGACAGAGCCGTTTTTCATTTCTTGACAGAAGAAGAAAGCATCAATAAATATGTTGCTATTATTGGAAATTCAATTAACCAAAACGGAAACTTTCTATTGGGCACATTTTCAGAAAACGGACCTTTAAAATGTAGCGGATTGGAAATAAAACAATATTCTGAAAACTCAATGAAACATATTTTCATCGAGAATTTTGAAGTCATAAACTGCTTTACAGAGAACCACACTACACCGTTTGATACAATTCAGAATTTTCAATTTTGTGGGTTTAAAAAGAGATAACAAAGAAATAATTTTCAATGCAAAACAAAACCTATTTAAAGCAAATTCTATTTGAACCTTTCAAAGCACTTCAAAACAAAACCTTTGCAAAACTCTATTTAGCCCAAACAATAAGTTTGTTAGGCGATGCTTTTTCTTGGGTTGGTTTAGCTTTGTTGGCATATCAAATAGACAAAGAACGATCGCCAATAATTCTCGCAACTGCACTCACATTAAGAGTTACAGCATTTATACTTTTTTCGCCATTTGCTGGAGTTTTTGCCGATAAAATAGAAAGAAAAAAGATTTTATATGTAACCCATTTTATACGAATGGGAATTATTTGTTGTTTACCATTTATCAATTCCGAATGGCAAATTTATGTATTGGTATTTTTGCTGAATATCTTTAATGCTTTTTTTACACCAACTTATCGTGCCGTAATTCCTCAAATTATTGAGGGTAAATATTTTAGGGAAGCCGTAGGATTATCAACAGCAACTTTTCAATTATTGGGAGTTTTGGGTCCTGCATTAGCAGGTATTGTAGCGGTATGGTTGGGAGCAAGACAAATATTTTTTTTAGATGCTATTTCATTCATTATTGCGGCATTTTTTATTCTTTCAATCCCAAAACAAGAATTACAAAAAGGCGTTTCGTTAGAAGCACAAAAAACTACAAATACTTGGAGCGATGTCAAAAAAGGCATTCAGTTATTATTTGGAAATAGCATTTTGCGTTTTGCTTTAGCAATCGAATTCGTTTCGGCAATTGCTGGTGCAATGATATTGGTAAACACGATTAGCCATATCAAAAATAATTTACTGTTAGACGATAAATATTATGGTTGGGTAATGGCAGCTTTCGGTATAGGAGCTGCTATTGCTGCATTTGTTCTAGGTAGTTTAGATAAATCAAAAACAAGAAGCGCTTCCTTAATTAGTAGTGCATTATTTTTAGGGATTTCAATATGTTTTGCAAATTATGTTTCCTATCCAATACTCATTGTTTTTTGGTTAGTAGCAGGTTTAGGGCAAAGCCTTGCCGAAATGCCTTCAGAAACATTAATTGCTGAAAATATTGCCTCCGAGAATCAAGGAAAAGTTTATGGTTCTCACTTTGCTTTTTCTCATTTGTGGTGGGCAATTGCTTATCCAATAGCAGGTTTTTTGGGCACTAAATTTCCAAAAGAAAGTTTTCTTTATGGTGGAATACTTACTTTAATTTTAGGGGTATTAGCACTTTTTATATTCAAATTTTTAATAAAAAAACAACTAATTAATAATGAAACATCAACATAGATACGATGCAAGCGGTAAACAACTCTGTTGCACACTCGAAGAAAAAATAAATAAAAAAACTGACAAACAAACTGGTTGTTGCTCAACTCACAATGAACACGAACATTCAGACGATGACGGTCACGACCACTCGGGTACAGACCAAACCACGTTTCAAATGTTCTTGCCTGCAATCATTAGTTTTACATTGTTACTTATTGCAATTGGTTTAGACAATTATTTTCCGCAATCGTGGTTCACAGGTTACGTACGATTGGGTTGGTATATTTTTGCATACCTTCCAGTAGGTTTTCCAGTGCTCAAAGAAGCGTTTGAAAGCATTCGCAAAGGCGAAATATTTTCAGAATTTCTATTAATGTGCATCGCAACTATCGGAGCATTTTCAATCGGACAATTTCCCGAAGGTGTAGCAGTAATGCTATTTTACGCCATTGGCGAAATTTTTCAAACATTAGCTGTGCAAAGAGCAAAATCTAATATAAAACTATTATTAGACCAACGACCAGACGAAGCAACAGTTTTGATTAACGGAAATGCAACAATCAAAAAAGCATCTGAAATAACCATTGGAGAAATCATTCAACTCAAATCGGGCGAAAAGTTAGCATTAGACGGAAAACTTTTAACTGATAATGCCACATTCAACACATCGGCACTAACAGGCGAAAGCAAACCCGACACCAAACTAAAAGGCGAAGCGGTTTTGGCAGGAATGATAAACTTAAACACCATTGCACAGGTTGAAGTTACAACAGCTTACACCGATAGTAAACTGTCTAAAATACTCGAAATGGTGCAAGAAGCTACAGCCAAAAAAGCACCAACCGAACTATTCATTCGCAAATTTGCCAAAATCTATACTCCAATTGTTGTTTTTTTAGCCATTGCAATTTGTGTTTTACCGATGCTTTTTGTAGATAATTATGTGTTTAGAGATTGGTTGTACAGAGCATTAGTTTTCTTGGTTATTTCGTGTCCTTGTGCGCTAGTTATAAGTATTCCGTTGGGTTATTTTGGTGGAATTGGTGCAGCGAGTAAAAACGGAATTCTTTTTAAAGGTTCAAGTTTTCTCGACATAATGGCATCAATCCAAGTGGTTGTTATGGACAAAACAGGAACGCTAACCAAAGGTGTTTTTAAGGTTCAAAAAGTAGTAGCAGTTGATATTTCCGAAGCCGATTTAGTAAAATTCACATCAGCACTCGAAACCAAATCAACGCATCCAGTCGGAACTGCAATAATCGAATATGCAAAAGGAACAGAAAAAAATGCAACCGTTACCGATGTTGAAGAAATTGCAGGACACGGACTAAAAGGCAAAGTAGATGGAAAAGAAATCTTAGCAGGAAACGCAAAACTGATGCAGAAATTCAATATCAGTTACGATGTTGAAATTGACAATACACCATTTACAATTATCGTTATTGCTATCAATCAGAAGTATGCAGGATATTTTCTAATTGCTGACGAAATAAAAGAAGATGCAAAACAAGCAATAGAAAGTTTACACAAAATAAACATTAAAACCGTAATGCTCTCGGGAGACAAACAAGCTGTTGTAAATGCCGTTGCTAAAGAACTGAATATAGATTTAGCACACGGCGATTTATTACCCGAACATAAAGTTGAAAAAGTTCAAGAACTAAAACAACAAAACCTAAAAATCGCATTCGTTGGCGATGGTGTAAACGATGCGCCTGTTGTTGCTCTTGCCGATGCAGGAATTGCTATGGGTGGTTTAGGAAGCGATGCAACAATTGAAACAGCCGACATTGTAATTCAAAACGACCAACCTTATAAAATTTATACAGCAATAAATATTGGTAAAAAAACAAAACAAATTGTTTGGCAAAATATCGGTTTAGCATTTACAGTAAAAGCAATAGTTTTGGTACTTGGTGCAGGAGGATTAGCAACTATGTGGGAAGCCGTTTTTGCGGATGTTGGAGTAGCATTATTGGCGATTTTAAATGCTGTGAGAATACAACGAATGAAGTTTTAGTGAAATTATTTATTCAATAAAAAAAGTGTTTAAAGCCAATGCTGAAACACTTTTTTTATTGTTATACTACATTTTAACAATTGATTAGCAAACAAAAAATATAATTTGATTACTTTTGATTCAAATTAAAGCACAAATGAATAAATTTCACATTTTAGTAATCGTATTATTTGGTTTCTTATTGATGCCAAGTAATTCTTTTGCGTGTGGAAATAGCTCAAATAAACATTCTTGTAAAAAAGAAGTTTCATCAAAAACTGACAAAGATGATTGTTGCAAAGGCGATAGTCATTCTAAAGGTAAAAATAGCGATGGTTGTGCAGGAAAATGTGGACATTCCAAATGTGGTTGTCCAGCAGCAAGTAATGGTTTTACAATCGTTTATGAAATAAAATTTAAAAACAATACTTTTGATTTTTCTTCCGAAAAACAAAAAAATTCTCATTCAGAAACCTTTATATCTTCTGGTTTCTATTCTCTTTGGCTTATACCAAAAATAAGCTAAATTCCAATTCTGATAGCCATAATTGTATCTAATTGATAACAATTAACGCTTTCAAAATCATTTATTTTCTCGGTTAATTTCAATTTCAAAATGATGGCATTGCTATAATTTCATTTTGTTATTGTTTAACTAATTCAATTCAAAATTATTTATATACAATGAATTCATTAAAAAAAATAATGATGACAATAATACTATTGTTATCAATCGTGGTATCTAATGCACAAATTAAAAATGCCACAACAGAAACTGTAAAAGTGTACGGAAACTGTGGAATGTGCGAAACCAAAATAGAAAAAGCAGGAAATCTAAAAAATATTGCCAAAGTAGATTGGAATGAGGATTCAAAAATGGCAACGCTTATTTACGATGCTAAAAAAACCAATCAAGACGAAATACTAAAACGTATTGCTCTTGTTGGTTATGATAGCGATAAATTCCTTGCTCCTGCTGATGTTTATTCAAAACTTCCAAGCTGTTGTCAATATGATCGTGTGGCAAAAATTCCTGTAAAAGTAGATGCAATATCCGGTGAGAGTATGCCAGCAAAAACCGAAATGGATATGTCTAATCATTCTACAACTACTGAAAACCAAATAGTAAATCAACTAAAACCAATTTTCGATAATTATTTTTTATTGAAAGATGCTTTAGTAAAAACAGATGGTAAAATAGCTTCTGAAAAAGCAACAGCATTATTATCTTCAATTATTGCCGTAAAAATGGAAACATTAAAAATGGACGAACATATGGCGTGGATGAAAGTGTTTAAAGATTTAACAACCGATGCAAAAAGCATTTCAGAAACGCAAGATGTTGAAAAACAAAGAAATGTCTTTAACTCATTATCCAAAGGAGTTTATGAATTAATAAAAGTTTCTAAACCAACAGAAGCAGTTTATTATCAATACTGTCCAATGAAGAAAATGAATTGGTTAAGCAAAGAAAACACAATCAAAAATCCCTATTTTGGCTCTCAAATGTTGAGTTGTGGTAGTGTGGTAGAAACAATTAAATAAATAATCAACAATAATTTTTTAAATTTTTAAACAATGAAAAATGCAATTTTAACAGCTTCTTTTTTAGGAGCAATTTTAGTAACATCGTGCAGCAAAAGTGATAATGCTACTGATATGAATACTGCTTTAAATGTAAATTATCCAGCAGCTTATGTTGTCAATGGCGAAGATGCAACAGTATCTGTAATCAAACTATCAACAAATGAAGTAACTGCAACTATTCCGTTAATGGGAACAGGAACAGATATGATAATGTGGCCTCATCACATTTCATCACACGAAAATCATTTAGCAATTGGAGTACCAGGAATGGATTTTAGTGCAGGTCACGCAGTAACTGGAACAATGTCTGGAAAATTATTAGTAATTGATGCGATGACTGGTGCAATTGTAAAAAATATGAGTTTGCCAGTAATGAACCACAACACCATTTATTCCCCAAACGGTTCAGAAATTTGGGTTCCTCAAATGGATATGACAGGTAAAGTTTTGGTTTATGACGCAACAACCTACGCTCTGAAAAATACAATTACTGTGGGTATGATGCCAGCAGAATTAACATTCTCATCAGACGGAACAAAAGCGTATGTTGCTAATGGCGATGATGACAATGTTTCGGTGATCAATGTTACAACAAAAGCAGTTATAGCAACAGTTACAGTAGGTAACAATCCAGTTGGTGCTTGGACAGGAACTAATGGACAAATGTTTGTAGATAACGAAGACGGACAATCTATTTCAGTAATTAAAGTAGTTGATAATACAATTGCTCAAACTATAGCTTTAGGATTTATGCCCGGAATTGCTTCCCACAACGGAACAAAAAGTGAGTTATGGGTTTCTGACCCAATGGCAGGAAAAGTGCATTACTGGACTTGGGATACAACTATGATGAATTGGATGCACGGCGGAGCTTTCAATACTGGTGCTGGTGCTCACGCAATTTCATTTACTATAGACGGAAATACGGCTTATGTAACCAATCAAACGGCAAATACAGTTTCTGTTATAAATGTTACAAATCATACCGTTACTAAAACTATTGCGGTAGGTAAAAAACCAAATGGTGTTGTAATGAAAATGTAAATTTTACAACTCCATAAAATAAATCTGTAATATTCTAAACATAAATCTATTGTAATATTATATGTTTAAATTAAAGCAATACTAAATACTTTTTTAATTAGTATTTAGTATTGTTTTAAAAAAAGTAAAACAATGACACACAAATATCAACTTACAGGAATGACTTGCAGTAGTTGTGAAGCCAAAGTAAAATCGGCTTTAATGACCATCGAGAATGTTACAGCTGTCGAAGTTTCAAAAGAAACTAATTCAGCAACCATTTCAATGGACAAACATATTGCTTTATCAGATTTTCAAAAAGCGCTAGACAGTAAATATCAAATTTCAGCAATCAATCATAATGAAATTGAGGAACAAGCAAAATCTTGGCTAGAAACGTACAAGCCAATTTTATTGATTTTCTTTTACATCAGTTTGGTTACAATTCTAATTCAATTCAAGAATGAAAATTTTAATTGGACGGAAGCAATGCAACATTTTATGGCAGGTTTCTTTCTTGTATTTTCTTTTTTCAAATTACTAAATCTTAAAGGATTTGCCGAAAGTTATCAAATGTATGATGTCATTGCAAAACGAGTTCCAGTTTGGGGAAATGTATATGCCATTATTGAATTAGGGTTAGGAATTGGGTATTTAATCAATTTTAATCCATTAGCTACCAACTCAATCACATTTGTAGTAATGTCAATTAGCATCATTGGTGTTTTACAATCAGTCTTTAACAAAAAGAAAATTCAGTGTGCTTGTTTAGGTGCTGTTTTTAATTTGCCAATGAGTACCGTTACCATTATAGAAGATGCGTTAATGATTGCAATGAGTGGGATAATGATTTTTAAATTACTCTAAAATGAAAAAAGTAGTTTCTATATTAAAATGGATTTTCAAAAAAATATTCATCAAAAAATGTTGCCAATAAATAAAATAATCTAATAATTTAAAATTAAAACAAAATGAAAAATGTAATTCTTTCAGCCGTAGCAATGGCATTCGTAATGGTTTCTTGTAACCAAAAAAACAAGCAAGTAGAAACTGCAACTTCAGAAACAACAGAAACAACATCACAACTGTATGCGTGTTCAATGCACCCAGAAGTAACAGGTAAAAAAGGTGATAAATGTTCAAAATGTGGAATGGAATTAACAGAGCCAGTAAAAGCAACTACCGAAAAAGTTGTTGCAACCACAACAGAAGCAGTTGCAGAAACGACCACAACAGCAGTTGCTCAAACTCCATTTTCTGTAAACGAAATTATAAGTAATTATTTGACTTTAAAAAATGCTTTAACCAAAGACGATGCAAAAGGGGCAGGAGTTGCTGGTAAAACATTATATGCTACTTTCAATGCAGTAAATGTAAATTCGATTGATGCAAAACTTAAAAAAGAATACCTAGACATTGTCGATGATGCAAAAGAGCACGCAGAGCATATTGGAGCAAATGCAGATAAATTGGAACACCAAAGAGAACATTTCGTGATGTTAAGTAAAGACATAAACGATTTAATTAAAACATTTGGAACAAAACAAAAACTGTATCAAGATTTTTGCCCAATGGCAAATGACGGAAAAGGTGCTATTTGGATAAGCGAAGTTAAAGACATCAAAAATCCATATCAAGGATCTAAAATGCTTACTTGTGGTTCTATGAAAAAAGCATTGTAAAATGAAAAAAAGCATCAAAAAAATACTTTATATAGGGTTAATTATTTTTTTGCTGATGCAATTGTATCAACCTGCTCGTAACGTAGGTTTCGAGCAGGATGTTACTGCCAATTTTACAAAAGTGTATAAAGTACCCAAAAATGTAGAAACCATTTTGCGAACTTCTTGTTATGACTGTCATAGTAACAATACTCATTATCCTTTGTATTCTTTCATTCAACCAGCACGGTTTTTTATGGAAAGCCATATCAAAGAGGGGAAAGAAAATCTGAATTTTAATGAATGGGGAAATTATAGTAACCGTAAACAAAATAATAAATTAGATAGAATTGTCAAACAAATAAAATCAGATGAAATGCCTTTGGCATCATATACTCTAATTCACAAAAATGCAATATTAACATCTATTCAGAAACAGGAAGTAATCAATTGGATAAATACAATCAACAGCGATGAATAAACTCAAGGAAAATACCGAAGAAACAAAAACAGACAATCAAGCAGGGCTATACACTTGCCCAATGCACCCACAAATAATAAAAAACGAACCTGGTTCGTGTCCTATTTGCGGAATGACATTAGTGCCAATGCAACCTAGCGAAGGTGCAGAACAAAAGGAATATCTTAATTTAGTCAAGAAAATGAAAGTAGCTGTGGTTTTTACCGTTCCTGTTTTTGCTATCGCAATGATAGAAATGATGCCAAACAATCCATTACTCAAAATAATGGATGCCACAATTTGGAATTGGGTACAATTTATCTTGACGCTTCCTGTCGTTTTTTATGCGTGTTGGATGTTTTTTGTTCGTGCATTCAATTCTATTATTACTTGGAATTTGAATATGTTTACACTCATCGGTATAGGAACTGGAGTTGCTTTTTTGTTCAGTTTAGTCGGGATGTTTTTTCCTTCTATTTTTCCAAATGAATTCAAAACCGAAACTGGAGCGGTTTTACTATATTTTGAAGCCACAACAGTAATACTAACATTGGTTTTATTAGGGCAATTATTAGAAGCCAAAGCACACAGCCAAACCAGTGGTGCAATCAAGGAATTATTAAAACTCGCTCCAACCGAAGCTACTTTAGTAATTGATGGAAGTGATAAAGTAATATCCATTCACGACATTAAAAAAGGCGATTTATTGCGTGTAAAACCAGGAGACAAAATACCAGTTGATGGAAAAATTACTGATGGCGAAAGTAGTATTGATGAAGCAATGATAACTGGCGAACCCATTCCTGTAGATAAAAAGAAAGAGGACAATGTTATTGCAGGAACTATAAACGGTAACAAATCCTTTGTAATGATTGCCGAAAAAGTAGGTTCAGAAACCTTGCTTTCGCAAATCGTCAAAATGGTCAATGATGCCAGTAGGTCAAAAGCACCAATTCAAAAATTAGCCGACAGTATTGCTAAATATTTTGTGCCAATTGTAGTAATTATTTCGATAATAACTTTTTTCATTTGGGCAAAATTTGGTCCCGAACCAGCCTTGGTTTACGGATTTATAAATGCGATTGCCGTTTTAATTATTGCCTGTCCTTGTGCTTTAGGATTAGCAACACCAATGTCGGTAATGGTTGGCGTGGGCAAAGGTGCACAATCGGGAGTTTTGATAAAAAATGCCGAAGTATTAGAAAATATGAACAAAGTAAATGTTTTAATAACCGATAAAACAGGAACAATAACCGAGGGAAAGCCATCGGTAGAAACCATTTTTGCTTCAAATAATAATGAGAATGATTTGTTACAAAATATAGCTTCCTTAAATCAATACAGCGAACATCCGTTGGCACAAGCAGTAGTAAATTATGCTAAAACTAAATCCATTTCATTAATTGATGTTAAAGATTTTGAAGCCATTGCAGGAAAAGGAGTTACAGGAACAGTTACCAATAAAAAGGTAGCATTAGGCAATAAAAAGCTAATGGAACAAGTCAAAGCTATTGTTTCTGACGATTTAGAAAACAAAATTATTACCGAACAAAAACTTGGCAAAACAGTTTCTTATATTGCTGTTGATGGCGTTGCAATAGGTTTTGTATCAATTACAGATGCAATTAAAACATCTAGTAAAGAAGCCATAAAAGAATTAATGCGTCAAGGAGTTGAAGTAATTATGCTTACTGGTGATAATGTAAATACTGCCAAAGCAGTTGCCGATGAATTAAACTTATCATCCTACAAAGCAAGTTGTTTACCCGAAGACAAATTAAACGAAATAAAGCGTTTGCAATCCGAAGGAAAAATTGTAGCAATGGCAGGCGATGGTATCAATGATGCACCGGCATTAGCCCAAGCCGATATTGGAATTGCAATGGGAACAGGTACTGATGTAGCTATTGAAAGTGCTAAAATTACATTAGTAAAAGGCGACTTACAAGGCATCGTAAAAGCAAAGAATTTAAGTCACTCCGTAATGCGAAATATCAAACAAAACTTATTTTTTGCTTTCTTCTATAATGTTTTAGGAGTTCCAATTGCAGCAGGAGTTTTATATCCGTTTTTTGGAATATTACTCTCGCCAATGATTGCAGCTTTAGCAATGAGTTTTAGCTCGGTTTCTGTAATTGTAAATGCGTTAAGATTGCGCAGTTTGAAACTTTAGAAAATATAAATCGGGCGACAGCGAGACTGAAGACCGAGCAACAGCGGAACTGACGAAAAATAAATACATTTATTATGAAAAATTTAAAATTAATTTCGACAAAAACAGTTGCATTTCTAACACTGTTTTTAATGGTAATTTCGTTAAGTGCTAATGCTCAAACAGCGAAAAAATCTACAATGATGAAAGATTGTTGTATGATGAAAGACGGTAAAATGATGGTTATGAAAGACGGTAAAACTATGCCTATGGAAAAAGATATGGTTATGAAAAATGGTACAACCTGTATGACTAATGGGGAATGTACTATGAAAGATGGTAAAAAAATGATGATGAAAAACGGAGACTGTATGGAAATGAGCGGAAAAATGTGTAACGATAAAATGAAAATGATGGACAAAAAGAAATCAACAAAAAAAATGGCAGCAATGAATTACAGTTGTCCAATGCACCCAGAAGTTATCAGCGATAAACCAGGTAAATGTTCTAAATGCGGAATGGATTTAGTCAAAAAAGAGTAATGAAGAATAGGTGAATAATAAAGTTTTAAATTATTCACATTATTAATCAGAAATTACTAATAGAAATTATCATTAATTTATTGAAAATTAACTTTAATGAATTTTTGATAGTTTCTTATTTTATCAAATTTATTTTTTAAAACAACTACTAAATTATTTTGAATAGTAATGAATAACCTTACTCAAATAATCCAGCAATACAAAACCGATACTGAAAGTGTTTATACAACTTGGTTTATAGATAATGACCAACGATTAAAAGCATTTCGAACCATTCGCCGTGGTGTTTTACAAGTGATTGACGATATTAAAAACAAAACATTTCCCAACGATTTTAAAGGCAGTAGTTTAGAATTTGTATTGAGTTGTATTGCAGAACAAAAACAAATTTTTGTAGGTGTTGCACATCCTTTTTATTGGAAGCCAAAATTACGTATTCCAGATATTTACGAAAATCAAAATAATAAAATAACATTTGGTCAATTTCTTGAAAATTGTATCAATGCCAAAACCGAAGAACAAGTAATAAAAGAAATTGTAAAACTAGACGAACTAAAAATAAAAGGTTTGGGACCAGCAGTAGCAAGTATTTTATATTTCTTGCACCCAACTTGGTTTCCGCCATTTAATACCGCCATTCTTAACGGATTTAATTTTTTATTTAAAGACAAAAAGAAGTTAGGAAGTTGGACAGAATATTTAAAAATAAGAGAAACATTAATAGAAACCAATAGCAAACACAAAGCCGAATTATCGAATGATTTAGGAGCAATTGCAGGATTATGTTTTGAAATTGGAACGCAAAAAATGCTCATTGGCAACGATGAATATTTGAGTGAAGAAGAACGCAATAAATTTGAAAAGAATATTTTAAAACGTCAAAAAGAAATTCAAGAAGAAAAATTAGCAGAAAATCTTCATAACGAAATGCAATACCATTTATTAAAAATTGGGGTTTCATTAGGTTTTGATGTAACTCCTGCAAGTAATGATAAAAGCAAATCCTACGGAGGAGAAAATTTTTCATTTATATCAATAAATAAATTCCCAGAACTTCAAACCGATAAAGACACACAAAACACAATAAAACTAATAGATGTACTTTGGTTTCAAAAGGGTACAAACAAAATCATAGGAGCATTTGAAGTAGAAAAAAGTACCAGTATTTATTCGGGAATATTAAGATTATCTGATTTATATTTTAGCATTTCAAACGGCGAAGAAGTCTTTTACATCATTATTCCTGACAGTCGTGAAAAAGATGTTATTCAACAACTCAACCGACCAGTTATAAAAAACTCAAAAATGAATATTAAGTACATTCTATTTTCTGAATTAAGAGCCAATTGTGATGCAATTTGCAAATTTGGAACAGACCATTCTATTATGGAAAAAATCGCAAAATCAATTTAAAAAATAAAATAATGAAATTCAAATTATCAATTATAGTATTATTTGTCGCGTTAAGTGCATCAGCTCAAAAAATTGTCCGTTACGATTTATATGTAAAAGATACCATTGTAAATTTTTCTGGTAAAGAAAAAAGAGCAATTGCCGTAAACGGACAAATACCAATGCCAACGCTCACATTTACCGAAGGCGATATTGCAGAAATCTATGTACACAACGAGTTAAACGAAGATACTTCAATGCACTGGCACGGTTTAATGTTACCCAATCAATACGATGGTGTGCCAAATTTAACCCAAATGCCAATAAAACCGCATACAACACATTTATATAAATTTCCAATTATCCAACACGGAACGCATTGGTACCATAGTCATACAGGTTTACAAGAGCAAATCGGAATGTACGGTTCGTTTATAATGAATAAAAAAGCAGATGATCCTACTTTCAGAAAAGGGATTGATGATCTACCAACCGTTCCAGTAATTTTAAGCGAATGGACAGATATGAAACCCGAAAATGTACACCGTATGTTGCACAATGCAACAGATTGGTTTGCTATCAAAAAAGGAACAACTCAAAGTTATGCCGAAGCCATAAAAAGCGGAAATTTCAAAACCAAAGTAACCAACGAATGGAAGCGAATGAACGCGATGGATGTGAGCGATGTCTATTACGATAAATTCCTAATCAACGGTAAAAACGAAAGTCAATTATCTCAATTTAAAGCTGGTGATAAAGTGCGTTTACGAATTTCAAACGGCGGAGCATCAACCTATTTTTGGCTAACCTATGCGGGCGGTAAAATTACAGTAGTTGCTAATGATGGTAACGATGTAGAACCTGTCGAAGTCGATAGATTAATCGTTGCAGTTTCTGAAACTTATGATATAATTGTCACCATTCCAGCCGATAAAACTTCCTATGAATTTCTCGCAACTCCAGAAGATAGAACAAAATCTACTTCATTATATATTGGCGGTGGCATAAAACAATTAGTAGCTCCTTTACCAAAATTAAAATATTTCGACGGAATGAAAATGATGAACGGAATGATGAAAATGAACGGAGATTTAGACGATATGGGAATGCAAATGTCATACAATCAAATGGATATGAACGTAGTAATGTACCCAGAAATTACAGGAGCAACCAAAGCAAAAACAGACAGTAAAATGGGTAATATGAAAATGACCGAAGCCGATTATAACAGCAATGCACTTTCGGACATTACAACCTTAAATTATGCAATGTTAAAATCGCCAACAAAAACAACGCTTCCTAAAGATGCACCAGTTAAAGAATTAAAATTTGAACTCACAGGAAATATGAACCGCTATGTTTGGAGTTTAGACAACAAAGTAGTTTCTGAAACCGATAAAATTTTAATCAAAAAAGGCGAAAATGTACGCATCACAATTCACAACGGATCAATGATGCGACACCCAATGCACTTACACGGTCACGATTTTAGATTACTAAACGGTCAAGGCGATTTTTCTCCACTTAAAAACATTGTGGATATTATGCCAATGGAAACTGATGTTTTTGAATTTAATGCCAATGTCGAGGGCGATTGGTTTTTTCACTGTCATATTCTCTACCATATGATGAGCGGAATGGGCAGAGTTTTTACCTATGAAAATCAAGCACCAAATCCTGAAATTCCAAATCCAAAACTAGCACAACGCAAATTGTTTGCAGACGACAGAAAATTTCATTTTATGGGCGAGAATAATTTTGCAACAAATGGCAATGAGGGTACAGCAATGATTGCAAACACACGTTGGAAAATAAGTTCACTTTGGCATTTGGGTTATCACGATATGCACGGTTACGAGAGTGAAACTATGGTTGGACGATATTTAGGAAAAATGCAATGGCTATATCCATACATTGGTTACGATTATCATTATAAAATAGAAGGTGGTCCAAATAATATTTTTGGTAGCGAAGAAAAGAACTGGTTCGGTCAAAAAAGTAATAAAAACAATCGAAATACATTTGTTGCTGGTATTGCTTACACGCTACCAATGTTATTTATTGCTGATTTACGAGTAGATGGCGATGGTAAATTTCGTTTTCAATTAGGAAGAGAAGATATACCAGTTTCAAAACGATTAAGAGCAATGATAATGATTAATACCGATAAAGAATACACAACAGGACTAAAATATATTTTCACACGAAATCTAGGCTTAACAACGCACTATGATAGTGATATGGGAATAGGTTTTGGAATGAATTTGAATTATTAGATTTTTTATAATACGGATTGATTAGAATTAAAAAAGGCTTTCAAAATATTTGAAAGCCTTTTTTGATAATTAAGATTTTATTTTTACTCCGTTACTTCACTAAAAAATGGGGTAACGTGATTTTTTTCTATATAATCTTCTACAACTCCAATGTCATCAATATCAACAAATTCTAAAAATCGTGCATCTCGTATTTGAGACCACATCAAATGATTTTTATCATTATGACTAACTTTAGGTTCTCTTCCCAAAACAAAATATTTACCATCTGGCTGACCCGACAATTCTAATGCTTTGGTCAAAGAAATAAAACGAGTTACATCATTTTCAAGGAAATAATGTTTTTTCTCAAAATCAAAAGCTTGTCCGGCAACTGGCACTCCATTAACACCTATAAAATTTACCTCAACAGGTGCAAATAAATTAGCAAAATCATTAGAGGTAAGTGTTTTATCAATATTTACTTTGCCTGTTATTTTGGGATATAATTTTGTTCTTACTTTTTGAAAAATAGTTGGTTCAGTTTGTGTAGTTACTGTTTCTTCATATTGAAAAATATATTTTTCAAAAATCCTTTTATAGGTAATTTCATCAAGTGAAATATCAATAACTTTTGGTTCAGAAAATTGCAATAAGTTATTAGAATATTTTGACAAATAAGAAATATAAGAACTATTTATCCATTTAGCTTTTGAAGCAATTTCTATAGTAAATAATGTTTTGTCATTTACCAATTCTAAATTAATTTCTTTTTCAAGAGAACGTAAATAGGTTTTTAAAATAGTATGACTTTCAATGTCAATTAAAGATTTTATTGCTTGTAGTTTTGATTGAGAAAACCTAAAATAATTTTGAACACCATCAGACATAATTAGTCCAATGCTCACTTTCTCATCAAGAGTAGCACTTATTGGAACGTATAATATAGAAAAAATAGTTTTCATTTTAGTTTTTTATAAAAGATTGAACATAAGTCCTAAAGATATCCTCACATTGCTTTTTCCATTCGTTAGTAAACAAATATTGTAGCATTTTGGCTTTCATATCTACTTTGTCTATCGCCCAAGAAACTGGTAATAAGTCAAGTATAACATCTAAATTATCTTCACATTCTTTGGTGCAAAGATAAAAATTCTCAATCAACTTATCAACAATTAGTGTTAATTTCTTTGCTTTTCCAAAAAGTAACTTGGCAAGTTCCGTTTTTAGTAGGGTATCATCCTCCGTCAATGTTGCCAAACCATAATTTAAAGAACTACTATTAAAAATATTTACGTGATCTATTGCGTAAAAAAAGTAAATATTTTCTGGAGCAAAATGCAACAACAAATTGGTATTATTATAGTTTCTATCTTCATTACAAAGCCAAATATCAAAAAGAGCTATTTTTAAAAAATCTGATTTTTGTTGAATTCTATCTCTAAAACTTTTCTCTCTAAATGAAGGTATAAATGACAAATCAATCTCCTTTGTGTTTTTCATAAATAAAGAGCCAAAACATTCCTTTTCAAAAAAAGAAGGCTGAAGACTTGGGTATTTGTCATAAAGAATGTGTTCATCTTTTACATTTATCAATGCCGTTTCAGGAACATTTATAGTCCATAACTTTGCAAATTCAGCCGTAATTAATTCATTAAATAGATATTTAGGAAATCTATCATATTTACAAACCCAATCGTTAAAATCGTTGCAAGTAACCAGTAATGGACTGCTACCAGCAGTATCAAACATTTTATGAGGTTCTTGTATAGTGTGTAATATTTTCATCGAAAACCAAATCCTTTATATAATGGTGCAATATATAAAATTTCCTATTCAATAAAGTCAAATTTTCAACAAGTGATAAAGAGAATATAATAGCCAATAAACCCATTATCTCATTCATCTGCACAAAATCCTCGTTTAGTCCAAGTATTCCTAAACTCACATATTTGTTTGCTTCATTTCACTAATTCCATTTTCAATAACGAGAAACTTTTTTTTCGTCCGGTGGTAAAAAGGAAGTTTTAAAAATGAGTTGACCTTACCTCCAACGCTTCAAAAAATTACTTTTAAACCTACTCAAAATGCTTAAAATGTTTCTCGTTTTTATAAACTTGTGCCAATAAACTTGGCAAAACCACCAACAATAATGGCATTGCAATTAGAAATCCACCAATTACAGCAATAGCTAAAGGCTGATGCAATTCTGAACCAGTTCCAATTCCGATTGCTAAAGGTAAAAGTGCAATTATTGCACCTAAAGCAGTCATTAATTTTGGTCGTAATCGGGTTGAAATTGAATAAATGATTGATTCGTTTACATTTCTTGACAGTTTGAAAGTTTCTCTAAATTGCAGGAATGTAAAAATGGCGTTTTCGGCAATGATGCCCACAATCATAATAATTCCTGTATAACTCCCAACGTTAAGAGGTGTTCTAGTTATAAAAAGTAAAATATAACTGCCTGCAATTCCTAAAACAGAAATTAAAAGAATAACCAGTGCTATTCTAAAATCTCGAAAAAGAAATAAAATCACTCCAAAAACCAATAAAGAAGATGCTATTAGAATTAGTAATAATTCTCTAAAAGATTGTTGTTGGTCTTTATAAGCTCCTGCGTATTCAATATAATAACCACTTGGCAAATGAATATTGGCAGTCACTTTAGTTTGAATTTCTTTCATTACACTTCCCAAATCTCGATTATCCAATCGTCCAGTTACAACACTCATCATTTGTAGATTTTCACGTTCAATTTCAGCAACTCCTTTTTGAACAGAAATAGTAACCAAACTCGAAATAGGAATAGATTGTCCGCTTGGCAAAAATATTTTAAGTTGTTTAATATCCTCTAAACTTCGTTTCTGACCATTGGCATAAATCAATCTAATTGGTGTTTGTTTTTCATTTTCTAATAAACTACCTACAACATTTCCTTCCAAAGCGGTTTGCATTTGAAACTGCAAATCTGATGGTGTAATTCCATATTGTGCCAATTGAGCGTAATTAGGTTGAATATTAATCGCTGGTCCAGCCAAAATAATACCATCAAAAACGTCCGCAGTTCCTTTTACTTTTTCAACAATAGCACTAACTTCTTTGGCAATTTTTTGTAATTCTAGTTGATTATTTCCATAAACTTTTACTTCAATTGGGGAAACAGAACTCATTAAATCACCCAACATATCGCCAATAACCTGACCAAAATCGATACGCAATGCAGGTTGTGTAGCTTCAACCTTGGCACGAATTTCGTCAATCACATCGTTACTTGTTTTACTTCTGTTTTTCTTTAACTGAATTAAATAATCCCCTCGATTAGGTTCGGTTATAAAAAAGCCCATTTGTGTTCCGGTTCTCCTACTATACGCTTCAACTTCGGGGACTTTTATAATTATTTTTTCGACCTCATTCAACATTCTATCGGTTTCTTCCAATGAAGTTCCTGGTGGACTTTCATAATCTAAAATGACACTTCCTTCGTCCATTTCAGGTAAAAAACCAGTTTCTAAATTAGGTAAAATAATAAAAATTGAAAGAACAAGAAAAACACAAAAACCGATACTAATTATAGGTTTTCCAATAAAATATGCTACCCAATTTTGAGTTTTCACTTCGTGAATTTCAATTATTTCTTGTTTTTCAGAGTTAGTCCTTTCTTCTTTAGATAGCAACAAATAGACCACTGGAAGCAACAACCAAGTAACAAAAAACGAGCAAACCAAAGTGATAATCATTGTATCAGTTAATACTTTAAAATAAGAACCTGCAACACCACTCATCAATACAAATGGAATAAAAATTACAATCGTACTGATGGAAGATCCAACCATTGCTGGAAATAAATAATGAATTGCCTTTTGCAAAAGCGTTACAGTTGACTCATCAGGATGTTCTTCGTGTGTGCGATGAATTTGTTCTACAACTACAATAGCGTCGTCAATTATTAATCCTAATGCAGCCGCAATGGCTCCCAAAGTCATAATATTGAAAGTATTTCCTGTGAGGTATAAAACAATCAATGTCAGTCCTAATGTTACTGGAATTATGATTAGTATTGTAGCACTAGCTTTCGCCGATTTCAGAAATAAAACAGCAACAATTATGGCTAATAATAAACCAATTAATAAACTATCTGTAACACTTTTTACAGCATCATTTACAAAACTTGCCTGCTCATAAAATGGTTTTATAGTAATGTCTTTTGGAAGTATTTTTTTTAAATCCTGCAACTTTACATTCATTGCATCAGAAAGTGAAATCAGATTAGAATTGGGTTGTTTAATAACTGCAATTAAAATACTTTCTTTACCGTTTGCGTTAACCTTTATGTATTCTTTTGCTTCTTTAATTTCGACAGTAGCAATATCTTTTAGTGTTATAATTCCTTTTCCGTTATTACTAATTACCAGGTTTTCGAGTTCGTCTTTTTTATCAACTTGTGCATCGGTAATTGTTAAATATAAATACCTATAATCAGATAAATAACCATTAGATTTAATGAAATTGGTTTGACTTAAAACTTGCGAAATCGCATTTGGAGTAATCCCAAGGGCAGTCATTTTATTAAAATCTAACGCCAACCAATATTCTTTTTCTTTTCCGCCAATAATCCGAATTTCGGAAACGCCATCTATTTGAGAAAGGAATGGCTTGATGGTAAAATTGGCTATTTTTTTTAACTCAATCGCCGATTTCCCTTTACCTTCAATTGCATAACCAATAACAGGAAGAATAGAAGGGTTCATTTTTTCGACCGTGATTTGTGTATCTGGCGGTAAATCATTTTTAATTTGATTAATTTGAGCTTCAATTCTGTTTTTGCTCAAATCAATATCGGATTTCCAATCCATAAAAGCCGAAATTTCACAACTTCCACGACTGGTTGTGCTTCGGACAGTTTTTAAATCTTGTACTTTTTTAATGGCATTTTCCAACGGCTTGGTTACCGTAATCATCATTTTGTCGATGGGTTGTTGTCCTGCATCAGCAATAATTTTAATTTTCGGAAAGGTGATTTCTGGAAACAAACTCGTTTGCATTTTTGAATACGCAAAAAATCCTCCCAAAATAATTAGAAAGATAATGGCACTTAAACCATTTTTATGTTTGACAAAAAAGTTGTTCATTACAGTTCGTTTTTAATTACTTTTACTTTAATCGTATCTGCTACTCCATAATTTCCAGTAAGTAAAATTTTATCATCACGAGTTAAAATTGGCGATAAGATTTCAATTTTATCTTCGGTTTGAATTCCCTTTTTAATTGGTACTTTAATTGCTGTGTTGGCATTTATCATTTTCATAACCCAAAAGTCTGTTTCGGTTTCATCACTCAAAACAGCCGATTTAGGTAAAGAAATAGTTTTAGAATTTGATGTTTTGTTTATTCTAACTTTTACAATTAAATTCTCTGGAATATCTTGCTTTCCATTTATTTTTAAAACCACATTTTGCGTTTGTGAAGTAGCGTCAACAGTTTGCGAAAATTTTTGAACCGTTGCAATTCTAGATGTAGCATCAGGCAAAGTAACCGTCAATTGCTGTCCAACCGAAATGTATCTTTTTAATTCATAAGGCAAACTCAATAAAATTGCAAAGCTTTTAGTGTCGTTTATAGTTACCAAAGCATCACCATCTTGAACATAATCACCTTGTTGCACATTAACCATCGTTACAATTCCGTTGGTATTAGAACGCACTCTAATGGCACTACCAAAATTGAGTGTTGGATCTATTTTATTTACCGAATTTCCTAAAATTTTAGCTTCACGAGTTTTAATAGAAAATAATGCTGTACCGTTTGAAACAAAATCATTAGTGGCTACATTTACCGAATTCAAATAACCTGTCGCATTGGCTTTAATAGTATTTTTTACTAAATAAGTTGCTGTTGCATTAAGGTCGATATAACTTTCAATTCCTGAAGTATCAATAGAAGTTAAAGTTACTGGAACGCTTGCATCAATTGGTTTTTCAACTACCGTTGTGTCTTTACAAGAAATAAAAAAAGTAGTGATTGCAATAAAATATAGTATAGATTTTTTCATTGGATTGATTTTTATTAAAAAAAATAATTATAAATACCAGAATTTAATTAAAACAAAAAATATTATTCCCAAAATACCAATCAAAGCAGTTAAAAAAAAGTAGTTGGCTATTTTTTCAATTTTCATTTCAATTTTATCATTTGTTGTCTTTATGGAAACAAATGATAAAATTGAAGAAAAAGTTAATAATAATGCAATTATAGATGTATATTCGTCTATCATACTACTTTCAGATTTATTGCTAATATGCAATGATGTAATAATAAATAAGCAAAACCCAAGTAAATTTGAAGAAGTGCCTAAAATATGTTGGGATGTATTATTTGCCATTTTTTTTATTTATAAATATTGAATTTTATAAGTTAATTAGTCATTAGAACTCCAATAATTAATTTCATTTATAAGCTGGAGTTTGTTTATTTTATTTTGCGAAATGCTATTATTAATAGCAATTACATTTCCAATAGCAATTACAAAATCGGTAATTTGAGCATCGCCAGTGAGTAATAATTTTTTATCTGCTTCGATAAGTACATCGGCAATTTGAAGTTGTGATTGTAATTGATTTTCGGTCTCGATAGCTTGTTTTAATTTCTGATTTAGCATTAATAATTGTTGTTCATATTGTTTATTGAAATTAGCTTTATAAGCCAAATTAGTTGCTAATGCCATTTCATTTTTTTGATGTTGCAATGATTTTTGTCCTCCATCATAAATAGGTATAGACAATCCGAAGCCAACACTAAAACCAAAATTTTTATAACCTTGACTTGCAAAACTAGATAAATATCCTACATCTCCAAGTAATGAAAACGAAGGCTTATAAATGTTGTCAATCAGTTTATTTTGATTAGCAATTTTTAAGCTATCAGTTTCAAATTGTTTTAGAAAAATGATTTTATCTTGTTTTTGAATGTTTCTTAAAGTAATTTCTGGATTTTTTAAATTCACAAAAGTAGTATCAGTTTCACCTGAAAGATAATTTAGTAATCCTAAATCATTTTGATATTGTTGTTTGAAGTTTAAAAGTTGGAATTCTTGTTGTTTTAGAGTGGAAAGAAAAATCAAATAGTCAGTTTGTTTATAGATAGAATTTTGAGTGAGTTTTTTCAAAATTTGCGCTTCATTTTTTAATAAGGCTAGTATTTTCTGATTGTAAATAATTTGCTCCTGATTTCCAGAGGCAGCAATATATTGGGAAATGATTACTTTGTTTAAATCCTTTAGAGCTATTTTTTTATTTAAGATTAAACCCTCTTTAAATATTTTGAACGTTTCAGCTTGAGAGTTAATGATGTTTTTACCAATTATTTTTTTATTAATCCCTACCAAACCCGAAACGGATTGTCCGTTACTTAATGCTGTATCATATCCAAAACCATTATAATTAGGAGCATAATTTGCATTTAGGTTTGCTGTGATTTGGGATTTGTAAGTTGCTTTATTTATTAAACTATCTATAGTATTTAACTTGATTTGATTGGATAAATCTTTTAGCAAAGGCGAATTAGTTTGTGCTTTTTCTATATAAAAGCGTAAGTCCTTTTCTTGCGAAAAAGACTTAACACTAATCAAAACAAGAATGAAAAAAATCTTTAATTTCATTTGATAAAATTACATAATTAATTAGTAGTTTAGTTATTTCAAATTCAAAACCATTCCTACTCCCATTTGGTTTCCGTTATAAAATGGAGCAACCACAGCAGAACTTACATTTTTATTTGATTTAAAAATTTTATTGTTGATGTATGGAAAAATCCAATAAGCAATTTTTGTGCTTAAAATCCCAATTCCTGCACCTGCAGCCACATCAGTTAACCAATGTTTGTTATTATAAATTCTAAAAAATCCAGTTCCAGATGCTACAATATATCCTGATATTCCATACCAAATGGAAACATCTTTATATTCTTGCCACAAAAACTCTGCGCCTGCAAATGCAGTTGCTGTATGGCCTGATGGGAAAGAGTTAAAACCACTTCCATCTGGTCGTTCTATTTTGGTTAATTTTTTTAATCCATAGGTTGATGTACCCATAATTAGATAAGAAGTTGCCAAAATGACACTTCTATCACGCAAATTATTTTTCCCTTTTATTCCTCCTAAATTTAAAGCATAAACCGATACTGCTGGTGCATATTGTGAGAAATCATCAATTGTAATTTTCTTATCTATATTTTCGGTTACTTCATTTCTAATATCAAGATTTACACCTTTTAAAGCATCACTTTCAATTCCTATTACACCATATGATATTAGCGCTGCTGGTATAATTAATTGCTTATAATTGAATTTTAAATTTTCTTTTTTTAAATTAACTAAACTATCTTTTTTAATAATTTCTTGTGCATTTGTTGCATTACACAAGAACATAATTATAAGAATGTATAAACTTTTATTTAATGATTTCATCTGTAATTCTATTTAATCTGCCGTTTCTCCTTTAGTTGATATTTCATTGTCAATATTTACGCCACCTTCATATCGAGGATTAACAATATTATTGAAAATCGAACCAAAAGTGTATCGAATTCCAACTTGCATTGAATAACTAAAATTAGTTAGTGTTTCTCTTTGTTTCAATATAATTTGTTCTGGGGTTAAACTTTGCGAACTTAAAGAAAGTTGGTTATTAATTAAGGAAGCATTTCCTGTAACATTAAAAAACAAACCTTTAGCGACTCTAAAATTTACTTGATTTACTAAATCCAATCGATAAGCTTTTGTATGATTCAAATAATCGGAGCCAGTAAGTGTTGAAGAAATATTTCCCCAAGGAGCAATATGTGTATAAGTTACATCAACAATTTGATTGAATAAAAATTCTTTGGTTTTGTCAAAAACTGTTTTATCAATGTAGGAGTTGTATAGTGGTTGCAATCTGTATTTAAAAGTAAACAAATCATTTACAGATTGTGAATACGGAAAAACATCATATTCTATTCCTGGAGCAATTGCAAATTGTGATTTTACATTGCTATAAGTGGAAGCATAAAAAGTGGGTTCTAAACCTAAACTCCAATGATCGTTTAAGCTTTTCACAATCAATCCTTTTAGGTTTTTTATAACTGTTTTTCCAGTAAAATTGTAAGTTGTAGTTTCATAATTATTGCTTCCGTAACTCATTCCAGCAGTTAATCTTGTTTTCCATTTATCGGTTATTCTAGCTGCGCTAAAAGAACCATCGGCAGACAAAACTTCGGAAACTTTATCACCACTCAAAAAAGTATTAGCAGTTGCAGTATAAACCCAATTTTTATATTTATCAACACTTTGCTCTACTAATTTGGTTTTATCAGTGTAGTCAAATGCCATATGCTTTTGTTGTCCGTTTGATGCCAAATAAGGCATTAAACCCATTGTAATGACATTGGTTAGCTCATCACGGTTTTCACGATTACTATTTTCTACTTTTGCAATATATTGAAGTGTGTCGTTTTTATTTTCAAATTTTTCGTGTCCTAGAAAACGAACGCTATATTGTAATCCGCCAGAAGCTGTAGGTTGCGAATTGATAATAATATGAACTTGTGATTGTTTAGGATCACGAACATAATCAATGTACCAAAGCTTAACCTTGATATAATTTTCACTTTCGGTTGCACCATCTAAATAAACACGTAAGTAGTTGTTTTTTTGAATAGTATCGTTTTGTTGAGAAAAAACATTGGAGAATGTACCTAAAAGCAATAAAGTAACTATAACTATTTTTTTCATTTGAAATGTTTTTATTATTATATAAAAAAAGGGCAACAAGTAGGATGCTGCCCAATAACTAAATCAAATAATTAATCTCCTTCAACAATTTTTATAAATTTTCCGTTTGCATCAAACAAAACATCGTATGATTTTCCGTCTTTTCCAATTTCTGCTTCATAGGTTACCCCATTTTTATCATCTGTGATTTTTGCAGCTTCAGTAATTTTACTTTTAGGATAGTTTGTTTTTACATACACTAATACGTTTGCAGGAAGTTCAGCCGTTTTGATAGTCATTTCAACTGCTTTTTTGTGTCCTTTTTTATCATAAACTGCTGATGCATCACTTCCGTTTATTTTAAATTCAGCTTCAAAATCACCATCTTCCATTCCCCATTTTACTTTTTTACCAGGAAAATCTTTTGTAAATGCCGTTTTTACAATTGCTGGAACAGTTACTTTTTTTTCTTTTTCTTCTGTTTGAGCAAACGTTGTTAAACTAAAAGCGATTGCCATTGCTAAAAATACTTTTTTCATTTTTTTTAAATTTAATAGTTAGTTATTATATTTTATACAAATGTGAAATGCAATTCTATTTTAATTCTATGCTAAATTGATTTCAATTCTGTTTTTTTTGTTGACTTAATTTTCACAAACTACAATACCATCAGTAGTGAAGATAACTTCCTTTGTGATTTTATCTTTTGTAATGTCCAACAAGTATTGGGTTGTGTTATTAGCCAAAGTTAATTTTTCTATTTGCTGTGAAATTTGATAACCAGAGTATTTGCTTTCTATAGCTTCTAAAACTTTTGTTGGAGATTTACTTATAGCAACATCTTCTTCTAGTTGCACAAAAGTACCATCGGGAAGAAAGATTAAAGAATAAGTAGGACTACTTTTTTTTGTAATAACTAAATCAATTGCATCACCACCTGAACACAAAGGGTCGTGAGCTGCACTTTTCATTTCGTAACCTAAATAATTTTTAACAACATATGCTGCCACATTTGCTGGGAGTTGTTCTAAAGCAATTTTACCTTCTTTATCAACTGTTGTTTTTAAGTAACTTTCTTTTCCTTTTTTTTCTTGTGTTAGTTCTTCATTATCATTTATTTCTTTGTCTTTACAAGAATTAAGTGATGCTAAAAGTGTAACTGCTAACGCTAAAGTTAATCTTGCATTTTTCATTTTTTTTGATTTAAAAATTATTTGTATTCTGTTTTAAAATACAAATATTAGAAGTAATTCTATTTTAAATCTATGTGAAATTTGCAGTAAATCTATTTTTTTATTTAACTTTCAAAGTAAAACGATGTTTGTTATTAATAAATTTATATTTTAAATATAAATCGCTCACTTCTGCTATTTCATTGGCAATAGCCAAACCCAATCCAGTAGATAAATTTGAAGTTGAATTTTTTTGAAAACGTTTAAAAAGTAATGCTATGTTAAGTGGTTCTTCTTTGCCTGTATTGTGTATAGACAAGCTATTACCTTTAATAAAAATAAAAATACTACCATTTTCAACATTATGCCTTATGGCATTTTGAAACAAGTTATTAATGAGGACCAAACATAAATCGGCATTCATATTGATGAAAAAATCTTCTTCAATATTTTTGATTACAACTATTTTATTCGCTTTTATATGCTCTTCAAATAAAAGTAATGATTGATTTATAATTTTTACTACTGAAACATT
>NZ_JBJXEN010000025.1:0-61657 GCF_046153165.1 Flavobacterium sp. | reverse complement strand
CATCATATTTACGATTGTTTTCGGCAATTTCAGATAAATAACGCGTTCTATGTGGTGGAATTACAAAAATTTTCTCGCTCATTTCACGAGTTATTTGGAAAGTCGATTTCAAATCTGAATTTGTTTTTTCGACAATTTTATCCATAATGGCTTTATACAACGTATTCATTCCCGGATCATTGAACTGTGAAGCTATCGTTCCGAAAACTGGCATATCATCTGGACTTGCATCCCACAAATTATGATTGCGTTGGTATTGCTTTTTTACATCACGAATGGCATCAAGTGCACCACGCTTGTCGAATTTATTTAAAGCTACCAAATCGGCAAAATCTAACATATCGATTTTTTCCAATTGTGTTGCTGCTCCAAATTCTGGTGTCATTACGTATAATGAAACATCCGAATGATCCATGATTTCGGTATCAGATTGTCCAATTCCAGAAGTTTCTAGGATTATAATATCGTATTTTGCAGCTTTTAATACTTGAATGGCTTCGGCAACATATTTAGACAACGCTAAATTTGATTGACGAGTGGCTAATGAACGCATGTAAACTCTAGGATTATTAATTGCATTCATACGAATTCTATCACCTAACAATGCACCACCCGTTTTACGTTTTGACGGATCGACCGAAATTAATCCAATTGTTTTTTCTGGAAAATCGATTAAAAAACGGCGTACTAATTCATCTACTAATGATGACTTTCCTGAACCACCTGTTCCTGTGATTCCAAGTACTGGAATTTTTGAAGTTTCGTTGTTTTTATGAATGGTTTCAAAAACAGGTTTCGCAATTTCTGGAAAATTTTCGGCAGCGGAAATTAAACGAGCAATCGCCGTAGGATTTTTATCCTCAATATGCTTTAGTTCCCCGTTTAATTTATCACCAATTGGATAATCAGATTGTTTTACTAAGTCATTTATCATGCCTTGCAATCCCATGGCGCGACCATCGTCTGGGGAATATATTCTTGTAATTCCGTAGTCTTGTAAATCGGCAATTTCACTTGGTAAAATTACACCTCCACCTCCACCAAATATTTTGATATGCCCTGCTCCTTTTTCTTTGAGCAAATCGTGCATAAATTTAAAATATTCATTATGACCACCTTGATATGAAGTAATAGCAATAGCATTAGCGTCTTCCTGTATGGCTGTATTTACTACTTCTTCGACACTACGATCATGACCAAGATGTATCACTTCTACTCCCGTAGCTTGAATTATTCTTCGCATGATATTAATAGCTGCATCGTGACCATCGAAAAGAGCTGCTGCTGTTACAATTCTTACTTTATTTATTGGAATATAAGGTATTTGTGGTTCCATTTTGAGGATTTGATATTTTTGAGTAGCAAATTTACATTTTTTTTGTTGAATTTGTTTAAGTCAATGATAAAATTGAATTTAGTTGTTTTTAATGTAAAAGGCATAAAAGAAATGATTGAAAATTGAACCATATAAGCCCCGATAGCTATCGGGATATAAGTTCATTTAAGAAAATTCTCAAAAAGTTTTGAAGGATAAAATAAACTTCTTATTTGGTCCCGATAGTAGTGGAAATCCTTTTTATAATTTGTTATTCTGAGCTTGTTGAAGAACAAATTATAAAAAGATTGTAACGTATAGCGGGACAAAAGTTGAAAGAAATCGTAAAGTTTCTGCTTCTAAATAAAATATTGGCTCTATTTTTGTTTGTAACCTTAGAAAAACACATTTACTTATGAAAAAAATATTTTTACTAGCTATTTTCATTCCGATGATTGGTAATGCGCAACTCAAAGACCTTATAAAAAAAGGGCAAAACAAAGTCTCTACTATAACTAAAACCAATTCTGGAATAGATATTGCTGCTGGTTTAAAGGAAGCGCTGAACAAAGGAGTTACAGATCAAGTCTCTAAACTAACTGCTCTTGATGGTTTTTATAAAAATGAAGCTGTAAAAATAATGATGCCTGCTGAATTGCAAAAAGTAGATAAAACTTTGAGAAAATTAGGCATGAGCAGTTTAGCTGATGATGGAATTAAAGCTTTGAATCGTGCCGCAGAAGATGCTGTAAAAGAATCTACTCCTATTTTTGTTTCGGCAATAAAAAATATAAATTTTAGTGATGCTAAAAATATTTTGATGGGTAAAGAAAATGCCGCTACTGCTTACTTGCAAAATGCTACTACCAAAGATTTATATACAAAATTCAGCCCTGTTGTACAACAATCTATTGGAAAAGTAGGCGCTGATGTGATTTGGTCTAATATAATTACAAAATATAATGCCATCCCTTTAGTTAATAAAGTAAATCCTGACATTACTGATTATGTGACAAACAAAGCTCTAGAAGGTATTTTTAAGATGATTACAGTGGAAGAAAAAAACATAAGAACCAACTTAGACTCAAGAACTTCTAATTTACTACAACAAGTTTTTGCAATGCAAGACAAAAAATAATATATTCTAATTATGAAAAAATCGTTATTATTACTGGCAATTCTTCCTTTTTTTGGTTGTGCCGAATTACAACAAGTCGCCAATCAATTGCCTGGGATTTTAGAACAAGGAAATGTAGATATTGCAGGTGGTTTAAAAGAAGCACTGAACAATGGAATCTCGAAACAAGTAACGAAGCTAACTGCTACTGATGGTTTTTTTAAGAATGAAGCGGTAAAGATTTTATTACCAGAAGAATTGAAAAAAGTAGATGCTGGCTTGAGAAAAATTGGAATGAGCAAACTAGCTGATGATGGTTTAAGAGCCATAAATCGTACTGCTGAAGATGCTGTAAAAGAAGCGACTCCAATTTTTGTTGATGCTGTAACCGGAATGAGTTTTACTGACGCTAAAAACATTTTGATGGGGAACGAAAGTGCTGCCACAACTTATTTGCAAGGCTCTACATCGACTGCTTTATACGGAAAATTTAATCCTGTGATTAAGAATTCATTTGCAAAAGTAGGTGCTGATAAAATTTGGACTAACATAATCACTAAATATAATAGTATCCCGTTAGTAAAAAAAGTGAATCCAGATTTGACTGATTATGTTACAAATCAAGCAATGAATGGTGTTTTTAAAATGATTGCTGTCGAGGAAAAAGATATTAGAACCAACATAAATGCTAGAACTTCTAATTTGTTGAAGAATGTATTTGCCATGCAAGACAAGAAATAATCATTTTTGAATAAAATTTATTTTTTTAACATTTAATAATAAAATAACATTGCTTTAACTCTAATTTGTGAAAATTATCATGTTCTTTGTATAAGAATTCATAAAATTTTGTTTGGTTTGGTTAGTTTATAGAAAAGTCAGCGTTTAGGCGCTGACTTTTCTTATTTTATCTAGAAGAGAAAATTAAATCCGAGTTTAAAGTTTCTACCTTTAGTACTATAACCTATACTTTCTACAAAATCTTCATTAAGAATATTTGTTGCAGTTAGATAAATATTAGATCTATTTTTAATTAGTTCATATTTTGCAGTTGCATTAACTAGTTTATATGAATCTAGAACAATTTGAGTTGTTGCGAAAGTCCCTCCATCAAAAAAAGCATCTGTTCTTTTATCTACATATTGATAATTTATATTAAAAAATGTTCTTGAAGTCGCTTGATAGTCTAATGAAACATTTCCTTTATGTTTAGGGATTAGTCTATTTAATTTTTCTTCAGGTTGTGTAAAACTATAATTTCCACTTACTTTTAGTTTGTCTGAAAACACATAAGAAATCATTGTTTCAACTCCTTTTGACTTATTTTTCCCTTCAACATTTACATAATTAGAGACATAAGTACTTGGGTCTGTATAAAAACCTATCGTATTTTTATCTTCTCTTTGAAAAACAACAGTGTTTATCATTAACTTTTTACCTAATAAGTTAGTTTCAAATCCAGCTTCGGCTGTAGCACTTTCTTCAGGAGTTAGCAACAAATTTCCGTATGGAGAATACAACTGATATAAACTTGGCGTGATATAAGCTGTACTGTATGATGCCAATAATTTTAATGGTAACTCATTAAAACTAAATGATGGATTAAAATTATATACAGCATGATTTCCATACACATTGTGCATATTATATCTAGTTCCTGCATTTATATTTAATCCAAAATTTGAATTATAAACCACTGTTAAATAAGGATCTATTGCAGAAAATTTTGCTGTTTCCTTTGCAATATTTTCATACTGAGAAGTACTATTCATTTCTTGAAATTGAAACTGCCCTCCAACCACAACAAATAATTGTTTTAGTATTGAATATTTATTAAAAACATCAATACTTGCACTTCTTGATTTGTAATTACTTGCATCTACAGAATTTGTCCAAGAACTAAATACGTTATAACTTCTTTCTATAGTATTAAAAGCTGAATTAATTACAAATTCTCCTTTATTGTATTTGTATTTTGGTGAAAACCCAAAACGAAACTGTTCTGAAGTAGAATTATTTAAATTTGTATCTGGATTACTAAAATTATCAAATCCTGAATCAAAATTATTTTTTATTCTGTCGTAATTCGCAAAAAAGTTTAAATCTAATTTTGATGTTGCTTTAAAACCTAGTTTAACTAATGAATTCACTTTAGAAAAAGCATCTGCTTCATAAATAGTGTTTACTGGAGCTGAAGCTTCAGATATCCCTGTAGTTTCTGTGCTATTTAAAGTTGCATAATAGTTAAATTTATTAACCGTCCCATTTACTGCAAAACCTTGACTGTAATCTTGAGGCTCATATTTTTTAGTATGAGCTGTTGTTTCTTGTGATCCAAAACTCATATATGCATTTCCTGCAATATCTTTTTTAGCTGCTTTTTTTAGTGTAATATTAATTACTCCAGCAGCAGCTCCAGTTCCATACAAAGTACTAGAAGCACCTTTTAGAATTTCGATGCTCTCTACTTGTTCTACAGGAATTAATCGCAAATCATATTCGAGGTTAATTCCAGACGCATCAGTTAGAGGAATACCATCAATCATAATTAATGTTTGACGATTACGGGCACCACGAACATAGTATCCCAAATTTTTTCCAGCACCACCCTGATTCCCATTTACTTCTACTCCAGCTACTGAACTTAAAATTGTTGCAACAGACTGACCAGATTTTTTTTCTAATTCTTCGGCAGTAATTTTAACAATTACCTTTCCAGACTTTTCTTTAGCCAAAGCAAATTTAGAGTCTGAAACCACTACTTCATTTAGATTCTTTATAGAATCATTTTCTTGTGCAAAAGCACCAATACTTGCAAGTACAAAAGCACCAACAAAAGCAATTTTTTTGTTCATTTTAATAAAACATTTTTAATAATAAAAATGGGAGAAAAGCATGAAATTACCCATACCCAAACCTTTTTTCCCGAAAGTTTGATACATCATCGAATTTAGGCAGGTCTCCTGGCTTGCGTCTTATTGTTTACCTTCCCATCCTAAATATTGGACAGTGGTTTGTAGATAACAACAAGCTTAATAGCTTACAGTTGCGGGAACAGCTTTGGTATTTATCCAAATTCCCTTTTAATCCTCTCTTTTTATTAAAAGATAGAAACCTTAATTCGGGTGCAAAGATAGCTTTAAACTTTGATTAAAAAATAAATTTGATTTTTAAAAACTATTAAATATACCTTTGCAATTCTTGAAAACACAATTTATGAAATCTAAATTATTAAAAACCATATTGTTTCTATTTATAATTTCGATTGTAAGTTGCAAACAAAATGATAATATTTCATTAGTATCAAAATCG
Organism: Flavobacterium sp.; assembly: GCF_046153165.1. Taxonomy (GTDB): domain Bacteria; phylum Bacteroidota; class Bacteroidia; order Flavobacteriales; family Flavobacteriaceae; genus Flavobacterium. The sequence goes on along the minus strand of NZ_JBJXEN010000025.1, from coordinate 55,913 downwards.
ACTGTTGAGAATGAAATAAAACATGCAAAAGGGCTGGAAATATACCAATACAAAGGTTTTTCTGTTTTAAAAATTAAAAATCCTTGGCCAAAAGCCAATAAAGTTTTCACCTATATTCTTCAAGAAAAAAATGGCATTATTCCAGATAGTTTAAAACAAAATCCAATCATACAAGTTCCTATAAAAACAATTGTGGCAACTTCTACAACTCACATTTCGTCATTAGAAGTTTTAGGTGTTGAGAATACCCTAGTTGGTTTTCCAAATCTAAATTATATTTCTTCGGAAAAAGTCAGAAAAAGAATAGATGCAGGAAAGGTTAAAGAATTGGGGAATAATCAAAGTATCAATATCGAAGTAGCCATAGACTTAGCACCCTCTGTTATTATAGGTTATGGCTTAGACAACAACAATCCAACTTTAGACAACCTTCAAAAAAGCGGATTAAAAGTCATATTAAATGGTGACTGGAATGAGCAAACACCTCTTGGAAAAGCTGAATGGATTAAATTTTTTGGTGCATTATATGGTAAAAACAAACAAGCTACCAAACTATTTTCTGCTATTGAAAAAGGATACAATACAACTTTAGCTCTAGCTAAAAAAGCTACTTCAAAACCAACTATTTTAGCAGGTGCTATGTTCGAAGATGCTTGGTTTGTCCCACAAGGTGACAGCTGGGGCTCTTTGTTTTTAAGAGATGCGCAAGCAGATTATCTTTGGAAAGAGACTAAAGGGACAGGAGGTTTATCTTTGCCATTTGAAACTGTTTTTGAAAAAGCACAAAATGCGGATTTCTGGATTGGCCCAGGGCAATTTTCAACTCTAAACGAAATGAAAAAAACTAACCCACATTACTCACAATTTAAAGCATTTAAAACAAAAAATGTATATTCGTATAGCATCAGAAAAGGAAAAACAGGAGGTATTATTTATTTTGAATCTTCTCCAAACAGACCAGATTTAGTATTAAAAGACATTTTAAAAATTGTACATCCAGAATTGTTACCTGATTACAAATTATTCTTTTTCCAAAAATTAAACTAATTGAAAATTATTAAAAAACATACATTTCTCTTTGTTGTATCGACAATCTCATTGATATTTTTATTTATATTAAATATTAGTTTAGGTCAAGTTGCTATTCCCTTTAAAGAAGTTTTTAGGAGTTTAGTAGGATCACAAGCTAGTAAAGACACTTGGGAATATATCATTTTTAATTATCGTTTACCCAAAGCAATCACTGCAATTTTAGTTGGTTTCGGATTGTCTATTAGTGGTTTATTAATGCAGACTTTATTTAGAAATCCATTAGCTGGACCTTACGTTTTAGGATTAAGTTCTGGATCGAGTTTGGGCGTTGCTTTTATCATTATGGGAGCCGTCTTTTTACCGAATGCTTTGTCTGAATATTTTTTATCCCCTTACGGAATTATCTTAGCTTCTTGTTGCGGAAGTTTTATTGTTTTACTGGCTGTTTTATTTGTTTCTCAACGACTACGAGATACCATGGCAATTTTAATTGTAGGTTTAATGTTTAGTAGCTTTACTGGGGCAATAGTGAGCGTTTTAACCTATTTTTCTACTGCCGAACAATTGCAGAAATTTACCTTTTGGTCTATGGGTAACTTAGGTAATTTATCGTGGATACAAATTTTAATATTAACCATTTCTGTTTTAATCGGTTTATTTTTAAGTCTATTTAACATCAAGGCATTAGACTCCTTACTTTTAGGGGAAAATTACGCAAAAAGCTTAGGAATCAATTATAACAAAACAAAACTGATGATATTATTTGCAACTAGTATTTTAGCTGGTAGTATTACAGGATTTGTGGGACCAATTGCTTTTGTTGGCTTAGCCGTTCCTCATATTTCAAAAATAATTTTTAAAACCAGTAATCATTGGATTTTATTTTGGGGGACATTATTATTTGGTGCTATTACGATGTTGTTTTGTGATATGATTTCTCAGCTTCCAGGATTAAATATCACACTTCCAATAAATGCTATTACATCAATTATAGGAGCGCCAGTAGTAATTTGGTTATTAGTCCGCAAACGAGGTTTTAATTAATGGAAAACGTAAAAAATATACTACATACTTCAAATTTAAGCATTGGATATAAATCTAAAAAAGAAACTATATCTATTGCCGAAAATCTTAATTTAAATTTTCAAGAGGGGAAACTAATTACATTAATTGGTGCCAATGGTATAGGAAAATCGACACTTTTACGAACATTAACAGGAATTCAAAAACCAATTAATGGTGATGTATATCTGAATGAGAAAAATATTCAAGCATATTCTCCTTTAGAACTAGCACAAAATTTAAGTATGGTGCTTACGGAAAAATTACCCCAAAGCAATTTGACTGTTTTTGAATTAGTAGCCCTAGGCAGACTACCCTACACGAATTGGATTGGAAAATTATCTCCTGAAGATTTAGAAAATATCTCCAAAGCAATCCAACTAACAGAAATTGAACATTTATCAGATAAGAAACACTTCGAAATTAGCGATGGTCAATTACAAAAAGTATTGGTTGCAAGAGCTTTAGCACAAGACACTCCTCTTATCATTCTTGATGAACCAACCACACATTTAGATTTATTACATAAAGTTTCACTTTTTAAATTACTAAAAAAACTCACAAACGAAACAGGAAAATGCATCCTTTTTTCGACTCATGACATCGATTTGGCTATTCAATTGAGTGATGAAATAGTGGTAATGACAACAGAAAAAATAGTTCAAAATGAGCCTTGCAACTTAATTTCCAACGGCACTTTTAATACCTTATTTAAAGACGAAAATATTATTTTTGATGACCAAAGTGGAAAATTTATTTTTAAATAATTAGCATTTATTTCACATCTGTTGAATGTAAAATATTCGTAATTTTACATAAAATTAAATTTTTTTAAGATGAAAAAAATATTTCTTACTTTATTCCTCGTGGCAGCTATCTCTTCTCAAGCACAATTAAAACCTGTATCTTATTTAGATGGAAATCAAAAATTAGAAGGAATTTTAGCGCAACCCAAGAAAATCTTAAAAAATAAAGCTGGAGTTTTAGTTTTACCTGCTTGGATGGGAATTGAAACCAATGCAAAAACCAATGCTACCGAATTAGCAAAACTAGGATACGTTACCTTTGTTGCTGACATTTATGGTATTGACAAAAGACCGACAAACACAAAAGAAGCTGGTCAACTAGCTGGTTATTTTAAAACTAATTATTTAGAATATCACAAAAGAATTCAATTAGCATTAGATCAATTGATAAAAGCTGGTGCAAATCCTGATAAAATTGCCATTATTGGATACTGTTTTGGTGGTACTGGAGCATTAGAAGCTGCTAGAGCTAATTTTAAAGTTAATGGTGTAGTGTCTTTTCATGGTGGTTTAGGCAGAGATGCCTCAAGAGTAATTGAAGCTATTAATCCTAAAGTTTTAGTGCTTCATGGTGCCGATGATTTTTTCGAATCGGATGCGGAAATTAAAACTTTCCAAGACGAAATGCGCACTGCAAAAGCAGATTGGCAAATGGTTTATTATGCTGATGCTGTGCATGCTTTTACCCATAAAGACGCTGGAAATAACAAAAGTACTGGAGTAGCTTATAACGAAAAAGCGGACAAACGTTCTTGGCGTGCGATGTTAGATTTTTTTGATGAGATTTTTGGAAAATAATTATTTAAAATTAATTTGCCTTCTCGCCTCGCCTACTACAAATGCAACTGAATTAGCAATATTATAACTCCTAATCTTATCAGACATAGGGATAGTCAAATGATTTTCGAATACGTTTAAAATTTCTTTGCTTAGTCCTACACTTTCCTTACCAAAAACCAACCAATCTCCTTCTTGAAAATCTGCCTCATAATACGATTTTTCGGCATGAGATGACATTAGGAAAACTCTCGATTTATCTGGAATTTGGTCTATCCATTCTTGTGTATTTTGATATTGATTCCAATCTAAATGTACCCAATAATCTAAACCAGAACGCTTCAAATTTTTATCATTAATTTCAAATCCAAACGGATGAATAAGATGCAAACGATTTCCTGTTCCTACACACAAACGACCTATATTACCTGTATTATTAGGAATTTCTGGTTCTACTAAAACTATATTCAACATTTCTTATTGATTTTTGATATTGTCATTGATTTTTGAAAAATCGCTTATTTCTAAAACTTCTCCAGCTTGTAAATTATTTAAATGGACATTTCCTATACGAATTCTTACCAATCGTAACGTAGGAAAACCAACAGCTGCAGTCATTTTTCGTACTTGTCGAAATTTTCCTTCGGTTACCACAATTGAAGCCCAAGAAGTTGGACCATGACGCTCATCACGAATTTTCTTGCCTCTCTCACCAAAGTTAGGAACCTCATTAACAATAAAAGCTTTGCAAGGTTTGGTCATATACTTTATACCCTCAAAACCTATTTCGACTCCGTTTTGCATTTTTTGAATTGCTTCCTCCGTAATAATACCGTCAACTTGAACATAATATTCTTTTTCGACTTTTTTACTACGCACTATTTCACTCATTTTCCCATCTGTTGTTAATAACAGTAATCCTTCCGAATCTTCATCTAATCGCCCAACAGCCATAATTCCTTCTGGAAAATCATGCAATTCTCCTAGCAATTTTTTCTTGCGTTTTAATTCGTATTTAAACTGAGATAGATATCCGTACGCTTTGTGAATAATGAAATGTTGGTGAATTGTCATTTTGCAAAAATACATTTTCATTTTATCATTTTTCAAAATAAATAATTGATTTTATTCCCTATTTTTACATTTCAAAATTCATTCCATGTCAGAAACCGTTTTAGTTCTAATTTCATTTATAATTGCACTTGCCATTGGTATTTTCATTGGTAAATTAATTTTTTCAGGAAAATCTCAATCAGAAAAAAATATTTTAGAAGAGAAATTAAATGCATTAAAAGAACAATCTCAAATTGAGAAGATATCTTTTGAGAAGAATTTACTTCAAATTAATACCGAAAAAGAACAAATTCGTACGGAAAAAGAGGTTGCAAATATTCAACTCGCCAAAAAAGAAGCCGATTTCGATTCTCTTTTAGAAAAAAACAAGGATCAAAAACAAGAAGTCGAGCAATTACAAGAAAAATTTACCAAAGAATTTGAAAATCTTGCTAATAAAATTCTAGAAGAAAAGACAAACAAATTTACCGAACAAAATAAAGAGAATATGAAAAATATTCTTTCACCATTACAAGACAAAATTCTTCATTTTGAGAAAAAAGTAGAAGATACACACAAAGAAAGTATCGATTATCATGCCGCTTTACGTCAGCAAATACTAGGATTAAGTGAAATGAATGCTCAAATGAGTAAAGAAACTTTGAACCTTACTAAAGCATTAAAAGGTGATAGCAAAATGCAAGGTAATTGGGGTGAACTTGTTTTAGAACGTGTGCTAGAAAAATCAGGATTAGAAAAGGGTCGTGAATATGAAGTCCAACAAAGTTTTACAAACGCCGAAGGTAATCGTGTTTTTCCCGATGTGGTGATTAATTTACCAGATGGCAAGAAAATGATTGTCGATTCTAAAGTGACTTTAACTGCTTACGAACGGTATATAAATGAAGATAATGACGATTTAAAAACACAACATTTAAAAGATCATGTACTGGCTATAAAACGTCATGTAGAACAATTAGGCGACAAAAATTACCATGATTTATATCAGATAGAAAGCCCTGATTTTGTACTTTTATTTATTCCTATGGAGCCTGCTTTTGCATTGGCACTAAACGAAGACACTACTTTGTATAATAAAGCTTTCGAGAAAAATATTGTGATTGTTACACCATCTACATTATTAGCAACATTGCGTACTATTGATAGTATGTGGGCAAACCAAAAACAACAAGAAAACGCATTAGAAATTGCACGTCAAGCAGGTGCTTTATATGATAAATTTGAAGGTTTTGTAACTGATTTAATAAAAATTGGAAAGAAAATTGACGAAAGTAAAATAGAATATTCTGGCGCAATGAACAAACTTGTAGAAGGAAAAGGAAACCTAATTACAAGTGTCGAAAAACTAAAAAAAATGGGGGCAAAAGCAAAAAAATCTTTGCCCGAAAGTATTATAAATAGAGCTGAAACAAACGAAAACAATCTTTTAAACTAAATATTATGTTACGAAAAATTATTCTAATATTAATTACAACTATCATTCTAGGAATTACTAGTTATTTTACTTTTTTATACTACGCAACTTATAGTGAAGGTGTTCGTTCTGGTGAGCTAATAAAATTTAGCCACAAAGGAATGATTTTCAAAACTTGGGAAGGAGAAATTAGCCAAGGAATTTCTGGAGCTCAAATTTTTTCTTTTTCAATAATGGACAGCGAAGAGAAAGTAATTTCAGATCTTAAAGATATGGAGGGACAATATGTAAAAGTGACTTATGTAGAGCGTTACAAAACGTTTCCTTGGTGGGGAGATACAAAATATTTTATTACTGGTGTAAAAAAAGATGTATCACCATTCAAATTGAAATAAATGAATACTATTTTTAAGACCGTAAAATCATCAAAAGTTACTATTTCTGAGTTGATGTTGCCTTCTCACACCAATTTTAGTGGAAAAATACATGGTGGTTATATCTTATCTTTACTAGATCAAATTGCTTTTGCTTGTGCATCAAAATTCTCAGGGAATTATTGTGTAACGGCATCGGTAGATACTGTTGATTTTCTGAATCCTATAGAAGTTGGTGAGCTAGTGACTATGAAAGCTAGTGTAAATTATGTGGGGAAAAGTTCTATGATTATTGGTATTCGTGTAGAAGCAGAAAATATTAGAACTGGTGTTATCAAACACTGCAATTCTAGTTATTTTACGATGGTTTCTAAAGATAGTGATGGAAAAAATGTATTAGTTCCAGGACTAATATTATCAAATTATGATGAAGTTCGTCGTTTTTATAATTGTATAAAAATGATTGCGGTTAGAAAAGAGAAGCAAGATCACGAGGAAATTTTCGACTTTAAATCTGATCAAGCAATATCAAACCTTAATAAATATAATGTTCAGGTTGTTATTACTTAAAAAACTCGTGCTAAATTAAACCCAAAGAAAACATCTCCTTTACCCCAATCTCCAGTTGTGTTTCCTAAAAATCCAGCTTCATGTATTCCTTGCGAATTAGTAAAATGCATTTGAAAAACATGCCCTCCTGTTTCAACGTCAACACCAACTGAAAGCGGATTGTTATATACAGAAATCGATGTTCTATTTAGATGTGCGGCATAATCTATATTTAACGAAACACGCTTTGATAATTTGTATCGTCCTCCAACACCTAATGCAAACTGACTATTGTTCTGAAAATCATTTATAACAAAATTTTCATGAAAATAAGTCGGAGCTAATTCTAACGATAACTTATCGGAAAATTTTCTTGAAACTAATAACTGATTTACATAAACTATTCTGTCTTTAAATTCCATTTTGGGATAAATAGACTGCTTAAGCAAATTATTAAATCCTAAACTATTAAATCCAACAATTGTAAATGGGAAACCATCTTCAATCTGAGATTTCAATAAATATTTTGCCGAAAAATCATACGCTTGTTCACTTCTTCCTGCAGATAAGGAAACTTTGTCTGAAATACCATAAACAAACTTAATTTGTGTAACGGCATTATCTAAACCAAAAAAACCTTCTACACCTTCCTTTACAGAAGCAAAACGATGCGCAATAACGAGATATAATTCCTTTTTCCCAAGTAATTTAGTAGATTCTAGATTTACAATTTTCATTGCCTTAAAAGCTGATGTTACTTTCTGATTCGTTTCGGTCGAATCTATTTGTGAAAGTAAATCATCTTGCGCAAAAATTATTTGTGAAAAACTAAGTAGTATTAATAAAAGTAGGTGTTTCATAAACGTGTTTCTTAATTTACAATAATTTTTTTCCAAGATTTATCATTCGCATTTAACAATTCTAGTAGATAAACACCTGATGACAAACCTTTAAGATTAATTTCGGCAGCATCTAAATTGTTTACCTTAATTGTTTTTACAAAAGCGCCAACTTGCGAATACACATTTATTTTATCTAATCCTGTTTTAGTTTTTATCATAAAATCTCCATTTGAAGGATTTGGATAAATCTGAGTCGCATTTAGAGAAAAATCTTCTAACCCTAAAACAGTAAGTGATGTATCTAACATTACTATTCTATTTCCGCCTCCATGATAAGTTAAAGAAAAAGAAGCAGATTGGTGTTTTGCCAATGCTAAATCTATATTGGTATTAGCATAATTGAATGTAAAGTCATTAGCATCACCTGTACTAAAAGGTCTTGAATAAACTATCGTTCTTAAACCAGCAGATGGCGTATTATTTGTATTAGAAACTAATGTCCAATTATTAGTAACATCATTAGTTGGAGTTAGTCCAATACCATTATGTCTGGCATCAACTAATAAAGCTCCATTCCAATAAACCAAATCAGATCCTGATTCCATTCCGCCAGTAAAAGAACCAAACTGTAAAGCAAACCATCTATCATTTGGTCCGGACAAAGTTACTGTTGCCAGCGAGGTTCCATTGTCTAAAGTTAATTCTGCCGTCATGTCTGTTCCTAGAGTAACAACACCTGTAGATTTTTTTTGAGCAAAAAGACACATGTTAACAAATAATAATAAAAAAGTAAATTTTTTCATGTTTTTAGTTTTTAAGTTGATTTATAATTTCTTGATTTCCAGAGAATACCGCAAACTCAAAAGCGGTTTTACCATCTTTATCTTTGTGTGTCTTATCAGCTTTATATTTTAACAATAAATTTAAAATGTCTGTATTACCAAACATCGCAGCATATATAAGCGGTGTTGTACCATTACCATCGGCAATATTAGGATTTGCTTTGTTCTCCAATAATAATTTTACGAGCTCTGTTTGCCCTTTGTAAGTGGCTGCCATAAGCGGTGTTCCCATATCACTTGATATATTAATAGTTTTACTGTTTTCTATTAAAAATTTTGCCACTGGAAAATTTCCTTTATAACAAGCTAGTATTAAGGGAGTAAAGCCATTTTCATTTTTAGCATTTATTACTTCTGGGGTTTTATTTAACAATGTTTTTAAATCTTCTACAGTTCCCGAACGTGCCACATTAAAAACATCACTTTGCGAGAATGCACTTGCCGAAAAGGCAAATAAAATGACGTATAACAAAGTAATTCTTAAAGAAAATTTCATTTTATAAAATAATTTATAACAAATTTAACAATATTCATTTTAAAATTTGTTTATTTTTATATTAATTTTAACATTAAACACCAAATTATTTAACTTAATTTTTGATTAAAATGCGTATAAAACTTTTATTCATAATAGCCTTATTAACAACATTATTGTCTTGCACTAATGATAGCACATCAGACATTACAACGCCAGCAAACAACTCAGTAACGATAAAATATAGTGCCGATATTGCATCAATAATAAGCAGTAATTGTTTAAGTTGTCATACTTCTCCACCTGTTAATGGTGCTCCAATGCAACTTACTACATATGATGATGTAAAAAATGCAATACTTAATAGAGGTTTAATAGATAGAATTTCTAGAGCTCAAGGAGCGGTTGGAATGATGCCAAATGGAGGAACAAGACTACCACAAGCAACTATAGACAAAATTATAAAATGGCAAACTGATGGCTTTGTAAACTAATGAAATATTTATGGTTCTTAAATCACGAACGTAGATAAATATTCCCTCATAAATATACCATATTCCAATAAGAAAAAAATATTATCTGCGTATGAAAAAAATACTTTCCACATTCGTCCTTATCTTAATGAGTCATTTTGCAATTGCTCAAGATAAAATTTTAACAAAAACTGGTCAAATCGCTTTTGAAGCTTCAGTGCCTTCGTTTGAAGAAGTAAAAGCAACTAATAAACTTTCCGCTTGCGTATTAAACACAAAAACGGGAGATATTGCTAGTGTGGCTATGATAAAGAGTTTTAAATTTAAATCATCTTTAATGCAGGAACATTTTAATGAAAACTATATTGAGAGTGACAAATATCCAAAAGCTATTTTTAAAGGAAAAATTGAAAATTTCGATATATCGAAATTAACCGCTCAGAAACAAGAATTTACTATAAATGGCACAATTGAATTACATGGTAAATCTAAAAACATTTCGGTTATCGCAAAGATTTCTAAAAATGAAAATATTACTAATATAGTTTCAACTTTTACTTTAAATACCGATGATTTTAATATCGATTTACCTTTTCTTATTAGTAGTAAAGTATCCAAAAAAGTACAAGTTAATTTAGATTACAAATTACTTTAAAATTAGATCTCAATTTGCTCAAATAGATTTAATTTATCTATGTGAATAACCGTTTTTGTTTTGTCATTACTATGTTCGAACATTTGTGAAAATTTCGCACCATATACAATTTCTTTAAAAATATATGAGGTTCTAATAGCCACTGTATTACTAAACATTTCGTCGAAAGCTTTCAGAAACACTAAAACTTCTCCTTTTTCGTTTACAAAATCTTCTTTAGAAAATTCGTATAAAGGACTTTCTTCTGTGATGTAATGAACTAATGTCCAGCTTAATGTTAATGCATTTATTGTACTATATTCTAAATCTAAAGGAAAAAATCGATTTACAGTCACACCATTTTCCTCAACTCTCATTGCTAATGTTAGTTTTGCTTCGGCATCGGTTAAATTTGTGTTTTTATATGATGCAACACGGATCATTAATGCTTTTCCGCCTTGAAAAGGAGCAATTATAGCATTCTCAGAAAATTTTAAATGTGCTTTAGGTTTACTAAACCTTCCATATAATAAACCTGTAGCAAGTGCAAATCCTAAAAGCCCAATTAGCGCTTCAGTAGCAGCAATTGCACTTGTTAAAAATCCTTGTGGGCTTATATGACCATATCCAACTGTTGTAAATGTTTGTGCACTAAAAAAATAAGCCTGAGCAAATTTTTCGATTTCAGAACTAGCGACAATACCATTTAGATGTTCGATACCAATAAAATAATATATAGAAGCAAAAATAAAGTTAACCAAAATAAAAACTGAAAAAATCATGATTTGAAATTTCCATGCTGGCAAACGCAAAAGTGTGTGAAACCAACTAATTTGGTCAAAAAATGGCAAACCTCTTTTTTCAATATTTGCAGAACCATCTTTATCTAAAAATCGTCCACCATAATTTGCTGCATTAGTACCAAAACCTGTTTGGTTATCTATTTTAAGATTTTTTCTCGCTTTTTTAAATACTTTCATATACAATAATGATATTGTTGTAAATTTATAGAAATTTAATTTAACATTTTCAAATGAAGTCTACAAAACTTTTTAAATCCTTTTTTGAAAGCGAAAAAACTGGAGGAATTGTATTGTTAATTTGCACTATACTTTCTATGCTTTTAGCAAATTCCTATTTCCAAGAAAGTTACTTAAAAATATGGCATGGCACAATTGCAAATTACCCCATAGAACATATTATTAATGATGGATTAATGACTATTTTTTTCTTGATGATAGGTTTAGAGCTTGAGAGAGAATTATACATAGGAGAATTATCTAAAATAAAAAATGCAATGCTTCCTATAGCAGCAGCGATAGGCGGTATGTTATTTCCTGCTATTATTTATTATATTTTTAATCACAATACTAATTTTAAAGACGGAATAGGAATTCCTATGGCGACTGATATTGCTTTTGCAATAGGAATTTTATCTTTATTAGGGAATAAGGTTCCTACTTCTCTTAAAGTTTTTCTAACTGCACTTGCTGTTATAGATGACTTAGGAGCAATTATTATTATCGCTTTATTCTACTCACAATCAATACAACTAAATTATTTATTATTAGCTATGGCAGTTTGGGGTTTGTTATTTTTATTTAACAGAATAAAAATTTACAATCTTTGGATTTACTTAATTGGAGGTATTTTTATGTGGTATTTTATGATGAATTCTGGTGTTCACGCTACAATTACGGGTGTTTTACTAGCATTTGTAATTCCGTTTCAGAAAGGAAAAGAAACCTCAGTCTCTTACAAATTACAACATTGGCTTCACAAACCAGTATCTTTTATAATTTTACCTATTTTCGCTCTTGCCAATACTGCAATTATCATTAATTTAAACAGCAACAATAATTTATTTGAACCCTATGAGGTAGGGATCGCATTAGGATTAACATTAGGAAAACCAATAGGAATAATTTTAATTTCATATATTTTTGTAAAACTTAAACTAGCAAAATTACCGTTTGATTTATCATGGAAACACATACTTGGGGCTGGAATACTAGGCGGTATAGGCTTTACAATGTCAATTTTTATAACATTACTTGCTTTTGATGATGATACAATTATAAACAATTCTAAATTATTTATAATTATTGCTTCATTTGCATCAGGAATAATAGGTTTATTGTTCTTAAAAAGAATTTTAAAATCTGAAATCTCTGAAGAAGTCGAAGAAGTCGAATGATTTTTATTGTTTTTTGATTTAAATAAGATTTCACTAGACACTTTCCATCTTAAAGGTAAATTATTATCTAATGATGCGTCTATTAATTGCAAGTAAGCCTTCTCACCTGTTTCTGGCCAAGGTGATAAAAATGAATTGAAAAAATACTATAAAATATAAAAAGCTTCCCTTTTTATTAGTAAAAGGAAGCTTTTTTTAACCGTGAATAAGAATATTTTTAATTTATTTACTCAAATACATTTTCCTTCTACTATACAATTCATAAAACTGGTCGTCTTTTAAATCATCAATAAACAAAATACTTTCACCTGTACTTTTCATTTCGGGACCAAGTGCTTTGTTCACATTTTGAAATTTACTAAAAGAGAAAACAGGCTGCTTAATCGCATATCCTTTCAGTTGTGGATTGAAAGTGAAATCTGTTACTTTATTTTCGCCCAACATGACTTTGGTGGCATAATTCACATAAGGTTCACCGTACGCTTTTGCAATAAATGGGACTGTTCTAGATGCCCTTGGATTGGCCTCGATAATGTAAACTGTATCATCTTTTATCGCAAATTGAATGTTAATTAATCCGACGGTTCTAAGCGCTAAAGCAATTTTCTTCGTATGATCTTTTATTTGTTGCATGACAAATTCACCCAAATTAAATGGTGGCAAAGTCGCATTAGAATCTCCTGAGTGAATTCCGCAAGGTTCGATATGCTCCATAATTCCTATGATATACACATTTTCTCCATCACAAATGGCATCAGCTTCAGCTTCTATTGCTCCGTCAAGATAATGGTCTAAAAGCAATTTATTACCTGGAATATTTTTTAATAAATCGATTACATGCTCTTCGAGTTCTTGTTTGTTGATGACAATTTTCATTCCTTGTCCACCTAATACATAAGAAGGACGAACAAGTAAAGGAAAATCTAAAATATCTGCTAAGGCACTTGCTTCATCTGCATTTTCTGCAATTCCGAATTGTGGAAACGGAATTTGAAGCTCAGTTAATAATTCTGAAAAACGGCCTCTATCTTCGGCTAAATCTAAAGCATCGAACGAAGTTCCTAGAATTTTAATTCCGTATTTGGATAATTTTTCAGCTAGCTTCAATGCTGTTTGTCCTCCTAATTGTACAATAACTCCTTCTGGTTTTTCATGACGAATAATATCGTAAATATGTTCCCAAAAAACAGGTTCGAAGTATAATTTATCGGCTGTATCAAAATCGGTAGAAACCGTTTCTGGATTACAGTTTATCATAATGGTTTCATAACCACATTCTTTAGCAGCTAAAACACCATGTACACAAGAATAGTCAAACTCGATTCCTTGTCCAATTCTATTGGGTCCAGAACCTAAGACTACTACTTTCTTTTTTTTAGTGACAATACTTTCGTTATGAACATATTTTTCGCCCGAAGCAGTTTCAATTTCAGCTTCAAAAGTGGAGTAATAATAAGGTGTTAATGCTTTAAATTCGGCAGCACAAGTATCCACTAACTTATAAACTCTGTTAATATTTTGCTCTTCACGCAATTTGTACACTTGACTTTCCAAACAACCCATCATGTGTGCAATTTGTCTGTCAGCAAAACCTTTTTGTTTAGATTCCAGCAATAAATCTCTAGGTAAAGTATCTATTTTGTATTTAGAAATTTCTTTTTCTAAACTGTATAATTCTTCGTATTGTTTCAAAAACCACATGTCTATTTTTGTGATTTCATGAATGCGTGACAACGGAATTCCCATCGCAATCGCATCATAAATCACAAAAACACGATCCCAACTGGCATGAGTTAGTTTATCGATAATTTGTTCGTAGTTTTTGTATCCTTTTCCGTCTGCTCCTAATCCATTACGTTTAATTTCAAGCGATTGTGTTGCTTTATGCAGTGCTTCCTGAAACGAACGTCCAATTCCCATAACCTCACCTACAGATTTCATTTGCAATCCTAAAGTTCTGTCGGCTCCTTCGAATTTATCGAAATTCCAACGTGGAATTTTTACAATAACATAATCTAAAGTGGGTTCAAATAAGGCTGAAGTCGATTTTGTAATTTGATTTTGCAATTCATCTAAATGATATCCCAAAGCCAGTTTTGAAGCAATTTTTGCAATCGGATAACCCGTCGCTTTTGATGCTAATGCTGACGAACGTGAAACACGAGGGTTTATTTCGATGGCTACAATATCCTCTTTTTCGTCGGGCGAAACAGCAAATTGCACATTACAACCTCCTGCAAAATTACCTATACTTCTCATCATCAAAATAGCCATATCCCGCATTTTTTGAAACGTTGTGTCCGATAAAGTCATTGCTGGTGCAACTGTGATTGAATCTCCAGTATGAATTCCCATAGGATCCATATTTTCGATAGTACAAATGATGACAACATTGTCGTTTTTGTCACGAAGTAATTCTAATTCGTATTCTTTCCAACCCATTAATGCTTTATCTATAAGCACTTCGTGAATAGGTGACATTTCTAATCCGTAGGTTAATTTTTCGTCAAAATCTTCTTTTTTATAAACAATCGCAGCTCCTGTTCCTCCTAATGTAAATGAGGGACGAATTACTAACGGGAAACCAAACTCCTGTGCAATTTCCTTTCCTTTCAAAAAAGAAGTAGCTGTTTTGGCTGGCGCTTGGGGAATCCCTATTTTATTTAATAGGTTTTTAAATTTTTCTCGGTCTTCGGTAATTTCGATAGCATTTACATCGACACCAATTAGTTTTACATTAAAATCGTTCCAAATTCCTTTTTCATCGGCTTCCAAACAAAGGTTTAAGGCTGTTTGTCCTCCCATTGTTGGCAAAACTGCATCAATTTGTGGATGTTCTTTTAGAATTTGAATAATAGATTTGGTCGTCAATGGCAACAAATAAACATGATCCGCCATGGTTGGATCGGTCATGATGGTTGCTGGATTGGAATTAATAAGGATTACTTCGATTCCTTCTTCACGAATAGAACGTGCTGATTGTGATCCTGCGTAATCGAATTCGCAAGCTTGTCCTATTACGATTGGTCCTGATCCTATAATTAAAACCGATTTTATTGAATTGTCTTTTGGCATTGTGTAGTTGTAGTTAGTTGTGTGTTTTTAGCCCCGATTACTTCACTTGATTTTTATTTTCATCGGAGTTCAGTGAACTTCGTTTGTAACGTAAATCCTTTTTATTTTTTCTTTAAAAATAAAAAGATTGAAGTGAATAGCGGGAAATAGCTTCAAAAATTTATGAATATTTATGAACAGGTTTAAAAAAAAGCCGCTACTAATAAAAGTAACGGCTTTATATTGATTGTTAAATCATTATTTTTTGTGTCTTGGTTCACAAGAAACAGTCAATTTATGTCTTCCTTTTGCTCTACGACGAGCCAAAACTTTACGTCCGTTTGCAGAAGCCATTCTGTCCATGAATCCGTGTTTGTTTCTTCTTTTTCTTTTCGATGGTTGGAACGTTCTTTTGCTCATTTTGTGTATCTTTAAATTCTTGTATAAATATCTTGTTGTAGGTTTCTTTCAAACCGAGTGCAAATATACAATGATTTTTTTTTCTTGCAAGTGGTTTTATAAAAAATATTTAATTGTTTTACTATATTTGCAATTCATTATAAAAATACAATTATGTTTCATAGAAATATTAAGCTTGTAATAGCTGCTCTGATTATATTTACTGGAATTTGGCAATTTACAGAAGGGAATATTGGAAATGGAATTTTCCTTATTTTATTATCTGCTATTCCTATTTTCTTATATTTTAAAAACGAATTTATCCTTTTGGCGTTTTTAAAATTAAGAAAGCAAGACTTTGAAGGTGCAAAAAATTGGTTAGACAAGATAAAAAACCCAGAAACGGCTTTGGTACAAAAACAACAAGGTTATTTTAATTATTTGCACGGATTAATGCTTTCGCAAACAAATTTAATTCAAGCGGAAAAATATTTTAAGAAAGCTATTAGTTTAGGTTTGAATATGGATCAAGATTTAGCACTTGCAAAATTAAATTTAGCAGGAATTGCTTTGAGCAGAAGACGCAAAATTGAAGCTACAAATTTATTAACTGAAGTTAAAAAATTAGACAAACAAAATATGTTAAAGGATCAAATAAAGATGATGAAAGATCAGATGAAAAAGATTTAACATTTGTTAAAAATATCATAAACCACGCTACTTAGCGTGGTTTTTTTATACTTTTTAGGCTACTAATCGAGTTTTTATACGTTTTATCGATTATATTGATTATCAGCAATATAACTTTATACCTTTATAGTCCAAAAATTGAAGTATGAAAATTCTATATATAACAATGCTAAGTTTTATTTTAAACTTTACAGCAAATTGCCAAGAAAATAAAAACAGCTTTAATTATGTTGTAAAAGCCAACATAAAAAAATATAACCTTGAGAGCAATCTAGCTTTTGAAAATAAAGACTCCGAAAAAGGTCAAATTTTATTTGATTCTTTAGTTTCAAATCACTTAATAGGAACCACTTTTGAAGATTACACACTCAAAGGTTTTGACAAAAAGAAAATAAAATTAAGCTCATTTAAAAAACCTTTATTCATTTTAACCTATGCCTCTTGGTGTATTCCCAGTAAAGGAGAAATTCCTGCTCTGAATAAATTAGCTCAAAAATATGCTAAAGACGTTCAGTTTGTAATGCTTTTTTGGGATAAAAAACATAGTGTTAAAAAAATAGCTAGAAAATTTAGTCATAATATAACAGTTTGCTATGCTAACGAATCATACAAAAATGACGCCAATATTGTCGCTAATTTGAAGCATACTTTAGGATTCCCAACTTCTTACTTTTTAGATCAGAATCTGAAAGTTGTAAATATAAAACGTGGTGGTGCTCAACCTGATAAAAAAAGCACATACGTAAAAGCCTACACAATGAACTACAATGCTTTTAGAGAAGGTTTAGGGAGTTTATTGATAGATAAAAACATCACGAAAGAACAATTGACAACAAATTAAATTATTTTTCTAATAGCATTTTTCCTGCAATAAATAGAAGTACTATACTAAATATTTTTTTTAGCATTTTTTGATCTAAACTTAATGCTAACTTACTTCCAAAAAAACTACCCACAAAGAAAAATATTGCAATTACAATTGCATATTTCCAATTTATATATCCTTCTTTATAATAATTAAAAACCGCTATAGCAGTAACTGGAGCCAGCAATACTGCTAAACTTGTTCCTTGCGCTTGAAACTGATTAAATCCTAAAAATAAAACCAATAGAGGCACCATTATAATTCCCCCTCCTATTCCAACTAATCCGCTGAGAATCCCTGCTAATAAACCAATTATAATTAATGATATTATTGTTGTTATCATACTTTTCATCTATCTAGATTTAGTATCCTTCAGTAGGAATTTCTATTTCGTATTTTTTGTTTTTTGGATTATCTAATTTCTTGTCTCTAAGCCATGGATTATGGTATTTCAAAGTTTTATAATTAATCCCTTGGCTCTTTGCAAACAAAGCCAGATTATTGATTGTAGTGTCTACTTCTATTTTACGGGTTAGTATTTTTTGATATAATTTATCTTTTTGAATATCAAAACCATATAGTATCGGATTTTTCATAATTTCTTTTAATGCTAAAATCCTAAAAACATATCTCGAAGTTTCATCATTTAATAATAAATCGTAATAATTATTAACTTGCTGAAACTCCATTTGACTTGATATTCCAGACATTCCTCCGTTGTATGATGCTGCAGCAAGTGTCCAAGATCCTAATTTTTCTTTAGCCGAAAGTAAATATTTACAAGCAGCTTCGGTCGATTTTTCGAGATGATAACGTTCATCTACAGTTTCAGAAACCTCTATACCTTTTTCACGAGCTGTTTCAGGCATAAATTGCCAAACACCACGAGCTCCGGCAGGAGAAACTGCATTAACAAGAGAGCTTTCTATCACAGCTAAATATTTAAAATCGTCTGGAACATTATATTTCGCCAAAATAGGCTCAATAATTGGAAAAACCTTGTTGGCTCTTTTTAATATTAGTATTGTAGAAGAATGCAAATTCTCATTTATCAGCAATTCCCTATCCATTCTCTCTCGGACGTCATAAATTTGCAACGGTGTTTTCTCAGATGCAAAATCTATTTCGCTAGGAAAATTATTATTTATTCCAATACTTAAGTTTCTATTATATGTTGTTGCAAAGATTAGGAATCCACTTGCTAAAATAATTGCAAAAACAATTACTATCTTTTTTATAATTTTCATGTTTTGTGTGTATGAAGTGAAATTATCAATATAATTTTTATTTCAGGATTATTTCAGGTAAATTCTCGTTAAACCATTTGTATCTGTTTACAATCATAATATGAGTTCCCGCTTTCACATTGATAAAATCTTTAATATTCTGAACAGGAAAAACACTATCGTTATCTCCATGAATGTGAATTACGTTATTGTCTACAATTGTTCTTTCCCAACATACAACTTGTTCGATAGCCCAATCTAAATAAACTTTATCGCTCATGGTGAGATATTTTTTATACATCTTTAATCTTTCTTTAATCATTGTTCCAAAAGCATATTTTGCAAGTGCATCAACATTTGAAAGTAAACTTGTTGGAATTAATTTATATGCCTTAGTAGTTCTGGCAATTTTCATTCGGCTTGGTAATTCTTTATTAGATTTTACACTCGAAATAATAATTATTTTTCTTAACTCTAAAAATTGAGCCATTTCCTGAACTAAAATACCCCCAAAAGAAACTCCTATTAGAACTGCTTTATTATGTTTTACAAATTTAGACATACGCTCAGCGTAATTCTTCAACGTTTCCGCCTTTTCGGGCATTATCCAATCAAGTAGATGAATTTCGAAAATTTCTTCAGGCAATTTTATTTTTTCAAAAATAGTAGAACTAGCAGCCAAACCAGGCATAAAATAAACGTTAATTTTTGACATAAGTTATTTTATCTAAATAAAAATATAATATAGGTAAGCTTTACCGAAATTTCTATAAAAATAAATATTTACAATCACAATTATACAAAACACAAGTTATTTTACAATTAATTTATGATAAAACACTTCCTAAATAAATCTAATTTTAAATTGTTAGTAAAAGGATTATTACTTTTACTAACAATTTATTTCTATTGAAGGTAGGATTGAAAAATGAGAGGAATATATAAAATTAATAATGATAAGTTTAGACGAACTTCAAGCAGTGAACACCTATAAAAAAACTTCGGCTTTAGATGTTTTAAGAAAAGAATGATGTACAAGCCAATATATGAGGAAAATTATTTGATATTGACCATCAAATGAATATCTTTGTAGGATATGTTTTTCCTATCATAGGAACAACTAAAATTTATTTTTAGTTTACAAACAAACTTCTTTAAATTTTAAGAATGTTTGGGAAATATAAAGTGTTTTTATATTCTTCAAACATTAAAAAAATAATTGTGTTTAGCTTTTTTTGATTGATGGAAAAATTGAAGTCGACAATCAAATTTTATCAAAAAAAGATGCAATAACTAATTGCAAATTTTAATATTAATGTGACTAAAAAAATCGACCATATTACTAATTCAAGTCCCAAATAAATTAAAATTATGGAAACACAAACTAACATGGAAATTAAAGACAATACATTTTCTAGACAATTTGAAACTTTAGTAAATGGAGAACTTATTTCTGTTGAATATTCTTTTCAAGAAAAGAAAATATTCTTAACACGTTTAAATGTTCCTGAAAATTTTACTGACGAAGATTTTATTTCCGATTTTTTAAAAAATATCATGGCAATTGCCATAGAACGAAAATTAAAAGTCGTACCTATTTTACCTAAAATTGTATTATTCTTTAAGAAAAACCCTATTTACAAAGATTTACTTCCTCCAGGAATTAGATTATAAATAATATTAAAAGCCATCTCTATTTCTGAAATGGCTTTTTTTTTACAAAAAAATATATCTTTATAGCATGACTTCAGAGGAAACAAATCTAAAAATAATCCACTTTTTCGAAAACATCGAAAAATACTATGGTTGCAAAACTGAAATTACAGAAGGTTTATATTGCATATCAGATAGTAACATCATAGAGCTAGAAAATCAAAAAATTAATGCCGATTTAACCACATGGAATCTATCTGAATTCATACTCATTCGTTCTGCTTATAGGAATAATGGGGAACGATTTATGTTTGAAGGTGACAAAATGTACTTCGAAATTTCTGCTAAAAATATTATTAATTTAGAAGAACCTGGTAGGAATAAGTTTGAGTTTTTAGAGCAATATAGTGAAACAGTTTATAGAATTACTAAAATTCGGTTTCATTATAAGTATTAATATTTTCTTAACATAAAAAAATCGTTTTCTTATGTTAAGAAAAACTACTTTTGCACCCATTTTAAAAAAATTTAAACTATGAAAAAAAATTATTATTTCATCATCCTTTCTTTTATTATTTCTATCAGTACTAATTCGCAAACAATTTGTGGAATTGTAAATGAAAATCAAAGTTTAACTCTGACTGCTCCTGCAGGACAAGTAATTACTTCAATAGATTTTGCAAGTTATGGCACACCAACTGGTTCTTGTGCTACAAATGATTTAGCTATTTCAGGTTGTCATTCTAACACTAGTAAATCTAAAGTTGAAGCCTTAGCATTAGGGAATAATTCATTTACTATCGCTGCTACAAACACTGTTTTTGGTGATCCTTGTAGTGGTACTGTAAAAAAATTAGCCGTTAAAGCTAGTTATGGAGTATTGGCAAATACTACTTTTTCTATTAATTCGAAAATTAACATCTACCCTAATCCTGTAAAAAACATTGTTACAATAGACTATAATTTTTTAAATTTTGCTAATTTAGAAATAATAGATTCTGTTGGAAGATTAGTTAGTACTAGTAAACTAAACAATAATTCAAATAAAATTGACATTAGTAATTTAAGCAATGGCACATATATATTTAAAATTATTTCTGAAGAAGGAATAGGAATAAATAGAATTATTAAAAACTAAATCCAAATTAGTATAAAACCTATTTGTTTAACAAAAAAGGCAGAATACATTTCATGAAATGTATTCTGCCTTTTTTGTTAATACTTTTTAAAACTCAAAACTACCTAGTAATCTCAAATCCCATAAATCAATTTTATGTAAATTCTTTAGTGTTTTTATTTGACACCTTTTTTTATAAATACACGAAATATCTATTCCCTTAATTTGTGTTTACTATTTTAAAAAGACTATCGACTAACTCAAAGGCTTTAATAAAAACTCAGCTCCGTCTTTATTTTTAAAATAAAGCAATAAAAAAACCTTCCAAATTGGAAGGTTTTTTTTGTATAGTGACAAACAAGTTATTATTTAACGTGTTTAGCGTATTTAGTTTTAAATTTATCAATACGTCCTGCAGTATCAATAAGTTTAGATTTACCTGTGTAAAATGGGTGAGAAGTTCTAGAGATCTCCATTTTAAATACTGGATATTCAACACCTTCGTGTGTAATTGTTTCTTTAGTTTCTACTGTAGATTTTGAGATAAAAACATCTTCATTAGACATGTCTTTAAATGCAACTAATCTGTAATTTTCTGGGTGAATTCCTTTTTTCATGGTAATCTTTTTATTGATGGCTGTGTTTTATTTTGCTGCTTTTTATTAAAAAAAGGTATAAACGGAACACAACTTTTTGTTGATAATTTTATTTATTTCAGAGTGCAAATGTACAACTATTTTTTAAAAATCAAATGATTGTGTAACTTTTTTTCATTTGAAGTAACTAATTGTATGTATTGTATAATTCTTATATTTGTAAATTAATTTAAAAGAAACTAATCATGAATGAAATAGTCAAAAAAAACGGAATCACCTACGGAATAATAACTGGTATACTTTCTATACTTATCACTACATTAATATACATTATTGATTTAAAATTATTTACTTCTTTATGGCTTGGTTTTTCAACTATTGCTATGTATATAATTATTGGTGTTATTTTGTTGTCAAAAACTAGAAAAGAATTAAAAGGTGTATTAACTTTTAAAGAAGCTTTTACAACATATTTTATTTCGGCAGTAATTGCAATACTAATTTCTGTTGTTTTCAACATCGTTTTATTCAATTTTATTGACCCGTCAGCAAAAGCTACTATAAAGGAGTTGACTATGAAATATACTGTTGAAATGCTACAAAAATTCAATACTCCAGCATCGGCAATTAATGAAACCATTAAATCTTTAGAAGAAAATGACCAGTTTTCAATTTCAAAATTATTACAAGGTTCAATCTTTAGTATTATAGTTAGTGCAATATTTGGTCTAATACTTGCTGCATTTTTTAAAACTAAATCATCATTCCCACAATAGTGAATATATCTATCATAATTCCTTTACTGAACGAACAAGAATCGTTACCAGAACTAACCTCATGGATTGAAAAAGTCATGTCTGAAAATAACTTCTCTTATGAAGTTATTTTCATAGATGATGGTAGCACCGATGATTCTTGGAATACTATAAGCCAGTTATCTAATTTAAATTCTAATATAAAAGGAATTCATTTTTTAAGAAACTACGGAAAATCACAGGCTTTACACGCCGGTTTTGCAAAAGCGCAAGGTGACGTTATTATCACTATGGATGCCGATTTGCAAGACAGTCCTGACGAAATTCCTGGATTATACAATATGATTGTAAATGACAATTATGACTTGGTTTCAGGATGGAAAAAGAAACGTTACGACAACGCAGTCACTAAAAATTTGCCGTCAAAATTATTTAATGCCGCAGCTAGAAAAACTTCGGGTGTGCAACTCAATGACTTTAATTGCGGATTGAAAGCATATAAAAATATTGTTATAAAAAATATTGAAGTTTCGGGCGAAATGCACCGATACATTCCTGTTTTGGCGAAAAACGCAGGTTTTAGCAAAATAGGCGAAAAAGTAGTAATTCACCAAGCTAGAAAATATGGAGAATCTAAATTTGGAATGAGTCGTTTTTTAAATGGTTTTCTATATATAATAACAATTTGGTTCTTATCTAAATTTGGCAAAAGACCTATGCATCTTTTTGGTGCTTTGGGAACAGTTATGTTTCTAATAGGATTTTTATCAGCTGGTTATATTGGAATTTCGAAACTTATAAAGTTGCTTTATTTACATGAAGATACTATTTTAGTAACCGATAATCCTTGGTTTTATATCGCATTAACTACTATGATTATTGGAACTCAATTATTTCTTGCAGGTTTTCTTGGAGAAATAATTTTAAGAACAAAAAACAACGAAGAAAGATATAAAGTTTCGACAGAAATAAATTTATAAAATTAAGGTTTAATTAAACGACTATTAGCCCCGATTGAAACGAAAATCCTTTTATTTTTTCCTTTAAAAAAGAAAAGATTGAAGTGTAAAGCGGGAAATAGCTCCTAAAAAAAGCTCTTCGACAAACTCAGAGTGACATAAAAAATAAAAAATGCACATACCACAAAACATATTAGACGCAGTAAATATTTGGCTTACACCAACATTTGACAGCAAAACACAAGACACGATTAAAGAGATGATGACTTCTTCGCCTAAAGAATTAGAAGATAGTTTTTATAAAAATCTCGAATTTGGTACCGGCGGAATGCGTGGTATTATGGGTGTTGGGACCAACAGAATAAACCAATATACGTTAGGAAAAAATACACAAGGTTTATCAGATTATTTGCATAAATCGTTTCCAAACCAAGAAATAAAAGTAGCCATTGCTTACGATTGTCGTCATAATAGTGATACACTGGCAAAGGTTGTTGCCAATGTTTTTTCAGCAAATGGACTTAAAGTTTTCTTGTTTTCTGATATGAGACCTACTCCTGAATTATCTTTTGCAGTAAAACATTTGGGATGTAAGGCTGGAATTGTACTCACAGCCTCTCATAATCCACCAGAATATAATGGTTACAAAGTGTATTGGGAAGACGGAGGACAACTTGTTCCTCCTTATGATGGCGATATTATTCAGGTTATTGAAGCTTTGAATTATGATCAAATAAAATTTGAAGCCAACGAAAATTTGATTGAATATATTGACATAAAAGTTGACGAAGCTTTTATCAATTCGACTATTGAAAATGCAAGTTTTAATACTTCTGCTGAAGCCAAAGAGAATTTAAAAATTGTATTTACTTCTTTACACGGAACTTCAATAAAATTGATTCCTGACGTCTTAGAAAAAGGCGGATACAAAAATGTACAAATTGTTCCCGAACAAGCAATTCCAGATGGGAATTTTCCAACTGTAAAATCCCCAAATCCAGAAGAACCAGAAGCACTTACTATGGCATTAGCACTGGCTGATAAAACAAATGCTGATATAGTAGTAGGAACCGATCCTGATTCTGACAGATTAGGCGTTGCCGTGAGAAATACCGAAGGTAAACTAGTTTTACTAAACGGAAACCAAACCATGGTTGTTATGACACACTTTTTGTTACAGCAATGGAAAAAACAAAACAAAATTACTGGAACAGAATTTATAGGTTCAACCATAGTTTCTACACCAATGATGCTCGAATTAGCTTCTGCTTATGGTGTAGAATGTAAAGTTGGATTAACTGGTTTTAAATGGATTGCAAAGTTCATTAAAGATTTCCCTAACCAAAAATTTATTGGTGGTGGTGAGGAAAGTTTCGGATTTATGGTGGGTGATGCTGTTCGTGATAAAGATGCCGTTGCTGCCACACTTTTAGTTTGCGAGATTGCAGCTCAAGCCAAAGAGAAAGGAAGTTCGTTATACCAAGAGTTACTTCAAATGTATGTCGATTTTGGTTTTTACAAAGAACATTTAATTTCTATCACCAAAAAAGGAATAGAAGGTTCTAACGAAATTAAACAAATGATGGTTGATTTACGTGAAAATCCTTTGAAAGAAATAAACGGCGAACGTGTGGTATTTATTGAAGATTACCAGAATTCGACCGCCAAGAATTTATTTACCAATGAAATCGAAACATTAAACATTCCCAAATCGAATGTATTAATTTACTATCTTGAAGACGGAAGCAAAATTTGTGCACGCCCAAGCGGAACAGAACCTAAAATTAAATTTTATTTTAGTGTAAATTGCGCTATACAAAACGTTTCGGAAGTTACCGAGGCTGAAAATCATTTAGACAACAAAATAAAAAATATCATTGCTGAAATGCAGTTAAACTAATGGATACAAACCTCTTAAAATTAATTCCTTATACAAAACCATATAAGTCACATATTATTTGGAATGTGATTTATAATATATTGTATGCTTTATTTAGTACAATATCAATGGTAACTATGTTTCCGTTACTAGAAGTTTTATTTAAAACAAACAAAGAAATAAGTCACAAACCTATTTATACTGGTATTGCAAACGTTACGAGTTATAGCAAAGAATTACTGTTTTACCATATTTCAAATCTTAATAGAGAGCATGGTCCGCAATATGCATTATTACTTGCAGTTGGGTTAGTTATTACCACATTTTTATTCAAAAATTTATTCAATTATCTTGCTTCTTACCACATTATGCATCTTAAAAATGGTGTGCTTCGTGATTTAAGAAAAAATATGTTTGACAAAATTATCGAATTACCATTATCTTACTATTCCGAAAAAAGAAAAGGTGACGTTATGGCAAGAATGTTGGGCGACGTGGGCGAAGTACAAAATTCTTTTTTTTCAATATTAGAATTAATAGTAAAAGAGCCTCTTACTATTGTATTTGCAATAGTTGCAATGCTTAACATTAGTGTCAAACTAACTTTATTTGTTTTTATATTTATTCCGATATCTGGTTTTGTAATATCTAAAATTGGTAAAAACTTAAAATCAAAATCGACCCTTGCACAACAAGAAAGCGGACACTTAATATCTATCGTTGAAGAAAGTTTAAGTGGACTAAAAGTAGTAAAAAGCTATAATGCGGAAGGAACATTCAAAAAGCGTTTTGGAGATTCTGTAAATCGTCTTTTAAAATTATCAAATAGTATTGGAAACAAAAACAACTTAGCTTCGCCCATGAGTGAATTTATGGGAATTCTTACCATTGCAGTTTTATTATGGTATGGAGGAAATCTAGTTTTAGTTGATAAAACACTGGAAGGATCTTTGTTTTTAGTTTATATGTTATTGGCTTATAACATACTTACACCAGCAAAATCGATATCTAAAGCATCTTATGCTGTAAAAAATGGATTGGCTGCTGCCCAACGTGTTTTTGAAGTTTTAGAAACTGAAAATACAATAACAAACAAAGAAAATGCTATTGATAAAAATACTTTTGAAGACAAAATTGAAATTAAAAACATCAACTTCCGTTATGAGGAAGAAAATGTATTAAAGAACTTTACAATTACAGTTCCGAAAGGAAAAACTATTGCTTTGGTTGGACAATCTGGTTCCGGAAAAAGTACGATTGCTAATTTATTAACTCGTTTTTACGATGTAAATGAAGGAAATATAACTATTGATGGTATTGATATAAAAGACATGAAACTCGAATCACTTCGTGGTTTGATGGGATTGGTTACTCAAGATTCAATCCTTTTTAACGATACAATAAAAAACAATATTCTTTTAGGTAAAGAAAATGCTACTGATGACGAAGTTATAGAAGCACTAAAAATTGCAAATGCTTATGAGTTTGTAATGAATTTGCCAAACGGAATCGAAACCAATATTGGAGATGCTGGAAACAAACTCTCTGGCGGACAAAAACAACGTTTATCTATTGCTCGTGCTGTGCTAAAAAATCCTCCAATTATGATTTTGGACGAAGCTACCTCAGCATTAGACACCGAAAGTGAAAAATTTGTTCAAATTGCATTAGAAAACATGATGCAAAACAGAACCTCAATTGTTATTGCACATAGGTTATCTACCATTCAAAAAGCAGATAATATTATTGTTATGAAAAAAGGAGAAATTGTAGAACAAGGAACCCATACGGAACTTTTAGCACTAAACGGAACTTATTCTAACTTGGTTACAATGCAAAGTTTTGAATAGATTTTAAAAATAAATATTATGAAAAGAGAATATTTTGGAATGTTATTTATAATTGGTTCTGTAGCATTAATATTTTTAGCAGAATATTTTTTTGGTGAGGCCAAAGTAATGGATAATTTAAGCCGATTTATTGTCATATGGATTATGATTGCTTTTCAAGTTGGTCAGTATTCTATGAGATTTCCTAAATGGAGATAAATGTATATAAACCATAACAATATTAACCTTCCTGAAAATCCAGATACTATCGTTTGGAAATACTTAGACTTGTCTAAATTTTTGGATTTATTATTGTCGCAAAAAATGTTTATGTCTCGTTCGGATAAGTTCGAAGATCAATACGAAGGCACATTTAGCGAACCTACTTTTGAAGAAATTAAGAAAATCGCAGCAAATAATCCTGAATTTTTAGATTATTACAAATCACATCGCGAGAAAGTTGCCATTAGTAGCTGGCATACAAACGAATATGAGAGTTTTGCAATGTGGCAAATTTTTACCAAAAACCAAGAAGGTTTAGCCATACAATCGACAATAGGAAGATTAAAAGAAGCTTTACAACCCGAAAAACATACAAATCAATTTATAGGAGAAGTAAATTATATCGATTACAAAAAAGAATACATACCGTTTGATGATAATTTTTTTCCTTTCTTATTTAAACGAAAAAGTTTTCAGTACGAACGTGAAGTTAGAATTATTACCGATGTTACGGAACAAAATATTTCGATAAACGATGGACTTAAAATTAATGTAGATATTAATGCATTAATCGAAAAAATATATATTCACCCAAAATCTGAAAACTGGTACAAAAAACTAGTTATCGAATTAGTAACCCAATTAGGTTTCGATTTTGAAATTGAAAAATCTGATTTAGAAAGTGATATTTTGATTTAGGATTTTAGCCAAGTACTATATTATTACCTTTTGTTTTGATTTTCAAGATTTTTATTCAATTTTTTTAATTCTTTTAAAATCGAATCATTTTTATCAGTTCCAGTAATTTTTTCTATTAAGCTTTTGAAGTTAAAATTTACAGAATCATTTAAAAATATTTCTTTTTCATTAAATAACAAAACCGTGTCATTTTCTGCAATCATTTCTATATTCTTACCAAGTTTTATATTAATTATTTTTGGATCTAGTAATCCAAAATTTTCAATATTAAATTTTGTATCAATTGGCAGTTTTAAATTATTTTGAATATTTGCATTTATAATTATCTGACCTTGATTATTGAGATTTATATTTTTAATTTGACCGATTTCAATTCCATTTATACATAATTTAGATTTTTCTGTAAGTCCTTCTCCATTTTCAGCTTTAAGGGTAATTGACTTAGTTTTTGAGCAGGAACTTAAAATGCAAATTGTTAACACCAATATAACTTTTCTCATTTCTTATATTTAGTTTATCGGCGAATACTCTTCTACTTTCCAATCCTTATTTTGCAAGTTCACAAAATGATAATGTACTTTGTCGGTCTTATCGAAAGCACCATTTTTGTTTATATCTTCGATAGTTCTAAAATACAAATGACTGTTAGATTCAATCAAATTCCAGTCTATCAGTTCTTGAAAATCGGTAGCAATTTTAGTAAATTTATTTCCGCCAATATCACTTAAGTAAATGGTCTTTATATCGCTTGAACTTATTTTTCCATCGTTATTAGTATCCATATCAGCTAATGTATAGACCAATACTTGTTGTTTTGCTTTATCCGAAACTGTTTTTAAATAAGTTACTGTTTGTATAAGCACTGGTTTTTCTGTTAGTAAGTGCAGAGAATCTGAACCTGTTTTCTGAAATTTAAAATTGCTTATATAACCTGTTATTTCGTAATCATTATAATTAGAAACCTTGAAACTTTCATCTTTGTCATAAGATGATGATGAACCTGAATTAAATTTAGAGTTTCCATCAGTCATGCTATATTCTCCCATAGGGTGAATTAAAAAACTAGTTCCTTCCATTTGAATGGGTAAATCGGCAATTTTTATTTGCGTCGAATCCTTCTTTACAGGTGCAACAACAGCTTTTGCATCTTCATAAATTACCTTTGGTTTTTTAGATTCTTCTTTGCAACTTACTAATAGGATTAGTATTGGGAAAATATATTTTGAGAGCTTTTTCATACTTAAAAATTTATATCAAATATAAGGTTTTTTTAAATTACAACTTTACATTCAGTTTCAAACTAAATACACGAGTTGTCAAATAATTAGGAACACCATATTGTGATTTTGTATATACATCACGAACCCAAGTGTTTGTAATAGCATTTTGGTTATTAAACATATTAAAAATCTCTAATCCGATGGATAAATCTTTAAATTTTTTAAGCCAATGTCCTTCTTCTTTGGCTCTTGCTCTATCTGTAAACACATATGAAAAACCCAAATCAGCACGACGATAATCACGCAAACGCAGCTGGTAATCGTAAGGATCTGCATATGATGGCGAACCACCTGGCAAACCCGTATTATAAACTAAATTTAAATACATTTTAAATGTTGGAATATTAGGCACATAATCCTGAAATAGGATTCCAAACTTCAATCGTTGGTCTGTTGGTCTTGCAATATAACCACGATTATCTATATTTTCTTCCGTTTTTAGATACCCAAAACTTAACCAAGACTCTGTTCCATGTACAAACTCTCCATTTAATCTTAAATCTAATCCTTGTGCATAAGCTACAGCATTATTATCGGCTTCATATCTTATTCTCACATTGTCTAATGTGTAAGGATTTACATTGGTTAATGATTTATAATACGCTTCAGTAACTAGTTTAAACGGTCGGTTCCACATCTTAAAACTATAATCATTTCCTATCACGATGTGTACCGATTGTTGTGCTTTTACATTAGGAACAACCTGACCATCGGCATTTCGTAATTCCCTATAAAATGGTGGTTGATGATATAATCCGCCTGAAATCCTGAACAACATATCTTTATCCCAATCAGGTTTTATAGCAAATTGAGCTCTAGGACTAAATGTTATTTGACTTTTCCCTAAAATATTTTCACCACTTACTTGCCACTCATGAGCACGAACTCCAATATTAGTAAAAATATCGTTAGTTCCCCATTTAGAACGTCGGTTCCATTGCACATAACCTGAAAATCTAGAAATATTTACATAATTTGTGGCTCTCACATTATGATAAGGTACGAGTGGTCCGTAATATGGATTATATGGTTGTTCGTTTCTTGGTTCTATATGAGGTGGATTTATAGAAAATCCAGCCGAATCTATCACTTCCCATTCTATTAATCGATCACGAATACTTTCACGAGTGTATTTAATTCCCCACTCTATTTGATCTTCATTTTTTTTATGAAACCCTTTGAGTTCAGTATTTACAATTACAGCATCTAAATCGTTTCGAGCATGTGTTAATTGAGAACCTATTGCTTGCGAAAAATTGACATCTCCAAAAGTATCCGAACCTAAATTAGAGTCTACTTCTCCCAATCGATATTGAGCCAAAATATCAAAATATTCTTGTTCGGTAGTGTGGTAAGCTGATGTTATTAATTTCAAATTAAAATTATCATTTACTGTATAAGTAGTTTTAAAAGCACCAAAAAGTGTATTATATCTGTCTTTTTCCTGACCTTCATAAGCAACTAAAAGCGCTACAGGCTCACTAATTGTTCCAAAATTTGTTTGACGTGTTAATGGAATATAATCATATTTATTCTGAGCAATATTACCCAAAAATCCAAACTGCCATTTTGTATTGGGCGTAAATGTAATGTAAGATTGTACATCTAGAAATCGTGGTTTAAAATTAGTTTCTGTTTCTTGACTTTTAACCAAAAGTGCATTATCTCGATATCTAACACCTGTTATTGATGTCCATTTTTGGTTTTTTGACGCTGTCTCTACTGCCATACTTCCTCCAAGGAAGCTAGCTTCGAGTGAAGTCCCAAATTTTGTAGGTCGACGATATGTTATATCTAAAACCGATGATAATTTATCTCCATATTTTGCTTGAAAACCACCTGCTGAGAAATCGATATTCTGAACCAAATCGGTATTAGTAAAACTCAAGCCTTCTTGTTGTCCTGAGCGAACTAAGAAAGGACGATAAACTTCGACTTCATTTACATAGACTAAATTTTCATCATAATTTCCACCACGAACTGCATATTGTGTGCTCAATTCGTTGTTAGAATAAACACCTGGTAATGTTTTCAAAATATTTTCGACACCTGCATTCGCTCCAGGAATTAGTCTAACTGCTTTAGGCGAAATTGTGATTATACCTTCTACCCTTTTTCGACTATTATTTGTGATAATTACTTCACCTATTTGTTCCACATTATTTTTTAGAACAATATTAAACTCGTAATCTTCATTAGATTTTAATTCTATTGAAACTACTGCAGCTTTTAGCGATATATGCGAAAATTTTAAGTTCGATTTCACATTGGAAGGAATCGTTAAACTGTAAAAACCATTTGTATTTGTAGTCGTTTTATTTTCTTGAAATGTAACATTTACCCCATCAATAGGTTGGTTATTTTCGTCAAGAATTATACCTTTTACTCTTGCGGTTTGAGCAAAAGCAAACAGAGTAAAAATGAATAAAAGTAGTGTGAATTTAGTCTTCAAAATTTTTTATTTTGTTTTATTAAAATTGGATTCAAAAGTAGTAGAATTTCCTAAATTATCTTTTACAATAATTTTAAATTCATTTTTACCGTTTATATATACATTATCAGACAAATTATGAGTTAGTCTTTTTAGTTTGCTTTCATATTCCATAAGAATCCATTCTCCGTTTAAATAAGCATTGTATGATGCAATTCCTGAAAGATCATCAGAAATAGAAACTTTTAATGTTTGCTGATTATCTAAATTTGCACCATCAGAAAAATTAGGTTTGTATATAAGTGGTGCAATTGTATCTTTCGCTAAAAAGAATTTTCCTAATTTTTTAGTTTTAATAGAAAACAAACTATCATTTTTCAAGGTTGTATTATATTCTGTTCTGGCACCATCTAAATTGGCAATAAACATTTTTTCTCTATTTGGAACAGGAATTTTTGTAATATCAAAAGTGATTGTCATATTTTCATTTACAGCAACAGAATCATCATGAAGAAAAAGTTCATTATTATTTACATCAAACTTTAAATAAAAATCTTCATAAAAAGTGTTTGCTGGAATAAATACTGAAATTCCATCTTTTGTATAACTATTCTCATTACGTGCTTTAAGAAAATACGGCGTTTTTATAACTTGGCTAGTTTGTTCTAATGGTAAGTTAGCGAACGAAATAGGTATGTTTACAATAGTTTCATTGCCATGAAAATCATGTAAAACGATTTTATAATTCATAGTAAAATTTGAAGAAACATCGACGATTCCGTTATTTTTAGTGCTTTTTATAATATTATTTGCATATATATAACCCACAAAAAGTTTCTGAAAACGTTGATTTTGAATTTTGTATCTAGGATAATCTATAAAATCATTAATGTGTTTTGTTTCATCAAACGAAAAAGAATCAAACTCATAGTTATAGTATGGCGTTCCGTTTAGACAAGCATTTAGTTTGTAAACTCCATTTTTACCATAATTATTATCTGAAATATCGTAGGCATTTATTCCAAATCCTATTTTGCCTCTTGCTACAATTTTGCTAGCTAAATAAGTTCCATCTTTTTGTAAAGAAATACTTATAGCCACAGGGTTTGGAGAGCCATTTACTTGAGATGAATCAGATAAAGGGTAAACTAAAATCTCTGTGATTTGTGGTGCCTTTGTATCAATAAAACTGGAATCATATCCAAAAAATAAAGGGTTTATAATTTTTTCTGTTTTAGTATCTCTGACCTCAAAATGCAAATGAGGTCCACCAGAACTTCCCGTATTACCAGAATATGCTATTAAATCTCCTTTCTTAATAGGAATTTCATTTGGCTTAGGAAAAATCTCTATTTCATAACTTTTTTTTGAGTAATGTTCAGCATTTAAAACACTTTGAATTCCTGCAGCGGCTCTTTGCAAGTGACCATATACAGTAGTATAACCGTTGGGATGATCTATATATATAGATTTCCCATAACCGCCAGTAGAAATTTTAATTCTAGAAATAAAACCATCGGCAGTAGCATAAACAGGAAATCCTTCTTTTTTTTGAGTTCTAAAATCGATTCCAGAATGAAAGTGATTTGGTCTTAATTCTCCGAAAGAGCCAGCAATTGCTAAAGGAATATCTAAAGGTGAGCTAAAATAATCTTTAGGGTACTTATCTTGGGCAAAAATGATATTAAAAACAAATAAAAAAACAACTAAAATTCTCATAAAAAAACATTTGTGCTAATATAACAAAATAGTTTTATAAAAATTGTGCTAAAACATATTGATAACACTAACATTCTAAACGATTTATAAATTAAAACCAATAAAATATTATTTTTTTTATGAAAGTTATTGCTATAATTAAATAGGAATAGTAACTTTGTGAAGTTATGTAATGAATTTTTATTGCAATGAGTGAGATTGGAGAAATTGTTGATTCTCTTGAAATTAGGTTTCAAAAGTTTTTAAAAAAGATGGAAGATTTACAAGAAGTAAATCGACTTTTATCAGTGAAACTAGAAGAATCTGAACGATTTATTTTAAATCAAAATCAAGAAATTAAAGCTATAAAAGCTAATTTTGACTCGATAAAAATTACAAATTCATTACTTGGTAGTGACGAATATAAAAGAGATACAAAGCTTAAAATAAATTCATTAATTAGAGAAATAGATTATTGTATTGCACAACTTTCTGATTAGAAAGCATAATGAGTGAAAAACTAAAAATAAAGATATCGATTGCAGACAGAGTTTACCCGCTAACGGTAAATCCTAGTCAAGAGGAAGGATTAAGAAGTGCTTCTAAAAAAATTGATGCTATGATAAAGCAGTTCGAACAAAATTATGAAGTGCGAGACAAACAAGATGTTTTGGCCATGTGTGCCTTACAATTTGCTTCTCAAGTAGAACAAAAACAAATTGACAAGTCGACAATAGAGGAAAATACTATGCTGAAACTTGAAAAATTAAATGAATTATTAGGCGAATATCTAGATAAATAATACGTTCTTTACATAGACTAAAATACTACCTACATTAGTACTTATTTGATAAACTCAACACTAACAAATTAAAATGAGCAAATCATCGTTACTATAGCAAGCCAATTTAGTTTGGAAGCTTGAACAACGAGTTAGCTCAAAACTTGTCAATCCGAGTTTATGCAATACCTCTGATGTAGGTTTTTTTATATATAAACTTAAACAAATATGGACATTTTAACAATAATAATCTCAGCAATTGCTGGAATAGGCGGCGGATTCGGAATATCAAAATTTATAGAAAAAAATAACGTTTCAAACTTAGTAAAAAACGCTAAAAAAGAAGCTTCATCTATCTTAAAAGACGCGAATTTAGAAGCCGAAAACATAAAAAAAGATAAAATTCTTCAAGCTAAAGAAAAATTTATCGAACTAAAATCTGAGCATGAACAAGTTATTTTAACTCGTGATCGTAAAGTTGCTGAAGTAGAAAAAAGAATTCGCGATAAAGAATCCCAAATTTCTGGAGAATTGTCTAAAGCGAAAAAAATAAATGACGATTTTGAAGCAAAAACTAACGAGTACAGTACAAAAATTGAAATACTTGAAAAAAAGCAAGTTGAAGTAGAAAAAATGCACAAAAGTCAGTTGCAACAACTGGAAGTGATCTCAGGACTATCTACGGAAGAAGCTAAAAGTCAATTAATTGAAGGATTAAAAGGTGAAGCCAAAACACAAGCAATGGCTCACATACAAGAAACTATTGAAGAGGCTAAACTTACAGCACAACAAGAAGCAAAAAAAATAATTATTAGTACTATACAACGTGTAGGGACCGAAGAAGCCGTAGAAAACTGTGTATCTGTTTTTAACATCGAATCTGATGATGTGAAAGGTAGAATTATTGGTCGTGAAGGTCGTAACATTCGTGCTATTGAAGCTGCTACTGGTGTCGAGATCATTGTAGATGATACTCCAGAAGCAATTATTCTTTCTTGTTTTGACCCAGTTCGTAGAGAAATTGCGCGTTTAGCATTACATAAATTAGTAACTGACGGTCGTATTCACCCAGCTCGTATCGAAGAAGTTGTAGCAAAAACTACAAAACAAATTGATGATGAAATTATCGAAGTTGGAAAACGTACCGTAATTGATTTAGGAATTCATGGTTTACACCCAGAATTGATAAAAGTAGTAGGACGTATGAAATATCGTTCTTCTTACGGACAAAATTTATTACAACACTCGCGAGAAGTTTCTAAACTTTGTGGAATCATGGCGGCTGAACTAGGATTGAATGTAAAACTAGCTAAAAGAGCTGGATTACTTCATGATATAGGAAAAGTTCCAGATGCAGAAAGTGATTTACCTCACGCACTTTTAGGAATGCAGTGGGCAGAGAAATATGGAGAAAAAGAAGAAGTTTGTAACGCTATTGGAGCGCATCATGACGAGATAGAAATGAAATCTTTATTATCTCCTATTGTTCAAGTTTGTGACGCCATTTCTGGAGCAAGACCAGGTGCTCGTCGTCAGGTTTTAGATTCATACATACAACGTCTAAAAGATTTAGAAGAAGTTGCTTATGGGTTTACAGGAGTAAAAAGTGCCTATGCAATCCAAGCTGGTCGTGAGCTACGTGTTATTGTAGAAAGCGAAAAAGTAAGTGATGATAATGCAGCTAACTTATCGTTTGAAATCTCACAAAAAATTCAAACAGAGATGACTTATCCAGGTCAAGTAAAAGTTACAGTTATTAGAGAAACTAGAGCGGTAAATATTGCTAAATAATATTTTTTATCTTATTCATAAAAAAGAGTTCTTGTTAGAACTCTTTTTTTTGTGGTAGACACTAAAAAAACTTCGTAACTTTGATTAAAATTAATCAATTAGTCAAAACAAAAAGCAAAAAAAATGAACTACATACTTTTTGACGGAACAGTTCGCAATGCATTATTGCCTTTTACATTTACACGTCCAGTTGCTGATATTCGTGTAGGAATTTTAACCCTTCGTGAAAAATGGGAAAAATATTTGGGTTCGACTACAACAACCTTAACAGAAGAATATCTTTCTGAAAAATTCCCAATGGTTGAGTTGGAAGAAAATGTAATGATAAATGCCTCTTTTTTACCAAACGAAATTCTATCTGAATTGGTTTCTAATCTCGAGCCAAATCAAGCAATTTTTAAAGGCGAAGAAGTTATCGCTTTTTTTACACAAGATTCACAAGAAGAAGTTGATTTTGAGACTTACGAAATTATAGAATACAATGAAGATTGTTTCACAATAGAGCATACTTGGGATATTTTTCAAAAAAATGACATTGCGATTCGTGAAGATTTCGAATTAATAACTCAAGACAGGACATCACAAATCATTCCTAAAAGTGTGAATGTAATTTCTCCAGAAAATATATTTATAGAAGAAGGTGCAAAATTAGAATTTGTAACCTTAAATGCGTCTACAGGACCTATTTATATTGGTAAAAACTCTGAAATAATGGAAGGTTCTGTTATCCGTGGGCCATTTGCTTTATGTGAGGAAGCACAAGTAAAATTAGCCACTAAAGTTTATGGTGCTACCACTGTTGGACCTCATTGCCGTATAGGTGGAGAAGTAAACAATTCTGTTTTATTTGGCTATTCAAATAAAGGACATGATGGATTTTTAGGAAACTCAGTTTTAGGAGAATGGTGTAATATTGGGGCAGACAGTAACAATTCGAACCTAAAAAATAACTACGAAGAAGTAAAATTATGGAGTTACGAAACCGAAAATTTTGCTAAAACTGGATTACAGTTTTGTGGACTAATGATGGGTGATCATAGCAAATGTGGAATAAATACCATGTTTAATACGGGAACTGTTGTTGGTGTAAGTGCAAATATTTTTGGCTCTGGCTTTCCTCGTAATTTTGTACCAAGTTTCTCTTGGGGAGGTGCTTCTGGATTTACCACTTACATTACTAAAAAAGCTTTTGAAGTTGCTAAAGTAGTTATGTCTCGCCGTCATGTAGAGTTTACCGAAGAAGATGCTAAGATTTTAGAGCATGTTTTTGAGGAAACTAAAAAATGGAGGAAAGAATAATTATGTTAGGATTTGTATTAATTTATTTTATTTGGAAAAGATTTGCTGACTTAGCATTTGAATATAAACACAAAAAATGGGTTTTTGGCTTAATAGGCGTAGCTTCTTATTATTTGGGCACCCTTATTGCTGGATTAATCTTAGGTCTTCTCATTCTATTTTTCGATTTCAGCATTGATTTTGACAATACTTTTTTAATGTCATTAATAGGTCTTCCCTTCGGTGTATTAACATGTTATTTGGTTTATTCTTTTTTGAAAAAAAAATGGGAAAAAGAAATAGTTATTGTAGACTCCATTGAAGATATTGGCAAACCAACTTTAGAATAATCAAATTACTTATGTTTAATTTTTTAAGAATTTCTTAAAATCAAAATTTGTATGTAATTTTGCACTCTCAATTTTTTGACAACGATTTCATTAATTGAGCTATCTTATGGAAAATAGAAAAAAAGTAGCATTCTACACTTTAGGTTGTAAATTAAATTTCTCTGAAACATCAACTATTGCAAGAAATTTTCAAGACGAAGGTTTCGATCGTGTCGATTTTGAAGAAGTTGCAGATATGTATGTCATCAATACTTGTTCGGTAACCGAAAATGCCGATAAGCAATTCAAGCAAATTGTAAAAAAAGCAATGAAACTCAACGACAAAGCATTTGTTGCCGCCGTTGGATGTTATGCTCAACTAAAACCCGAAGAATTAGCCGCTGTTGATGGTGTAGATTTAGTTCTTGGAGCTACCGAAAAATTTAAAATCACCGATTATATAAACGATTTGTCTAAAAATGATATGGGTGAAGTACATTCTTGCGAAATTGAAGAAGCCGATTTCTATGTAGGAAGTTATTCTATTGGAGATAGAACTCGTGCATTTTTAAAAGTACAAGATGGTTGTGATTACAAATGTACTTATTGTACAATTCCTTTAGCTAGAGGAATTTCCAGAAGTGATGATTTACAAAATGTATTGAAAAACGCTTCTGATATTTCTAAACAAGGAATTAAAGAAATTGTACTAACAGGAGTAAATATTGGAGATTACGGAAAAGGAGAATTTGGAAACAAAAAACACGAACACACTTTTCTTGATTTAGTAAAAGCTTTAGATGAAGTAGAAGGAATCGAAAGATTGAGAATTTCATCAATAGAACCAAATCTTCTAAAAAATGAAACGATCGATTTTGTTTCAAAAAGCCGAACATTTGTACCACATTTCCATATTCCGTTGCAAAGCGGAAGTAATGAAATTCTAGGAAAAATGAAACGTCGTTACCAACGCGAAGTTTATACTGACAGAGTTGCCAATATTCGCCAAGTTATGCCGCACGCATGTATTGGTGTCGATGTGATTGTTGGATTTCCAGGCGAAACCGACGAGCATTTCCTAGAAACCTATAATTTCTTGAATGAAATGGATATTTCCTATCTGCACGTTTTTACTTATTCAGAAAGAGACAATACCGAAGCGGCAATTATGGAAGGTGTTGTTCCAATGAATGTAAGAAACAAAAGAAGTAAAATGCTACGCGGACTTTCGGTAAAAAAACGTCGTGCTTTTTACGAAAGCCAATTAGGAACCAACAGAACGGTTCTTTTTGAATCTGAAAATAAAGAAGGTTACATTCACGGATTTACAGAAAATTATGTGAAAGTAAAAACACCTTGGAATCCAGAATTAATAAACACACTTCACGAAATAAATCTAACAAAAATTGATGAAGACGGAAGTGTGAGAATGGAATTTTTGAATATTGAGGTTTAGGTGGTTAACGTTTCGCAACTTGGCGCTAGTAGCGAAGCCAGCGAACGTATT
The DNA here is from genome assembly GCF_046153165.1 of Flavobacterium sp. GTDB lineage: Bacteria > Bacteroidota > Bacteroidia > Flavobacteriales > Flavobacteriaceae > Flavobacterium. Next base: position 16,324 of record NZ_JBJXEN010000025.1, on the reverse strand, counting down.
ATTTTCGGTTAAATATAAACATTTTCGGAAAGGAAATTATGAAGGATGAGTAAATTAGCTATTACGCCAAACTGCTGTTGGCAGTAGTTTTTATTCATTTTTTGTATATTCATATAACTCATTTAATTGAGTTTCATTAAGAGATTTGTTCCACATCATTTTATGATAATCAATTTTCATTTTGCTGAACATAGTAGTGTCTGCTTTTGTAATCTTTTCTGTTAACCAATTCCAAAGTTTTGTTGAATCTATTTTAGACAAAGCTGGTCCAGTTATATTTTTGTTAAGTTTATGACAAGCAGCGCAATTTGAATTAAATATTTCTTTACCCTTTTTAGCTTTCTCTGAAAGGTTAATTGAAGCATTTCCACAAACAAATTCCGGTTCTATAGATCCGCAAACAAATTCATTATTACTTTTAATATTCCAAAAATAAAAGCATATAATACCGATAACAACAATAATAAAACCGCTAGTTATTATCAGTATCCTGTAAATTGATTTATTAAAAGTGTTCATTCGATAAGCGGTCTTCAAAAATTACTGCCAACGTTCCGCCGCTTCACGCAGTTGCGAACTTAGGAACTGATTATTTTCTGTTAAAGATAAAAATTCTTGCGAGAAATAAACGTGAATTTACTCCAAAATTCGCAATCTTGCCAAACTCCTGTTGGCAGCAGTTATTTCCAATTATACTCATTGTTGAAATCATCAATATTCTCAAAAGTCTTTAAAACTTTCTTTTTATCGTTATTATTTAATGAGAATAAATTACTGATTTTGTCAATGTAATAAGGGTTTTTTACTTCAGGATTTACAATGATTATTTTTTTTGAATCTTTATACCATTCCAAATCTTGATATTCAATTATTGCACGCCTAAAAAGAGAATTAGCTTCAAAGTCAAAATCTGGGAAAGAATATCCAATAATAATTATTTCATCAGCGTTTTGAAGTTTATTACTTGCTACTTTGGCTTGTAGTGAAAATACCCGATTTGTTCTGTATGATTTATGCGCATGAGGTGGAATTATCATTAGATTTAAAAAAGAACCACAATAATCACAAGTCCACCCGTCACCCATATCTCCGTCAATATCGAAAACAGCAGGAATACTGTGTCGGACACAAGATCTGTTTTTACAATTATACCAATTTATAGAGCCATGTAGCTTTAGAAAATAAGGCTTGTGGTAGTTGTTAAATGCGTAATCACCAAAATCAGTGTTGTTGTTTGATTGAGGTGGAATTAATAAATTATGAGTATTATTTATGAATTCTTTACCAATTAGTTTTTCTTTTAATATTGATTCAATAATACAATCCCAGTTATATGTAATTACAGTGTCATTTTCAGTTAAAGAATTACTAATGTTTTTGTATAATGTTGTGTCAAAAGGTTCGTGATGATAATTTTCTAAAACACTAAATAAGAATTCTAAAAGTTCCCTTTTAGCTTTATTTACTAATAAGATTTCATCATTGAAATAATAGTCGCCTTGCTCTATAAATTCAAGGAAAGAATAAACCTCTTCTATGTTTATGTTAGAATTAATTTCAGTGAAATATTTTTTATCACTGAAATTTCTTTTTGATTTAACATTAAAAAAACCTTGAATAAACTTGTTAAGTGAAGTGTTATAAAAGCAATAATTTTTTAAATGATTATTATTCCATAATGAGTTTACATATTTAGACTGAAAAAATTCTCTAGCTAAAGGAATTGGAATATCCAAATTTCTTGTAGCATGTTTTGATGCTCCAGCACCCAACACAAAAACTCTTTTTTTATTTTCATTCATTATTTAGCGATAGTGAGGTTAATTGCTGCCAACTCATAAATAAACGAAGGTTTATCATACAAACGATTATAATCATTTGTAAATAATTGAAAAACGTATTTATCTATCTTTCAAAGATAATAAAATCGGTGACTAAAAAATTCAATACTTATAATGAAACCTGATTTTAGTAATTCTAAAAACCGTTTCGCCATATTGTTCTAAAAACTCAAATTTATTTCTGCCTGGTTCTTCTAAACTAATAATGTTTTTAGCAGAAATCTCGAAGTACATTTTTTCTCCTTCAAACATAAATCGTTCACCATTATTCCGGTAAGCTGAACGAATGAGCACAAATTCAGATAAATTCCAGGTTATAAAATCGGGATTATTTATTTCTAAATTCGAATACAAACCTTCGGTAATTTCGGTTTTACAACCATAATACTTTTCGATATTTTCGAAAAAATGTATTATTTTTTGGTTTGTTTCTTCTGAAGTCATATCATAAAGATATAATTTTTTACAAAAAAAATCCGCTTCGATTTCTCAAAGCGGATTTTTTTTGTTTTTCTTCAACTGTCATATTTAAAACTGTCGAAGCATTATCTACTAATAATAAGTATATCTTCTTACTTTAGCAATATATTTTGCCAAACGAATTACTTGGTGGCTGTAACCATATTCGTTATCATACCAAACATACAATACGATATTTTTACCATCGGTAGAAACAATCGTAGCATTACTATCAAAGATAGATGGTGCTGATGTTCCTACAATATCAGAAGACACTAATTCGTTGTTTAATGAATATTTAATTTGCTCTACTAGTTCTCCTTCTAAAGCATATTTTTTCATGATGTTGTTTACCTCTTCAATCGAAGTTGTTTTTCCTACTTCAAGATTTAAAACCACAAGTGAGCCATTAGGAACAGGAACACGAATTGCATTAGAAGTTAATTTTCCAGCTAAACTTGGTAATGCCTTTGCTACTGCGCTTCCAGCTCCAGTTTCTGTAATGACCATATTTAATGCTGCTGCACGACCACGACGGTACTTTTTGTGCATATTGTCTACTAAATTTTGGTCATTTGTATAAGCGTGAATCGTTTCTAAATGTCCTTTTACAACACCTAAAGTATCTTCAACTGCTTTCAAAATTGGAGTAATTGCATTAGTTGTACATGAAGCCGCAGAAAAAATATTTACCTCGTCTGGATTGTATTCATTTTGGTTTACACCATGTACAATATTTGGCACTCCTTTTCCAGGTGCTGTCAACAATACTTTGTCAACTCCTTTTGAAGTTAAATGTCTTGCCAACGCTTCTTGAGTTGTAAATGCTCCTGTATTATCAATAACTAGAGCATCTTCGATTCCGTAAGCTGTATAATCTATGTCTTCTGGCTGATTTGCTGTGATAATATGAACCGTTGTTCCGTTGATGATTAAAGCATTATTCGCAACATCTGCCACAACCGAACCTTGAAAGTCTCCATGAATAGAATCGTAACGCAACAATGAAGCTCTTTTTTCTAAAGTAGTTGCATCGTTTTTGTCACGAGTAACAATCGCACGCAAACGCAATTGGTTTCCTTTACCCATTTTTGACATTAATTCTCTAGCTAACAAACGTCCAATACGTCCAAAACCATATAAAACTACATCTTTAGGGTGAATATCTTCTGTATTTTTAGCATCTTTTAATTTATCTATTACAAATGATTTTGCATCATTATATTTGTTGTTTTCAAGATGAAATTCGTAAGTTAATTTACCAATATCTAATTTTGATGGTGGTAAATCTAACGACAATATTGCTCTGGCGATTTCTACCGAATCAAATACCGATATTGGTTTCCCAACAAATTCTCCAGCATATTCATGTAAGTTAATAATGTCGCTTACATTTCTGTCGATTAATTGGTTTCTAAAAAGAACCATTTCGATAGATTTGTCATACCACAAATCGCTAATTATTTTTATTAATTCGACTCCTGCTCTTCTTCTGTCTGCTTGAAAAGCAATTTCTTTTTCGTAAACCGTTGTGTTGTTCATTGTTTAAGTAAAAAAGGATTATTATTCTTTGTGATGCAAAAGTATAGATTTCAATCGTTTTCGTAAAGGATTTTTATAGTTTTTTTAGTATCAAAAAAAACCAGTCTAAAAAGACTGGTTGATTTAATTTTTTAAATAATTTTACAATAAAAACCTCAATATCTGACCGTTTACAGTAATAAGTTCTATCTGCGAACGTTGGCTTTCTGATTTTTTAGATAAAACCTTAGTTACCGTTTCAATATCAGTAGCTTTTACATTATCGATACTTAAAATAACTGCTCCTTTTAGTTGTTCTGCGTAACCTGAGAGCTCATCATTGGTAATATTTTCAATTTTAACACCATATTTGATATTAAACTTCTTCATATCACCATTATCTATATCGGCTAATTCTAACCCTTTCAAATCGTAATTAATCAATTCTTTTTTAGTTAACTTAACAGGAATAGTTATATTCTTATCATTACGAATAATCCCTACTTTAATCTCATCATTAGGACGTTTTGTATTAATGTATGATGTTAAATCTGCAAAAGAAAGAATACTTTTTTCATCTAATTTTGTAATAATATCATCTTTTTTAAGCCCTGCTTTTTCAGCACCAGAATTTTTAGATACCTTATTCACTAAAACACCTGTACTTTGTTTTATTCCTAATTCTTTTGAGGTAGCACTATTTAGTTCTCCTGCTTCAATTCCTAAAATACCACGTTGTACATTTCCGTATTCCATCAAATCTTCAACAATTTTTCGAGTTAAATTAGACGGAACTGCAAACGAATATCCTACATAAGAACCAGTTTGAGAAGAAATCATAGTGTTTATTCCTATTAATTCGCCTCGAGTATTTACTAATGCACCACCACTATTTCCTGGATTTACAGCCGCATCAGTTTGAATAAACGATTGAATACCATTGTTTGATAAATCTCTCGCTTTTGCCGAAACAATTCCAGCAGTAACAGTCGATGTCAAATTATAAGGATTACCAACTGCAAGAACCCACTCTCCTACTTTTAAATTGTCAGAATCACCAAAAGTGGCATAAGGCAACTTTTCGTCTGCATCAATTTTTAGCAGGGCAATATCCATTTTACTATCGGTTCCTACTAATTTTGCCTTGTATGTCTTATTATTATTTAAAGTAATTTCAAGCTCTGTAGCATCTTTTACAACATGATTATTGGTAACAATATAACCATCTTCGCTAATAATAACACCCGAACCTGTTCCTACTTGTGTTTGCTGACCTCCGCCAGCTCTAGAACCATAAAAGAATTCTAACATCGGATTATTAGGAATGTTCGAAACAGAAACATTTTTTACATGCACCACCGTATGAATTGTATTTTCAGCAGCAGTCGTAAAATCAATATTTTCGGCAGTAAGCCCTACATTTTTTGCATAATTACTACTCGCAATAGACAATTTAGAGGAATTACCTTCTTCCATAAATAGTTTGTAAGCTCCCAGCGTTGTAGCCCCGCTTAACAAAGACACAAAAAATAAACTTGCAAATTTTTTCATAGTTAAATGTTTTTATATTTTAAATTCTAAACGTAAATTTAGAAATTTGTTGTCATCATAAAAAGAGTTTAACGCTCGTTTAACAACTTTTAACTTAACATTAATATTTGTACTTTTGTAATAGTTTTTAGAAGCAAAACATTATAATTTCTAAAAAACGTCATTCCTGCTTTCGCCTTTAGTTTCGACAAAAAATCGAAAGCTATCGGCTCTATCAGGGCTAAAATTCATATTTTTCGTTTCCTTTGAACTTTTTCAAAAAAAAAAAAAAAAAAACGATTAACCAATAAACTATTGCCAAAATGAAACTTTATAAATACCAAGGAACAGGAAACGATTTTGTCATGATAGACAATCGTTTGCAAGCATTCCCAAAAGAAAATACAGCACTTATCGAAAAACTTTGTGACAGAAGATTTGGTATTGGTGCTGATGGCCTTATTTTATTAGAAAACGACGAGTCGACCGATTTTAAAATGGTTTATTACAATTCCGACGGAAACCAAAGTTCTATGTGTGGCAATGGCGGACGATGTCTGGTTGCTTTTGCAAAAAAACTAAATATAATAAAGGACAAATCAACATTTACAGCAGTAGATGGTTTGCATCACGCTTCAATCGATGAAAATGAAATTGTTTCACTTCAAATGAAAAATGTAGATGAAGTAAATATTCATCATAATTATATTTACTTAAATACAGGTTCTCCCCATCATGTCCAATTTGTTAATGATTTATCTAATTTTGATGTCAAAAATGAAGGAGCAAAAATTCGTTATAGCGATTTGTACGGAAAATCAGGAAGTAATGTAAATTTTGTAGATCAAATTTCCGAAAATGAATTTTCAATAAGAACCTACGAACGTGGTGTAGAAGACGAAACACTATCTTGCGGAACAGGCGCTACAGCAACTGCTATTGCTATGAGAGCGATTGGAAAAACAAATAGCAACAATATTACTATAAATGTGCAAGGAGGAAAACTCGAAGTTTCATTTAATGAAGAAAATGGAATTTTTACGAATGTTTTCTTAAAAGGCCCAGCAGAATTTGTTTTCAGTACTGATTTAACATTCTAAACAATCTATTTTGATTACATTAAAAGGAAATAATATTTACCTCCGTGCACTAGAACCTGAAGATTTAGACTTCGTTTTTAACGTAGAAAATAATGAAACTGTTTGGGAAGTTAGCAATACACAAACACCTTATTCTAGATTTCTAATTAAACAATATCTAGAAAATGCACATCAGGACATATATGAAGCCAAACAATTGCGATTGGCTATTTGTAAAAATAATGAGTTGAAACCTTTAGGATTAATAGATTTATTCGATTTTGATCCTAAAAATAATCGAGCAGGAATAGGAATCATTATCGAAAACACAGAAAACAGAAATCAAGGAATAGGAAAAGAGGCTTTATCGCTTTTAGTCAATTATGCTTTTATGAAGTTAAATTTGCATCAATTGTATGCAAATATTGGTAGTAATAATGAAGTTAGTTTAAAGCTTTTTACTACTTTTGGTTTTCAAAAAATTGGAACCAAAAAAGATTGGACTTTACATGAAGGAAAATATTTTAATGAGGAATTGTTTCAATTGATAAATACAAATTTTTAATTTTTTAGTTTTGAATAAAAAGAAAATTGCCCTTATAGTTTCATCAATTTTAGTAGCCTCTTTTGCTATTTACGTTTATATAAATGTGTTTTCAAATAATACAAAGTTCGACAAAAATGAACTTTATGTGTTTATCCCAACCGGATCAACTTATGAAGATGTGCTTAAAATTATTGAACCGAATGTAAAAAACATTAATAAATTTAAATTTGTTGCAGAAAAACGTTCTTATAACAGCAATGTTTTCTCTGGAAGATTCTTGTTCAAAAAAGGAATGAGCAGTTTCCAGATGATTACTGCACTTCGTCATAACGAACCATTAAATCTTGCTTTTAACAATCAAGAAAGTTTAGAAAAGTTAGTTTCTCGCCTTTCCTCTCAAATGGAAGTAGATAGCATAACACTTATAAACAGTCTACGTGATACTGTTTTTATGAAAAAAAACGGTTTCAATAACGAGACTATTCTAGGCATGTTTATTCCAAATACTTATGAAATAAAATGGAATATTTCGGCAGAAAAATTTCGTGAAAAAATGGCAAAAGAATATACTATTTTTTGGAATAACGATAGATTAGCAAAAGCAAAAGCGCTAGGAATGACATCTCAACAAGTCATCACATTAGCATCAATAGTACATAAAGAAACAGTAAAAATTGACGAGCGCCCTCGTGTTGCTGGTGTATATCTAAACAGACTAAAACTCGAAATGCCATTACAAGCAGATCCAACGGTAATTTTTGCAGTCAAAAAAGAATCTGGAGATTTTGATCAAGTTATCAAAAGAGTTCGTGGAGATATGCTAAGACTTACCTCTCCTTATAATACTTATGTACATACAGGATTACCTCCTGGACCTATTGCTATGCCAGATATTTCGGCTATCGATGCAGTGTTAAATCCAGAAAAACACGATTATATTTATTTTTGCGCTAGTGTAGAACGTTTTGGTTACCATGATTTTGCATCAACTTATGAGCAACATCAAGTTTATGCAAAAAAATATGCAGAATGGGTTACTAAATTGGGTATCGAAAAATAATTTTGAAATTATATTACTACATATATTTAAGTTTATTTTTTTTTTCATTTCCTGTTTTTGCCCAAAACAAAATAGAGGTTTTCCTAAAACCCGCAGATTCTTTACTTACCCAAAGAAGAAATACAGTTGTAATTACTGAAGCTCTTGCTATTTCTGGAGCTTTAGTTGGTTTGAATGAGCTTTGGTACAAAGATTATCCTAAATCTAAATTTCATTTTATAAATGACAATAAAGAATGGCTACAAATGGATAAATTGGGGCATCTATATTCTGCCTATCACATAGGAGATGCTGGTGTAAATTTATTACAATGGAGCGGAGCTACAAAAAAACAACAATTAATTTATGGGTCAACTTTAGGTTTTGTATTTCTAACTGCTGTTGAGGCTCTCGATGGATATTCTGAAAAATGGGGTGCTTCTTCTGGGGATATTATAGCAAATGCTACAGGTACAACTTTATATATTTCTCAAGAATTACTATGGAAAGAGCAACGAATTGTACCCAAATTTTCTTTTCACAACACATCTTATGCTTCCATACGACCAGATGCATTGGGAAAATCACTAAACGAACAAATATTAAAAGATTATAACGGACAAACGTATTGGTTGTCTGCAAACGTTCATTCGTTTTTTCCGAGATCTAAAATACCAAAATGGGTAAATGTAGCTGTTGGATACGGAGGCGAAGGAATGATTTCTGGAAACAAAGATATTTCTGACGTAAATAGTAGTTTTGAAGACAAAAGATACCGTCAATTTTACCTCAGCTTAGATGTAGATTTAACAAAAATTAACACAAAATCACATTTTTTAAAGACATTTTTTTCGATTTTTAACACTATAAAAATCCCCGCACCAAGTGTCGAATTAACATCTAACGGAGTTGTTAACTTTCATTGTTTATACTTTTAGAAAAAATTAACATATTATATTTCAACAAGTTACCTTTCGGTTGTAAATTTGCCCTGTAGAAATTTTCTAATTTTGATGGTTTTACCTAGTTAGAAAGAAAAATAATTTATGACAAAAAAACAGATATTTTACATCGGAATATTTGCCTCAATTACAATTTTAAGTTCTGGTTTTAAACCATTCTCTTCTGAATTTTTCCCTTGGTTTCATGTATTTGAAAAAGAAGAAATGTTTTATACAGTACCTACCGAAACAGAACTTAACCAAACTTTTTTTGACATCCCTTTTACTGGAAAAACTTTTGTAGGATTTAGACAGTCTTTAGCCGTTCGTGAATCTCAAGGAAAGTATTCTAAAGTAAATACATTAGGATATTTAGGAAAATATCAGTTTGGTTCGGAAACTTTACGCATTTTAGGAATTAGAGATACTCTTTCTTTTCTAAAAAGTAGAACATTGCAAGAAAAAGCTTTTTTAGCCAATTTATCTAGAAACAAATGGGAACTTCATGACGAAATCGCCAAATATTCTGGAAAAATAATAAACGGAATAGAGGTTACCGAATCTGGAATTTTAGCTGCAGCACATTTAGGAGGAACAGGATCCGTAAAGAGATTTTTAAAAACGAATGGGCGCAAAAAATGTAAAGATGGTTATGGGACTTCTATTATAGAATATATGAAAGATTTTGCAGGTTATGATACCAGTTGTATAGAACCCAGCGAAAAAGCAAAAGCGAGACATTACTAATACGTTTTATGAATAATAAAAATACAAGGTCGGTTATGTAAATCGACCTTTTGTTTTTTCCATAAATTCACTGTCATTGTTTTGATGTATTCAGTTGGTAAAGTAATATCACAAGCAACACACAAAAGCGTATTGGGTTGTAATGTTTGCAAAATATCTTCTAACAATTTATTGTTTCGATAAGGTGTTTCAATAAACAATTGCGACTGATTCTTATCGAAAGATAATTTCTCTAACCCTTTTATTGCCTGTTTTTTTTCGGATTTATCAATTGGCAAATAACCATTAAAGGTAAAACTCTGACCATTCATTCCAGAAGCCATAAGTGCTAACAAAATTGATGACGGACCAACTAAAGGAACAACTTGAATGCCTTTTTCGTGAGCAATCTTCACAATAACGGCACCAGGATCTGCAACACCAGGACAACCTGCTTCGCTCATCAAACCAACATTATGACCTTCTAATAAAGGTTTTATAAAATCTAGGTGTTCTTTGCTATCGGTGTGTTTATTTAATAAAAAAAGTTTTAGCTCTGATTGTTTCTTCTCTGGATGAACAATTTTTATAGATTTTCTTGCAGTTTTCTCATTCTCAACAATATAATAATCTATAAAATCGATAGTTCTTTTAATTGTTTGAGGTAAGACATCATCAGCGTTCATTTCGCCAAGAGTAGTTGGAATAAGGTATAGTTTCCCTAGAATATTCATCTTGGTTTATTTTTTTAAAAGTCTTTCCTTAATTACATCACAAGCTTCATCTAGCATATCATAAACTCTTTCAAAACCATCTTGTAGGCCATAATAAGGATCTGGAACATCTACGTTTTCATCAGGAAATAATTCATTAAGAATGAGTTGCACTTTTGCTTTTTCATTTTCATGAGAGGCAAGTGCGATTACATCTTTATAATTCTGATTATCCATTACATAAATATAATCAAAATCTGAGAAATCTTGTTTAGAAAATTGACGCCCTTTTAAAGACGAAATATCAATACCTTTTTCTTTTGCTATATTTATGGATCTTGCATCGGGAGGATTTCCTATATGCCAATGTCCAGTTCCAGCAGAATCTACAATAAAATCTGATGAAAGTTTAGATCGTAAAATACCTTCGGCAAGTGGGGAACGACAAATGTTTCCCAAACAAACCATCAATATCTTTGCCATATTTTATAGAGATAATTTTTTATTAATATCATCAACAAATTTTTTAAATTGTTTGTCGGTAGAAACTAAATTATCAACTGTCTTACAAGCATGTAAAACAGTAGCATGATCACGGTCTCCAATTTGAGAACCAATATTTGCTAAAGAAGCTTTGGTGTATCTTTTTGCAAAAAACATAGCCAGTTGTCTTGCTTGTACAACGTGACGTTTTCTTGTTTTAGATTGTAAAATCTCTAAATCCAACTGAAAATAATCAGAAACTACTTTCTGAATATAATCTATAGATACTTCACGTTTTACATTCTTAACAAATTTCTCAACTACTTGTTTAGCCAATTCTAAAGTCACTTCTTTTTTATTGAAAGAAGATTGTGCAATAAGAGAAATAATAGCTCCTTCTAATTCACGAACATTACTTTTTATGTTACGTGCTACATATTCTATAATTTCTTCAGGAATTTCTACACCATCACGATATAAGATATTCTTTAAGATAGAAATTCTTGTTTCGTAATCTGGTTGATGCAATTCCGCAGATAATCCCCATTTGAAACGAGACAACAAACGTTGTTCTATATCCTGCATATCAACAGGAGCTTTATCCGAAGTAAGAATTACTTGTTTTCCGTTTTGATGCAAATAGTTAAAAATGTGAAAAAATACATCTTGTGTTCCTGTCTTTCCTGAAAGGAATTGAACATCATCAATAATCAAAACATCAATTAATTGATAAAAATGTATAAAATCATTTCTCGTGTTTTTCTTAACAGAGTCTATATATTGTTGTGTAAATATTTCGGCAGAAATATACAAAACTGTTTTATCTGGGTACTTATCTTTTATCTCTACTCCTATTGCGTGAGCAAGATGAGTTTTCCCTAAACCTACACCACCAAAAATAAGTAATGGATTAAATGATGTTCCTCCAGGTTTATTAGCAACAGCCATTCCTGCAGATCGAGCCAATCTATTAGAATCTCCTTCTAAAAAATTATCAAAACTATAATTTGCGTTTAGCTGCGATTCAATCTTTAAATTACGAATTCCTGGAATAATAAAAGGATTTCTTAATTCTGGGTTTTTTTGTTGTACGGGAACGTCAATTTCTTGCGTTTTTACTGGCGAACGGTGTGCACTTGGTAATTGTTCTGTAAACGGAAGTTTATTACCATAAGTGTTTTCCATTTTAATTTTATAAAGTAACTTTGCATTTTTACCAAGTTCTTTAGTTAATGCTACTTTAAGTAATTTTACGTAATGTTCTTCTAGCCATTCATAAAAGAATTTACTAGGCACCTGAATATATAATGCGTTATCAGTTAGTTCAACAGACTTAATAGGTTCAAACCATGTTTTATAGGCTTGCTCCTGAATGTTATCTTTTATAAAAGATAGACAGTTGTCCCAGACTGATTCAGCAGTTTTATTCATAGTATGCATGCTTACGCTTTAAAATTATAAGGTTATCTTTACAAAAAAACAAGTAGATTTTTTGATTAATTCGGGATAGCAAATATGAGTCATAAAATCGTTAAAAAAAAATTTTTATGCTATTGATTTTATAAAAAAAATGTCGTAAGAGTCTTTTTTTTTAACGTTAAACAATTATTAAATTTTATATAATACTAAATGAAAGAATATCAATTTAAAGTCCGTGTTCGTTATGCCGAAACAGACCAAATGGGAGTAGTTTATCACGGAAATTATGCTCAATATTTTGAAATGGGACGCGTTGAATGGCTTAGAAACCTAGGAATTTCTTATAAATGGATGGAAGAAAACGGAATTATGCTTCCTGTAGTTTCACTAACCATGAATTACAAAAAACCAGCTCGTTATGATGATGAATTAAGAGTGAAAACAATTTTTAAAAGTCAGACCTCAGTCAAGATTGAATTTGATTATGAAATCTATAATGAAAGTAATGAGTTATTAACAACTGGTAACTCAGTTTTGGTATTTGTAGATATGAAAACAGGAAGACCAACTTTACCTCCAGATTATGTAAATGAGAAACTAAAACTTATGTAAAATATTTTTTATCCTAAAAAAGAATGTCACAATTTTTTAAAAATGAAACTCTAATGTTTTTTCTTTTTTATAAAATAAAGTTCATAATATTTATATGATAAATGGGAAATAAGAATTGTAACTATTATCACTATAAAATTATACAATACAACAACTATCGATTTATCAAAATAAAATTTACTAAATACTTTTAAATAAATTAATCCTATAAGTTGGATTACAATTGAATGATACATATATATACCGTATGAGATTTTACCCAGATAAATCAATAGTTTATTTTCTAATAACCTTAAAGGAGATAATGTCATCAAACTAATTACAATTGAAAAAAGAATCATACTAAAAAAATGATAGGCTTCAACAGAAAAATAATTAATAAAAATATTAGTTGTAAAATATATTATAAAAATAAAACACAACACATATAAAGCAGCCTTATATATAGATAAAAAGGTTTGTTTTAAAAATAATATTGAAAAAAGTCCACTCGAGGTAAAATAAAAGAAGTACATCCCAAATTTTCTAAATAAAGGAGTTCCTTCATAAAAAAAAATCGAAAAAAAAGTCAGTGTAAAAATTAATAAAAAAAGAATTGTTCTTTTTGCCGGCAAAAAAAATATAATAGGCGCTATAAATAAATAAAACTGTTCTTCAACTCCTATAGACCATAAAACTTCTATAATACCTCCTGGACTATATAAAAAAACAAAAACATTTGGCAAAAAAAACAGTGAGAGTAATAATCCTTCGTACAAATTATAATTACTATCAAATGGAAAACCAAATTTTGGAAGTATAATATTATAATATAGCAATCCGAAAAATAAAATTAAAAAATAAAGAGGAAAAATCCTTAAGACTCTTCTTAAAAAGAATTTTTTTAGTGAAATAGTATTTGTAGTTTTCTTTTCTATATGTAACTGTCTAATTATCAGGCATCCGCTTAATGAAAAAAATACATTAACAGCCTCTGCCCCTTTATGAAAAATAGGGAGTAAATTATAAAATGGAATATTATGCTTGCTGCAAAATTCTGGTAAATGAAAAATAACCACAATAATTGCAAGAAAAAACCTTAGTGAAGTAATGTTTGGCAGAATTTTCATATTAAACTAAACTTCTTTAATTCCAACCTCAAAAATCGCTTCAAAAATATCAAAAATGTTCTTAGCATTTTTTTTTCGGGTAGCAATTTCTATTTGGCAGTCTTCTTCCATTTTTTGAGAAATAATCATAATATTTTTTTCTTTAATAACTCGCATCACTTTATTCATATTCTTGTAATCAAACTGAACTAAGAAATGGGTGTCAATTGTCTTTTCTACAATTTCCGATTCTTCAAGAGCCATTTGCGCAGTGGTTTTATAGGCCGTTATGAGTCCGCCAACACCTAACTTCACACCTCCAAAATATCTAACTACTACCACTAAAACGTTAGTAATATTATAAGATTGAATTTGTCCGTAAATTGGCATTCCCGCACTATTATTAGGCTCACCATCATCATTAGCACGATACTGGATTTTATCTGTCCCAATCTGATAAGCATAACACCAATGTCGAGCTGAGAAATGTTTTTTTTTAAGACTTTCTATATGAATTTTAACTTCTTCTTCTGAAGTAATTGGAAATGCGTAACCAAAAAACTTACTGTTTTTTTCTTTAAATAAAACTTCAGTTGATGGTTCAGTAATAGTAAAATAAGTGTCTTTAATTTCCAAAAAAAATTATTTAAGAATAAATTTTTTATCAAAAAGTTCTACAACATCTTCTTTGCCTGGAATAATATTCCAAACTTGCATTCCTAAAGATGCTGCAATATCTGTATTTTCTTTTTTATCATCGATAAACAAAGTACGATTTGTTACCAAATCATGTTTTTTGATAATATAATTAAACGCTTGCGGATCTGGTTTACGAGCTCCAATTTCGAAAGAAAAATATACTTTTTCGAAGCATTGATAAAATTCCCTTATAAATGTAGCTCCGAGCATGTGCTCAAATTTTGCTATATGAATTTCATCTGTATTGCTTAACAAAAATAATTTATAATTCATCATAGACAGCCGTTGCAAAAACTCTAATCTTTGTAAAGGAAAATCTAAAAGTACAGAGTTCCAAGCAGCTCTTATATCATCAATGGAAGCATTTGGGATTAATTTTTTTAACCCAATAATAAATTGAACTTCTGTTAATTTTCCCCGTTCAAACTCCTGATTTAAATATTCAAGTTCATCATTCCAAGAATGTAGCCCTAATCTTTTTAATGCCTTAAGCGAAGCTTCTTTATCAAGATTGATAAATACATCGCCAAAATCGAAAATAATAGTGTTAATCATAATTCAAATAGATTAATAGTTCGTCACTTCCTATTTTGCTTTTCGCCACTATTTTTCCAGTAATATTAGGGGCTTTTGTACCACTAGAAAACATCTCTTTTCCTTTAAAAACCCTTGCTTCATCCCATAAATTTGCATTTATAAAAGTTTGCAAAGTTTGTCTTCCGCCTTCTACAATCAAAGACTGTAAATTATTATCAAATAAGAATCTCGCAATTTGTAAAGCTATATTATCAGAATAACATATTGTCTTGTCAGAAATTACCAATGTTTTTTGGCGAATATCAAATATATGACTTTCTTTTGGAATTCTATTATTTTTATCTAAAACAATTCTTGTCGGATTTTTTCCTGCCCAATCTCTAACATCTAATCTCGGATTGTCATCGATAACTGTTTGAGTCCCTACAAGTATGGAGGCTTCTTCACTTCTCCATTTGTGTACTAATTGACGAGAATATACATTAGTAATCCAAACTGGTTTTTGCTCATTTTTTGAAGATGGCGCAATAAATCCGTCTTCACTTTCTGCCCATTTTAATATAATATAAGCGCGCTTTTTTTCGTGAAAAGTAAAAAATCGCTTGTTAGATTCTCGACATTCTGCTTCAAGAATTCCTACAATTACATTAATACCAGCTTCTCTTAATTTTTTTATTCCTTGACCAGCCACTTTAATATTAGAATCTATGGTTCCAATAACCACATTCGGAATTTTATATTTAATGATCAAATCAGAGCAAGGTGGTGTTTTTCCAAAATGACTACAAGGTTCTAAACTGACATAAATTGTCGATTTAGATAATAAAGTTTTGTCTTTTACCTCATTTATTGCATTTACTTCGGCATGATTTCCACCATAAGCAGAAGTATAACCCTCTCCTATAATTTTATTTTCAAAGACAATTACTGCTCCAACCGAAGGATTAGGCATAGCTGCGGGCAAACCATATTTGGCTAATTCGATGCAACGTTTTATATAAAATTCATGTATCTTCACATCACAAAAATAAGATTTTACTTTTAGAATGAACAACATTATAATTAGAGAAATTCAACAAAAAGACAATCA
>NZ_JBJXEN010000095.1:0-4645 GCF_046153165.1 Flavobacterium sp. | reverse complement strand
TATTCAATTACAAGCTAAGCAAAAATTAAAAAGTTATTATGGCAATATAAGCGAAAGACAATTTAGAAATCTTTTTAGAAAAGCTTATAAGAATAAAGGTGATACAGGAGAAAATTTAGTTGGTTTGCTAGAAAGAAGATTAGATGCAGTTATATATAGAGCTAAATTTGCAATAACTGTCTTTGCTGCAAGACAAATCATTAATCATGGAAAAGTCAAAGTGAATGGAAGAAAAGTAAATATTTCTAGTTACTTAGTTTCTGAAAATGATGAAATAGAAATTAAAGATTCATTCAAACAATCAATACCAATTATTGGAGCAACACAAAGTAAAGAGAGAGAGGTTCCAGAATATATTGTGGCTGATCATAAAAAAATGACAGCGAAATTTAATAAAGTTCCAAAATACGATCAGATCCCATATCCGGTACAAATGGAACCTAAGTTAGTTGTTGAATATTATTCTAGATAATTTTTTATTTAAGAATTTTTTGTAATTCGCCTTTTTCGTACATTTCTTTAGCAATATCGCAGCCACCAATAAATTTTCCTTTAACATAAAGCTGAGGAACAGTTGGCCAGTTACTAAAATCTTTAATTCCCTGTCTTATCTCAGGATCAGCCAAAACATTAACTCCACTAAATTTTACTTTTAGTTCTTTTAAAATATTACAAACTGTCATTGAAAATCCGCATTGAGGCATTTCAGGAGTACCCTTCATAAATAAAACTACATCGTTTTTATTTATAATATCTTTTATTTTTTCATTAATATTTGTCATATTATTTTTCTTCTGTTGTTAGTGCTAATGCGTGCAATTCGTTTCCCATTTTTCCTTTAAGGGAAGCATATACCATTTGATGCTGCTGAACTCTAGTCTTGCCTTTAAATTTTGAAGATTTAATTTTAGCAGCATAATGATTATCATCACCAGCCAGATCATTTATTTCAATATCTGCGTCTGGAAAGCCCTCTTTAATTAAATTGTAAATTTCTTCTTGTTTTATAGCCATAGTTAATTTTTGTTATAATTTTTAAACCAGCTTTCATTTTTCATCTTTAATTCTTTAACGCTAATTTTTAAATCATTTTCTACTTCAAATATCTCACTTTGAGTTTTACCAATAATATCTATTTTAATATTTTTAGTGTTTGCAATTTTTTTTATTTTTTCTAAATTTTTCTTACTAATTTCAATTAAATATCTAGCCTGATCTTCTGAAAATAAATATTTAATTTTATCTATATTTGATCCTGTAACTTTAATTTTTGCACCAATATTAGAGGCCATACACATTTCAGCCAATGTAACGATTATTCCGCCGTGAGAAATATCATGAACTGCATTAACTAATTTGCCTTTGATTAGATCGCTAACAAAAAGACCATTTTTCTTTTCTGCTTTTAAATTAATTTGAGGAGGAGGACCTTTTTTATCTCCTACAACATCATAAATTAAAGCGCTTTGACTTAAGTGACCTGATGTTTCTCCGATAACGGCAATAATGTTTTCTGTATTTTTAAAATTAAAGGTCATCATATTATTAATATTTTTTAAAAGACCAACTCCGCCAATTGTTGGGGTTGGGTAAATAGCAACGCCATTTGTTTCATTATACAAAGACACATTTCCAGATATCACTGGGTAGTTCAAAGCTTCGCAAGCTTCTTTCATTCCATTGATGCTATCTACAAACTGACCCATAATTTCTTTTTTTTCAGGATTACCAAAATTTAAACAATTCGTAATAGCAATAGGCTGAGCTCCAACAGAAATTAAATTTCTCCAAGTTTCACAAACAGCTTGCATTGCTCCAGACTTCGGGTGCGCTTTGCAATATCTTGGCACGCAATCAACCGTAGCAGCTATACCTTTATTTTTTCCGTGATATCGAACAACAGCAGAGTCGCCACCAGGTTTTTGAATTGTGTCTGTCATTACCATATGATCGTACTGCTCCCATACCCATGATTTATTTGAGTAATTATGATGTGATAAAATTTTAATTAATGAATTTTTGATATCTAATTTTTCAATATCAGAGTCGTGATTAATTATTTTTGGGTAACTATAAGTTATATAATCTCTTTTATATTTAGGTGCATTATCACCTAATGAATGAATTGGAATGTTACACACATTTTTTTTATTAAATTCAAGTTCAAGTTTTTTTGAATTTGTTAATTTTCCTATAATTGCAAAATCTAACCCCCATTTTTCAAAAATTTTTCTAGCTTCTTTTTCTTTTCCTTTTTTTAAAACCATTAACATTCTTTCCTGACTTTCAGAGAGCATAATTTCATAAGGAGTCATGTTATTCTCTCTACAAGGAATTAAATTTAAATTTATTTTAATTCCAAGATCACCTTTTGATGCCATTTCTATAGAAGAAGAAGTAAGACCAGCGGCACCCATATCTTGAATTGAAACTATAGATTTTTTTTGCATCAATTCTAAGCATGCCTCTAATAACAATTTTTCAGTAAAGGGATCGCCTACTTGTACAGTTGGTTTTTTTGATTCAGAGTCTTCATCAAATTCAGCTGATGCCATTGTAGCTCCATGAATTCCATCTCTACCTGTTTTTGAACCAACATAAACAACGGGATTGCCAATCCCGCTTGCAATTGAATAAAAAACTTTATTTTTTTTAGCAACACCAATATTCATGGCATTCACTAAAATATTTCCGTTATAACATTCATCAAACTCGGTCTCGCCACCAACAGTTGGAACGCCTATACAATTTCCGTATCCACCGATCCCAGAAACTACTCCATTTAATAAATATTTGGTTTTTTCATGATTAGGGGAGCCAAATCTTATAGAATTAAGATTAGCAACAGGTCTTGCGCCCATTGTAAAAACATCTCTTAATATTCCACCAACACCGGTTGCAGCTCCCTGATAGGGTTCAATATAAGAAGGGTGATTGTGGCTTTCAATTTTAAAAATAACAACATCGCCGTCACCAAAATCAACAACTCCTGCATTTTCACCGGGTCCTTGAATTACATATTTATTTTTTGTTGGCAAAGTCTGTAACCAAATTCTTGAAGATTTATATGAACAGTGCTCATTCCACATCGCCGAAAAAATTCCAAGCTCTACCAAATTTGGATTTCTTCCCATTAATTTAATAATTTTTTTATATTCTTCCGCTGTTAGGCCATGTTTTATTGCGAGTTCTTGATTAACTTCTTGCATAGTTATTTTAAAGATTTGAAAATTAACGATCCGTCCATTCCACCCAAAAGTTCATCTGCGGCTCTTTCTGGATGAGGCATAAGACCAAATACATTCCCTTTTTTATTTACAATTCCTGCAATATTTTTAATTGAACCATTTGGGTTGCATTGTTCAGTAATATTTCCACTAGCATCACAATACTGAAGTACAATTTGATTATTATCTTCCAGTTCATTAATTAAATCTTTGTTTGCAAAATAATTACCCTCATTATGAGCGATTGGAATTTCAAGAACAGAATTCCTGTTAGTTTTAGATGTAAAATTTGTTTTATTATTAGTTACTTTTACAGTTATATTTTTGCATATAAATTTAAGATTGATATTTCTTATTAAAACGCCAGGTAAAAGTTGAGATTCTACAAGTACCTGGAAACCGTTGCAGATACCCATTACTAACCCACCTTTCTTTGAATGAGCTATAACTTCTTTCATAATCCTTGATTTAGAAGCAATACTCCCACATCTTAGATAGTCCCCATATGAAAATCCTCCTGGAAGAACAACAAGATCTGATTTTGGAAGTTTGGCATCGGCATGCCATACCATTGATGTTTTTATGCCAAATTTTTCAAGGGAAATTTTGACATCACGATCACAATTAGAGCCAGGAAAAACAATGACGCTGGCTTTCATTCTTTAATAGATTTTACTGAATAGTCCTCAATCGTCAAATTTGCTAGAAGCTTTTCGCACATATCTTTAGCCTTAGAAAGAGCAACTTTTTCATCTTTTTCTTTTACAATTATTTCAAATGTTTTTCCCTGTCTTAAACTTTCAATATTTTTAAAGCCCATATTTGATAAAGAACTTTTAATTGCAGAACCTTGAGGATCTAAAACATCCTTTTTTAATGTGACAATGACTTGTAACTTCAAGTTTTTATTTTTTTTTTAAAGCGGTTAAATTTTTTGTCAAACCTGTCTTAATTTCTTTAATATTTGAACCTTCTGGCATGATTCCAAGCCTACGAGCAACCTCTTGATAGGCTTCTACCAATCCACCAAGATCTCTTCTGAATCTATCTTTGTCTAATTTTCTTTCATCTTTTACGTCCCATAATCTGCATGTGTCGGGACTAATTTCATCAGCTAAAAAAACCTCAACTTCATCGCCATTCCATTGTCTTCCAAATTCCAATTTAAAATCAACAAGCTTAATTCCAATTCCTCTAAATAATCCAACTAGAAAGTCATTAATTCTTAAAGCTTGTTCAGAAATATGTATTAACTCACTTTGAGTTGCCCAATTTAATGCAAGAATATGTTCTTCGTTAACTAAAGGGTCGCCAAGCTCATCATTTTTATAATAAAATTCTAAAATAGGTTTACTAAGATCTGTTCCTTCACTAATTCCAAGTCTAGTTGAAAAAGTTCCAGCAGCAATATTTCTAAC
>NZ_JBJXEN010000116.1:0-3457 GCF_046153165.1 Flavobacterium sp. | reverse complement strand
CAAATTATTGTATCGTTCGTAATCATTAACAGCTCTTGTTAATCTGATTTTAGCCGTTTCGATATTTCCGCTTGCAGATTGAACATTGGCATCAGATACGGATACATTTGCTTGTGCTGTTCCAATATCTGCTTTTGAAACGGCATAACCTTGTTCGGCACCAACCAAAGCTGCTTTTGCTTCTTCAACTTTTATGATATAATCTCTGTTATCGATAGTAAAAAGGGTATCTCCTTTCTTTACAAATTGATTATCTTTTACAAATACTTTAGTAACATAACCCGAAACCCTTGGAATTATAGGATTCATGTTTTTTTCTATTTGAGCATCATCAGTAGTTTCGTGAGCTAAGGAATGCATGTATTTATAAACTCCGTAAGTTCCTCCTAAAAGTATTAGAACTGAGAAAATAAGTATAAATTTTTTATTTGTTTGTTTCTTTTCCATTATGATGAAATATTTAGTTTTTAGAGATATTGAATGAATTGATTAGTTTTCCTTCCGCAAATTGAAGTTGGTAATATTTTAAAGCAATATCCGCTTGAGATAATGCCAGATTTATTTTGGTTTGTAGTTGTTGTACATCGGCTTCCAACAAATCATTGGTAGTAGATAAGCTATTGTCGTATTTGTCTTTTACAATTCGGTAGTTTTCAGTTGCTTGTTCAACGGCTTGCTTGTAAACCAAATTTTGTTTTAAAGAAAGGCTGTAGTTTTCTTGCGCTTCATGTGTTTCTTCTTTTATTTTATCAGTTAAAATAGTAACCGCTGTTTTGGTTTGTTCTGATTTACTTTTAGCCAATTTAACTTCTTTCCCATTTTTGAAAATGGAAGCTAAATCATAACTTAATCCAACACCAACATTCATTGCATTTGTCACAGTAATCACGTCTTTTAAATCGAAAGCAATATAACCACCTACTAATGCTAATGACGGATAATAACCACTTTTTGCTATTTTTATACCAGCTTCTGAAGATTTTTGTTGGTAACTTAAGGCTTCCAAATCATTTCTTTGTCCACTTGTCTCAACACTTTGATTTTTTACCATATCGCTTTTGATGGTTTCAATATCAATATCAATTTGCGTGTCTTTTGGTAATTGTAAAACTGTAACCAATTGGTAATTAATCACGTTTGCATTTTTCTTAGCAGTATCTAACGAGAGTTGAATGTTTGATTCTTGTAATTGTGCTTTCAATAAATCATTTCTAGCCATCAATCCATTATCTACCATTGCCGAAAAATCTTTGGTACGTTGTTGGGCACTTTTTAAATTATCTTCAATAAGTGTTGCTGTTTGTTGTGACTGAAACAATTTAGCAAACAATTCGACCACATAAATACTTAATTGTTCTTTAGTATATGCAGCGTTTGCTGTTTCAGCTTTGTATAAATTTTCTGAAGCAGAAATGCTATTTTTCAACTTAAATCCATTAAAAATTGGCATCGAAACATTAGCTTGACCCAAAAATAATTGACTAACTTTAATAGGAGATGAACCCTCGCTGGAAGAACCGCCCAGTTTAATTTTTGAATCAATATTGGCATTTGTTAGTTGTAAAAATTGTCCAGAAATTTTCAAACTCGGATATTGATTATTTTTCATAGTTTCCATTTCCAATTTGGAAGTGTTAACCTTCATATTGGCTAGTACAGCCTCATTACTATTAGTTGTTACTAGAGAAATGGCTTCTTTGAGAGAGAGAATTCTTCTTTCTTGCGCTTGTCCAATAGTTACTCCTAAAAAAGAAATGACAATTAATAATTTTGCTTTAATTTTCATAAACTAAAAGTGCTTTAATGGTTTGTTGTATGTGTTTTGTTAAATCGTTATGAATGTAATTATCAAAATCTTCGAGAGTTTTCAAGTTAAATAAATCAGCATAAAAAGGTTTAGTCATCTGAAAATGAAAATAAGTTCCCATAATAGTTGGTGGAATTAAGGCAATGTTGACGTTTTTTCTAAATAAACCTTTAGATTGTCCTTCTTCAATAATATTTTTTAAAATTTGTAAATTGTATTTCTTAACTTCATTAAAAGCTTCATAATTAATATCTCTTTTTTTAGAAGTTATTTCAAAATGAATAATCTGATACATGCCACAATTTTTGTTAATTCTGGTAATGTATAATTCGATTAATTTGTCAATTTTTTCAAAAGGAGATAAGTTTTCTTTATGAAGATTTTCTATTTGTAATTGTAATCCAGAAATTCGGTTGATAATTAATGCTTCTAGTAATTTTTCTTTCGATCCAAAGTAATACGAAATCATAGCAATATTGATATTTGCTTCTTTAGCTATATCTCTTATTGATGTTCCGTCAAAACCGTGTTCTGAAAATAGCTTTTCGGCTACTAAAAGAATTTCAATTTGTTTGTCATTAAAATCGGTCATAGGTATTGATTTTTTAAAATCAAGTACAAATTTAAACATTTGTTTAAATTAAACGTTTGTTTAAATTACGTTTAACGTTTTTTTAACATTATTTTAAACCATAAAAAAAAAGCTGTCTTCTTAGGACAGCTTTTTTATTTATTTTATTAAATATTAATTAAGATTATAATATTCTTCGTCACTCATCTCTCCTGAAGCAATTCTTCTTAACTCATCTTCATGCAATTTAATAATTTGATTCATTTTTTCGCTATATCCAGCAGGTTTTGCTTGACGGTAAGTTCCGTTTTTTACCCCTGTATAGT
Source organism: Flavobacterium sp. (assembly GCF_046153165.1). Lineage (GTDB taxonomy): Bacteria > Bacteroidota > Bacteroidia > Flavobacteriales > Flavobacteriaceae > Flavobacterium. The sequence goes on along the minus strand of NZ_JBJXEN010000116.1, from coordinate 753 downwards.
AGTAAAAAAAGTTAGAATCAAAAGCCGAAGCTGTTAATTTTGCATTTGTTGGGTCTGCTAATAAGAAACCTAAACGTACCGCAGATCTTCTTTGTGCTGGTGTGCCATGATGACCTGGACTCGTTACATTATTGTCGCCAATAGCAAAGGCAGCATCATAAGCAGTCGCAATAGAAGCAAACGTAGATTTACCGTATCCTCTTCTTAAATAGTATCCTGAAAATCCGTCAGCTTCTAGTTCATTTGGTCTTGCTGTACTTTCTGATACAGAAGGCAAACCAAAAGCATATTGTAATTGATGACCGTATTCATGAGCTAATATCATTACATTAATTAGATTTGAACTATCTCTGTTATACGCCCATTTAAAAATTGCTTCTCCAAAATAAATTTTACCTGTACTATAAGAAATTGCGTTAAATGTAGAACTTGGTGTCGTTAAATCTCTAACAAAACGGAAAGTCGGAGCGCTTCTTCCCCAAAAAGAGGCTATTGATGAATTTTGAGTTGTAATCAAACTTGAGCCTGTAGTACTACCAGAATTAGGTAATGTTGTGTACAAATTTGCTGCTGATGCCCAATTATTATCTACAAAACTACATTCTTTATTTAATAAAGATGGTTGTTCTAGTGCCTGTGTAGTTGATATTGTTTCAACATCTTCGTTTTTACTACAAGATGCAAACATACCTAATGCTAATGCTGTTAAAAATAAATTGGTTTTTTTGGTTGTTTTCATAATTTTTTGGTTGG
>NZ_JBJXEN010000111.1:0-13660 GCF_046153165.1 Flavobacterium sp. | reverse complement strand
GACAGAACTGGTGGTTTAAACAAAGTAGATGCTATTGCAAATATTTTTTCAAAAAGAGAAGTATTCCGTCTTGCTATTGCTCCCGAAGGAACTCGTAAAAAAGTTACAGAATGGAAAACGGGTTTTTATTACATTGCCATGAAAGCCAATGTGCCAATTATTCCTGTAGTTTTTAATTTCGGTCAAAAAGAAGTAAAGCTCTGCAAGCCATTTTATTCAACAGGAGATATCGAAGCAGATCTTAAAATATTAGAACAAAATTATATTGGTGTTTTAGGAAAAATTCCTGAAAACAGTTTTGTACCAAAAAAATAATTATTCGGGCAAATAATTTTTAAAACTCCCATTTTTGTAAAAAACTACAATTCGTTCAATTTCTGACTCATTTTTTATGCTTGGTATATTTCCCGTATTTGAAAAATTATTTTTTATATTTTCAAATACGGGATTTTTTTCTGTTTGATTTTCATCAGAAAATAAATCAGGAAAATCGGTAACTTTATTTTCTTCGATATTATTTTTTGAAATAGGAGTAGTTGTTTGAAAATTTGATTCAATTTTAATTTCAGATTTAGGGAAATTTCCTTTTCCATTCAAAACCCAATACAAATCGACTTCTGGAAAATTCTCTATAATTTTAAGTATCAAATCTAAACTTGGTTTGTTTCTACCCGAAAGGAGGTGAGACAAACTAGAGCGTTGCACACCTATTTTATCTGCAAAACCAGATGCTGATAATCCATAATAATCAAGCATAATTTCAAGCCTTTTTATAAAATCATCTATGTTTACCATTGTAAATTCTTATTTTAAAAAATGTTAATTACAAATGTAAACAATAGTATTCATATATCCTATTTTACAATTGTAAAAATCCAATTTTAAGTAATTCATAAGTTTAATTAAAATTATTTAATATATTGATAATCAATTAAATAATTTCATTAAATATAATTGTGAATTCAGTAATAACAACACTTAATAAAGAAGATATTTAAGTGTTAAATTATGTTTACAAAAAGCAATTAACAATTAAATTTAATTGTTTACAATTGTAAAATATAAGATGTTTACTTTTGTAAACTATAAATTATCACTATGAATTGGATTGAAATATTCTCGGAAATAAAGCAACAAAAACTATTTGGCAGATATATTACGAATAAACATATAGAACCTATTTTAGAAGATATTTCCAATGATTTTGAAGTTTCTATAATAGGTTATTCAGTAAATAAAAAACCAATACATGCTGTTAAAATAGGAACAGGATCAAAAAAAATATTGATGTGGTCGCAAATGCATGGAAACGAATCGACTACTACAAAAGCACTTTTTGATTTATTCAATTTCTTAAAACAGAATTCTATAGAGGCTCAAAATATAAAAAATGAGTTTACCTTATTATGTATTCCAATCTTGAATCCAGATGGAGCTGAAGTTTATACACGAGTAAATGCAAATAATGTTGATTTAAATCGTGATTCAGTAGATTTATCTCAGCCTGAAAGCCTATTATTGCGAAAAACGTTCGAAGATTTTAAGCCTAATTATTGTTTTAACCTTCATGATCAGCGTACAATTTTTGCGGCTGGAGATACAAAAAATCCTGCTACGGTTTCTTTTTTATCGCCTGCATATAATGAAACTAGAGAATATAATGATATTCGTTATAAAGCTGTTAATATTATTGTTGCGATGAATAATGAATTACAAAAATATATTCCAAATCAGATAGGAAGATTTGATGATTCGTTTAATCTAAATTGTATAGGAGATATGTTTCAATCGCTTGATACTCCAACAGTTTTGTTTGAAGCAGGTCATTTTCAAGGTGATTATCAGCGAGAAGAAACGCGTAAATATATTTTTATATCATTGGTATCGGGTTTAAAATCAATTTACGAAAACGATGTAATAAAAGATAAAATAGCTAATTATCTAAACATTCCACAAAATAAAGTGTTGTTTAACGATATTGTTTATAGAAAAATCAGAATTAATAGCAATTCATTAAATATAATTAGTACATTTGCAGCTCAGTATAAAGAAGTTTTGTTAGGAGATGAAATAATTTTTGAAGCTTATTTTACTGAAATAGGGGAAGATTTAGAAATTGTTGGACATCAAGAATATAATGGTGAAAATGCTATCTATAGTGATGATACTAATAATACTAATAATGTTCCCGAAATAGGTAAAAAAGCAAATTTTTATTTAAATAAAAACATTAAATTTGTTAATGGTTTGATAAAAATGTAATAAATTTGTTTTAAATTTAGTTAAAATTTAAAAAATAAAGAATATTTTTACGATTATATAATATAAATAGATAGTTATGAGTAAGTTTCGCTTAGATGAAGTTGATCACCAAATTCTTGACATGTTAATTGACAATACAAGAATACCATTTACAGACATTGCAAAAAAATTGTTAATTTCTGCTGGAACAGTTCATGTTCGTGTTAAAAAATTAGAAGATGCAGGAATTATCCAAGGTTCTTCATTGACCCTTGATTATGAAAAATTAGGATACTCATTCATTGCATACGTGGGTGTATTTTTAAATAATACTTCACAAACTAAATTTGTATTAGAAAGAATTAGTGAAATTCCTTATGTTACTGTAGCTCACGTTACCACAGGTAAGTTTAATATATTTTGTAAAATTAGAGCAAGAGATACAAAACATGCTAAAGACGTTATTTATATGATAGATGACATTGAAGGTGTTTACAGAACGGAAACTATGATTTCCCTTGATGAAAGCATCAATGATAAGAAAAGGTTAATGCATACAATATTTAAAAATATGTAATATAAAGTTCGCTTCGGCGGACTTTTTTTATATCTTTATTTTATGAAAAATATATTAGATTCAGATTATCCCGCTTATTTTGCTACATATATAAATCATGTGCAAAATGATGATTGTATTCTTGCAATGGAAGAAAATTTAAATGATTTTATACTTTTTATTGAAAATATTTCGACCGAAAAATACAATTATAAATATCAAGAAAATAAATGGACTATTAAAGACATAGTTCGTCATATTATTGATGCAGAAAGAATTTTCGCATACAGAGCTTTGCGTTTTGCAAGATTTGATAGAACTCCATTACCAGGTTTTGAAGAAAATGATTATGTTGCAAATGTAAATACAATGACAATTGAAATGACTGATTTACTTCAGGAGTTTATATTGGTTAGAAAATCTACAATAAAATTATTTGAAAGTTTTTCTGAAGAAATGTTATCTGCAAAAGGAATTGCTTCAGAAAATGAGATTTCTGTCTTGTCAGTTGGGTTTATTATTTCAGGACATGTTATTCATCATCAAAATGTAATAAAAGAAAGGTATCTATAATGTTTTTTAGATATTTATAAAATTATCTATTAATGATTTAAAGTTTTTCTTTTTATAACAAAAAATTGTAAACGGATATAATCATATAAAAGAGCAATAAGAAGGAAAAAAACAGCCACAAAAAGTGTTTGTAATTTTAATTCTTGATAGATAAATCCCCCCAAAAGACATCCAAGAAAAAAGAATGTAATAATAGATATTCGTAAAAAAATGTTAGTTTTTAGCCGTTTTATTTCTTCAAGCTTTTTATAGAAGAAAAGTTGTGATAATTCTATTCCTAAATCTGTAAAAAGACCAGTCAAATGGGTTGTTCTTACAGTAGATTGTGAAATTTTTGTTACTAATGAATTTTGTATTCCCATAGCAAATAACATAGCAAAAGCTATCGTTTTTCCTTCTAAAAATGTTGAGCTGCATTGTTTTCCAAAAAAACCAATTAAAAATAAAACTAGTATTTCTAGTGAAATAGGAATAACATGTGATAATTCTGGATTTTTATTGTGTACTAATTCAGTAAGAAAGTTTGAAGTAAAAGAACCAATCAAAAAGAAAATAATAAACATAAAAAAAATTAATGCTGTCGAATAATTATGTTTCATTACCTCTTCAGCAAAAAACGCAAAATGTCCAGTTACATTGGTTGTTAGTGTTTTTATAGCTAAAACTCCTGTAATATTTACTAATCCTGCGACAAATGACAATAAAGTCGCTAATCGCAAATTATGTAAGAAAGTTCTATTTTTTCCTTTATGACGAAACATACTTTATTATTTCTGATATTTCTTCTTTTTTAGCATATCTGAAGCAGTTTGATAATATGAAATAGTTTCATTTACTAAATCTGTTCTTTCTTTTTCTAAAGGTTTTTGTTCATATATTAATTGAAATTCTGCTCCAACTTTAGGATTTGGCAGTAAAGTAAGGCTTAACTGTTTTACTTGTTGTTTAGGTGAAATTATAGTAAGAATATTATCTTTTATTAAACCTAAGTTTTGGTATGTAGCGATTAGCGCTCGTGGTTTATAATCTGTTTTTAAAACATCTTGACCAAAAAATTTACTTTGGTAATTAAAATTCAGTAACCCTAATAATGTTGGCATAATGTCTATTTGTGACATCATATTATTGTAATGTGTTGGTTGTACAAATTCGGGTGCATAAATCATGGCTGGAATTCGGTATTTGTCAATAGGAAGTTCCGTTTTTCCTGAACTAGAAGCGCAATGATCTGCAAGAATTACAAAAATTGTATTCTTAAACCAAGGTTGTTTTTTTGCCATGATAAAAAATTGTTTCATAGCATAATCAGTATATTTCACGCCACCTTCACGAGATTTTGCATCCCCAGAAATATCAATTTTTCCATTGGGATAAGTAAAAGGTCGGTGATTACTCACAGTCATAATATGATTGAAAAAAGGTTTGTTTTCCTTTGCTTCTTCATTCATGGTTTTTATCGCTTTTTTGTATAAATCCTCATCACAAACTCCCCACACATTAGAAAAAGTTATCTCTTCAGGTTTGAAAGTTTTTTTATCTACAATTCCGTAACCATTTCCGGCAAAGAAATCTTCCATATTATCAAAATAAGCATCTCCACCATAAATATATTTTACATTATAACCTTTTTTTGCAAAAACACTTCCAGTCGAGAATTTATCTTTGTTGTCTTTTCTTTTCACCACACTTTCTCCAGCAGTAGGAGGAATACATAATGTAACAGATTCTAAACCACGAACAGTACGATTTCCTACAGCATATAAGTTTGTGAATAGTAAACTCTTTGTAGCTAAGCTATCTAAAAAAGGTGTGATATTTTGTTCATTTCCATAAGTTTTTAGGAAATCTGCACTATAACTTTCAATAGTGATTAGAACCACATTTTTATGGTTTTCGGCAGCTTCGGCTTTGATATTTCTTAAAGTTGATTCATTCGAAATTGTAGATATTTGATTTTTTAAAACTGCAAATGCTTCATTATTAGGTAATGTTTTGTAAAATTTAAAATAATCTAATTCACTATTTGTAAAAGCTAAATAAAATTTATGCAATCCGTTAGCTTGTAATTCATTAGCAAATATATTTTGAGAATTTTCTTTATTTGACAAAAAAGGAATTGCTAACAAGGAAAGTGCAAATAAGGCAAAATAAATTCCTGAAATTTGCATTTTTTCAACGAAAGTTGGAATTTCATCTAAATAATTTTTAGATCTTTTTACAATTACATAAGTGATTAATCCGGCGATTAGAAATAGTCCTGAAAATATAGGAATAACAGGATAAGATTGCATAATATTTCCAATAACTTCATTGGTATAAACTAAATAATCTACTGCAATAAAATTGTATCTTACTCCAAATTCGTTCCAAAATAAGTATTCACTTATGGCATTTTGCATGATGCAAACAACAAATATAAAAAGGACAAATGAGAACATCCAAAATCTAAATTTGCTTCTATACTTAGGTAAAAATAAAAATAATCCAAATAATAATGTTTTAATACAGATAAAAGCAATTCCAATTTCAGGCAAAGCACCACCATATTCATTTAAAATGGTATTAAAAAAAGAAACATAAATAAGTAATGCAACTAACAATCCAAAAATTACATAACCATATGGTTTTAAGTATTTTGAATTAGATAAAAATATTAAATATAACCAAAGAAAAAAACTAGCTACTACAAAAACAAAAAAGTCAGATAGTAAGCCAAATCCAAAGATTTTGATAGTTTCTAAAAATCCAAATGAAGATTGAGTTATAGGGTGAAATAGTAAAATTATTCTTGAAATTAGACTTACAATTATATAAAGAATGGTAAGATTGTAAAAAGGAGATAATTTTTTTAAGAATTTCATAAAAGGATTGTTTTTTTACAAAAATAGTGAAATTATTGTTTTGAGTCCTGATATTACTTCTCCAAAAGACAATTTCTAACTTAATATTTCCTTAATTATCTTAGAAACAAGAAATAGTAGAAATTATAATGCTATTTTTACTAAAGTTATTTAATAATAATTACGATGAAAAAGTTACTATTCTACTCATTATTTTTCACTTCTTTATTTAGTTATTCTCAAGATTGGAAATCAAATTTTGAAGAAGCGAAGGTTCAAGCTGAAAAGGAAAATAAAAATATATTTTTAGTGTTTTCAGGTTCAGATTGGTGTGCACCTTGTATTAAGCTGGATAAAAATGTTTGGCAATCTGAGGCTTTTAAAAATGAAAAAAATTGGATTTTATATAAAGCCGATTTTCCAAAGAAAAAAGAACATCAGCTTTCTGACGAACTAGTAGCAAGTAATAAAAAATTAGCTGATAAATACAACAAAACAGGGGTTTTTCCATTGGTGTTACTTTTAAATAAATCAGGAAAAGTTTTAGGAATGTCAAGTTACAAAAAGATTTCTGCTGAAGATTATATCAAAATTATTAAAGACTTCGAAAAATAATGAAACTAATATTTATCCCTTTTTTTTTACTTACAATAGCAGCATCTTATGGGCAAATGATCTATAAGAAAAAATTATCAATGCTTGGCAGTCCGTTCGAAATTACAGTTGTTGCAAAGGATAGTTTACAAGGTAATGAGTATGCAAATTTGGCAGTTTTAGAGGTTAAAAGAATAGAAAATCTTATTTCTGATTGGATTCCAACAACTCAAATTTCTCAGGTAAATAAATATGCTGGAATAAGAGCTGTAAAAGTAGATGAAGAAGTTTTTGATTTAGTTGAAAGAGCTTTAAAAATATCAAAAATAACAAACGGAGCTTTTGATATTTCTTATGCTTCAATGGATAAAATTTGGAAATTTGATGGTAGTATGACTGAAATGCCTACAGAAGAAGCTATTAAAAAATCGGTTGAACGAATTGGTTATCAAAAAGTTATATTAGATAAAAAAAATCAAACCATATTTTTGAAAGATGTTGGTATGAAGTTAGGTTTAGGAGGTATTGGACAAGGATATATTGCAGATAAAATTAAAGAATTATTACAAACTAAAGGTTCTACTTCTGGAATCGTAAATGTTTCAGGAGATATAAATACTTGGGGTAAACAACCTGATGGAAAACCTTGGACTGTTGCTATTGTAAACCCAATAAATAAAAATAAAGTTTTTGCTACATTTCCTCTCAATGACAGTGCGGTAGAAACCTCAGGGAGTTATGAAAAATATGTTACTTTTAATGGTATTAGGTATTCACATATTATAGATCCGAGAACAGGATATCCTGCACAAGGTGTAGTTAGTGTTTCTGTATTTGCAAAACAAACTGAAATTGCTGATGCACTTGCAACAGGAATTTTCGTTTTAGGTGTTGATGTTGGGCTAGATTTAGTAAATCAAATTAAAGGAATTCAGTGTATTATAGTAGATGATAAAGGGAAAATTCACACATCTAAAGGAATTAATATTGATAATAAAAAATAAAAAAAATGAAGAAAGGTTTATTAATAATATTACTTTATTCGGCTTTACAATCATGTAATTCTGTAAAAGAGTATGAAAAAGAAAAAATAAATGATCCAGAAATGAAACTTGCTGCTAGAACTGTCGAAAAATATGAAACAACGTTTCAAGTTTATCGAGAAGCTGCTGCAGGTGCAAATGGAGGAAAATCTGGCGGAGGTTGTGGATGCAATTAATTTATAAAAATGAAAAAGTATATAGTTTATTATACATTACTTGCTGGTCTATTTTCTTTTGCACAAGAGAAAGATACCACAATTGTATTTAAAAAAAGAGTTTTAGAAAGTACAGAAGTTGATTTTTTAAACAGTTATTATAATCAAAAAGGGAATCATTCTGCAGTAGGGGGAGGAATAGGTTCAGAAAAACTATCTGACTTTGCGTCAAATATAACTGTAGCTATGCCGCTAAATGATGATGATGTTTTAACAGTTGATATTGGTATTTCAGCTTATTCATCAGCATCATCAAGTAATATAAACCCTTTTAATTCAAGTACTACTGGAGCATCAGGAAACACCACGACTTCACCTCCAAAAGGAACTCCGTGGCAAGCATCATCAGGCGCTTCAAAAAGTGATCAACTAATAGGACTAACAGCAAATTATAGCCATAGTAGTGATGATAGAAATTTTATTTGGAATGCAGATGTTGCTTTTTCAAATGAATTTGACTACACATCAATTGGTTTTGGAGGAGGAGTTACTAAGCTTTTTAACGAAAAAAACTCTGAAATTTCATTAAAATTAAATGCATATCTTGACCAGTGGAGACCTATTTATCCTACAGAACTTCATGAGTACGGAACTTATGGTTCAAATTTTCAATATACTGGTTTCTTAAGAGGAGTAACAATATTAAATCAAAATGGGAATGCTACAACAGCTTATTTACCCAATAAATTTAAAAATTGGACTTCAACAAGTAGAAATTCTTACTCAGCATCAGTTAGTTTTTCTCAAGTATTAACAAAAAAGACTCAATTTTCTCTGTTTTTTGATATTTTAAAGCAAGAAGGAATGCTTTCTACACCATATCAAAGAATTTATTTTGCTGACAAAGCTAATTATTATATAGGAATTGCTAGCTATATTCCAATTTATGAAACTTCAAACAATATTGGTGTTTATCAATTAGCAGATGATGTAGAAAGATTACCAAATTCTCGTTTCAAATTACCAGTAGGTTTCCGTTGGAATTATTATATAAATGAAAAACTTACTTTAAGAACTTATTATAGATATTATTGGGATGATTGGGGAATTAATTCACAAACAGCAAGTATCGAAATTCCTTATAAAATATCAGATAAATTCACCATTTATCCAACATATAGGTATTATATTCAAAATGCTTCAAAATATTTTGCCCCCTTTGAAAAACATCTTTCGACAGAAGAATACTACACTTCGGATTATGATTTATCAACTTTCAAAGCAAATCAGTATGGTTTTGGTGTGAATTATACAGATATTTTTGCCACAACAGAGTTTTTTGGTTTAGGTCTAAAAAATATTGATTTTAGATTTAATCATTACACAAGAAATGAAGGGCTAAATGCTAATATTGGAACAATCGGTTTTAAGTTTATAATGCAATAAATCATGTATATTTTAATAGTTGAAGATGAAATAGGAATTTCTAATTTCCTAAAACAAGGACTCGAAGAAGAAGGTTATAAAATTAAAACTGCTTCCGACGGATTAGAAGGTTTTGAATTATCCGAAAAAGAAAAATTTGATTTAATTTTATTAGATTGGATGTTGCCAAAAATGAGCGGATTAGAATTATGTAAAGCAATCCGAATAAAAAATACAACTACACCAATTATTTTTCTAACAGCAAAAGATACAGTACAAGAAACAATTGAAGGATTGAAGGCTGGAGCTAATGATTATATTAAAAAACCTTTTAGTTTTGATGAATTAGTGGAACGTATCAAGGTGCATTTTAGAAATCAGAAAAAAGAAGAAATATTAAAACTTGGAACCATTAAAATTTATGTTTTGCAACATAAAGTTCTTATTAATGATTTAGAAGTAACATTAACTCAACGTGAATTCGAATTATTATGTTATTTAGTTAAAAATAAAGGAAAAGTTTGCTCTAGAACTCAAATAATTGAAGACGTTTGGGATATTCATTTTGATTATGATACAGGTGTAATAGATGTTTTTATGAACGCTATTAGAAAAAAACTTAACTTAAAAATTGAAGAAGATTATATCAAAACCATTCGTGGTGTTGGTTATATTGCAAACGATTAAACGAATTATGTTTCAACTTTCTTTCAAAAATAGAATTGCATCAAATTACATTATTACTACAGGACTATTAATTTTTGTAGTATTTTTTGGTATCTATTCTATTGTAAAATTTAGTGTCTATACCCATATAAATAATGATATTAGAACTGAAGTCGAAAAGCATCTGACTGAGATTGAAATAAAAAGCAATCATATTGGTCTGATTCATAATGACGAATGGAGAGAACGCGAACACAATACAGTTGCCGTAAATCCAGTTTTTATTCAGTTTTATGATAAAAATGGAGTAATAGCTGAGAAATCCCCAAATCTAAAAATTCAAACTTTACTTTTTAATTCAAAAATTAAAGATTATGAATTATTTGATACAAAGTTAGTTGATAAATCAATCCGACAAATTCAAGTTCCAATATTTGAAAATTCAACTAAAAGAGGCTATTTATTAGTTGCCATGTCATTAGAAGATTCGATAATGGTACTTAATAATTTATCGAAAATATTAATAATTGCATATCCATTAATCTTATTGATACTCTTTGTTATTGCAAGATTAATTGCAGGTAGAAGTATAAAACCAATAAGTGCAATAATAGAAACATCTAACATAATTACAAAAGATAATCTCAAATCTCGAATTTTATTGCCTCAAAATAAAGATGAGCTTTTTGTATTATCAGAAACAATAAACAATTTATTAGATAGAATTGAAAATACTATAGATAGAGAAAAACAATTTACATCTGATGCCTCTCATGAACTGCGAACTCCACTAACTATTATAAAAGGAACGCTAGAAGTTTTAATTAGAAAACCCAGAAATGAAGATGAATATAAAGAAAAAATTAACTTTTGTATTTCCGAAGTTAACCGTTTAAATTATTTAGTTGATCAATTACTTTTACTTGCCCGTTTTGAAAATCAAAAGCAAAGTATAAAAATTGAAAAAACTTATTTAAATGCTATAATTCTAGATACAGTTTCTCAATATTCAAGTATTATTCAAACTAAAAATATACACATTTCATCTAATTTTGACAAAGATTATTATGTAACAAGCGATAATTATTTATTATCTATTATCATTAATAACTTAATCTCAAATGCATTAAAATATTCAAATAATAATTCAAATATAAATATTACTATTTTTGAAAATGAAGGTAAAATAAAATGCCAAATTACCGATTTTGGAATAGGTATACCAAAAGAAGACTTGCAAAAAATATTTAATCAATTTTACCGTTCTAAAGCTATCGAACACATAGAAATTAAAGGAACTGGGCTCGGATTATCTATTGTAAAAAGATTAAGTGCTTTGCTTAATATAGATGTTCAAATTTCAAGCCAAGAAAACATAGGAACCACCTTAATTTTAAGTTTCTCATAAGCGTTTCTTAAGTGGTTCTTAAGGAATTTAGGTTAGATGTTTTTTATTTTTGTAAAATATAAAAGTAAAAAATATGCTTGAGAAAATAATTGCCTTCAGTTTAAAGAATAAACTTATTGTACTGCTTTTTACCTTACTGGTATTAGGTTTTGGACTTTTTTCATTAACACAAATTTCTATAGGAGCGGTACCAGATGTGACTAATAATCAAGTTCAGGTTATAACTACCTCACGTAATCTTTCTACTCAAGATATCGAACAATTTATCACGTATCCTGTCGAAATTGAGATGGCAAATTTGCCAGGTGTTAAAGAAATTAGATCTATTTCAAAATTTGGACTTTCGGTAGTAACGATTGTTTTCGAAGATGACTTAGGAACTTATTTGCCAAGACAATTAATTGCCGAAAAAATAAAATCAGCTTCAGAAAAAATTCCACAAGGTTTTGGAACACCAGAAATGGGACCTATTACTACTGGTTTAGGTGAAATTTATCAATATACATTAGAAGTGAAACCAGAATTTAAATCTCAATATTCTGTAACTGATTTACGCACACTACAAGATTGGGTTGTAAAACGTCAATTATCTGGTATAAAAGGAGTTGTAGAGATAAATACTTGGGGAGGATATCTTAAGCAATACGAGATTGCAATAGTTCCTTCCAGTTTAAAAGCGATGAATATTACTACTTCCGATGTTTTTAATGCTTTAGAAAAAAATAATAGTATTGCTGGTGGTGCTTATATTGAAAAAGTAAATCAAAGTTATTTTATTCGTGCCGAAGGAAAAGTAAAATCTATTCAAGATATTGAAAATATAGTGGTAAAAAATACAAATGGTTTACCTATTTATATCAAAAATGTAGCACAAGTACGTTACGGAAATGCCAACCGTTTTGGGGCAATTACGGGCAATGGTGAGGGTGAAAAAGTGCTAGGTCAAGTCATGATGCTAAAAGGAGGGAACTCTAAACAAGTAATAACTGATGTAAAAAATAGAGTCGCTGAAATTCAGAAGATACTACCTCAAGGAGTTTATATTAATGGCTTTTTAGAACGTAGCGAATTAGTGGGTAAAACTACTTTTACGGTAGCAGAAAATTTAATTTTAGGCTGTTTAATCGTGATTTTTGTGGTGGTTTTATTGCTCGGAAATTGGCGTTCAGGTTTGGTGGTAGCTTCGGTTATTCCTTTATGCTTACTATTTGCAATTTCTTTTATGAATATTTTTAAAATTGATGCTAACTTAATGAGTTTAGGTGCTATTGATTTTGGAATTATTATTGACGGAGCAGTTATCATTGTTGAATTTATAGCTTTCCAAATTGCCCATAAATCGAAACATTTAGGTCACTTATCGAAAGAAGATCGTCAGATAGAGATTGATCAAATTACTTATAAAAGTGCTTCTAAAATGATGAATTCGGCCATTTTTGGACAATTAATTATTTTAATAGTTTTTATTCCAATTCTTTCCTTATCGGGTATTGAAGGTAAAATGTTTAAACCTATGGCCATGACTTTTAGTTTCGCTTTAGTTGGTGCCATGCTTTTCTGCTTTACGTATGTTCCTGTGGTTTCTTCATTATTTTTAAAACCAACAGAAGAAAACCCTAAATCATTATCCAACAGATTAATTCAGAAGCTAAATTCTTTTTATTTACCCGTAATTATTTGGGCGCTAGCTAATACAAAAAAAGTAATATATGGCGCAGTTGGGTTACTGTTTCTTGCAATTGGTTTGTTTGCTACAATGGGTGGAGAATTTATTCCTACGCTCGATGAAGGAGATTTTGTCATTCAACCCGTTTTAAAAACAGGAACTTCATTATCTAAAACTATTGCTACAACTACAAAAATAGAGAAGATAATTCTTAAAAATTTTCCTGAAGTAGAGCAAGCGGTTAGTCGTATTGGAGCTGCCGAAGTCCCAACAGATCCTATGAGTATGGAAGAAAGTGATATCATAGTCAAATTGAAGCCAAAATCAGAATGGGTTTCTGCTTCAAGCAAAGACGAATTGGCCGACAAAATAAAAGAAGCCATCGAAAAACAAATTCCAAATATGGAAATAGAATTTACACAGCCTATAGAAATGCGTTTTAACGAATTAATTTCTGGAACTCGATCTGATGTGGCTGTTAAAGTTTTTGGTG
>NZ_JBJXEN010000081.1:0-4150 GCF_046153165.1 Flavobacterium sp. | reverse complement strand
CTGCTTGTTCAGGTTTTGATGAAATTCCAGAACTCATTTTATATAAATCACTGAACTTATAAGTTTTAAGTTTACTCATATCTCAACCCTTTCAAATTATTTTGAATTTCTATTTCCAAAGTCTTACTTTCCTTAAAAAGTTCACTTAAACTGGTTTCAAAGGTTTTCATTTTGTCTTCAAATTCCTTTGCAGTAATATCGGTATATTCAATTTTTACTTCAAAATATTGTCCAGCGCTCAAACTATAGTTTTTGGCTTTAATATCTTCATAAGAAACCACCACAGAGAAATCTTCTTTGGCTTCGTGATTATTAAATGTATCAATAATATAATCTTCTTCTTCTGGTGATAATAAAGTTTTTTGGTTTTTCCCTTCTTTTATTGTGGTTCCTAGTTTAGAGGCATCCATCAAAACAATATCCCCTTTGCTGTTTTCTTTATCTAAAAACAAAATAGAAACATTGGTTCCCGTTGTAGCAAAAATATTACTAGGCATACTTACTACACCACGTAACATTTTACGTTCCACCATTTGTTCCCGAATTTTACGTTCAATTCCGCTTTGTGCGGTTATAAAACCTGTTGGTACAACTATAGCCGCTTTTCCTTTTGCAGTTAGTGAATACATAATGTGTTGCAAAAACAAAGGATAAATAGCCATGCTGTCTTTTTTTGCCTTTGGAATGTTTGGCATTCCTGCAAAAAAACGTTCGTTGTTTTCTTTGGTATCTAATTCAGCAACATAATCTGAAAAATCTAATTTAAACGGAGGATTCGAAACAATGTAATCAAACTGTTGCAAACGTCCGTTTTTGTCTTTATGATACGGTTCTAATATGGTGTTTCCTTTTACAATATTTGGAATAGAATGTACCAAATCGTTTAGGATTAAATTTAGTCGCAATAAATTAGAAGACTTTTGCGAAATATCCTGAGAATAGACCGTACACTTTTCCTCTCCAATTTGGTGTGCCAAGTTCATCAACAAAGTTCCTGATCCCGCACTTGGATCATAACACGTTACATTGCTCACATTTTCACTAACTAAACAACGTGCCATAATTTTTGCAACGGCATGAGGTGTAAAATATTCAGCATATTTTCCTCCACTATTTGTATTGTAATCGCTTATTAAATATTCGAAAATAGTAGCATAAAAATCGAACTTTTCGTGAAAGATATTCTCAAAACTAAAATTAATCAACTTGTTGATAATGGCTTTGCAAAAGTCATCACGCTTGTCTGTTACATATTTACTAATATTTTCAAACAAGACAATTTTCTCACCACCTTCTGTCAATACCGAGAATAAATCGCTGTTTTCTTTTGCGATATCTAGTAAAGTATTATCAAATATATCCGAAAAGTTGGCTTCGTTTTGTCTTTCAAATAAACTAGAAATAAAATGTTTAGGTTGCAAACGAGCGGTACTTTCGTTCATTTGCATTAACAACATTTCGTAATCGTCGTCGTTATAATTTTTTAAAACTGCTTCCCAATTGTCAGCTTTTGCAATTTTGTCGTCTAGTTTCTTTACTTCATGAACAAACTTATCGTTCAGAAATTTATATAAAAATACTTGTGTGATAATCTTAAACTCATTTCCGTCATTTCCCAAACCATAAGTAGCACAAACGCTTTTTAAATCGTCAATTAATGTTTTGGTTTGCTTTTCAAATTGTATTGTAGTGGTCATTATTATTTTTTATTATTTTTTTTAAAATCTTAATTAAGCTGTTCTTCCGTAAAATTCATTCATGTATTCTTTAACTATCATTCCATTAATGCGCTTTGTAGTTGCAGCATCCAAAGGAATGTGTTGTTTGTTTTTAAATTGGTCAATTACCAATCGCATCATCATACGCTCTACAAAACTTTCGTTCTCCAACATTTTAGAGTTTTGAATGATTTGTGCATCTACTTCTTTCTTTAAACCTTGCAAAGCTTCAAATAATTTACTTTCACTATCCGTTAATGGATCTTTTTCCATTAGACGTTTGTGCAAACGAGCATACTTTTCGTCATTATCGTATTTAGCTCTTAACAATTGATTTTTGCGTTCTAATTCTTTGGCTTTCGCATAAACTATTTCTAAAGCTTTTATGTTGGCTTCCATTTCTTCTTTGGTTACTTCATTCAAATTTTTCTTTTTGAACAAACGCTCCAATTCTTCTTTTAACGAAATAAACTCCAATGCTTTTTGATCAAAATTACCACCTAACATTTCTCTAGTTTTTTGAAGAATGTTTTTAAGTTGATCCGCTAACACCATTTCTTCTTCTTTCACTTTCACAAAAGCAAAAATCACATCTTCTAAAGCTATGTTTAAAAGGTTTGAAGTATCTACATTATTTTCTAACGCTTCTTTTGAATTAATCAAAGCTAAACGGTTATTGGCATCACGAGACAATACTGTTAATTTATGAAAATCGAGTTGTTCTAACAATTCGTAATTTCCAGAAAGTCGAATCAAATTGTATAAACTCTTTGCATTATTTAATACTCGAGTAATCTTTAAAATCTCGCTTCTATCATTAATTTGTGAGATTTGTTGTGAAAAAATCTCAGCATTCTTGGTATCAAAATGAAATAATACTTCTTTGATTTCTTCAATTTCAGAATTGATTTCTTCTTGCGATTTGAAAATGTTGGAGTAATGCTCCATTTCATCACCTAGCTCCGATTGCAACTCATTAAAATAATCCTGATTGGTTTTGTCAAATTCCTTTTGAATATCAGCGAAATCAACCACATAACCGTATCTAAAATCTTTGTAAGTTCTATTTACACGAGTTAAGGTTTGCAATAAATTGTGAGCTTTAATTACACGTCCAATATATAATTTCTTTAATCTTGGTGCATCAAAACCTGTAAGCAACATGTTGTAAACAAACAAAAAGTCAATATTTCCGTCTTTAAACTCCTCTACTTTATCTTTTCTGTCTTGTTTTGTACCTATGTCGTGTAAGATTACTGCCGCTGTTGTAACTTTACTTTCTATTCTCTTTTTGTCTCCATAAGATTCTTGCGGTTCGGCAGCCATAAGAAGATCACTAGGAAGCATTTCTTTAGGAGCGTATTTTGATTCAAATATTTCAAACAACATTTTAGCTTGTTCGGATGAATCACAAACCACCAAACCACCAATTGAATTATCGTTCATAGAAATTCTTGCTTTCTCAAAATCTTGAACAATATAATCCAACATCGGTTCTACAAACTTAGGATGTGCATAAACAATTTTCTTGTCGGCATTTCCTTTTAGAATTTCAATTTCTTCTAAAGCTTGTTTTAAAGTAAGCTTATAATTGGTTTCAATTTCTTCACGAATTAAACGCAAAGTATATCCATCTGCAATAGATGAATTGTAATAATATTTATGAATATAACCTCCAAATAAGGCTTTTGAATTGTAATCGCTTCCTAAAAGTGGTGTTCCAGTTAAACCAATCTTAATTGCATTGGGATCAGATTCGTTAAGGTTCGCTAAGAAACTACCTTTTGGATTGTAACTTCTGTGTACTTCATCTAAGAAATACACCCTTTGTATATTTAATTGATAATCTGTATTTCTAACTACGTCTGGATCATCTTGAAACTTTTGTATGTTAACAACTGTAATTTCAGCTTTACCTGAATTATTATGAATAACACTTGTAGATTTTATATCCTTTGCAAAAGCTTCTCTAGAACTAATTTCATGGACTACTAATCCACGACTTTTAAATTCTTTGGCTGATTGTATTAATAAATCCAATCTATCTACAATAAAATAAAACTTTGGGATGACATTTTTTTTCTGAAAGTAATCCGTTAGATACTTAATATTATAAAATGCCAAAGCTGTTTTACCACTTCCTTGAGTATGCCAGATAATTCCTTTTTTTATACCCTCTTCTAGTTTGGCTTCAATGGCTTTCGTTGCAAAGAGTTGCGGATAACGCATAATATGCTTTTGCAAACCTTTGGAACCTTTGACATAAGCTATAGAATACTGCAACATAAATTGCAAACGTTCCATTTGAAATAAAGAAGTACAAATTCTATTTGTAGGTGTATCAGGATTTTTATTAGTAATAAATTCAGGTGAATTTTTAATACCAACCAAATTAGTATCTTTTAAAACATAGTTCTCTTTGGCTTCATCTA
>NZ_JBJXEN010000065.1:0-6414 GCF_046153165.1 Flavobacterium sp. | reverse complement strand
GAGATGGAACGGTTTCGGTAACAGGATTAAGTGCAGGAACATGGACTTGTACTGTGACAGATGCTAATAGTTGTACTGCAACAAGAACATTTACGGTAACACAACCACCAGCTATATCAGTAACAGCTTCATCACAAACTAATGTGGCTTGTTTTGGAGGGGCAACTGGTGCAGCAACTATCAATACACCAACAGGAGGAGCAGGAGGTTATACTTATGATTGGACTCCAGGTACCCCAACAGGAGATGGAACGGTTTCGGTAACAGGATTAAGTGCAGGAACATGGACTTGTACTGTGACAGATGCTAATAGTTGTACTGCAACAACAACTTTTAATGTAACACAACCACCAGCTTTATCAGTAACAGCTGCATCACAAACTAATGTGGCTTGTTTTGGCGGGGCTACTGGTGCAGCAACTATCAATACACCAACAGGAGGAGCAGGAGGTTATACTTACAATTGGACTCCAGGTAACCCAACAGGAGATGGAACGGTTTCGGTAACAGGATTAAGTGCAGGAACATGGACTTGTACTGTGACAGATGCTAATAGTTGTACTGCAACAAGAACATTTACAGTAACACAACCACCAGTTATATCAGTAACACCCGCATCACAAACTAATGTGGCTTGTAATGGAGGGGCAACTGGTGCAGCAACTATCAATACACCAACAGGAGGAACACCAGGTTATACTTACGATTGGACTCCAGGTACACCAACAGGAGATGGAACAGTTTCTGTAAGTGGATTAACTGCAGGATCATGGACTTGTACTACAACAGATGCTAATGGATGTACCGCAACTCAAATATTTACTATTACACAACCAGCTGCTTTAGATAATACAGTTTCTCAAGCATTAGGAGTGTTGACAGCTAATCTGAATGGTGCAACTTATCAATGGTATACTTGTCCAAATACTTTATTAACTGGCGAAACAAATCAAAGTTATACACCTTCGGTTGTTGGTGATTATAAAGTTGATGTAACGCTTGCTGGTTGTACAGTAACTTCAAGTTGTGTGACAGTTTCAGTTCTTGGAAATCCATCTTTTGAACTATTCTCAAAATTCAAATTATATCCTAATCCAAATGGAGGAAGACTTAATGTTGATTCTGAAATAGATGGAAATGTTTTAATTGTAAATCAATTAGGACAAATTGTTAAAACATTTAGTGTAAAAGCAAATGTTATTAATACCATAAATATTGATGAATTAACTGACGGAACTTATTTTGTTAAAGGAACTAATGGAATGAATATTAGTACACATAAATTAATAATTAAAAAATAATTTTTTAATACTTAAAAAGTAAAAGGCTGCCTTAAATGGGCAGCCTTTACTTTTTAATTTATTTGATAAAATATCTAATAATGATAAAAAAAAGTTATTTTTACAAAATATAGCTCTCTATATATATAACAAACTAAACTCATAACTAAATATGAAAAGAAGATTATTTCTTAAAAAAACGAGTATAGCAACTACGGGTATTTTACTTTTTTCTGGTTCAGAACTATACTCAGAAAATATAGCTGTTAAAAAAAGTAATATTATTGATTTGTCACCAATCTCAATTAGTGCTAAGAAAATCACACTTAAAGGCTCAATTATAGATTCACAAACATTACGACCAATAAGAAATAGTCAAATTAGTATTAAAATGAAGAACAATAGAATGTTCTCAACTAATAAAGAGATGGTTAGTCAAGAAGGCGAATATAATGTAGTTAGTGGATTTACTGCTTCGGGTCAGGTTCGTAAAAAAATGCACGTTGAAATTAAAGCAGATGGATATAAACCTTATGATGGTATAATTTTTGTTACCCCAAGTGGTTGTAATCTTCATAGTAATGAATGGGCTTATAATAAAAATTTTGACCCTAGTAATTGCCCACAAAACAAAAGCAACGGAGATGAAACATTAACAATGTTTAATTTTCATTTAGTAAAAAATTAAATAGTTACTTTAAATATAAAAAAAACTCATATTCTTGAATATGAGTTTTTTTTGTTATCGTTTGTTATATTCGGATAAATAATAGTTTGACTTTTCTATATTTCCTATTGCTCTATTTGCCATTGATAAACAATTTAAAGCATTTTTCTGATTCGGATTTAGCTGGTATGCTTTTTCAAAAGCAATAATAGCTTCTTTAAATCTGGAAGAAACTGCAAGAGTATTACCGTAATTTAAATACATTTCTGCATGTTCAGGATATAATTTTAAACCATCTTCAAAAATTATAATTGCTTTTTGATATTCTTTACTATTAAATAAGGCAACACCATAAAAATTATAAGTATTATATTGAATTGATTTATTTTCGATTGCTTTTTTATAATTTATAATAGCTAAAGCATACTCATTTTTCATAAAATATATATCGGCAAGATTTCCAAAAAGAGTAATATCATTTGGATTTATTTGCAAAGCTTTTTGAGTGCAATCTAAAGCTTTTTGATATTGCTTAATCCTATAATAACAAACACCTAAATTAACTAATGAACCCTTATCTTTTGGGTCAATCTGCAAAGCTTTTTCATAATTTGCAATGATTTGAGGTAATTGTGTTTGCTGATTATTAACATCCTCAGGTAATTGCGAAAATAAAGCTGTAGCATTATTAAAATTAACTCTAGCACTATTAGGAGTATGATTTACATCTTCTGTAAAAAGAGTAAAATTAGATTTCCATGCTTTGTTTCTTCCAAAGGAATAATAAGAATACAACCCAGCTACTATAAACAAACCATAAATAACAGGATGCGAATAGCTTTTAAGTTCCATTATTTTAAAAGAATAAAAAATAATGAAAACCACAGCTATACATATACCTAAAACAGGCGTGTATAGTAAGCGATCTCCCATTGTAGCGCCAATTAGTGTAAAAATATTTGTAACCAAAAGAATTGTAACAAAAAAGAAACCGATACCAAAAGTCACTATTGCATTTTTACTTCTAAATTTGAACGCAATCAAGATTAAAATCGCAATCAAAATTAAACTCCCTATAAATTGATAGGATAATAGACCTACACATGGAATTTGGTTAAAAGAATAATCATAACTTAAGTTATAAGGTACAATTGAATTTAGAATATAACGACCCAAAACAGAAAAACCAGTTGCAACCTGAGTAATAATATCACCACAACCTACCAGTGAATTATCCAAATAAGTATACTGAATTCTTTTGTAAGGTGATGATTGAATAACATACTGATGCCATGAAAGCCATGCTATAGAAACAACAATAAAGGGTAATGTCTTTTTGAAAATTAATTTTAAATTTTTCATTTTATTCCAAAAAAGAACAATTAAAATGGGTAAAAATAAAATTCCTGCTTCTTTTGAGAGCAAACAAAATATATAAGAAAGGATGCCTAAAATAAAATAGCCTACACTTTCTTTACAAAAAAGACAATATATAGTAATAGTGAAAAATAATAAACAGAGTATTTCATCTCTACTTTTTATGTTTGCTACAACTTCTGTATGAATAGGATGTACTGCAAAAAGGAGTACTATAAAAAAGGGAATCCAAATAGTATAGTTGCTTAAAAAATGCTTCAAAACAGTAAACAAAAGTAATATGTTTAAAGTGTATAATATAACATTACAAAAATGATGAATAAAAGGATTATTGGGCATAAATTGCCATTCAACAGCAAAAGAGATAAGAGACATTGGTCTATATAATCCTGCGTTAGAATCCCAATATCCTTGCCAATAAAAAGTTGTTAATATGTCTGGAATGCCAGCAATACCATTTTTGACAAATTTATTTTGTTCAATTACAGCAATATCATCGAGGACAAATCCGTGCATAAGTGTATTGGCAAACAAGAAAAAGGATACAATTCCTAGTAGCCAAAACATCCATGAGTAAGAGACGATTTTTTCTGTTTTTATTTCTGCGGTGCTATTTTTTACTTTTTTAGACATTTTTTTAAATTTTATTAAACAAATCAAATTTCCAAAGCCTCCATTTCTGAATTCGATATGAACAAGACACTCTTAAAACACCTAATCCATAGCTAACACTTCTTTTAAAATTAATGCTACTGGCTTCTTCAAAATATTTTGTAGGACAAGTTATTTCTCCAATAGAAAAGTTTGCATAAGTAATTTGTCCTAATAGTTCATTATCAAAAACAAAGTCATCAGAATTATTCTGATAGGGTATATTTTCTAAAACCTGACGACTATAAGCACGGTATCCAGTATGATATTCACTTAATTTTTGATTCATCATAATGTTCTGAAATAATGTTAAAAATCGGTTGGCAATATATTTGTATAAAGGCATACCACCGGCTCTAGCTCCTTTTCCTAAAATTCGAGACCCCATCATTACGTCAAATAACCCATTCGCAATAGGATATGTCATTGCCTCTAATAAAAGAGGAGTGTATTGATAATCTGGATGAAGCATTATTATGATATCTGCTTTTTGTTCTAAGGCAATGTCGTAGCACGTTTTTTGATTACCACCATATCCTTTATTTTGATTGTGCTTAATTACTATTTCTATACCAATTTTTTTGGCCAAAGCAGATGTTTCATCAGAGGAGAAGTCATCTACTAAAATTACCTGATCAACTATTGAAGGTATTTCATTGTAAGTGCGCTCTAATGTTTGTGAAGCATTATAAGCAGGCATAACTACTATAATTTTTTTTCCATTAATCATAGCAATTAAAATTTAATCTTTAAAAACTCTTTGGATACACCGCAAGTTGCATAAGCCTTTTGTAGTTCATTTCTGGAAGCTATATCTGTCGTATTTGAGCTTATTTTTTCTTCTAAATTCGCAATAGCTTGTGCCACCCTTTTTCCATTTTGTGCATCTGAAAGGGTTGGGTCTATAGATAAAGCAGAACCAAAAGCATCTGCCGCTAATTTAAATTGTCCAGTCATAAAATAAGAACCTCCTAAATTATTCCAAATTGAGGCGTCATAGGGATTCATTTTTGAAGCAATAACAAGAGGTTTGACAGCATTTTTAAATTCTTTCTTGGAACCATAAGTCATTCCTTCATTTAAAAAAACATATGAATTTTGCTTTAAAAAAGGATGTGGACCATTAAATAGTTTGGCCGCTTGAATCCAATTTTCTCCAGCTTTTTCTTTATTACCCAAATGGAAATAGCACAAACCTCGATTTAAGTGCGCTACTACATATTTAGGGTGAATTTGTATCGCTTTGTCAAAATAAACAATAGCACTTTTTAATTCTTTTTTATAATTTTCTGTATCTAAAACGGATGGATTCTTAAGCTCAGAATAAGAAGCATATGCTTTATTATATATTTCTGTTCCTATATTACTGTTTGCAAGAGTACTATTAGGTACTGTTTTTACATCGGCAGAGAATAATGTATAATTTGATTTCCAATCTGAGTTTCTTTTGATTGTTTTAAAAGAAAAAAGCAATAATACAGGAAGTAAAAGTATAGTAAACAGTATTTTTTTTTGAATAATTTCTAATGCAATTTTATCATAAAGTTTTTCGCCAAACATTACTAAAATAATACACAATCCAAGTGAAGAATGGTACACCAGTCGTTCTCCCATAGTTGCTCCAATATTAAATACAAGGTTATTAACTAATATTAAAAATCCTATAAAAATTGCTAATGGAAAAGCAATTGACATTCTTTTTTTTAATGCATAAAAAAATGACAGAGCTAAACCAATATATAGAACAAGCGAAGCTAAAAACTTCCAATTTGCCAATCCAATATAAGTAAAATGGCTATACGAATAATCAGATGATAAATGCATTGGAAATAGTAATACTTTAAGATATTCCCATAAAAGCGAAACTTTAGAAGCAAAGGATTGTATTGGAGTTGCATATAAATAAGGATTATTAAGAACATCGATTGTAGTAGATGTTGTATGCAAATTGTTGAAGACTGTAAATCGAATTAAAATAAAAATTGAGGCAATTACAATTAATCTGATTAGAGCAGAATTAAAGATGTCTTTAGTATTCATTTTTAAAATACTCAAATATCCAATTACTACAATAAAAGGGACTATCATCGCATATTCTTTGGATAATAATGCCAAAATAAAACTAATAGTTGATAACCAAAGATTGCTTTTGGTTTTTTCTTTTGCATAAGAAAAGCAATAATGTAAGGTTAGAATGATAAATAAAAAAGACAGAATTTCATCACGACTTTTAATATTAGCAATTACTTCAGTGTGAACAGGGTGGGTTACAAATAAAAGTACTGTTATAAAAGCAAGAATAGGTTTTGTGATAAAAATATGTTTCCTTAAAAAAAGAAGCAAAACTAGCATTGAAATTGTAAACAATAAAAACTGAACAATATGTCTAAGTGGAGCTAAATCTAATGCTGCTTTAGTTATTTTATTTTTTACTTTTTC
>NZ_JBJXEN010000055.1:0-21043 GCF_046153165.1 Flavobacterium sp. | reverse complement strand
TCGATAAATGCCAAACCCAAATTTATTAAGACCTTTTTATATTGTCTTCTTAGTTAACTATTTTTGATATAAAAGTTTTAAAGTTTTTGTAAATTCTTTAGTTTTAATTTGTACCAAATATAATCCTTTACTTGCACCAATAGGCATATTAAAAGAGATTGTTTGTATGCCTCCTTTTAGTTCACATTTTTTACTAAATATTAATCTTCCACTAATATTATAAATGTTTAAATCTGCATTAGAATCTACAATTGAAGAATTAATTAACAATCCTCCTGTTCCTTCTAATAAGGGATTTGGTGTTAATACAATTTTGTTATCATTAATTGCAAAATTAGTATTAGCAAGAGTTCCTCTTCTTACCTCAATAACATTACTATATGTAACAACATTATCTAAATCTATTAGTTTTAATCTATAATATATAAGTTCGTCAGTAGTATTATCTATATAAGAATAGTTCATAGGAGTATAATTTGTACCCGCAGCTAATTGCTCATTTAGAGGTGCAAATGCTACATTATCTGAACTTCTTTCTAAGATGAACTTTTGTGCTCGATATTGCTGATACACGTCCCATTTTACACTAACTGGACCAAGACCCGTATATTCAGAATAATAGCTTGTTACTAATGATTGGAGTAAAGCAGGGTTTACAATAACAAATACATTTAGTGATGTTGTAAGTGCTCCTACTGTCGCTACAAGTGCAGTTTCTCCTAAAGCTAAACCTTTTACTGTTTTATTATCAGTTTTTTGAATAATAGTTGGATTGTCTATTACATAAGTAATACCTGGAATATCATTTATTCTTCTTTCAATTCCATCGCTATACATACCAAGTAGTTTAAACTCAGATAAAGTTTGTTCAGGGATTGTTATATCTGGATTCTCATAACGAATACTTTGTAACGTTGCTCCTGCTGGAGATAATACGGTAATTGTATATGTATTTTCTCCTATAATTGCTCCAGTAATATCATACCCGTAAACTGTTATTTTTAAGCTTCCTACAAAGTTTTGAGGGATTGTAAATACAAAGTTATTAGATTCTGGTAATGGTCCAATTCTATTGGTTAAGAATGTCATATTTGTTCCAAGACAATCATAAACTACATTAAGCTTGTTTACATTTACTTGGAGTACATTATAACTAATTGTACCTCCAGATAACATATCTCCAGTAAAAGAATTAGGGTCTATAGCAAAACCTCCATTAAATGTTGTTGTAGATTTGTTTGAATAGCCATTACTTAAATTTGGTAAAAAATTATATCTTAAAGGTGTAGGAATTATACCATCTCTAGTAAAATTGCTATTTGTAGATTTAAAATCTTGTTTTAGTAATTCAAAAATTCTATTATGAACACTAGGAGTCGTTGTTACTCCTGAAGCTGAACCTACTCCATCTATTCCAGATATATGTAGTATGTTTTCTCCAGGGAAAGTACTTATATATTGTGAACTTAATCCAGCTTTCATACTTCTGTTAGGTACTACTGCATCACTTGTTTCTCCATCATATAGATGTGTAATAAATTGATCTAAACTTGATGGCAATTGATTTACTAATGAGTCCCAAAGTAAATACATAGACTTAATCCAAGGTGATGATATTGCAAGTACAGGTATTGTTCCTAGTGGGTTACAAAGAATAGGATGAATCTCACATATTGAAAAATTAGTTGCTACTGCATGTATAGGAACTCCTTGAAGTTTTTGCACATTACTAGGACTATTCAAATTTGCAATAAACTTAGTTTCCTCCTCATTTTTATGAGATAGGTTGTCATTTTCTACGCTTAAAACTTTTGCACCCCAATCGAGAATCTGATCTTTTTCTGGCACAACTCCCGTTTTTTTAACCAAATCACCTACAGTCATTTGTGGAATAATCTGCGAATATGTAAAAGTAAGAGGAACGTATGTAGCAATACCACTAATTATTCTAAATCCATTAACTGCAATTCTCTTATCTAATACTGCATTTGCTGCTTGAGAACCAAAGTGAGGAGTATTAAGAGTAATTAACGAATTGATATCATCTTTATAATAGGTTTGATATGAAATATTTTCAATATATGCTCTGGCATATAAACCTCCCCTACTATGTACTACTAAATTTACTTTACCCGCAGAAACTTTTGCTCCAAGAGCATTTGCTCGTAATGTATTGATTGCATTTGGAATAACTAATGCAGAACCTTCAAAAGGGCTTTCTGCCTCTGTAACATCTGTCCTCCATGCTTTTAATATTTCACTATCTGTATATCCTTTAGTTTTTAATGATTCTTCTATTCCTTTTAAAGAACTCATTTCAGTCCATACACCATGAACTAATAACACTGGAGGTAACGAGAACTTAATAGGATGATCAAAAATCATTACAGGGTTTAGTGGATCTCTTTTGTCCCAAATTACTAATCTAAATTTTGCATAATTTTTGTTTGCAACAAATTCATTCGCATCAATAAACTCAGGATGTCTAAAAATAACATCAACTTCTGTTAGTGTTTCGGGAGTCGCTCCGTTGCCATAATCGGCAATCGGTTTTAATGTAAATTCTCCGTATTTAGCTTTATATAATTCGGTACCAGGAGTTCCTGGAACAGTACTAAAATTGTCATATACAATTTCGTACTTATAATTATTTGAACTTGCATAAAAACCTACACCATCTGTAGTTTTTATTCTAAAAACACTTGATTGAGTTCCATCTGCTGCAAAAATTGGTGCTTCATTTTCTGACGGAACGTAGGTTGCAGTCTGTCTTTTTAAATCTGCAAAAGGGATATAATTCTCTTTTCCATTTAATGGCTCAATTTGATTAAATGGAAAGTTTTTATATTCAACATGCATTACTTTAACATCACCTGGAGGAAGAAATAATCTCATGATTCCTGATGGTGTTGCAATCCAAGAAAAATAAGGACTTAAATCTCCTTCTATCGATCCCGCAGTAATATTATTGGATAACATATCTGGATCGGTAACATTTCTATTAGAAGTATAAGGTATATTTGTATACAATGTATAAGAGTCTGCTAAGTTTACAGGTCCTATACCATCATAAACAATAAGTCCTTTATCGGTTCCTAAATATACTTTTCCAAAAACATCTCCCCAAATAGCTTTATCGTTAAATTTTGCTCCTGCAGGAACAATTTGCGGATCATTTACATTATACCACTTACCATCTTTAAGTACCGAAAAACCAACTCCTGCTATAGATTTAGTTGCCCAAGTTCCTTTTTTATTATTAGCATAAACTCCGTTAAAAACTCCTCCAGAACCTAGTTTTGCTTGTTTTGTAGTATAAAACTCACCTGTAGTTTGTCCTGATAATGTACATTTCATTAACCTCGCTTGTATGTACTCTCCTGGAACTGGAGGGACTTGCGGTACTTCTTGATGTACTTCATAACCATAATGACCTGTCCACATAAACTCTTTATCTGCCGAAATAATAGTGAAATTTCTAGTTTGCCCTGTTTGGCTTGCAGTTGGATTATAAGTGTATGCAGGATAAGGAATATTAGAATCCATTGTCCCATCTTGATGATCTTTCCATGTACTTACCGAATTAAAAGGTGTTGTAGCTTCTGCATTTCTAAAAGAAAAAGTTCCTGGAGTTACAAAATAATTAGGAGAAGACAATAAATCATGATACCTCTGTGCAATCCAGACCGTATTATTTTTATCAACTATAACTTGTTGTGCGTTTAGAGTGGCTGTACCATCTCTTTCTAAATAAGGAAGCCCTTGAGCAGAAAACCCTCTAGCATCTCTGGCTGAAATAAAATGTTGTGATGCTAAAGAACTAACATTTATTTTCTCGACACCGCCGCCATTAAATGTACCACTACTTCCTGAATGTGCTACCCAAATACTTCCTGTCTTGTCAGTGGCCAATGAGTTGATTCTCAAAGTCCCTACAACAGGTGCTGTACCTATAGTTTGTGCACTAAATGTAGGCTGTGGCGTAGAAACAGCTTGACTTAAAAAATAAATTCCTTGTCTGTCTGTTCCTGCCCAAACATTTTTGTTTAAATCGACTGTTATAGCTGTAAACGCTTGACCTGTATGATAAGTCCTAAAACGTGGTTCTGGCGTTTGTCCTTGAGCAATACAATCTGCTGAAGATAATAAGAATATAAATAATCCTATTATCCCAATTTTGCTGAAAAATATATTTTTTTTCATAAATGAGGTTTTAATAATTAATCTAAGTTTGTTAAATTCCCTACTATTATTAGAATTTTAGGAAAATATTTGTTTGCTAAGTTTTTTTTATTTCATTTTTTATAAATTTGAGGGTTATCTTTTTAAAGCAAAATGTGTTTTAAATATTTTTTCTTGCCCATTTTCAACATAATTTACTGTAAACCAGTAATCAGTTGCAGGGAGTTTTTCTCCATTATATGTACCATTCCACCCTTCTTGCTCCGGTGATAGCTCCTTTAGAAGTTTACCAAATCTATCAAAAACATAAACTTTTGCATTAGGCTGACCCTTTATTCCTGCAATATGCCAAGTATCATTATAACCATCTCCGTTTGGAGTGAAAAACTTATCATAATCTAAAACAACCACTTCTATTTCTGTTGGATTGCATCCGAAAGTATCATAAACAGTTATCACATGAGTTCCAGGTTCAACATTTTCAAAAACATTTGAAGCTTGTATAACTTCATTATCCAATTGATATGTGTAATCCCCTTTTCCAACTGATGTTACAATAATTTTTATATTATCTTGAAACGAATATTCAACTAATGCTGATGCTATCGCTGGCTCTGAACGAATAACAATCGCCTCTTTAGGTTCAGATTCGCACCTAGTTTGAATATTAGTTGCAATCACAAAATAGGTTCCTGCTTCTGTAACTTCTAATGTACTTCCATTTTGATTTGGGATTAGTGTCGTATTATTATACCACTCGAAAGTGTGAGTTACAGGACTTAATCCTGAATTTATTATATGACTACTAATCAGATTTCCAGTCGTTTGATTATAACATGATGTTCCTCCATTTGGGGTTGGTTCAGGAAGAAGATTTATTACCAAACTAAAATGAGTATCTGCAGCACATTTATTTACGGTAGCTAGATTTGTTACTTTCGCATAAATAGTTTGTGTGCTTAGTGTATTTGTGAAATTTGACGGATTAGTAATTGGATTGTTTGAATTAAAATCTGCTAAACTCGCAAAATATTCGATTGCATAACCTATTTGATTTGCACCAATTATTGTCGCGTTTAATGTTGTTAAATTAAAAACTGTCAATCCATTATTATTTCCATCAAGATCACATACTGTTGTCAAGTTTATGGTTGGAGCTGTTGCAGTTGTTCTAATTTCTGTAATTAAATTTAATGAAGTAGTGTTAATACAACCTGTACTATTATTTCTTACACTTACCCAAATTAATCTAGAAATACTAGAGAAAATATTCGATATAGGGTTTATTCCTAGTTTTGCATCATTTTGTGTTAGGTGATAATTTACAGTAAACATGGTTTGATTTTGTCCTGCTAATGCTTCGGCATTTTTTGAATTCAAAACAAAAATTGCTTCTCCTGCATTTGTGCTAATACAACTAAAATAATCACTTACTGGTCCTGCTAATGGTAACCGATTTACAATTAATTTTTGTTCTATAACAACTGCACAATTTGTAACACTACTTACAGGATTAGTAGTTACTCTTATCCAAACACTTGCTGTTGGTGACGAATAATTTATTGGATTAATTATTGGATTCAATCCGTTATCAGCATCATTTTGTGTTGCATGATAAGTGACTAAATCATTGCTTCCATTTAAAATGTAATTTTTATTTGTGGTAATATTAAAGATTTCTGTTAAATCGCCAGAATTTGTGTCATCACAATGGATTAATAATGGTGGGTTAATTCTAGGATTAGGAAGTGGTATAATATTTATTGTTAATGATGTCACAGAATAGCATCCGTTAGTATCTACAAATCGAATCCAGAATACTTGTTGAACCTGAGTTTGCAAATAATTTATATTAGATATTTGGTCTGTAAAAGATCCCATATTTGCTGCGGCCTCAGTCAAATAACTTGTTGTATTATAGTTAGTTGCGCTAAAATATAATTGATTAAAATAAGTCGATAAATTAATAACTTCACTATTGTTTCTGTTATAGTCACAAATACTTATAACTTTTGGTGTAAGTATAATTGCTGGTGGATTTATAAAATGGAGTTCTTTTACAATAGGGCAACCAGTAGATATGTTTATTATTTTGACAAAAATTGGAGTAGCAAAATTTGTAAATAGATAAGTTTGCGGATTAGTAATTATATTTATTCCTGCATTAGCATCAGCTAAAGTGAAATAAAATTCCAGATTAAGTGTTGCCGAATTGTAATTAGACAATATACTATAAACAGTTTGTGCAAGATTTATTATTTCTGTTCCGTTTGCATTGTTATCACAAAGTGTGATTTGATTCGGAATTATATATTCTTGATAAAAAGGGTTTAGTGTTATTGTTGCCCAATTATCACAATTTGTGGTTGGTGCCGAAACCCTTACATAAACTACACTAGGATTTGGCGTAAGATTCTGATATGTTGTTGGATTAACAATTGGGTTTGTATTAGCTTGTAAATTAGCTATTGATGTAAAATAAGTAAAAGTAACACCTCCTTGTGAAGTAATCATACTTTGTGCATCGGTCAAATTGAAGAATTCTACTCCATCATTATTAACATCACATTCGGTAATTATTGCATTAGTAAGTAATAAAGGAACTTCTGGTTTGTGCTCTAACGTTACTGATTTTACTTTACTGCAATTATTTATATTCGTTCCTTTTACATAAATTATTTTTGGAAATTCATTAATATTTATAACATAATTAGCAATGTTAGTAATAGGATTAATGCCTGCATAAGCATCTGTTTGTGTCAAGTAATATTGAAACGTATATGGTGTTGGATCCTCAACCACAGTTATATTTAAACTAGTCAGATTTATAATATACTGACCATCTAAGTTATCATCGCAAACATCATAAAAACTATTTACAAATTTTGGTAAATTATATATTTGAAGTTCTAAAACTTTAACTGTAAAACAGCCTGTTATATTATCTAAAAATCGAACATAGATATAAGAAGTTTGATTTGCTGTTACATTATAATTATTTGGTGTACTAATCGAGCTAATTCCTAAAGTTGCATCGTTTAAATTATTATGATACGAAATAGTATATGCTGAAGAATTTACTATCATTCCTGAACCATTTATCCTCGGAATTGAAGTTGTTAAATCAAAAACACCATTTAGTTCATTAGTTAACGAAATATCACATGCAAATTGTATTGCATCAAATGCCTCGATTATTGTTCTTCTTTCAAAGATAATTGTAGAAATAGAAAAACATCCTGATGTTGTATTTGTAACTCTTACAAAAATAGGTAGAGCAATATTACTGGCATTAAATGAAGAAATAGAATAGTTTGCAGTTGTAAAATTCGAAAATGGATTTAAGTTTTGTAAAGCATCACTTTGCGAACTATAATATTGAAAAGATAAACCTGTTATATTACTTATAATTTGAGTTTGATAACTATTAAGGTTTACTAATTCAGTTCCATTTCCTAAATTATCACAAATAAGTGGTGTTATATTATTAGTTAATGGAGATGATTGTAAATTAATTTGAATAGGAACTATCACTTCACAACCCACAACTGTTCCACTAGTTATTTTTACATAAACAATAGTCCCGTTTTGAACAGAAAAATTTAGAGGAATAACGGGATTTCCAGCTGTAGCATTAGCAAGTGTCTCAAAATACTGATAGTTATAAAGAAAATAATTAGTTGTAATCTGAGAATTGAAAGTACTCATATTAGCAATTACTTCGTTATTATCATTTTCAAAATCACAAATATCTACAGTCGGATTTACAGCTATTGGTAATGATTTGACAGTAACATTTATAGGTACAATTCTTGTACAACCTGTAATTGTATTTTCTAAATAAAGATAAATAATACCATTTACACCAAAAATAGTAGTGTCATAAATAAATAAATCCCAGTTTGGCAAAATCTCAAAAATAGGATTATTAGTTTGTGCTGATACTAAGTCGGAATATAATTTTTTGATTATTGGCTCAGTTGGAATTTCATTAACCATTGAAGCTACAATTGCATTTAAATTTGGAATCGGAACTTGTCCATCATTATCAATATCACAAATTTCAAGGGTTGCGATAGTATTTGTTGAAACAGAATTAAAGAAACCAAAATTTATTGCTATAATTGTTGGACATGTTAATGGTAAAATAGTTGGATCTTCCTCTATTCTTACCCAAACTGTTGTTGTTGGGTTTACAGGATAGTTTGTTGTACTATTAGGAATTAAATTAGTTTCTGTATAAGCACCAGCTAAAGTAGAATGCAGACTAATTGTAGGATTTGTAAATCCAGTTCCCAAACTGGGAATTAAAGCCGCTAAATTAAAAGGTTCTGTACCATCAGATCCAATATCACAAACTTGTTTTAAAATTGGAATTCCTATATCGAATGGGTTTAAAATAAAATTTAAGTCATAATTTGAATTACAACCATAGGACCTAACTTTTACATAAACAATTGTATTGGGTGATAAAATATTTATACTTGTTATTGGGTTTGTACCTGAAGCATAATCAATTGGAGAAGCATAACAAGTGACTGTTTCTCCTGGATTTTCTAACTGGATTTGTGCTATATAGGGTAATAAATTTACTATTTCTTGACCATCATTCAAAATATCACAAATAGGATAATCTCTGTTTATATGTTTTATAAATTTTACAGGAACTATAATTCTTTTAATACCAACTGTTCCATTTGCATCAATATATCTCACCCAAATTTCTGAAAATGGTGCAACAGGTGTAAAATTACTAACTTGAGCTAGGGTTAATAAAACTGAAATATCTTGAGTTTGAGCACCTAATAAAGTGGTATAAAACCCTATAGAAGCAGGAACTGGAACTACAGCACTCATAACGTTATTATATACTACATTTAAATTATATGAAGGAATCGGATCTCCAGATTCTAAACAAGCTCCTTCTCCTCCAAAACCTCCTCCTCCTCCATTTCCGTTAGGGTCATTAGGATCAATTCCAATTGCTACACAAAAAGAAATAGTAATAGGCAAAATAGTTGGACAAAATCCCGTAGCAGTTGCAACCATATAAACAGTTACATTTGTAGCAGGTTGCGGGATATTTACTAAATAATTAGCTGGATCTAGAATTGGATTTGTACCATTTTGTGCATCAGATGAAGAAGTATAATACAAAACATTTATTGTTCCAGATCCAGTAATAATTGTTATTGGTACTGTTGTTAAATCATAGTTTTCTTGTAAATTAAAATTAGGATCGTTTATACAAAACGGAACAATTGGGGCTAGCTCCAATTTTGGAAGAATTCTTATAATAACCTTACTAACTGTCCAACAATTGGGATTAGCAGGATTTATTACTCTTATATAAACATCATAAAAACCAGGAATGGTAGTTACAGTAACACTAGAAAAAGGGTTTACATCCTGAATAGCATTAGGTAAATTTTGATAGTAAGAAATAGCCATCCAAGGTTGGTATCCCGCAATCTGATTTGCTAAACCATTTAATGTGACCACTTCTAAACCATCATTATTTGTGTCACACACATAAATATATTGATCTGCAAGCTGAGGAGGTGTTTGAAAAAGATTTGCAGTAATCATCCCTGTTGCATAACAAGCACCAAACGTTTTTCTGTAATAAAAAATTTGAGTGGTACTTATCATATTATAAACATTCATACCAGTTAATGCGTTTATACCAGCATCGGCTTCAAATTGAGTGTTATGAATTGTTTTTACAATACCAGCTTCTGGAACTAACAAACTTTCAATATCTACACTTTCGCTTGGGAAAGGGAGAACTGTATCACAAAAATTTGCAGTAATATTTGGAGCAACTGGAAAATCTAATGAGTAAACAACATTAATAGTACTACTAATTTGTATGGGAGTACAGGTATTATAAAGAACGGTAGCTGTATAAAAGGTGTCATTAGTAGGCGGAATAACATCAATAGGGTTTGAACTTCCTAACAAGCCTCCTGAAGAATTGTACCAATTTATTTGTGTACTACTTACTCCATTAGGTGTGAATTTATATGATTCGTCTAAAACAGACCACACTCCTGTATTTCTTCCAATAGGAGAAATACCCATTGTACCATTTGCATTATTTAATCCAATTAATGAATTTCCATTACCATTTGCGCTAACATTACCATTACATGTAAGAGGTTTATCTTTTACATTAATTTCAATAACATTTGTTGTTTCGTATAATACAATTTGAAATGTCGATTTTCTATCATTTAATCCATAACAATTAAAATGCTTAACACCATTAAAATTTACCACAAATTTTCTAAACGGTGCTGTACCAGAAGTAATGTATTTTACAGAACCACAGTTTTCGCCAACTGCACATCCAAATCCTACAGGAATATTAAGCATATCCTGAAAACCTCCAAAAATTGCATTTCTTACTAATGATGGATTTGGAGTTGTATTTGTTATAGATGAAAAAGAGCCTTCAGGTATACTGCTATTATAACCAAAACGAACGATACCATTATCACCAACATTTACAGAATTATAATTATTACCATAAAAACAAAATGAAAAACCAATTGGAATTGATGAACTCCAAGTATCATCACCAGTAAATACAATTGGAGTGCCATCAAAAAAATTACCCGATTGGGTAAAAGGATTTGTTGTAACAGTATAATCGGTTGTCGATTTTAAATCTGGAAATGTTGCAGTTAACCTTATTTTTTTTGGTGGAATAAAGCTGTACGGACAATCTATATTTATTGTACCAGTATTGTTATTGTGATCAGAAATAACAACAGTTGGCGATTGGCTGAAGGATATGGAAGTAAAAAAAATGAAAAAAATTATAAATAAAGTAGTTTTTTTAGATCTCATTTTTTTGTGATTTATTTAACATAAACATAGTGAAGCTATTTATAGATAAGTTAAAGTATTAGTTATCATTTTGTTATTTTACAAACCTTATTGAATTCTTATAATTTAGATATGAAGCTTGATAAAATCTAAATTTTTTATTGATAATAAAAAAAACTAAATCTAAAATAACATGTAAATATTAGATTTAGTTTCATTTTTTTATTTAACGGAAATGTATTCTTGAGAAGAATAAATAAAATACAGAAGGTCCTTATAGAATAAGAGAACCTAATTATATTTAATTAATTTGAGAAGATAATTTTATTTCATCTTTTATAATTTAAATTAATCCAAAAACACAACCTGATTGCATATAAATCTCAATTTGTTTTAGCAACCATAGGATAATTTATAGAGCTAAAAACGCAAAAATCCAACTTAAAAAAATAATTGAATTACGGTTTTACCACACATTTTGTTAATTTTTTTTATTACAATTTAATGCTTATTTACGGGGTTTTTATTTTAAAAATCTGATATTCAATAATTTATTTATTTTTACATATTAAAAAACAATCTTTTATTTTTTTAACATATGATAACTCGCATCCGTATATTTTATCATTAATTTAAGAATCAAAATTTAATTTTAAAATTTAGTTTTATTATTTTTGAAAAAAATTAGATAATGCAAGAAGCTTCTTTTGCCGGATTAATTAGAACATTAATATATATAATTGGGTTTTATTACCTAGTCAAGTTCTTGTCTCGTATTTTTTTGCCTATACTTTTACAAAAAGCAGCCAATAAAATGCAGGAAAATTTTAACAAACATCAAAATACTTATAATCAGCAAAATAATCAAGATTTTCAAACCCAAAAAAAGGAGAATCTTAAACCTACTAAACAAGTAGGTGATTATATAGATTATGAGGAAGTAGAGTAGATTTTAGTTTTAGTTTTCAAAAATCTAAAATTTATGTATCTTCACACCTTATTTTGATTCAATTCATTACTTTATGAACAAGTTACAAAGATTTTATCCGCATGCATTAGCTATTTTTGCTTTTGTATTAGTTTCTATTATTTATTTTTACCCCGTTTTACAAGGAAAAAAAATTCTCCAGTCAGACATTGTACAATACTCTGGAATGGCTAAGGAACAAAATGATTTTAGAGCAGAAAATCACTCAGAACCCTATTGGACAAATTCCGCTTTTGGTGGTATGCCAACCTACCAATTAGGTGTAAATTATCCGCATAATTACATCAAAAATATTGATGAATTAATTCGGTTTTTACCTCGTCCCGCAGATTATATGTTTCTATATTTCTTAGGGTTTTATGTTCTACTTTTAGTACTAAAAATAAATCCTTTAAAGGCATTTTTTGGTGCATTAGCTTTTGGTTTTTCAACCTATTTAATTATCATTATTGGAGTTGGGCATAATGCAAAAGTGCACGCCATAGCTTATATGCCTATGGTTATTGCTGGTGTTCTATTGGTTTATCGAAATAAATATATTATTGGTGGTTTACTTACATTGTTTGCAGTTGCATTAGAAATTAATGCAAATCATTTTCAAATGACCTACTACTTACTGATACTCTTACTAATAATTACAACATATTTTGTTTACAAAGCCATTAAAAACAAGGAATATAAACCACTATTATATAGTTTTGCGACTTTTGGAATAGCAGGAATATTTGCAATAGGCGCGAATGCGACAAGCTTATTAGCTACTGCCGAATATGCAGATTTTAGTATCAGAGGCAAAAATGAATTAACGTTTAATGCTGATGGTTCAAAAAATGAAACCAATTCAGCAATGACCTATGATTATATTACCGAATACAGTTATGGAATAGCCGAAAGTTTTAACCTAATTGCTCCTCGAATTTTTGGAGGTTCAAATAATGAAAATTTAGGTACAAATTCTTCTATATATGAATATGCAATTGCTCAAAATGTCCCAGAAGATCAGGCAAAAGAAATTGTAAAAGGATTGCCTACTTATTGGGGAGACCAGCCAGGTGTATCGGCTCCGGCCTATATTGGTGCTGTAGTTTTCTTTTTAGCGGTTTTAGCCCTTTTTTGTGATAAACGAAAAATAAAATATGTTTTTCTAGCCGGAGCAATCGTAACATTATTGCTGTCCTGGGGGAAAAATTTCTCAATATTAACAGATTTCTTTATCAATTTTGTACCCATGTATGATAAGTTTAGAGCTGTTTCGTCTATACAAGTTATACTAGAAATTTGCATGCCTGTACTTGCAATTATGGCATTACAATCATTTTTTAAACTAGAAGAAAAAGAAAAATGGACAAACCTATGGAAATCAGCTTCTATAAGTTTAGGGATTTTAGCTTTATTATTCATTTTTAAAGGAAGTTTTAGTTTTGCTGGCGGAGGTGATAATTACTTAGCAGAATCTTATGGTCCAGAATTTATTGATGCATTAAAAGCTGATAGAAAAACGATGTTTTCAGCCGATTTACTTCGTTCAGGTTTTTTAATACTAATAGCTTTTGGGGCAATGTGGTTGTCTATAAAAAATACTATTTCTCATAAAGTAGCTGTCATTTTAGTGGGAATAATAATGGTTTCCGACTTATTTTTTATTGATAAAAATTACTTAAACAGCTCCAGCTTTGCAAACGCTCAAGAAATAGATCAACCATTTCAAGCAACACCAACCGATTTAGAAATTCTAAAAGACACAACACATTATAGAGTTTATGAAGTACAAGGAAGATTACAAGCAAGAACTTCTTATTTTCATAAATCAGTAGGCGGATATAGTGCTGTAAGACCAAGAAGATTTGACCAATTATTTGATTATATTATCGATAGAAATCTTCGTGATCTAAACAAATCTGTAAATCCAGAAACAATGGCTTTAAATAAAAATATTCCCATGCTTGATGCTTTGAATGTTAAGTATATTATTGTGCCAACAAAAGAAGGAGAAATTTCTATTACAAACCCTTTTACAAACGGAAACGCTTGGTTTGTAAATGATATAAAATTAGTAAACTCTGCCGACGAAGAAATGAAATCGTTAGTAAATACCGATTTGAAAAACACAGCTGTAAGAAGCTTAGATAAACTTGAGAAAGGAATTGTAAAACCTTTTGCCAAAGCAGATTCAACAGCAACAATTAAGCTTAATATATATAAATCAAATTATTTAAAATATACTTCAAATAATGCAAATAATGGTTTTGCCGTTTTTTCTGAAATATATTATAAAAATGGTTGGAATGCTTATATAGATGGAAAATTAAATAACCATTATAGAGTTGATTACGTTTTAAGAGGTTTGCCAATTCCTGCAGGAAAACATACTATCGAATTTAAGTTTGAACCACAAGTTGTAAAAACCGGAAGTATGATTTCATTAATAAGTTTTATTGGAATTTTACTATTATTAGCAGGCGGAATTTATTATGAAACGAAACACAAAAAAACTTAATTGAAAACCATATTTTACATAGCACTTGGCGGAGGATTAGGTAGCGTTTTACGTTACTTAACCACTGTTGTTATGAACAAATATTTACAAGCCACTTTCCCTTACGCCACTTTTGTAACTAACATTGTAGGTTGTTTACTTATTGGATTATTCTTTGGTTATTTAGAAAAACAAAATGCTGTTTCTCAGGATTTAAAATTTTTCTTAATCACAGGGCTTTGTGGTGGTTACACTACATTTTCTACGTTTTCTAATGAAAATATACAACTAATACAAAATAATCAAATATTAATTGCTTTTTTATACATTAGTTTGAGTGTTTTCTTCGGATTAATGGCAACATGGACAGGACTAATAATTGCTAAAGGATTATGAAAAAAGTCCTTATCATAACCTATTATTGGCCACCAGCTGGCGGTCCAGGTGTGCAACGTTGGCTTAAGTTTGTAAAATATTTACCTGAATACAATATTCAACCTATTGTTTATATTCCAGAAAATCCGACTTATCCCATTATAGATGAAGGTTTGATTAGTGAAGTTTCAAAGCAAGCTATTATTTTAAGAAATAAGATTATTGAACCTTACCAATTGGCTTCTGTTTTTTCTAAAAAAAACACAAAAGGAATTAGTTCTGGGATTATTCCAAATCAAAAAAAACAAAATTTTATTCAAAAATTATTACTATTAGTTCGTGGTAATTTATTTATTCCAGACGCAAGGATTTTGTGGGTAAAACCATCTGTCAAATACTTGGAAAAGTATATTACAGAAAACAATATAGATACCATAATCACTTCAGGTCCACCTCATAGTTTACATCTCATTGGATTAAAATTGAAACAAAATCTTAGTATAAAATGGTTTGCCGATTTTCGTGATCCTTGGACAACTATTGGTTATCATTCGGCTTTAAAATTATCTTCTTATGCCGAAAAAAAACATAAAAATTTAGAACGAAAAGTTTTAAATACCGCTGATACTATTATAGTAACAAGTAAAACCACAAAAACTGAATTTCAAGCGATTACGTCAAAACCAATCGAAGTAATCACTAATGGTTATGATGTAGAAAATATCTCTAAACAAGTATTAGACGAAAAGTTTACATTAGCACATATTGGTTCCTTTTTGTCCGACAGAAATCCTATGATTTTATGGGAATCTTTAAGTGAATTAGTGGCTGAAAACGAAAATTTCGCAAACCTTTTTCAATTAAAATTAATTGGAAAAGTAAGCCAAGAAATTTTAGATACAATACATGCTTTTAATCTAAACTCTTATATTAATAATTTAGGTTATGTCTCACATAAAGAAGCGGTTGAACATCAAAAAAAATCTCAAATTTTATTATTAATAGAAATTGATTCACCCGAAACTAAAAGTATAATTCCAGGAAAATTATTTGAATATATGGTTTCCGAAAGACCTGTAATTGCGATAGGTCCAAAAGGTTCTGATTTTGCAGAAATTATCACAAATACAAATACGGGCGTTTTCTTTACTTATGATGAAAAAGAGAAATTAAAAAAACTAATTTTATCTTATTTCGAATTATATTTAATAAAAAAACTAATAGTCTCACCAGTTGGATTACAAGAATATTCAAGGAAAAATTTGACAAAAAATTTAGCCGAAATTCTTAATTTACAATAACATCATTTTCTATTCTTCTTTGGAATATAAAAAAATAAAATATGAATAATCGCCAACAACAACTCGACGCTTTCAACAAATTACTTGATGTGATGGACGAGTTACGTGAAAAATGTCCTTGGGATAAAAAGCAAACTTTGCAATCGTTACGCCATCTAACTATAGAAGAAACCTATGAATTAGGTGATGCAATATTGGATAATGACCTAAATGAAGTTAAAAACGAGCTAGGAGATTTATTGTTACATATTGTATTTTATGCCAAAATAGGAAGTGAAACCAATAGTTTTGATATAGGTGATGTTGCTAATGATATTTGCGAAAAATTGATACATAGACATCCTCATATTTATGGAGATGTTGTAGTAGCTGATGAAGAAGAAGTAAAACAAAACTGGGAAAAACTGAAACTCAAAGAAGGCAAAAAATCAGTTTTAGAAGGTGTTCCCAAAAGTTTGCCTGCACTGGTTAAAGCTTCTAGAATTCAAGATAAAGTAAAAGGTGTTGGTTTCGATTGGGAAGAACCACATCAGGTTTGGGATAAAGTGCAAGAAGAATTACAAGAATTACAGGTTGAAGTCGAATCTGGCAATCAAGACAAAATGGAAGCCGAATTTGGCGATGTGTTATTTTCGATGATTAATTATGCTCGTTTTTTGAAGATTAATCCAGAAGATGCTTTAGAAAGAACCAATAAGAAATTTATTAAACGATTTCAGTATTTAGAAAGTAAAGCCGGAGAATTAGGCAAACCTCTTTCTGATATGACATTGGCAGAAATGGATGTCTTTTGGGAAGAAGCGAAAAGATTATAGATTACAGCTTCTTAAAATATATTTCTATTAATTAAAACATCTATTTATGAAACTACCTTATTACGCAGTAATTTTCACATCAGTAAAAACTGAAAATGTAGAAGGTTATAACGAAATGGCTGAACTAATGGAATCACTAGTCAAAAAACAAGATGGTTTTTTAGGCGTAGAATCAGCTAGAAATGATGTTGGTATTACGGTTTCTTATTGGAGAGATTTAGAATCGATAAAAAAATGGAAACAAAACACAGACCATTTAGAGGCTCAGAAAAAAGGAATAAATTCCTGGTATAAATCATACACTACAAGAATAGCTCTAGTAGAAAGAGAATATAGTTTTGAGTTAGCAGATATTTAAAAAAAGAACCGTGAAAATAAGAAAAATCATTTTTT
The DNA here is from genome assembly GCF_046153165.1 of Flavobacterium sp. Taxonomy (GTDB): domain Bacteria; phylum Bacteroidota; class Bacteroidia; order Flavobacteriales; family Flavobacteriaceae; genus Flavobacterium. The sequence goes on along the minus strand of NZ_JBJXEN010000055.1, from coordinate 3,679 downwards.
TTATACTTTTATTATGTTCAATATCTAATTATTCTCAAATAAAGAATTTTGAGGAAATAGAAAAATATGTGAAAGAAATTCCAAAATCTGAAACAACAGATATTGAAACTTTGACTAAATATCTAAAAAAGAATGCTAAAACTAAAAAGGAGATTGTTACAAGAATTTATTTTTGGATTGCAGAAAATATTGAGTATGATTGGGATGCTTTTATTAACAAAAAAGAAATTGATGTTTCTGCAATTGCAACTTTAGAAAATAGAAAATCTATTTGTGCAGGATATGCTAATCTATTTAAAGTAATTTGTGACAATGCCAAAATAAAATGTGTAGTAATTGACGGATATGCAAAAGGATATGGTTATAATGGTGAAAAATTAGCCGAAACTAATCATGCTTGGAACGCAGTAAAACTATATGACAAATGGGAATTTATTGATTCGACTTGGGGGAATGGGGGAATAATAATTGACAACCAAGAAGAAAAAGCGTTGAATATTAGATATTTATTTGATGAACCGAATGATTTCATTCTTGAACATTTTCCTGAAAATGAAGAATGGCAATTATTAGAAAATAAAATTACAATTGATACTTTTTTTAGTGAAGGAATGGAAAAAAAACGAAAAATAAGAAGTGGAGAAATTGAAGAATAAATATCTGTAAACAGACGTTATAATATTGGAATAATTATTGATACACAAATAGAATGAAATTATATTACGGGTTCTTTTTTATCCTTTTCTTCTCTGCAAATAGTTTTGCTCAGGAAGGTTCTTCTATACCATCTACTGGAATTCCTAGAGTTGATATAAATATTCCTAAAAATCAGAATGCTACTCCACAATATTCTATCTCGAAGCCATTTGAAATTACAAGATTTAAAAAGCCTTCTAAAATTTATGACGCCCCTCAATTAGAGAAACCTAACCAATTTAATTCAGCAATAAGTGATTTCAATCCTGGAAAAATGTATGCTGATAAATTAAATAAAAGTTCTAGAACAGGTGAAGAAAATGGTGATTCAAAATTGTATAGAAGAAATATGTTTTTAGGTGATTTTAAAACTAAAGCAGATGTTGTGGGAATTTTTTATAGAGATTTTGGTTTGGTTGATGGAGATTTAATCCGAGTTTTAGTAAATGACAAAATTGTAATCTACGAAATATATTTAGGCGGAAATTTTAATCAATTAGATTTGAAACTTGAAAAGGGAATTAATAAAATTGATTTTGAAGCATTAAATCAAGGCACTTCTGGACCTAACACTGCTGAATTTAAAATATTTGATGAAAAAGCAACTCTGATTTCAGAAAATCAATGGAATTTAGGTACTGGTTTTAAAGCCACAGTAATTATAATGAAAGAGTAGCATACTTTTCAGTATGCTACTCAAAAAAATTATTCAGATTGGTTTCTAAAAACCAATTTTCCATCAAAAGAATCTAATAAAATAATACTATCTGTTGCTATAGTTCCTGCTAAAATTTCTTTAGATAATTGGTTCAAAACATCACGTTGTATTACTCTTTTTACTGGTCTTGCACCAAATTGCGGATCATATCCTTTTTCAGATAAATAAGCAATCGCTTCTGGTGTAGCATCCATAGTAATTCCTTGTAACGCTAGCATTTTAGTTACCGATTTAAGTTGCAAACCTACAATTTGAGCAATATTAGCATTGGTCAAAGGTGTAAACATTACAATTTCATCGATACGATTAATAAATTCTGGACGAACGGTTTGTTTCAATAAGCCTAGAACTTCCATTTTGGCTACTTCAATCGTGTCTTCAATACTTCCTTTCAGATTGTCGAATTTATCTTGAATTATTTGGCTTCCCATATTAGAAGTCATAATGATAATGGTATTTTTAAAATCGGCAAGACGACCTTTATTATCTGTCAAACGTCCTTCATCTAGAACTTGTAATAAAATATTGAAAGTATCAGGATGCGCTTTTTCAATCTCATCTAATAAAATTACAGAATAGGGTTTTCTACGAACGGCTTCCGTAAGTTGACCTCCTTCATCATAACCTACATATCCTGGAGGTGCTCCTACTAACCTACTTACACTGTGACGCTCTTGGTATTCACTCATATCAATTCTAGTCATGGCGTTTTCATCATCAAAAAGATATTCGGCTAAAGCTTTTGCTAATTCGGTTTTTCCTACACCGGTTGTACCTAGGAAAAGAAATGTTCCAACAGGTTTTTTCATATCTTGCAAACCTGCACGACTTCTACGAACAGCATCACTTACAGCTTGAATAGCTTCTTCTTGACCCACTACTCTTTTATGTAACTCATCTTCTAGATGTAGCAATTTTTCACGTTCGCCTTGTAACATCTTCATGACTGGAATTCCTGTCCATTTTGCAACTACTTCGGCAATATCTTCTCTGGTAACTTCTTCTTTTATTAAGGAAGTTCCTGATTGGTTTTCTATTAATTGTTTTTGTAAAACGTCTAATCGTTCTTGTGCTTCTTTTATTTTTCCGTAACGGATTTCGGCTACTTTTCCGTAATCTCCATCTCGTTCGGCACGTTCTGCTTCATATTTAAAATCCTCAATTTCGGTTTTTATAACTTGAATATTGTCAACCACATCTTTTTCAGACTTCCATTTAGCATAAATCTCATTTCTATTTTCTTTGAGATTGGCCAAATCCATTCCTAAAATTTTGAGTTTACTCTCATCTTTTTCTCTTTTAATGGCTTCGATTTCAATTTCGAGTTGCATTATTTTACGGTCTAAAACATCGAGTTCTTCTGGTTTAGAGTTGATCTCCATTCTCAGTTTAGAAGCAGCTTCATCCATTAAATCGATAGCTTTATCTGGCAAAAAACGATTGGTAATATACCGTTGAGATAATTCGACTGCAGCAATAATAGCTTCATCTTTTATCTGAACTTTATGGTGTGTTTCGTATTTCTCTTTAATTCCACGTAGAATAGAAATAGCACTTTCAGTATCTGGTTCTTCCACCATAATTTTTTGGAAACGACGTTCGAGAGCTTTGTCTTTTTCGAAATATTTTTGATATTCATCTAATGTTGTTGCTCCAATAGCACGTAACTCACCTCGAGCCAAAGCTGGTTTCAAAATATTTGCTGCATCCATAGCACCTTCTCCACCACCAGCACCTACAAGAGTATGAATTTCGTCAATAAAAAGTACAATATCTCCTTCGGCAGCAGTCACTTCTTTTACAACCGCTTTTAGACGCTCTTCAAATTCACCTTTGTATTTTGCTCCAGCGATTAATGCGCCCATATCTAGCGAAAAGACTATTTTATCTTTCAAGTTATCAGGAACATCTCCATCTACAATTCGATGTGCTAAACCTTCTGCAATAGCAGTTTTACCAACACCAGGTTCACCAACTAACATCGGATTATTTTTTGTTCTACGCGTTAAAATTTGTAATACACGACGAATTTCTTCATCACGACCAATAACAGGATCTAGCTTTCCAGCTTTGGCCAATTCATTAAGGTTTTTGGCATATTTATTTAATGAATTATAGTTTTCTTCTGCAGATGCTGATGTTACTCTTTCTCCTTTTCTTAATTCTTCAATTACTGCTTTCAGTCCTTTTTCGGTTACACCTTGGTCTTTTAAAATTTGTGCTACTTTACTTTTTGATTCAAAAATTGCTAATATTAAATGTTCG
>NZ_JBJXEN010000052.1:0-8823 GCF_046153165.1 Flavobacterium sp. | reverse complement strand
TTTGCACTTTATGGCGTTTTTTGACACTTTTTGGGCATAAAAACCAGTAAAAAAAGAACGTGTTATTCATTACAAATCTAACGAAAAAAACAACTCGAAATAGTAGTTTTGATAAAATTCATTTTATGAAAAAAACGCAAGAAGTTATTCCGCTTTTCAAACAATTTATAAAAGATTCCGAAACAGGAAAAAGACTAAAAAAAAATGGTGAACGAATTACTCCTAGTTCGACCAAAGTGTATAAATATGTTTTGCAAAATTTAACTCAGTTTAGTATCGAGGCAAAATTTGAATTGCGGATTTGTAGTATTTTAAGATTAAGTACTCGTGAGCTTCAATCGGAAAAAAGTTATTGGAAAAAATTTTATAAAGCTTTTACCGAGTTTATGTACAAAAAAGGTTGTTTTGATAATTATGTGGGATCTAACATAAAAATAATTCGTGTTTTTTTTAATTGGCTTAAGGAAGAGAAAGATATTTATGTGGGCGATTTTCACAAAAGCTTTTATATTCGAAAAGAAGAAATTGATATTTTAGTTTTAACTCCAGATCAGCTTAAGTTTTTAATTCATAATAAGGTGTTCGAAAAAAAGCTGACTTCTACCCAAATTAAACTAAAAAATATTTTTGTTTTTGGTTGCACTACTGGACTTCGTTTTTCAGACATTTTTTTGCTAACCAATAAGAATTTTGAAAAAACTAATAATGAGTGGTATCTAAAAGTAAAATCTCAGAAAACAAAAACCTACAGTTTTATAAAACTACCCAATTATGCGGTAGAAATTTACCAAAAATATATTCCGAAAAATAGCAGCACTCCAGTTTTTGGAGAGAAAAACTTATCTAATTTTAATAGATCTCTAAAAAGAATTGGTGAGATGGCAGAGTTTACAGATGTTGTAGATATCTCACGAGAAAAACAAGGAGTTACTAAAAAAATTACAGCAAAAAATGCTAAAAATCGTTTCTGTGATAATATGAGTTCTCACATGATGCGACGAACTGCAATTACAACAATGCTTATTTTAGGTATGCCAGAACTTTTGGTTAGAAAAATTAGTGGTCATAGTAGTGCTAGTAATTCTTTTAATAGGTATGTTCATTATGCGCAAACTTATATAGATAAAGAATTGAGCAAAGTGCATGATAAGTTAGAAATGTATTAGTTTTTTATAATTTTACTCAAGTCGAACATTGGTGCATACATAGAAATCATAATTACGCCCACAATTACACCAATAACGATAATAATCATTGGTTCTAGAATTACACCAATCATTTTTGTTTGATGACTAATTTCTTCGTTGTATTGTTCTGTCAATCGGTCGAACATAATATCTAATTGGTTTACTTGTTCGGCAACTTCGACCATAGAAACCATTTTATTTTCGAAAACGGAATGCTTCTTTAAGCTTTCATTTAATGAGGCTCCTCTTATTATATCTTCTTTTATGGTTTCGATAGCTATTTCGATTGGGTAAAAACCTATCATTTTTGCTGTTAGTGATAAGGAATTAATTAAGGTTGTTTTTGATGTTATGAGCAACTTCATCGACTGGCAAAAACGAGAAATGTATATTTTTTGTATTAAACTCCCAAAATATGGAATTTTAAGCATCATTTTTGTTGTAATGGCACGATAGCTTTTCTTCTCTTTTAACAAAGTATGCATAATGGCGAATCCCATTATCAGACCAAAAACAATTCCGAAAATTGTTCCTGAATGATTTGATATCTTTATAATAATTTGTGTGCTTTTAGGTAGTTCGCTTCCAAATTGTTTAAATACCGAACTAAACATGGGCACCACTTTATTCAACATAAAATAAAGCACCAAAATAGTCACTGTCATTACAATTGCTGGATAGGTTAAAACGGAAATGATTTGGCGTTTCATTTGGATTTTTCTATTGAAATATTTTTGTAATTCGCCCAAAACTTCTTCCAGTTTCCTGGTTTCTTCTCCTATTTGTATGCTATAATATTCGTATGCAGAAAACTGATTAGTCTCTCTCATCGATTCATAAATACTTCGTCCTTCGACTACTTTGTCTTTAATTTGGATGATGATTTGTTTCTCGAACTTATTGCTGGATTGATTGCTCAGAATTTCTAATGCTTTCTTGAAATCGACCCCCGATTTTAGCAACATTCCCAGTTCACGATAAAAAACTTCTTTCTTTTTATCCGAAAGCTTTTTAGAAAACTGAAAATTTCCAGTTTCAATTTTGAAATTGACTTTCGGTGTTTTTTCGCTTTTATAGGTGCTTAAATCTAAACTCATTATTGTTTTGTTTTTTGTAACAATTCGTTAGCATATACTTGTTTGTAGAAATTTAAATCTAAATCACTTTCGTTAACTTCTACATTTAGTCTTAACTTCAAAAAAACTTTTTTCTGGGTATTACTTTTTACCGAATCGATCATCAGGTGTTTTAATTTTACTTTGAAAGTGTCTATAAATTCCTCTCGACTTCGTAATATATAATCATCCAGAAAATTATATTTTACTACTTCGCCTGAATATCCATTAAACAGGACTTCATTGTCTATAACGCTCATTTTTTCGTTGTCGAAAATATCTTTATTGATACTATAAGTTAACCTGTTTAAATCGTTAACCAATGCGTTTTGGTTTTTATAGTCCAACATTCTTTCGGAAACAATCGAAAAAATAACAAATACAATTCCCATAATAATCGCCGTAATCGCCATGCCGATAATTGCTTCTATTATAGAAAATGCTGCAACTGTGTTTTTTTTACTCATTGGTTTGAACATAAAAACTTTTATCGAACTGATATTTTGTACTATCCTTATATTGTATGGTTACTTTTTTTAACTGATCATTAATAATTTCTTCCTCAATAATAAGATTGTCGTCTTCATTTTCGGTAGTTAACGAATCATTTTTTAGTTGTGCTAAAAAGAAGAGTTCGTTTACTTTATTCTGAGTACCATAAAATTTTGCTGCTGTTCTTGGCGTAAAGACCGCAGCAAAAATCATAATAGCAATATACAAACACACCGAAATAATAGTTAGCGCAATCATAGATTCTAAGATAGAATTTGCTTTTAGATGTAAGTTACAATACTTTTTTAAGAATACCATACTCAGTTTTTTTTGTTTCAAATAGTGGAATTGCTATAAAATATTTTGGACGCTTGGTCGTATTTATTTCTATATCAGAAATCATATTATCGTAAGTAGATGAAGTTGTTTTGAGATAAAAACGATTTGTATAAACAGATCCATAAACTTTACTTTTTAAATCTAATCTTCCAGTACAATAAATGTCTCCAAAAATTAATCCTTCTTGATCTATTTCAACATTATTTTTATTGATGTTTTCTAATGCATTTCCAAATAAAACTACTGCTCCAGTAATTTTAGATTCTTTTTTAATTTTGATTAAACTTTCTTCTGATGTTGGATTATAAACACAGACTACCGACGGATAGTTTAAGATTACTTTTTGTTCTAACTCGATTCCTTTACTTGCAAATGCTTGGACTGTTCCTGTAAAACCTTCTTCGAAAGTGATTTTGGGTGCAATGAGAATTACATCTTCTAAAACGGTATTTTTCTTCACTCGAATAGAATCTTTAGACCGTAAAATAAAATTTCCTTTGAAGTTTATATTACTTAAAACGGAATTTACATAAACTTCTTTGGTTGTATTATGAAAAGAATTAAAAAATAGAGAATCTTTTGGTTTTTGAACTTCAGATAATGTAGTTTTTTCAGCATTTATTCCCTCGAATATTTTTTTAAAATTCGCATTTATCTCTGGCAAAATTAACTCTGAAATGGTGGTTTTTCCTTGTGTAATTAAGTTATTGGGTTTGTTAGTAATATAAGATGTTTCGATATAAGTTGTCGGCAACATATTATCGCCAACCAATTTAACAGTTCCAGAATAAGATAGCGATTTGGTAAAATTAGCCAGGTGAATCGCTGTTTTGTCTAAAGAATAGCTTCCAACAAAATGTGCCGAACTAATCGTATCATTTCTTAGAATTGAATTTGATAATAACATGGTTAATAAACCATATTGCTTTACGTCATAATTACCTTCAATTCCTGAGTTTTCATCAATGGGTAATTCTTCTTGAGATATTTGATTTCCCAATGCAAAATTCACTACAGATTGATTGTGAATGTACATTTCTTCTTGAAGGTTATAATGCAAATTAAGTTGGTTGTATAAATTAGCAAAATACAACAAAGCACCACAAATGATGGAGATGATCAAACAGATATATATGGCGTATAATAAGCTATGCGCTTTAACCATTCGTCTTTTCTTTCGTTTGTTTTTTACTGAATAATCTCTTAAAAAATCCTTCTTTTTCAGGTTTTGTTTCTGAAGTAGTTTCTAGTTTTTTAGAAGCGCTTTTTTTAATTCTATCTTCTTTTTTTACTGACTTTATTTTTTGTTTTTCTTCCTTAATTTTTGTTTTTTCAGCTTTAGAAGGCTTCACTTTTTTTACAAAAACTATACCTCTTTTATAAATCACAGTGTCTTTTTTGATATAATCAATCCAAAGACCATGCTTTCTGCCAGACTTAAAACTTCCTTTTTCTATAAGCAATCCGCTTTCGTTATAACGAAAAAATTTCCCAGATTCTAAGCCATTACTCCATTTCTGAGTCGTTTCTAACATTCCATTTGTAAACCAAGTTTTCCACAAACCAATTTTTAATCCTTTTTTGAATGTTCCTTGTTCCGCAAGCTGGTTACTATGATACATTTTTATAAACTTGTCTTGTAACAATTCACCAGTCATACCTGATTGTGAATTGTGAATTAAACCACCCTTAAACCAATAATATATTTTATTGCTTTTGGTTTTTATTTTTTTGTCAGTTGTGTAAAATTCATACCTGAAATTCGCATCTGAAATTCGCTTTATTGTATAAGGATCAGAAAATGATATTAATAAAAATCCACTTACTAGAGCTAAAAATATTGTTAAGACTTTTGTTTTCAAGGGTATAAATTTTATTTTAAAACGTGTGCAAGATATTAAATTTATTTTTTAATGTGATTAAATTTAGGTTTAGTTAATAATGTATTGATCTTTATTATTTTAATAAATTCATAACTAATTATTAAACATGATATTGTAAAAAAACCCAAAAAATAAAATTATATTTGCAAAAATTTAACAATACTTATAGTGCTAAAAAATAAAATACAAATTTTAACGTTTATCCATTCGATTGGTCTAATTGCATTAGTCTGCTTTTTAATTTTTAGAAGTTTTTTTGCCTCTGAAGAGATTGTATATGTTGATAATATAAAGTTGTTTGATGGTTTTTATATGACAAAAGAGATGAAAAAGATTGGAGAGAAAGAATTTAATGCTAGAAAAACTATTCTAGATTCTCTGTATTCTAAATTGCAATCTAACTCGGTCTCAGAAATTGAAAAAAAGCAAATGATGTCACAATTTGTAAAAGGAAAAGAAGAATTGGAACAATTTAATCAAAATTTTGCAGGAGAAGAGAGTTTAAAAATCTGGTCTCGAATTCATAATTATATAGATGAATACTCAAAAGAAACTAATTACAAATTGATAATAGGATCCCAAAATAAAGAAACTATACTTTTTGCAAGTGAAAAAATTGACAAAACAAATGAATTACTAGCCTACATAAACAAAAAGTATGAAGGAATTAAATAAGTATTACTTCATACTGTTAATTTTTATTTTATTTTCTTGTAAAAAAGAGGATAAAGCAACTGACGATTCCGAAATACGGGATCGTTATTTTAATTTAGAGAAAATAGGTTGGAAATCTAGAGTTTATAATCAGTATGTAGATGATATTAATTTTACAGCAACAGAAGTTCCTATCCAATATTATTTATTAAAAGATAAAGGAAACGAAAACTTAAAGCTTGTAGATTCTTTATATGAAGAGAATAAAACAGAAAGGATAATAGAATTCACCTTTCATCAAGATGAGGAGAAAGACTTACTCAAAAATAATTTTACAGGAATGTCTTATGAAGACGGTGTAAAATACATGTCTTTTGGATTAGATAGAGATTTTTATGTGATTACTTCAACAAAAGATACCATAAAATGCTCAGGGGTTCTTTACGAAAGAAGTTATAAAGTAGCACCTTTTCAAAAGGTACTTTTAATGTTTTCAGGAATAGATCCTAATGATAAAATACAATTAGTATACAACGATTACCTTTTTAGAAAAGGAACAATGAAATTTAAGTTTAAAGACCCATATACAGAAATAGCCTTATGAAGCAAATTAGAGAAAGCAAGTTTTCAAAAATCGTGGCCTATTATTTAATGATTATGATGATTTTGCAGGTTACACAGCCTATGCAAATGTATGCATTAACTGGCGGTCCTACTCAGCCTGAGTTTAATTCGTTTACACCTATTGGAACATCTGATATGGTCGATTTAGCTAGTGGAGATTTTAATTATAATATACCTATTATGGATGTGGGTGGTTATCCTTTAAATTTAGCTTATAACTCAGGAGTAACAATGGACCAAGAAGCTTCTTGGACTGGGCTAGGATGGGACTTGGGTGTTGGACAAATTGCGAGGCAAGTACGAGGTATTCCAGATGATTTTAATGGAGATCAAATGGTATATGAAAACAACATGAAAAAGAATACTACCATAGGGAGTAATTTTAATGTTTTTCTTTCTCCTTTTGGAGTGGGCGAAACGCCTAAGTCTGGTGGATCTGGTGGTGTTAGTGCTAGCGTTGGTTTTGGAGTGGGTATAAAATACAATAGTTATGATGGTTTTGGATGTTCTACAAATGCAGGTCTTACATTTGCAATTGGTGATAATCTTTCAGTAGGAATGCAATTAGAAAACTCCTCTACTGATGGTGTTTCGGCATCCCCTAGTATTTCATTAAGCGCAAAAACAAAAGAAAAAGAAGGAAAAAATACGGATCTTTCAGTGAGTGCTGGAGTATCTATGAATAGTAGAAAAGGTGTGGAGTCTGTAACTATGTCAGCTTCTGCTAAAAGGGTTACAGAACAACATAAAGATGGATTTAGAAACGATAACGGATCTATTGGTGAACGTGGTACTTCAGGAAATAGCTACGGAGGTTCTATAGGTGGTGGTTCTCTTTCATTTGCTCCTGCCGATTTTACTCCTTCAAAACGTGTAGGAATGTCATCAGTAAATGCAATGTTTAACTTAAATGTTGAGGGTGCAGTTTATGGTGTAGACCCTGGATTTAAATTTTCCGGATATAGAAACAGTCAAGGAATTAAATCTTCTGAAAAATTTAAAATAGAAAAAGCTTTTGGTTACGAAAACACATCTAATGCTGGGTCATCAGACATCCTAGATTTTAATAGAGAAAAAGACAGAACCGTAAATAGAAATACCGTTAGTCTTCCAGTTACAAATTATACTTACGATTTATATAATGTACAAGGACAAGGCGTGGGCGGTATGTTTAGACCTTACAGAAGTCAAGTAGGTTATGTTTATGATAATTTTACACAAGATGACAGTGCCTCTTTAAATATTGGTGTTGAGCTTGGTGCAGGAGCAGGTGCTCACGTTGGGGTTGATTTGGACGGAACAAAAAGTAAAAGTTATACGGGGTTATGGGAAGATAATAATCCTGCCTTAAGTCGTTTTAATGAAAATGAAACAGGTAATAAGCCTAATTATGAAAAAGTATTATTTAAAAACATCGGAGGAGCTCATGTAGATAAAGACATGATTCGTCTATTAAATAATGAATTAGGGGGATATGAGCCAATAAGTTTTAAGCTAACAGATAATGCTAAATTCCATAGAAACACCTCTTTGCAATATTATAAAAATGTTTTTGATGACGCTAGTGTAGTTAATTTAGGCTCTCAACCATACATCAAAAGAGGTAATAACAGATTAAATAGAAACCAAGTTATTCAAAAAATATCTAGAGAAGAAGCAGGTAAATTTGGTTCTAAAACATTTAGCCCATATAGCAAAAAATCTAATAAAAACCACACAGCTGAGATAAGAATTATAAAAGATGGTGGAGAACAATATAATTATGGTAGAGCAGCATATAATAGTGTAAAAAGAGAAGTAACTTTTGATGTTTCAGGCGCAAACGGAAATTGTAAAACAGGATTAGTACAATATAACCCAGGTAAAGACAATTCTGCTAAAAACTCAAGAGAAGGTGATCAATATTTTAATAGAATTACAACACCTGCTTATGCACATAGTTATTTGTTAACTTCCGTTTTATCATCAGATTATCAAGATACCGATAAGGAAAAAGGACCATCTGATGGCGATTTGGGGACTTACACAAAATTTTCTTATACAAACAAGAGCGTGTCTAGTGATGGTGTAAAGACGCCTTATAAGTGGAGGGTTCCTTACGGACAATATCAAGCTAATTACGACGAAGGTTTAAGATCGTCTGTAAAAGACGATAAAGGAAGTTACCAATATGGGGAAAAAGAATTGTTATATATTAATAAAATTGAAACCAAGACTCATGTAGCAATTTTTACAATCTCTGAACGTAAAGATGGTCATGGTGTGATAGATGAAAATGGAGGTGGAGCAACTTCCGAAGCATCAAAGATGTGGAAATTAGATAAAATTTCTTTATATTCTAAACCCGAATATTTGGCTCACAAAGACGATTTAGAAAATGCGGTTCCAATAAAAGTGGCACATTTTGAATATAATTATAGTTTGTGTAAAGGAATAGAAAACAACATAGACTTTATTAATAAAACATCTGGATTAGAAAACACTGAAGGTGGAAAACTAACACTTAAAAAAGTATATTTTACTTATCGT
>NZ_JBJXEN010000003.1:0-22365 GCF_046153165.1 Flavobacterium sp. | reverse complement strand
AAAAAATCGCAATCGCCTTAGAAAAATCGGTTCCGTGCAAGCGAATTGGTATGGCAGTGATAGGACTAGAAGTTCCTCACGCTCACGTACATCTTATTCCGCTTAACGAAATGGACGAAATGCGTTTTCAAAATAAAGTAAGTCTAACACCAGAAGAATTTGTGGCTTTGGTTGCAACCATTCAGGGAAATTTATAAATTTTATTTATATCAAACCATCAGTAATTACTGATGGTTTTTTAATTTAATAAACACACATAACATGAAAAAAATACTGATTTTAACACTATTCACAATGAGTTTAAACGTTGTTGCACAAAACACAATGTCCCCAGAATTATTATGGAAACTAGGACGAGTTACAGCTTTAGGGATTTCTAAAGATGGAAAAAACGTAGTATATAGCGTTTCGACACCATCAATAGAAGAAAATAAATCGAGCTCTAAGTTTTACACCATTCCCGTAATTGGCGGAAACGCAACAGAAGTAACAGATACAAAAAGCTTATTGTTAGACAAAAACATTTCTCCTGACGGAAAATATCTTGTTTATAACGAAGAGGTAAAAATCGATAAAGTTCACGGAAAAGATTATTATCCAGAATTAGAAAAATCGAATGTTCAAATATACAATGGTTTAGATTATCGCCATTGGGACACTTGGAACGAAGGAAAATTTAACCATGTTTTTTACAGTGGCGTTCCTTCGGACAATGTTCGACTAGCTGCTCCTATTGATATTATGGCTGGTGAAAATTTCGATTCACCACAAAAACCATTTGGTGGCGACGAAGATTATATTTGGTCACCAGACAGCAAAAGTATTTTGTATGTGTCTAAGAAAGTAGCTGGGACAAAATATGCTATTTCGACCAATACTAATATTTACGAATACAATCTTGAAACCAAAAAAACCATCAATAGAACCGAAGCCAATTTAGGTTACGATACCAATCCAGTTTTTTCGCCACAAGGAAATTTAACCTATTTGCAAATGAAACGCGATGGTTATGAAGCCGATAAAAACGATATTATTGTCGATTTTAAAGGAATGAAAATGAACCTAACTGCAAATTGGGACAATTCAGTTTCTAGTTTTTCTTGGAGTAAAGACGGAAAAAAAGTATATTTTCTTGCAGCAATAGATGGAACACAACAATTATTTGAAGTTAATTTTCCTGGCGTAACAAGAATTGCTATTACGGTAACACAACTTACTTTTGGCGATTTCGATGTGCATGATATTGTAGATATTACTGCCGATAATGCGATTGTTACAAGAACAGACATGAATCACGCATTAGAAATTTATTCATACAATTTAAAGAAAAAAACATGGTTGCAACTTACTAAAGTAAATAATGAAGCTTACGCTAAATTGGCATTACCAAAGTACGAAAGACGTTATGTAACTACTACCGATGGCAAAAAAATGTTGGTTTGGGTGATACTTCCTCCTAATTTTGATGCTAATAAAAAATATCCAACTTTATTATATTGCCAAGGAGGACCACAAAGTCCGTTGACACAATCATATTCTTTCCGTTGGAATTTCTCTCTTATGGCATCGCAAGGATATGTCGTTGTAGCACCAAACAGAAGAGGAATGTATGGTCACGGACAAGCTTGGAATGAGCAAATTTCTGGTGATTGGGGCGGACAAGTGATGCAAGATTACCTATCGGCGATAGACGATGTTGCTAAAGAAAAATATGTAGATAAATCTCGTTTGGGTTGTGTTGGTGCTAGTTATGGTGGATATTCTGTGTTTTATTTAGCAGGAATTCACAACAATAGGTTTAAAACTTTTATCGCACACGATGGTGTTTTCAATACCCAAAGTATGTTTGGTACAACCGAAGAAGTTTTCTTTAACAACTGGGATTTTGGTGGTGCTTATTGGGAAAAAGACAATAAAATTGCACAACAAACCTATACTAAATTTAATCCTATCAATTATGTAGAGAAATGGAACACACCCATTTTAATCATACAAGGAGGAAATGATTTTAGAGTACCTATCGGGCAAGGACAAGAAGCATTCCAAGCAGCACAATTGCGAGGAATAAACAGTCGCTTTTTGTACTTCCCAGAAGAAAACCACTGGGTTCTAAAACCTCAAAATGCACAAGTTTGGCAAAAAGAGTTTTACAAATGGTTGAAAGAAACTTTGTAAATAACAGACCCTTTCTGAAAAATTAAACCAACTTTCCGAGAATTGTTTATATCAAAACGGTGTTTGGATATTTTAATAAAAAAAGAGGTTGTTCTTACAGTATGAACAACCTCTTTTTTTATTAAAAAGTCACAAATCTTCATAAAACATTTAATCTAAAAACTTATTTCTAAATACATCTAGATAATTTTTTATTTAGAAATATCAAATTGTTAATTTAAACATAAATAACAAGTCTTTACTTACTTATTTTATATTTTTGCCGCCAAAAAAAATCAATCAAAATGCATCAAAAATTATTATTATCTTTATTATTATTAGTTACACTTCATTCATTTTCACAAGTAGGTATAAACACAACTTCTCCAGCTGCACAATTAGAAATCAAGGCAAGTAATATTGCTTCACCAACAAATACTGATGGGATTTTAATCCCAAGAATAAATACTTTTCCAGCAACAAACCCAACTGTTGCTCAACAAGGGATGATGGTATATCTAACTACCGTATCTGGATCGAATCAGCCTGGTTTTTATTTCTGGGATAATGTTTCTACAACTTGGAAATCTGTTGGAGTTTCAAACCCTTCATGGAGTTTGACAGGAAATTCAGGAACTAATCCTGCCACAATGTTTATAGGAACTACAGATATTAAAGATCTTATATTTAAAAAAAATAATACATTTTCAGGACTTATTGGAGACTACAATACTTCTTTTGGGTATGATTGCTTTTCTGGTAATTTAGGTTGGGCACCAAACACCTCTGCATTTGGCAGAAGCGCATTAAAAAACAATCAAGGCACACAAAACTCTGCTTTTGGAGATAATGGTTTAAAAAATAGCACTACAGGAAGTTATAATACAGCAGTAGGAGCTTCTGCTTTAGAAGCAAATGTGACAGGAAGTAGCAACACGGCTTTGGGAACTGTAGCTTTGTATAAAAACATTTCTGGAGGTTCCAATGTAGCAGTTGGATTGTATTCTTTATTTAACAATACATCAGGATCTAATAATACAGGAATTGGTACAAATACATTATTCAACACAACAGGATCTAGCAACACTGCGGTAGGCATTGCTTCCCTTCAGGCAAACACAAATGGAGCAAATAATACTGGTGTTGGTTCATACACATTATCCCGCAATACCGCAGGGGGTTCAAATACTGCACTGGGTGAATTGAGTTTAGTAGAAAATACAACTGGAAATAAAAATACTGGTGTTGGCTCTAATTCAAATTATTACAATACAATAGGCAACGAAAACACCAGTTTGGGAGCTAGTTCATTATATACAAATTCTACTGGAAACGGCAATACCGCTTTAGGAACAAATGCTATGAAAGATGCTGTTGCTGGAAATTACAATACTTCGATAGGTTATAATTCTTACAGCACGACTGGAACATATTCTAACTCAACGGCTATAGGTTATAATGCAGCAGTAAGTGGAAGCAATCAGGTACGCATTGGAGACACGAATATTACCTATGCGGGAATTCAAATTGCTTGGTCGGTAACCTCTGACAAAAGATGGAAAAAAGACATTCAAAAATCAAACTTAGGACTTGATTTTATTTCTAAATTAAATCCTGTTTCTTACAAAAGAAAAAATGACGAATCTAATAAAACTGAATATGGGTTTATCGCACAAGAATTAGAAGACACTCTAATCAAATCTGGTATTCAAGATAGTGGAATTGTTTCAAAAGATAAAGATGGAATGTATAGTGTTCGCTATAATGATTTAATTGCTCCAATTGTTAAAGCGCTCCAAGAACAACAAACTACAATTGAGACTTTATCTCTTCAAAACAAACTATTAGAAAATAGACTTATTGAAATTGAGAAAAAACTAAATCAAATTACTACAAAATAATCCATAAACTCTCATTGTATTTTTTTACAAGGCATAATTTATTTCGTTTAACTAGAAATAAATTATTACTTCTTCTTTTTCTTAATTAAAACCTAAATTGTTGTTAAATTAGAAAATAAGAAAGAACATTTTTTAATTTTACGAACCATTAAAAAACAAAAATTATGAATACAATTAAATCCCTATTTATAGCGACTTCATTAATTGTGGGTGCATCGAGCTTTGCACAAGACAATTTAGTGAATTCATTAAAAATAAATGCGAGCGAAAAAAGCAAAGAAGCTTTCAAATTTACAGATGTTGTTAATATCGAAAACACATCGATAAAAAACCAAGGTTCATCAGGAACTTGTTGGAGTTATTCGGCAAACTCATTTTTAGAATCAGAGATGATCAAAATGGGGAAAAAACCAGTCGAATTGTCTCAAATTTTCTCGGCACGTAACGCTTATGTAGAAAAAGGAAGAAATTATGTTCGTATGCATGGCGCAGTGACACTAGGTGACGGTGGTGCTTTTCATGACGTGATGAATATGTATCGCAAGTATGGTGCTGTACCACAATCTGTTTATACAGGTTTAAATTACGGAACCGACAAAAATAAATTTGGCGAAATGGCTGCTTTAGGTGAAGCTTTATTAGCTGCGGTTGTAAAAAATCCTAACGGAGAACTTACACCAAACTGGGAAAAAGCCTATACCGCTGTAATTGATTCTTATCTAGGACAAACACCTAAATCGTTCGATTATAACGGAAAAAAATACACACCAGAATCTTTTGCAAAAGAAGTAGTAGGAATTAATGCCGATGATTATATCGAAATTTCGTCTTTACAAGAATATCCTTATTACTCTAAATTTGTGTTAATGGTTCCAGACAATTGGGCTTTCGACCAAGTATATAACGTAAAAATTAATGAACTAACAGATGTTATAGACAATGCTTTAAAATCAGGTTACTCAGTAGCTTGGGGAGGCGATGTGAGCGAGAAAACATTTAGTTGGAAAAACGGAGTAGCATTTGTTCCAGAAAAGAAAATGGAAGACATGACACCAGAAGAAAAAGCAGACTTGTTTAACGGCCCTAAAAAAGAACCAGTTGTAACCGAAGAAATGCGCCAAAAAGCGTTTGATAATTACACTACGACCGATGACCACGGAATGCATATTGTAGGTTTGTCTAAAGACCAAAACGGTAAAGAATACTATATCGTAAAAAACTCTTGGGGAACTACAAACGACTACAAAGGTTATTTGTATATGACAAAAGAGTTTGTAAAATACAAAACGACTGATATTATGTTAAACAAAAAAGCCCTATCTCCGGACATGGCTAAGAAGTTGAAAGTATAATTTCTTAACAAATAGAATTACTAAAAAGGAGTGTCGCAATGACACTCCTTTTTTTGTTATAACACACATTACGGTTTCCCGTAAGGATGCGGTGGTGAACTGTTTTACATTTACCACAAAACAGGTATAAATACGGGGTTGTGGCTAAAAAGTGTTTTGTATGTTTGAAAAAACACAAAAACGCATAGCTCTTTTTTGTGTTACCGGATTTAAAAACCTAATAACAAAATGATTAGATGTATGTGGCTTTCATAAGTTGCGGATATTTATGAGTTGTGACGCAATTATTCCCGAGCAGTAAACAAGAAATACCTATGATAACAACTCAAGAATTAAGACAGAATTCCATTTTAAATTGGAATGACATTGCAGTAAGATATGACAAACCAAATTTATTACTTGGTAATGGATTTAGTTTACAATTTTCCACAAATTTCTCTTACACTTCTCTATTTAATTTATTCCTTCAAAACTGCGATGCAACCCATCAAGCGTTATTTACGCATTTCGGAACAGTAAATTTTGAACTAATACTGCGCTACTTAACATACGCAAAAAAAGTAAATCAATTATTGGGATTGCCAACTCATCCAATAGACATAGCACTTCAGAATTTAAGAAATGGTTTGATATCAACCATTGAAGCTGTCCATCCGAGAGTGGAAGATATAAATTTCAATCAGCTTAATAACGTTGCGAAACAATTAAAAGACTTTGGAGATATTTTCACAACTAATTATGATTTATATCTTTATCATATAATAATGCAATCAAAAGATATTTCTCGTCAAGACAAAGGTTATATTGCTTATCAAGATTATTATTGGGGTTCAGAATGCCCAGATGGATTTAAACAATTCATGCCATCACAAGAATACGTCTATAAACATTTGTACTATTTGCACGGCTCATTATGTGTTTTCAAAGATAATCTTGAAAATTTAAAATTAATAAGAGATAATCATGGTACAGAATTGATTGATTTAATTGCAGCTCAAATTCGAAATGATAATTTTCCAATATTTATTACAGAAGGATCGGGAATTGAAAAACAATTAGCAATTTCTGAAAATAACTATCTAACTTTCTGTTCAAACAAACTAAAAGTCTCAAACAAACCAACTGTTGTTTTTGGAAATATGTTAGGTGATTTTGATGCTCATATTTTACGGGCTTTAAAGCACAATCCAAAAGATATAATTTACTGCATCTATATTGGAAATAGAACTTTAGCAGAAGTCAATGCAGAAAAATTTGATTTTATTTCTAAATTTAATCATTATCCAAATCAAGTAGAATTTGTAGATTCATCTACAGTTTTTCAAATATAACTGTCACTAACAACGGTTATAAGAAATTGGGGTTTTAGACTTAATTTAAAGTTTGTTTTGTACTTAAAAATTAGTGTTTAACCGAAAGTTTAGGCTTCCTAAATTACCAAGTTACAAACGTTAGACGAAATTAAAAACCATATTATGATTAAAGAGTTACTTATTTCCTTTAAAGAAAATTTAGAGTCAAAAACATCAAATCCATTTTTCGGCACTGTTATACTAATCTGGATTATTAAGAATTGGAATTTGATTTATTCGATATTTAACTTTGAGTCAAAAACTACCTTAGAACTAAAAAGACAATTTATTATTAAACATTTTAAGTTTCATCCCTTAATTGAAACATTATTATATTGCGTCGCAGAAGCCTTTGTCATTCTTATTACTTCATATTTGCTCATCAATATATCTAGACTTATCATCAATTTTTTTGAAAAGAAAGTAACTCCATTAGTTTATAAATGGACTGACAAAAATAGTATAGTATTAAAAACTGTGTATGACACTTTAGAAACTGAAAGAATACGGTTAGAAAAGCGTGTTGATGAAGAAAGAGATGCGAGACTTAAATTACAGGAAGATTATGACAAGCTTGAAAAAAGATATTCTGATTTTTTAGTCGATGCAAAGCTTCCAAAAACCAGTAACCTAAGTTCTTCAAAGAATGACTCTAAAGATGAAATTGACTCCGAAAGTCAAAGGGTAAAGATTATTAAAGAACGCTTAACTAAAGATAATAAAATTGATAAGTTTGAAATAATTGCTGCATCAGTTTTAAATAATGAGTCTATGCAAAAAGACAATGCAATTTTGAAGGAGTTTACTGTTTTAGGGCTTATTACAAGAGGAAGTAGCGGATATCCGTCCGGTAATTTTTATTATAACTTAACATCAGTAGGTAAAAGTTTGCACGAAATGTTATTAATGGAAAAGCTTAGATAAACTACCGCTCCACGAAGAGTAAATAAACTAAGAACCGTTCTGCAAATGTCTCTGACTTCGCAGTCTCACTAAACATTAAAAACAAACACTAAAGGAAAACAACATAAAAAAGTAGTATATGAAAATTTCAGGAGAAACAGTAGCAACAATAGCACATGCTGCCCCAATGAGTGAATTAACCAGTTACCACCAGACAATGGTGGAGAAGTACAAAGACCTTGATCCAAACGAGATTCAAGTAACTTCAGATGCGTCGCTTTTAATGTCGTTTAATGGTTTTTATGCCCTAGGGAATGCTCCTGGTGCTTTTTTCGCCATAGATACAAACATATATGTAAACAGTACGGCAAAAACCCAGATAAATGATGTCGCGCTTTTAATTTCTCTAGACGGAACGACTTCTTTCCGTTTTCCGTTTACAGGCACTTTTGACGGTACAATATTAAAACAAAAAAGCAACGAACTGGGCGGATTAGACGTTGAGTTAGCCTTTGTTCGCACAGATGGATCTAACGGGATTATTGCTTCTTGCTTGGGTACTATTTCTATGCAAGGCAAACCACAAGTAAATATTTCAGGGACTACTTACAATAATCCTATTCCTATTTCTCTTTTTAATGGCAATTATTGTGTGAAATTACTGGATACCACAGGCGGATTGTCTGTCATTGCCATGCAAATAATAGATACTAAAATCATGTATGATTATGGTACAAATGGTGCCAATTTACAAGAGGTTCCTTCTTATTGTTATAATTTGAACATGTATTTCTTTACTTTCAAAAAAGACACGCAATCTATTAGTTTAATTATGGGAACTGCTGCTGCTGGCGGATTTGCTTGCAACAATATGGTGATAGATGACACTACAAAAGCAGTTACTACAAGGTCTTTTCAAACTATTTTATATCCTAAGCAAGCCACGCTTGTATCACCAAATCTTTCAAGTGCCGCTTTGGCTGCTTTTAGTGGTTATTATCAAATTCCATCTGTGGCTTCTCCTGATGCTTTTATATCTATTCAGGCGCAATATGTAACTTTAATAGGTCAGTTGGATGCTTATGTTGTAATGATTAGCGTTTCGACCGATGGGATTAAGTCAAATGGATATTATTTTGAAGAGAGTAATATGTCGTTTGTAAACAATGTTTTGACCATGACATTGGAAGATAAATCAAACATCACTTTAACATTCAATAGACAATATAATCCTAACAATGGTTCTCTTGTTTCTATTAGCGGAAATGTTAGTGCTTTAGCGGTTAATGGTAATACACTTTTTAACCCAGTTCCATTATCGGTATTTGGTGGTGCTGTCATGTCAAATGCTGCTGGAATAAAATTAACTGTTGTAAATGACAACGAGGTTGTTTATGCTGGAACTCGAATTACTACGACAATGAATTCTATTTTATACGTTCCTCTTATGTATATTTTAGCTTATCCTCCAACAAGTACAAACACGGTAATGTCTTTTGGTACAGATGGTTTAAAAGGGAATACTTGTATTATTACAGATAATAATAGCGTTTATGTTGTTAATGCTATTTTAGATTAAAGTACTGTAATGGCTGCGAATGATGCATTCGCAGCCAAACTTTATTTATAAATATTAATTAATCGGGAATAACTATTGAAGTATAGTAGCTGTATAGTTCCCAACCTAAGGACAGGTATAAAGATTTACCTTCTTCTGTCGCTACTAAAAAATTATTGAAGACACCTTTCGACAATGCAATCTTTTCGAGTTCTTTCATCAAAAATTTTGCAAGTCCTTTTCTTCTGTGTTTACTATCTGTCGAAATTCTATCATAAACAGCTAAATCATCTACAAGAACAACACGCCCTATTGATGCTAACTCACCTTGTTGGGTAACTATTCTTACAACAAAAGTCGAATTATAGAAATCAAATTCTAATTTGTAATCTTCATGCAAACTATTGTTTGTAATATTCATTCTGTGAAAACAAGACATCATAAAACCTTGTGGCTGAATGATCCATTTTTCGGGAATTTTATGTTTAATTTCACTAGGAGAAGCACAAACTTTTAGAAAAATATTTGTCTCCGAAAGTTGTTTCGAAAGTTGTATAAAATCTTCATTGGGCTCAGAAAACACATAACGAGTTTTCTGATTTACATATCCAACATTTACCATCAATCCAGATTTATACTTCATTGGCATTGTTAATTCTCTTGACAAACACCAAGCTTTAAGCCACTTCTCAACAACATCTGATGAGACAGATTTTTTCATAGTATTTTATGTATTTTTTAGTAAAGATATAAAAACAACTACAAATTACTGTTAGCAACAATGGCTTGGTTTTGGGTTTTTCTTGCGAAAAAATACTGTTAACTTCAATCTTATTTTTATATTTGTGGTGGTCGGTATTTAATCACAAACTACTGATAGCGAACTTAGTAAAGTTAGAGTGAAATGCAACTTCTAGTTCACCTCAATCTAACAACAAGCAAAATACAAGACAACCATTTATTGACAAAAATGCACAAAGAAATTAAAACATATCATGACAAACAGACTTCGAGTGACAAAGAAATTTGCGACCAACTCGCGACTTTTATAGATAACGAGTTGACCGAAGCAGAAAGTAAAATTTGGCACTCCCACCCTGTTTGGTTTTTAGACGGCAACCCAATTGTTGGTTACAGTAAACAAAAACCAGGAATTAGATTAATGTTTTGGAGTGGCGCTAGCTTTGAAGAAGAACATTTAAGCGTTAGAGGCGAAAAATTTAAAGATGCATCTATTTTTTACAATAATGTTTCTGACATTAAATCGGATGATTTGCAACGTTGGCTTAAAAAATCGAGAGAGATTCAGTGGGACTATAAAAACATAGTAAAAAGAAAAGGACAATTAGAAAGATTAAAGTAATAACCATGCAATCTTAAAGCAAATGAAAAATTATATTTTTTTACTATTATTAACTTCTTTTGCTTTCTGCAACGGGCAAAACAATAATATAAGCGAGCAGTTATCGGTTCTTCAAAAAGAATCCAATATTAGTGTTTTTAATGCAGCAACTGAAATTGATAACAACATACGAAGTATTTTCCAAGACAAAAATGGGATTTATTGGTTTGGCACCAATGGAGCTGGTGTGTATCGCTATGACGGAAAAACGCTAATTCAATTTACTACAAAAGACGGTTTATCTAATAATCAGGTTCAAAGTATTCAAGAAGATAAATCTGGTAATATTTGGTTCGGAACTGGTGTATTTGGTGTTAGTCGCTTTGATGGACAATCTTTTACTACTTATACAAATAAAGAGACTTTGCAATTAAATAATGATTCTGACAAGGACTGGAAAATAGAACCAAACGACTTATGGTTTTATGCTGGTGGTGGCGTTTATCGTTACAACGATAATTTGTTTAACTATTTACCTTTAGATAAATCGAATGTTAATTTGATGCAATCGCAAAGTTCTCCTTATAATCTTAGTAGACATGCCGTTTATAGTATATTAAAAGACAAAAAAGGGAATGTTTGGTTTGGCACACAAGCCAAAGGTGTATGTAAATACGATGGGAAATCTTTTACTTGGTTTACTGAAAAAGGACTGGAAGGACCAGCGGTCCTTGGTTTATTCGAAGACAGTGACGGCAATATTTGGTTTGGTAATAACGGCGGTGGACTATTCAAATATGATGGAAAATCTTTAATCAATTTTACTGAAGAAAAAGGACTTAGCAATAGCGAATTTAAAGTTTCTGGCAAAGCTGGTCCTGGTACTTTGTCTCGTATTTATACAATATGTGAAGATGATTTTAAAAACCTATGGATAGGAACCGTTGACGCTGGTGTTTGGAAATATGATGGAAGAAATTTCACTAATTATACCACAAAAGACGGATTGACAAGTAATGCAATAAACATTATTTATAAAGACAAAAATGGTGAGCTCTGGTTTGGAACAGATGGAGATGGTATTTGCAAATTCAATGGGAAAGACTTTGCGAAATTTGAAATAAAATAGAGCTAATTTATAATAATCGAAAAATTAAATAATGCAGGACATCGTAAAAAAATTTAAGTTTAAAGATAGTGCGATTGTTATTAATGCAACGCCATCAATCGAGGAAGAATTTTTAAAACTTGGGTTTAAAAATAAATTTGAGAAAACTAAAAGCACCAACACTCTGGTATTCATTAATGACAGCAAAGAGTATTTGAACTTCCTCAAAACAGGCTTAACAAACATAGAACCAGATAGTGTTTTGTGGTTTGCTTATCCTAAAGGCACGTCTAAAATTAAGACAGACATTAACAGAGATACTATTCGTCTTACAGGAGAAGAGTTCGGAATAACAACAGTTACTGCGATTTCTATTAACGAGACTTGGAGTGCTTTACGTTTTAGACCAATTGATCGGGTTGGAAAATAATGAAGCGCATATCTTGCTTTTTCCACTCTGCAAAGTGCAAATGACTCTGATTTCTCAGCAATAAACAAGCATATAGTATTCATAAAAAAAGCCCAAAAAGGGCTTTTTTTATTTTTTTACAAAGACATTATTTTCTTTATTAACATCGGCCATGAGTCCGCTTGGATCAATTGTAATGTTTTTTAGTTTCGTCTTGTCCAAAAGGGTTCTTTTACCCAACGTTTTTCTTGTTTGTATTGTTCTTTTAGTTTTATAGTGTATGCGTTAAAGGCATTTTCCATGATGTATTGATAAACTTGAAAAGCTTCTGTTTTTCCAGAGATTGCTTCTGTTAGCGCGTGTGCACCATAATAGCCTCCTGCTATGGCTGATGTGATTCCGTAGGAAGAAATTGGGTCGTAAGAATAGGCTGCATCTCCTACTGCTATCCAATTATCTCCGTATGGTTTCCTTAAAAAAGTAGTATTTGCTATTCTGGTTTTTAGTTCGAGGATTCGTTCTTCTTGGATTTCTCCTCCGAGTAATTCTCGAATTAGTTGGGATTGGTTAATGATTTTTTTTACAAATTCTTTTTCATTTTCTTTATTGGGTAGTAAATCTATATCTGTAAAAATCATGACTGTTATCCTTTTGTCTTTTGCTGGCGCAAGATAAATCCAACCATTTTCATAACTTTCTGTGTGAACAAATGACGGGATTTTTTCTTCTACAAGAAATTGAAAACTGATGGATGCTAATTGGTCTATTGTTTCTTTAGTGACATTCATTTTTCTACATATTGAAGCTTTTCGTCCTGTAGCATCGATGAGGTAATCGCATGTAAACGATAGTGTATTGTCCTTAGACTTTACAACAACTTTTGTTTTTTCGGAATTTTTTTCGGTAGTGTGTAGTGAATATCCGTTAAGCCATTTGACTTTGTTGTGTATGGCTATTTCTTTGATTTGTGTTTCAAAAAAGCTTCTATTTAATAATATTCCTTTGTTGTGTTTATCGAATAAGAAATTTTTTTCGCTAATCTCATTACTTCCCCAAAGGGATTGATTCCCGAAATAAAACTGATGTTCTTCATGATAAAGTAATTTTTCTAATCCAATTTTTTTAAATAAAGGTAAAGCATTAGGTGGTATGCATTCCCCTAATTTGACGAGGTTTGTGGCATGAGAGTCGATAATGAGACATGATATACCACGACTTTGTAGTGTAAGTCCCGCTGTGATTCCAGCGGGACCTCCTCCTATAATAATAACTTGTTGGTATTCTTTATCTTTCATTTCTACCAAAGAACGGTCTTTTCTTAGGAATGTTTCTACCTTCTTCAACTGAAGCACCTTTTCTAAGCATTTTAGGTTTTTCTGTTACATTTTCTGCATAGAGAACTTGTTGCATGGTTGGGTCGATTTCTGTGTATTGAAGCCTTGTTTCTTTCCAAACTCTATCAGGTAGAAACTCATTTTGCTCGTTCCTAGGCTCTGTCTCTGCAATAATGCCTAGATCATGCCATTCGTGTATCATTTTATTAATTTTTGGCAAGTACTGTGTTCCAAATTCTCGTAACCAGTCTTGTCTATAATCGAAGTGCTTTAGTCGTTGGGCTATGTTAATTTCGGCATCGTTCATTCGTTCATAACTGTCTTCACTCATGACTTGATTTGGTACTCTTGCAGCCCAAAATGATGGTAATGGTAAATAAGTGGTTGTGTCATAACCTGACAAACAACTTGCTTCGTCTGTTTGCCATGGCACACCTAGCCATCTGGTTAATGAGCCTGGTCCACTTACTGCTATAGGTCCATCTTCTGCTAATGCTTGTGCTGGGCTTAGTAAAGAACCATAATCTAAATTAGGTAATTCTCCTTCTGGTAAAACTTTTAGTCGAAATGGTTTTTCCCATAAGATGGCATTTCGCATTGGCCAAGTTAATTCGATTCCAGGATGAAATGGACCTCCTAGACATTCTTCGAAAGGAGCTACATTTAAAGCTTCGATTTGTTCTTGTACTGACAATTGATCGAAAGCAATTAATGGGTTAATTTTTCTAGCTACAAAATTTCCGTTTGCCCATTTTTCAAACCATTGGTATTGTGTTTTTGTAATAGGCAAATCATCTAACGCAATATTGGTATAATCCCCAAAACCATCTCCGTAAAATGGTGGCACTTTTGATGGTTCTGCGTTTGTGCTATTTGGATTGCGCAACCAATTGAAGATTCTCATTCGGTCTGGTTTTGTTGCTTCTGACGGATCTGCTAATTTTTCAAGTAGTGCTAAATTAGTAAAGTCAGATGGTGAGTTTTTTCCAAAAAGCATAAAAAAGCCATGGTTTACCCATTGCGTATTAGTCATACGTTCTAAAACAGGATATATGTGTTCCCAAAAATTTACTTCTTTTGACGCTGGATTTGGATAATTAAATTTTTCTATAAATAAATTTAAAACCACATCATACATAGTGATTACTCCAAATAAACCTGGTCCAAAATTAGGAGGTGTTACAGCTACCATTGCGGGTTCCGCTTCCATCGTTTTTCCATTAATAATCACAGTTGCTCTAATGATTCCGTCGGAAGTATCATCATGCCATCCTACGTTATTGGCGAAAGTTGTAGCTGGTTCGTTTTTTACTGATGCTGAATTACCATCTCCTCCAAAAAATAATAATCTCCCTAAATCATCTGTTTCTATTTTACCAAGAGGCACTTCTATGTTATAGAATTTTCCTCCCGTTAGTTCATATTCGGGCTTGTCTTTTTGATTTACACCACTGATTCTTTTTACACCTGGATTAATTACAAGCTGATCTCTGTCTTCTCCGCTTACTTTTGGATTTCTATAGCTTGACGGTATCGCATAGCCTTCTAAATCTAGTGCATTATTGAACTCGTACCATGCCGATTTTACATTAGCTACATGTACTCTCCAATCGATAGTTGCTTCTTGCGCTGTTATTTCACGAATTACTTCCCCATTTTCATTAAATCCATATACTCTAAAACGAGCCACTTGCTTTTTCACTTTCCCCATTCCATCTTTATAACCACCTATAGGTTTGTCGACAATACCTGGCACGTCTGATGCTAAGTAATATTCTGATGAATTTCCTATACGGGCAATACCTAATGGCGGATAAATAGATACACTGTGAATTGTTTGGTCTTTTGTCATAATTAATGCTTTTGTTTGTTTTTCTTTTAATTAAATTATGGTCTTTCTTGTTCTAAATTTATTATCAGGATCGTTACTATATTTTAATTTAATGTCTCTTAATTCGTTGAAACTCTCTAAGAAATAATCTTTTGTAGGAACTGCGCTATCCTTGAAACTAATAAAAGCACCCTTTGTCTCTGGAAAGTCGTTTTGCCTGCTTGCTTCAATCCAATCTTGCGCTTCATTAGTAAAACAATATTCGTAGTGTAGGCTTCCTTTTGCAATAGCTTCTGGGCTATCATTCCACCATGCTTGGTATTGTATAAAATAAGGTCTTTTTTTATAAGGAAATGCGCTACCAATAGTATCGGGCTTGTAATCGCGATAAAATGATCCAGAAATTGCACCCAAGGTTACATAGCAATGAATATCCGCTAATTCTCCTTCCGGATGTAACAAATCAGATTCTAAACTTTTAATTAGCTTGATTCTTCCTTCTTTTCCGAGCCATTGTTCGTTTACCACACGAGAGGTAATTTTGTGTGGCGCTGGCGGATCTACATCTGGTGGAATTGTTTTTAATGATTTTGAGGTAAAACTTTTATTTAAACTTTTCAATTTGTCTTTTTGAAGGTCTTTCAGTTTTCCTAATTTTTCTAATCTAGATAATTTGCTCCAGACATCAACTTTAGAAATTCTGTCCCAACTAGAGAAGCTCAATGATGCATTTTGAAGGGTTTTGCTATCTGTTTTACTATCAATAGTAACCTCATAATCTGACGAATCAAAAGAAGAAAACCATATTTTTATACAAGTTTCTAATTCTAAATTTGTTCCAGAGAAATAGCCGTAAAAAGTACATTCGTGTATTGATTTTTCTACAGGCTGACCATCGTATGGCTTTGCCATAATCTTAAGATTTGTCCCTATTAGTTCCTTGTTATTATTCGGGGCAATAAGATCTTCCCAAACCTCTAAAACTTTCATAGCTGGAGAATTAGACCAAACTACATGAAACTTGATTGTGTTTTCTGGCAATGGAAATGTCTGAATAACTAATTCAGTTACAATCCCGTAACTAAAACCTCCGCCTCCACGAAGTGCCCATAATAATTTTCTTTCATCTTCGGCTCCTTCTTCGGTCAAATATTTTATTTCTCCGTTACCCAAAACAATTGTTGCCCCTACTAAACTTTCGCAACACATACCATGCAATCGTGTCCATGGCCCCCAACCACCACCAAAAGTAAAGCCCGCAATTCCTACTGTACTACAAGTTCCGTGTGGAATACTTACGTTGTACTTATTTAATTCTGGAACTATTTTTTCAAATCGAGCACCTGGCTGTATTTTTGCTTTTTTATCTTCATCAACAGTTATTGTGTCCATAAGTGACAAATCGATAACTACGGTATCTGTTCCTGAACATTCCCCTTCATGATCGTGTCCCCCTGAACGAACTCGAATATCAAAATCGTAAGTAGCTGTTAATGAAATTACCGCGCTCACATGTTCTGTGCATTT
The DNA here is from genome assembly GCF_046153165.1 of Flavobacterium sp. Lineage (GTDB taxonomy): Bacteria > Bacteroidota > Bacteroidia > Flavobacteriales > Flavobacteriaceae > Flavobacterium. Next base: position 5,594 of record NZ_JBJXEN010000003.1, on the reverse strand, counting down.
ACAAAGAACAATTGCCGTGGGTTTGAACTGAAATCGTCTATTGAAAACTTTTCGACTTTTTTCATATTGGTTTTCTTTTTCAGTATCGCAATTACAATCGGTCAAAACCTCAGTAAAGACTCCTTTGAACTGAATTTCAGACAAGGCTTCGATTAATGTTTTCATATTTTATTTTAATTATTTATTATCTTCAAAAATTCAAATCTAAATACTAATGCTTTATTATTTATAGGTATAAATACCTAGTTTTCTATTTAATTATTATTTTTTGTAAATAAAAACTTGCTTTTTTTATAAGATATAAGCATAAAAATACCCCCAAATAGCATCTAACTATTTGGAGGTATTAAAAAAATTTTTATTAAAAAATATAATCTATTTCTTTATAAAAATATTATTTTCTTTATTCACATCGGCCATGAGTCCGCTTGGATCAATTGTAATGTTTTTTACAGGCGATTTGGCATTAATTTTAAATTCGAATGTAGGATAGGCCCAGTCCCAACCTTCAAGAACAGTTCTTTTTATAGCTGGATTTTGGTTCTCTTTTGTCCAACGCATTAAAGTTTGTGGGATATAAAAACTCTCTTGGCTTCCATCTTCATAAGTAACTAAAATATCGAGTGGCATAGGAATTCTACCTATTCTTTCGAGCGTTATTTTAGTGTTTTCTCCAGCACCTTCCACAGATTTGATTCCGTAATCTATCGTATTTGTAGTTTTTGTCCAGTCGTTTAAGTACCAATCTAGATTTGCTCCCGATACTTTTTCGGCTGTATGTTTAATGTCATTTGGCGTAGGATGTGTAAACTTATAATCGGCAAAATAACGTTTTAAAGTTTTCATGAAGTTTTCTTTACCAATTAGATATTCTAACTGAGACAAGAAAATATTTCCTTTACTATAAGCATCAATACTATAACTTCTGTTCTCATCATAACGATCAGAATGGGTGGTTTGTGGTTGTTCTTTACCAGATTTCACTAACGAAGCATAACCTGCATAAGAGCCTGCATGAGGATTTTCTTCTTTTTTATCTGAAATTTCGTTCATTCCATAATTTTCTAACCAAGTAGTAAAACCTTCATCCATCCAACTGTTTTTGCTTTCGTTTGATGCCAATACATGCTGAAACCAAGAATGAGCCATTTCGTGCGCTGTAACACCTAATAAACCATCGAAAGTTCCTTCGCCAAGAATTAAAGTACACATCGCATATTCCATACCGCCATCTCCACCTTGAATTACAGAATATTGCTCGTAAGGATATTTACCAACAGTTTTGTTGTAAATCTCCATCAGCTGCGCTGTTTTAGGTTGTAAATTCTTCCAATTCTCGATAATTTTTGGATTGTTCTTATATAAAAAATGTAAAGTCGTTCCAAAATTTGTCACTAATTTATCATGAATGTAATTCTTGTCGGCAGCCCAAGTAAAATCATGCACGTTTGGTGCAATAAAATGCCAAGTCAACGTTTTTTGTTTCTTCGGAAGGGTTACAGTAACCCCAGCATCTTGGTAATTATATCCTATTTGATTTCCGTTTTGTAAATAACCTGAACCACCTAAAATATAGTTTTTATCGATGGTGATATTTACATCAAAATTTCCCCAAACTCCATGAAATTCTCTTGCGATATAAGGATCTGCTTGCCAACCTTCATAATCATATTCGGCCATTTTAGGATACCATTGCGACATCGATAACTCCACTCCTTCTTTGTTATTTCTTCCTGAACGACGAATTTGTACGGGAACTTGACCATCAAAATCTAATGAAAATGTAGTCGAAGTGTGCGGTAATAATGGTTTTGCTAAATCTACTTCAAGAATCGTGCTCACAACCTTATTTTTCAGTTCAATTCCGTCTTGTTTTAAGTTTGAAATTTTCAAAAATCCTATTTCATTAGGCTTTAAAGCTGCAATTCTACTTTCTTTTACTTCTTTATCACCCACTTTTACTTTGGTTACCATTCTTCCGTCAGGATCTTTTATCGATTTTAGTCGAGCATCCATGCAACTATTGGGCTGAAAAGCGTTGTTGAACAAATGATAATACACGCGATGTAAAGTATCGGGAGAATTATTGGTGTAAACTAAAGTTTGCTTTCCTTTGTATTGATAGGTTTTCACATCCATCGAAACATCCATTTTATAATCAACATGTTGTTGCCAATATCCTGGATTTGGATTGTTTTGCGCGAAAACAGAACCGAAACTAAATAAAGTAAGTAAGAGTATTTTTTTCATTTGTATGGTATTAAAAAACAGCTTTCACAGAGTTATAAAAATATCCTGCGAAAGCTGTTTTTTGAATTTAAAATATATAAAACTATTTTTTTGCAGTCATTTTTTCAGCTAAAACTAAAGCATTATAAGCATTTACAATTTTCCCTGTTTTAGAAATTGAAGCTAAAGTAGTTTGAGTTCCTTCGGCTCCAGCTAAATTGAAAGAGTTAGTTAGTGACGTTCCAGAATCCATGATAATATGTTTTACTTGCGAAGCCGTTAAACTTGGATAATAAGCACGAACTAAAGCCGCTACACCAGCAACATTAGGCGATGCCATAGAAGTTCCTTGTAAATATTCGTAAGTATTTTTTGGTGTTGTAGCATAAATTTTTACTCCAGGAGCAAAAATATCAACATTTACCTTTCCATAGTTTGAGAAATTTGCCATTTCCGAAGCACCATATTCATAGTTTAGCGCCCCAATTGTTAATACATTATCTGCATATTCTGGATTTGCACCATCTGCATCATTAGGAAAATTAGGCTCTGTATCTATATCCTTTGCATCATTTCCTGCAGCGTGCACAAATAAAACATCTTTAGATTCAGCATATTTTATGGCATCGTAAACCCATTGTCTGTTTGGAGAATAGTTTTTTCCAAAACTTCCGTTAATTACTTTTGCGCCATTATCTACAGCATAACGAATTGCCAATGCAATATCTTTGTCGTATTCGTCACCGTTAGGAACCGCACGAACTGACATGATTTTTACCACATCTGAAGCGATACCATCCCCACCTTTGTTATTATTACGAACCTGAGCAATAATTCCAGCTACGTGAGTACCGTGTTTTGCACCTTCTTTTTTAGGACCATAAACAATATTGTTTCCGTAATGTTTATTAGTCATATCGTATCCATTATCACCTAAAACTTTACGACCATCAAATTCTGGATTTAAATTATAATTTAATTGATCATAAACATAGTCTTTGTATTCTTGTATTTGAGAGTCAAATTCAGCTTTTGGTGTACTTGTTAGTATTTGAGTAAACATTCCTTTGTACTGAACCATTTTTGGATCTGTAGTTTCCATTGCTTTTACATCTGCCAATGTAAAATTGTCTTTTTTAAGAAAATCTCTAACTGCTTTATCAGCAGCAAGAAGCATGTCTACCTGTTGTTTTTGAGGTGCTAATTCTCCTTTGTTTTTTTCAAATTCTGCAGAAGCTGCTTTAAACTGAGCAGAGCCATCGTCTCCTTTTTTAACAATACGGGTCATTTCTAACTGCTCGTTTTCGGTATCACCTAAAAAATTCCAACCATGCACATCATCGATAAAACCATTATTGTCATCATCTTTTTTGTTTCCTTCGATCTCTTTTGAGTTAGTCCAGATTTTACCTTTCAAATCTTCATGATCAATATCAACTCCTGAGTCAACAATTCCTACAATAACAGTAGTCATTTTTTTACCTTTCAGGAAGTCATAAGCTTTATCTACACTCATTCCAGGAACAGTGTCTTTCGCTAGGTCTAAATGGCTCCAACGTTTCATATTTGCTTCAGAAATAGGTGTTGTTTTTAGTGGCATTTTATCGATATTCGCAGGATTAGTGCTCATTACCGTTTTTGCTCCACCACAACTAGCCATTGTAAAAGCGATTATTCCAGAAATAAAAATTGGTTTTAAAATTCTCATGATATTATAATTTAGTTCTATTTTTTGCATAAAAGTCTTGATTTTTCAATCAATTTTACATTTTTTAACATTATGTTAATATTTCTAAACACGAAAATGTTTCTTTTAGTCGAATTCCTTTTTCAGTTTGCTCGACAGTAATTATTTCATTATGTGCATCATGTTCTAGAAATAAATAATAATTATTTTGGGCAGCAGCAGTTAAAAATTTTGATTTTTCTGGCATTGTCAACAATGGTCTTGTATCGTAACCCATAACATAAGGCAAAGGCAAATGTCCAGCAGTTGGAATTAAATCAGCACAAAAAGCAATCGTTTTATCTTGGTATTGAATATGTGGAATCATCATTTTTTCGGTATGACCATCAACAAAAAATATTCCAAAATCCAATTCCGATTTCGATAAGAAATCGCCTTCAGGCCTTTTTATAAAATTAAGTTGTCCACTTTCTTGCATTGGCAAAATATTTTCCGACAAAAATGAGGCTTTCTCTCTAGCATTGGGTTTTGTTGCCCATTCCCAATGATTTTCGTTTGTCCAGAATTTTGCGTTTTTAAAAGCTACTTCGTAACCTGTTTTGTCTTTACTCCATTGCACACTTCCGCCACAATGGTCAAAATGAAGGTGTGTCATAAAAACATCCGTAATATCATCTCGAGAAAAACCATATTTTGCCAGTGATTTATCCATTGAGTGTGTTCCCCAAAGAGAATAATACCCAAAAAATTTATCCGTTTGTTTGTTTCCCATTCCAGTATCAATGAGAATTAATCGATTTCCATCCTCGATTAAAAGACATCTTGCGGCAATATCTATCAGATTATTTTCGTCGGCAGGATTGGTTTTGTTCCAAATGGTTTTAGGCACAACACCAAACATAGCGCCACCATCGAGTTTAAAATTGCCTGTTTCTATAGGATAAAGTTTCATTGTAATTTTTTTGTAATTAATAAGTAGCAAACATTCGCAAATTACTAAATATTGCGTTGTTTTTCTTCTTTACAATCAATTTTTTCTATCAAATGATTAGTTAAAACTTCTTCATTTTCTATAATAAACTTTTTTTTCATATATCTTTGTCGTTTATTTAGACAAAATCAATATAACAATGATACAAGTTTCAGATACAGCAAGTAAGAAAATTGTCGATATGATGAACGATGACGGTTTTGATGCTGCCAAAGATTACGTTCGAGTAGGCGTAAAATCCGGTGGTTGTTCAGGTTTGTCATACGAATTAAAATTTGACAAAGAAATTGGAGAAAACGATAAGATTTTTGAAGTAAATAATGTAAAAATTGCTGTCGAAAAAAAGAGTTTTCTTTATTTAGCAGGTACAATATTAGAATTTTCTGGAGGATTAAACGGAAAAGGTTTTGTTTTTAATAATCCAAATGCAAGTAGAACTTGCGGATGTGGAGAGAGTTTTTCACTTTAATCTTTAAATAAAAAAGATGTCAAAATATACCGAAGACGATTTAAAAATCGAACTCGAAACAAAAGAATATGAATACGGATTTTATACTGATATCGAATCGGAAACGTTTCCTATTGGTTTAAATGAAGATATAGTTCGTGCAATTTCTTTGAAAAAAGAAGAGCCACAATGGATGACCGATTGGCGTATTGAAGCTTTTCGTGCTTGGCAAGAAATGG
>NZ_JBJXEN010000105.1:0-39074 GCF_046153165.1 Flavobacterium sp. | reverse complement strand
CAGCAATTGGGCTGGCAACTGCACCTATTCCTAATAGATTTTCTTTTTTAATTCGTTGAGCTGTCTCAGCAGTATCTACACTTTCAACTAATTTAATATGAGGATATTGCTTAAAAAAAACAGCGCATTGCAACAACGCGATGGGATGCGAATGAACCTCTTTAATATCTTCAATTTTCTGACCTTTAATAACCATCAAATTCATGTGAATATCTAGATAATGCTCTCCAATAATATGTAAATCGTTGGTATCAATCAGCGCATAATTTGGGATTATTGAACCTGCAATAGAGTTTTCTAAAGCCATGATTGCTTTTTGAGATTTATTCTCTTTAATACTCGTTACTAAACTTTCAAATGACATACATTCATCAAGCGAAGTTGTTTCGTTAAAAAATTCATTTGCAACCTGATGGTGAAATGAGCCTTTAATTCCCTGAATTGCGATTTTTGTTTCCATGTAAGCAAAAAAAAATCCCGATGAAAACATCGGGATTGTATAATTATAATTATTAATTTAATTTTCTAATCAAATAACCATATAACAATCCCTTCCTATGTTCCAATAGAAATAAAAAGAATTGTTGCTAAAAAATGTATTATTTGTATTCATTGCTTTTATGAGCGATTTGAAAGACAAACTTAGTGAAAAAATGTTTCGAATGTTTGTTTTTCTTTATTATTTATAAAAACCTATAATTTTTCTACTCTTGATGGTGTATCCATTCCGTTAATTATACTTTTGGAGCTAATTGCAATTGATTTTATAATTTCGGACATGTTATCTAAATCGAGTGTTGAAATCTCATCACTTAATTGATGATAATTAGGCTCCGAATCCATTTTAGATGTAGAAATGGTATGCGCCGGAACACCAACTGCTGCTAATCTAGCATTGTCAGATCTATAAAAAAGTTGCTCTGTCGGATATGGATCTGGATTGAATGAAAAATTAGAGTCTTTAAGATTTTTTTGCAAAATTTTTCCAAAATCTGACTTTTCAAAACCAGTGATATAAGCAGAATTTTTGCCCCATTTACTTTCAGTACCAATCATTTCAATATTAAACATAGCAATAACAGTATCCGGATTTATGCCTTGAGTGAAATATTTAGAGCCAAAACCACCCACTTCTTCTCCTGTAAATGCAACAAAAATGATAGTTCTCTCATTTTCATTTAACTCTTTGAAGTATTTAGCTAAAGTAATAACCGCCGTGACACCTGAAGCATCATCATTTGCGCCATTATAGACTTTATCATCTCCCGAATTTTTTAATCCTAAATGATCGTAATGTGCTGAAAAAATAACAAATTCATTTGGTTTCGATTTTCCGAGCAAAACACCTATTACATTATTGGCTTGTTTTCCTTTTACAACAAATTCCTGCCTGTAATTCTTTAAATCTCCATAATTAGAAAGCCCGATTTTCTTGAACTCCTTTTCTATAAAAATAGAGGCTGAGTCTATACCTGAGGTAAAAATTTCTCTTCCTTGCATTTTATCAGATGACAATTCTGATTCAATTCTCTTAACTTCTTCTTTTTGAATATTAAATTTCTCTTGTCCAAAAACAATTTGTCCGAGAAGTAAAAAAATAGAAATACTTTTCTTCATAATTTTAATTTTTTTTAATGAATCCGATTTAAAAAGTTGAATCCATTTTTAGTAAAAATAAGGTTATATGTTATTATTTACCAAAAATTATTTAATTAATTTATTTTCTGTTTACTTTTGCTACAAATCACGAATTATGTCAATTGAAGTTCAAAATATTTCTAAAAATTACGGAACGCAAAAAGCGTTAGATAATGTTTCTTTCTCAATAAAAAAAGGAGAAATCGTAGGATTTCTTGGTCCAAATGGCGCAGGAAAATCGACTTTAATGAAAATTTTAACAACTTATATCAATGCTGATGAAGGTTCGGCGGTGGTAAATGGATTTGATGTAAATACAAACCAATTAGATGTTCAGAAATCGGTTGGGTATTTGCCAGAACATAATCCGTTGTATTTAGATTTGTATGTTCGAGAATATTTGGCTTTTAATGCAGATGTTTATAAAGTGGCTAAATCGCGTATTGAAGAAGTGATTGTTTTAACTGGTTTATCGCCAGAAAGTCATAAAAAAATAGGGCAATTATCTAAAGGTTATCGTCAGCGCGTAGGATTAGCAACTGCTCTTTTACACAATCCTGATGTTTTAATTTTGGATGAACCAACGACTGGATTAGACCCAAACCAACTGGTTGAAATTCGGGATTTGATAAAAAATATTGGTAAAGATAAAACGGTTTTCTTATCGACACACATTATGCAAGAAGTGGAGGCCATTTGCGATAGAGTTATCATCATCAATCACGGAAAAATTGTGACCGATAAAAATCTTGACTTGTTAGTTTCGGAAAAAACAGAACAAATCATAGAAGTTGAATTTGACAAAACTATTGACGAAAAACTATTTGATAATTTACCCAATATCAAAACATATAAAAAACTACATGATTTGGTTTGGGAACTCTCTTTTGCTACCGAGACCGATATGCGTCCCGTAGTTTTTGATTTTGCTCATGAAAATGGACTAAAAACTTTGCAGTTAAATTTGAAAAATAAAAATTTAGAAAGTATTTTTAGAGAAATGACGAAGTAATTATATTGATGAGAGAGAACTTAAACAAAAATATAATTACAGTTTTAATTCTAGAAATTTCAACATTAGTTATCGCTATTACATTCAATTTTATTGATAGTCCTTTTATAATTTTATGGGAAATATTTGCACTAACAGCAAACTTTTTAGCTATTTTTTTGTTATTCAAACACAAACCAAAATTTTACATACTGACTTCTGCAATTGCACTTTCTATTATATTAATACCAGTTTTATTTATTTTCTACATACTTTCTAAAATACAATGCTAATCTAAAAAATTGCCTTTGCAATCTCTTTGATATTTTCGGCTTTCCCCATAGAATAATAATGTAAAACAGGAATTCCTGCTTCAACCAATTCCTTACTTTGTTGAGTACACCACTCGATTCCTATTTGTTTTACTGCTTCGTTATCGTTAGCTTTGACTACTGCCATGATTAAATCGTCAGGTAATTGCACACTGAATCGATGCGGAATAAGGTTTAATTGTTTTTTTGTCGCAATAGGTTTTAGTCCTGGAATAATAGGAACGGTAATTCCTGCCGCACGGCATTTTGCCACAAAATCGAAGAATTTTTTATTATCGAAAAACATTTGCGTGATGATATATTCTGCTCCGTTTTTTATCTTTTGTTTTAAGAAATGAATATCGCTATCTACACTTGGTGCTTCCATGTGTTTTTCGGGATAACCTGCAATTCCTATACAAAAGTTGGTCGATGATGAGTTTTGTAAATCTTCATCGAGATAAATTCCTTTGTTTAAGTTGGCAATTTGTGTAACCAATTCTGATGCGTATTGGTTTCCTGCTTTTTCTGCCTTAAAATAAATTTCATTTTTTAAAGCATCGCCACGCAAAGCCACCACGTTATCTATACCTAAAAAATCTAAATCTATTAGCAAATTCTCTGTGTCTTCTCTGTTAAAACCGCCACACAAAATATGGGGAATAGCATCTACATGGTATTTATTTTGAATAGCTGCACAAATTCCAACCGTTCCTGGTCGTTTTTTTACAATCTTTTTTTCTAATAATCCGCTAGGTAATTCCTTGTATTCGTATTCTTCTCGATGATAAGTTACATCTATAAATGGTGGATTAAATTCCATTAATGGGTCAATACTATCAAAAATAGATTGTATGTTTTGTCCTTTTAGCGGTGGTAATATTTCGAAAGAAAAAAGTGGTTTTCCTTGGGCGTTTTCTATATGTTGTGTTACTTTCATTTTTAAATTTTAGATTTTAGAATTATGATTTTAGAATTGAAATTGCTAAAATCATTAATCTGCTATATTCGGCGAAAGCCATTTTGTTGCCATTTCGGTAGAAATTCCTCTTCGTTTGGCATAATCAATTACTTGATCTTCTTTTATTTTCCCCAGACCAAAATATTTACTTTCTGGATTGGCAAAATAATATCCTGAGACGGATGATGCTGGCCACATCGCCATACTTTCGGTCAGTTTGACACCAATGTTTTCTTCTACATTTAACAATTTCCAAATCGTTGGTTTTTCTAAATGATCTGGACAGGCTGGATAACCTGGAGCTGGTCTGATTCCTTTGTATTCTTCTGAAATTAAATCTTGGTTGGATAAATTTTCATCGGAAGCATAACCCCAAATTTCTTTACGAACTTTTAAGTGTAAGTATTCGGCAAATGCTTCCGCTAATCTATCACCTAAGGCTTTAATCAAAATCGAATTATAATCGTCTAATTGTTTTTCGAATTCTGCCGCTTTTTCATCGACACCAAAACCAGTAGTGACACAAAAGCATCCGAAATAATCCTGTTTCAATTCTTTTGGCGCTATAAAATCGGACAACGCTATATTTGGAGCGCCCACCGTTTTTTGAGATTGCTGACGTAACGTTAAAAATTTGACTAATTCTTTTCCGTTTTCATCAAAAACTTGAATATCATCGTCATTTACTTGGTTTGCGGGATAAATTCCTAAAATCCCTTTGGCCGTTAGCCAATTTTCGGAAATTAAGTCGTTAAGCATTTTTTGAGCATCTATAAATAAAGCCGTTGCTTGTTCTCCCACTACCTCATCGGTAAGAATCGCGGGATATTTTCCGTACAATTCCCATGAGCTAAAAAACGGTGTCCAATCGATGTAATCTACCAATTCTTGCAAGGCAACTTCGATTATTTTTGTACCAATAAAATTAGGTTTCACTGGGGTGAAATTACCCCAATCCAATTGTAATTTATTTTTACGTGCTTCGGCAATTGATAAGAAATTTTTGTCTCGACTTCTGTTCAAATAACCATCACGGAGTTTATCGTATTCTTCTCGAACGGTTTTAGAGTATGCTATCTTTGTTTCTGACTGCAATAAATGACTAGCCACAGTAACCGCTCTAGACGCATCGTTAACATGTACTACTGTTTCTGAATATTCTGGAGCAATTTTTACGGCAGTATGGGCACGTGAAGTGGTTGCACCACCTATCATTATTGGAATTTTGATGTTCAATTTTTCCATTTCTTTGGCTAAATAAACCATCTCATCTAGTGAAGGAGTGATTAGTCCACTCAAACCAATAATATCTACATTTTCTTTGATAGCCGTTTCGATTATTTTTTCCGGAGAAACCATTACCCCTAAATCGATAATTTCAAAGTTATTACATCCTAAAACTACAGCAACAATATTTTTTCCAATATCATGTACATCGCCTTTTACCGTTGCCATCAAAACTTTACCTGCCGACGACGATTTTCCATCTTTTTGAGCTTCGATAAAGGGCAATAAATAAGCAACTGCTTTTTTCATTACTCGTGCCGATTTTACAACTTGTGGCAAAAACATTTTTCCGCTTCCAAATAAATCTCCCACCACATTCATCCCAGCCATCAAATTAATTTCGATGACATCAATGGCTTTTTCAGAAGTGGCTCTGGCTTCTTCTACATCTATTTCTATAAATTCGTCGATTCCTTTTACAAGTGAATGCGTTAATCGCTCTTGAATTGAACCATTTCTCCATTCTTGAATCGCTTTTTCATTGATTTTGAAATCACCTTTGAAAGTTTCGGCTAAATCTAACAATCGTTCGGTAGCGTCTTCTCTTCTATTTAACAAAACGTCTTCAACGTGTTCTAATAAAACTTTGTCTATTTCATCATAAATTTCCAACATTTCAGGATTCACAATTCCCATAGTCATCCCGTTTTGAATGGCATGATATAAAAATGCGGAATGCATCGCTTCACGCACTTTGTCATTCCCTCTAAACGAAAAAGAAACATTGCTTACACCACCAGAAATATTGGCATACGGCAGATTTTCACGAATCCATTTTGTGGCTCTGAAAAAATCAAGTGCATTTAGCTTGTGTTCGTCCATGCCTGTAGCGACAGGAAATATGTTGGGATCGAAAATAATATCTTGAGCAGGAAAACCAACAGTATCGACTAAAATATCATACGATCGTTTACAAATTTCGATACGTCTTTTGTAAGTATCGGCTTGACCATTTTCGTCGAAAGCCATCACAATAACAGCTGCTCCGTAACGTTTTACTAATTTAGCGTGGTGAATGAAAGTCGCTTCGCCTTCTTTTAAGGAAATAGAATTGACAACTCCTTTCCCTTGAATTACTTTCAATCCTGCTTCGATAATTTCCCATTTAGAACTATCAATCATAACAGGAACTCGAGCAATATCAGGTTCTGCAGCAATAAGGTTTAAGAATTTTGTCATGGCATAAACCCCGTCAAGCATTCCTTCATCCATATTGACATCGATAATTTGCGCACCACCTTCTACTTGTTCTCTGGCTACTGAAAGAGCTTCTTCGTATTTCTCCTCTTTTATTAACCGAAGGAATTTACGTGACCCAGTAACATTAGTGCGTTCTCCGACGTTTACGAAAATAGATTCTTCGGTAACGAAAAGCGGTTCTAAACCTGAAAGCTGTAAATTTATTTTATTAGTTCTTGACATTTTTTTCTAATTAACCCTTGCAAGGTTTTGAACCCTGCAAGGGTAAGATTGGATTATTTTCTCGGTTTGAATTGCGCTGCTACTTCTGCGATTAATTTGATATGTTCTGGTGTTGTGCCGCAGCAACCTCCAATAATATTGATTAGATTTTCTTGCAAATATTCTCGAATCAATTGTTGCATTTCTTGTGGAGTTTGATCATATTGTCCAAAGGCATTGGGTAAACCAGCATTGGGGTGTGCAGATATATTCAATGCCGTATTTCTGGACAGCCTTTTTAGATATGGTTTTAACTGATCAGCACCTAAAGCACAGTTGAAACCAATACTCAATAATGGAATATGTGCTATAGAAATTAAAAAAGCTTCTACGGTTTGCCCCGAAAGTGTTCTTCCTGAAGCATCTGTTATTGTTCCTGAAACCATGACTGGAATATCGATATTTCGTTCTTCTTTTACTTCTTCGATGGCAAAAAGTGCTGCTTTTGCATTTAGTGTATCAAAAATAGTTTCCACCATAAGTACATCGCAACCACCGTCGATTAAGGCTTCTACTTGTTGTTTGTATGCTATTCGTAAATCGTCGAAAGTGACGGCACGAAAGCCCGGATCGTTTACGTCTGGAGACATGGAAGCGGTTCTATTTGTTGGCCCAATGGAACCCGCAACAAATCTTGGTTTGTCGGTAAACTCATTTGCCACTTCACGAGCTATTTTTGCGGATTGAAAATTTAGCTCGTAAACTAAATCTTCGAGATGGTAGTCGGCCATTCCGATAGTGGTTCCTGAAAATGTATTGGTTTCGACAATATCTGCTCCTGCTTGGAAATATTGTCTATGAACTTCTTTGACCGCTTCGGGTTGTGTAATGGATAATAAATCGTTGTTTCCTTTTAATGGATGTGGAAAATCTTTAAATCGTTCGCCGCGAAAATCTTCTTCGGAGAAGTTATTGCGTTGCAGCATCGTTCCCATAGCTCCGTCGAGAACAAGGATTCTTTCTTGTATGGCTTGTTGTATTGTTAACATAATTTATTTCTTAACCGCAAAGTTCGCAAAGGTTTTCGCAAGGTTCGCAAAGTTTAATTTTTAATATAATGCTAATTTAGACACGAATGCCCTAGCCCTGATAGCAGTGGAAATCCTTTTTTGAGGCTTTTCGCCGAAAAAAAGATTGTAACGGATAGCAGGAATAGCTTCTGATACTTCGACAAGCTCAGTATGACAGAAATTAGTTCTTAGAAATACAAAATGTTATGGGAAAGTGAGAGAGAATTCTCGTGGTTATCTGTTTCCGATAAATCGGAATAGAATGTAGCACCTTCTTTATGGTAAAGGGTTGCTAAGCTTTCGTTGGGTCTAATCCCTCCAGCTTTCGTGATAACAAATCAATAAATACATGAACAGTGCAAATGTAGTAATAATATTTTATTTTGAAAGATTTTCCGTAAAATGATTTTATTTATTTATAAAATAGAAAATAAATCTATTTTATTCCTTTAAGCTAGATTTATTTTCTACACTAGCTTAGTGCTTGATTTAAATCATTTATTACATCGGTTACTGTTTCTAATCCTACAGAAACTCGAACTAAACCGTTGGTGATACTTACGGCCAATCGTTCGTCGGCAGTCAATTTACTATGCGTTGTAGAAGCGGGATGTGTGACGATTGTTCGTGTGTCTCCCAGATTTGCAGAAAGAGAACACAATTGAATTTTGTCTAAAAATTGTCGCCCTGCTTCTATTCCACCTTCAATTTCGAAAGCCACAATATTGCCACCCAATCGCATTTGTTTTTTTGCGATTTCGTATTGCGGATGTGATTTAAGAAACGGATATTTTACTTTTTTTACCTTGGGATGGTTTTCTAAAAACTGAGCAACTTTTAAGGCATTTTCACAATGCTTTTCTACTCTTACAGCTAATGTTTCTAAGCTTTTAGATAAAATCCAAGCGTTGAACGGTGATAATGACGGCCCTGTATTTCTAGAAAATAAATAAATTTCTCTGATTAAATCTTCACGTCCTACAGTTATACCGCCAAGCACACGTCCTTGACCATCAATTAGTTTTGTAGCAGAATGCACTACTAAATGTGCTCCAAATTGCACCGGATTTTGAATATATGGTGTTGCAAAACAGTTGTCGATAATTAAAATCAAGTTGTACTTTTTAGCAATTTTTCCTAATAATTCTAAATCGATAATATCTACGGCAGGATTGGTTGGCGATTCGGCGAAAAGGATTTTAGTATTTGGTTTGATAAAACTTTCGATTGTTTCAGGATTATTGATATCAAAATAGGAAGTTTCGATATTCCATTTTGGAAAATACTTAGTAAATAAGGTATGAGTTGAACCAAAAACACTACTTGCCGAAACAATATGATCCCCTGTATTTAGCAAAGCTGCAAAAGTAGCATAAACAGCCGCCATTCCAGTTGCAAAAGCATAGCCCGATTCCGCCCCTTCCATTTTGCATATTTTCTCGACAAACTCTGTGGTGTTAGGATTGCTAAAACGGCTATAAATATTCCTGTCTTTCTCCTCAGCAAAGGAAGTCCGCATATCTTCGGTGTCTTCAAAAACGAAACTGGAAGAAAGGTATAAAGGAACTGAATGCTCTAAATATTGTGTTCGTTCTAATTGTGTTCGTATGGCTTGAGTTTCGAAACCAAAATTTTCTTGATTCATTTTTTTTAATATAAAATTGATTTTAGTAAATATGTTTCTCCTTCAATATTGCCTTTAATAATATAGATTCCTTTTGGTAGACTATTTTTATCTAATCTGTATATTTTATTTGATTCTTGTCTTTGTAAAACTTTTTGTCCTTGTATGTTATATATTTCAATTCCATCTATTTTTATTGAATTATCATCCAATTTAATTACTAAATCATTTGGTTCTATGTAAACGTATAATTTATTTTTAAAAGTAAATTCTGAATTATTTAAAGTACAACCAATGCCTTCATTACAATTACTTACAAGTGTCCAAACAGAATTTTCTCCAGGAATTTCATTCGCATTTGCCCACCATTGGTTTTTCCAAATTTTACAATTATAAAAAACATTTGTGTTTGCAGTAGCGTATGACTGAACTGGATTATAAAGCGAATAACCACAATAAGTTGTTGGATTTGTTATTGAAGAACAACCAATAGCACCACCTGTATATGGAGATAAGCTATAAATATTGGCTTCTGTAACAGCGGTAGAAGTACTAATTCCATTTAATACTTTACTAGCTACATTCATATAAGAATAACCTGAGCTACCTGTTCCTGTCATTAGTAATTGCCATAACATTATACCATCATTATCATTTACTCTTTGTGAATAGTTTTTTATGTGACTAGATAATTCAGCTATATTTTGATGCGTATAAGTATAATATGGTCCCCATGGCTCGTTCGGATAATGCACTCCTGCTGCAACTTTAAAACCATATATTTCTGCATAATAAGCATATGAATCGTACATTATACTTCTATTTGTACTTGCTCCCGTATTATATCCCTGATAAGCAATAATGTCTATTTTATCTCCTACTGCTTGCAACACGGGTATCATATGACCTGTAGATCCAAATCCATACAAATTAATCCCGTTGGTTATAACTGCTCCATTGTATAAATTCGCATCTGTTTCGCCAGTTAAAACACCTCTGTTTTGAAAACTAAATGGAGATATTACATCATTATTAATAACTCCGCCTAGCGCTCCTACTCCTGCAGGAGCACATGCTAAAACATAACCCGCATTTCTTGGCATAACAGCTCTTGAATTTGTAAAAAAATCTATAAAATGCTGGACATTTGTAGTATTCCCTATCTGTTGAAATGAGCCGTCTGGTTCAAAATCCCAATCGATTCCTATGAAACCAATATCGTCAACCAAATCTTTAATTTGTTGATAATTGATATTTGAATACACATTAGTATTCCAATAAGTTTCACCACCAATAGATAAAATGACATTTATCCCTTTTGCTTTTAGTGCCGAAACACTCTCTTTTAAAGTACATCCATTATAAGGAACTTCTATTCCTGTTCCAGTTATATCAAATGAATTTCTAACATAGGTTAAATCTGGTTTCGCAAAAGCCAAGAACACATAATTTACATAAGAAGGAATTTCTCTTAGTTTTGAATTTTGGTTACTTGAAGTCCATGTTTCAGAATAAGATGGAAAATAAGCTAATACAATTGGGCTATTAAATTGATGTGTTTGACAGCATATACTTTGTATTGTTAAGAGAGTAATAAAAATGTATAGTTTTAGTCGTTTCATGATTATTTTTTGTTTGTAGTTATTTTAATTCTTGTGTATTTAAATTTAATTTATAGTTGATTTTTGCTGTTGGTTCTAATGTTTTAGAAACAGAACAATATTTTTCGAAAGAAAGTTGAACTGCTTTTAGCGCTTTCTCTTCATTAATATTTCCTTCTAAAAAAATAGTTACTGTAATCTCTTTAAAAGGCTTTGCTTCTTCAATTTGTTCTCGAATACCTTCTACTTCTGTTTTATAAGACGTAATTTCCTGACGTTGTTTTTTGAGTATTGATATGATATCAATTGCGCTACAACCTGCAACTCCCATCAATAAAAGTTCCATTGGACTTGGTGCCAAATCGTTACCGCCAAATTCGGTTTTATTGTCTAATTCTACGATGTGACCTCTTTCATTTTTTAGTTGAAAATGATAATTGTCATTTATTCTGTTTAGTGTAATTTTCATATTTTTATCCTTTTTCTGACAATCTCAAAATATCTCCAAAAACACCTCTTGCTGTTACTGCCGATCCTGCTCCTGCACCCTGAATCACAATAGGTCTGTCGCCATAAGATTCTGTATAAATTTCAAAGAAAGAATCAGAACCTTTTAGTTGTCCCAAAGCTGTATCGAGTGGAACAGAAATTAATTTTACTTCTAGATTTCCTTTTTCTTTTTGCAAATCACCCGACAGTTCTCCCACATATCGCAAAACGTGATTTGGTTTTTGATCTGTTTTTATTTTGGCAAAAATAACATCGAGCTCGGATAATCTACTTAAAAAATCGTTTTTATCTCCTTGTCTTAAATTCTCTGGAATTAAGTTTTGAATATTAATTTCTTCAAATTCATTTTGCAAATCTAGTTCTCTAGCTAAAATTAAAACTTTTCTCGCTACATCGTTTCCACATAAATCTTCTCTAGGATCTGGCTCAGTATAACCATTTGCAATAGCTTGTTTTAAAGCTTCACTGAAAGAGATATCACTCGCCGAAAAAGTATTGAAAAGAAAACTCAATGAACCTGAAAAAACACCTTTTATTTTAGTGATATTTTCCCCTGAATGGTGTAGCAATTTAATGGTATCGATAAGAGGTAAACCCGCACCAACGTTAGTTTCGTACAAATAATTCTTTTGATTATCTGCCAATGCTTTTCTTATTTTCTTATAGAAATCATAACTCAACGTATTTGCCACTTTATTTGAAGATACTAAATCGAAACTATGCTCTGCTAGTGAGATATAATTTTCGACAAATTTACTACTTGCCGTATTGTCTATGGCAATCAAATTCTCGAGATGATGTTCATTAGCATAAGCAATAACACCCTGAATAGTATAAGGAATCCCGTTGTTTTCGATTTCATTTTTCCAATCCTGAGTGATTCCGTTTTTGTTTAGTATTATCTTTTTAGAATTGGCAATAGCAAAAATATTAAGTTTAATATCTTTCCGTTTTTCTATGGTTGAAGCCGAATTTAAAATTTGATTGATTAATGTTCCTCCAACCAAACCATGACCAAAAACAGCAATATTTATTTTCTTTGAAACTCCAAAAATCTCACCATGAATCACATTTAATGCTTTGTTTAATTGTGATTTATTAACCACTAAACTCACATTTTTTCCCGTAACCGTATTATTAAAAAGAATCGGTACAATTTTATTTTTTATAAGTGCCGAATACGGTTTGTGGAAAGTACTTAAATCTTGTCCAATAATAGAAATTACCGAAACATCATCTATTGCAGAAATTTTATTAACATCTTTAGAATAAAAATCGTTTTCAAATTCTTTTTCTAATTCGATAATCGCTTTCGAAGCTTTATCGGCAGCAACAACAATCCCAATTCCTCGTTCAGAGGAACCTTGAGAAATGATACTCACACTAATGTTATGGTCACCCATTACTTTAAAAATACGTGCATCGACGCCCGTTTTCCCAAGAAGTCCTCTTCCTTCAAGATTTACTAAAGCTACATTTTCTAAAACCGAAAGTGATTTTATTCCTTCTTTATCGGCAGTAGAAGTGATTAATGTTCCTTTATTTTCGTGATTGAAAGTATTTAAAACCCGAAGCGGAATATTTTTTTCTAACAAAGGAACAATCGTTTTAGCATGAAGAATCGTAGCTCCAAAATTTGCTAACTCATTGGCTTCATTAAAAGAAAGAAAATCAATTTTTTTGGCATCGGAAACCAAATCTGGATTAGCAGTATAAATTCCGTCAACATGTGTATAATTTTGTAATTCTTCAGCATCGAGATAATTTGCAATTAATGAAGCGGTGTAATTACTACCATTTCTACCTAAAGTCGTTGTGTCATTATTATTGTTTGAGCCTATAAATCCTGTAATAACATTTACTGTTGTTCCGTTATTTTGTTTGAAATGATTAATGACGTTTTTTTTAGACAAACTATCTAAAGGTTGTGCATTTCCGAAATTTTCATCGGTTTTTATGAGCAAACGAGCATCTGAAAAGTGGGCATTTACTCCTTTTGCTTTCAATGCTTGTGTAACAACTTTGGCAGAAATAACTTCGCCTTGAGCCAAAACATTGTCTTTTATTTTCTTGCTATAATCTCCCAACAAAGTAACTCCTTCAAAAGTTTTTTCTAAAAGCTGAAATTCTTCTGTTAAGTCTACTTTAAAATTAGCTTGTTGGTATTTTTTAAAAGCTGAAAACTGCTCTAAATAAGCTTCCTTTTTTACTGCTTTTTCTAAAATTTCTTCTAATACATCAGTAGCATTTGCAATTGCCGAAACTACAACGGCAATTTTTTTGTTATTATTTACTTTGTCTAAAATAATTTCAATTGTTTTCTCAAATCCGTTTCCGTGAGTCAATGATTTTCCTCCAAATTTTAATATTTTCATATGTATATTTTTATTGTTTTTTAATGGTCATATGTAATTCGCATAGTGTCGTTTGCAGTTAATTCACGATTTCGTAATGCTCATTTCATTATGCTGTTTGTTTATTTGTTATAAAAATCTTGTTTAAAATGACGTTTAATTGTTCGTATTCTATCAGAAATGCGTCGTGTCCGTGTATGGATTTAATTTCGTTGTAAAACACATTTTGCTTTACTTTTTTCAAATCTTCATAGGTTTCTCGGTTTTCATCGGCGGTAAAAAAATAATCGGTATCGACCGCTATAATGTGAATATTAGATTGAATGACTTTGGCAACCGTCACAAAATCTTTTCTATTTCTGGTAATATCGATTGTTTTTATCAAATGGTTCATCATTTTGTATGAAGCCAATTGAAATCGTTTTTGTAATTTTTCTCCGTGATGAATTAGCCAACTTTCTATTTGAAATATATTTTTTAAATCGTTTTTCTCCCTGTTAAATTTTTGCTTTAATGATTGTGGCGTTCTATACAAAAGCATGGCGTGTGATCTCGCATCAGGAATTGGATAATTAGAATTGTTCAGAATTTCATCTTGTATTAATGTATTAGCAATAACCCAATCCGAAGCTTTCCAATCTGAAGCAATGGGAATTAAATTTTCGATTGCAATGGGATTGATAACTGCCATTTCCCAAGCAATTCCACCACCTAAACTTCCACCAATAACCGAAAAAATGTTTTCTACTTGAAGTTGTACTAATCCTTTCCAAAATATTTTAGCAATATCTCTAGCTGTAAAATGGGTATAATTATGAATTAGATTTTCTTTTAATCCGTCATATCCGTTTCCAGGAATATTAAAAGCTAAAACGGTAAAATAGTTTGTATCTATCGTTTTATTTTTACCAATTAAATCTTTCCACCAACCATTCTCATCGGTCACTTGAGAGTTTCCAGTAAGTGCATGATTAACCAAAACTATAGGTGCTTTTCCGATAGGTTTACCAAATATTTGATAAAAAAGAGGTAAATTCTTTTGAATTTTTCCACTTTCAGTAACAAAATCTGATATAATTATTTTTTTTAATTTTTCCATTTTAAACAACTTAATAGAAAACTGCCTCTGACAAATTCAGATTATCAAAGACAGTTTTACAAACAAAAAACAAACGAATATTTTATACTAACTGAGGACTTTTAATGTTTTCAAAAACTGCTTTTAAATCAGCTTTTAAATCTTCGATATCTTCTAAACCAACCGAAAGACGAATTAAATCTTTAGTAACCCCAGTCGCAACTTGCTCTTCGTCTGTAAGTTGCTGGTGTGTTGTGCTTGTTGGGTGAATAATTAGCGATTTTGTATCTCCAATATTTGCCAAAAGGGAGAATAATTTAGTTTGATCCGCTACTTTTTTGGCAGCCTCAAATCCTCCTTTTAAACCAAAAGTTACGACTCCATTTTGTCCTTTTGGTAAATATTCTTGTGCTAAATCATAGTATTTACTAGATTTTAGCCCTGGATAATTTACCCAAGCTATGTCCTCTTGACTTTCTAACCATTGCGCTAATGCCAAAGCGTTTTCGCTGTGTTTTTGAACACGAATAGGCAATGTTTCCAAACCTTGAATAATTTGAAAAGCATTGAAAGGGCTTAAAGCTGCACCAAAATCACGTAATCCTTCAATCCTTACTTTGGCAATAAAAGCAGCATTTCCTAAAGCTTCATGATATACTAATCCGTGATAACCTGCTGATGGTTCTGTAAATTCAGGAAATTTTCCGTTGCTCCAATCAAAATTTCCAGCATCGATAATGACACCACCAAGAGACGTTCCGTTTCCAGAAATATATTTAGTCAAGGAATGAATTACGATATCTGCTCCGTGCTGAATTGGATTTAGTAAATACGGTGAAGGAACAGTATTATCGACAATAAAAGGAACTTTAAATGTTTTAGCTTCTTTTGAAATCGCTTTTAAATCCAATACATCTAATTTTGGATTTCCTAAGCTTTCTGCAAAAAACACCCTTGTATTTTCTTGTGCCGCTTTAGTAAAATTTTCAGGATTTGATGGATCTACAAATGTTGTTGTAATACCTAATCTTGGTAAAGTAACCTTAAGTAAATTATAAGTCCCACCATACAAACTATTAGATGCGACGATATGATCTCCTGATTTTAATAACACTAGTAAAGCTGTAGAAAGTGCTGCGGTTCCTGATGCTGTTACTACTGCTCCTATTCCTCCTTCTAATGCAGCTAACCGTTGTTCTAGAACATCATTTGTTGGATTGTTTAATCGAGTGTAAATAAATCCCGCTTCGGCAAGTCCAAATAAATTGGCTGCGTGATCTGAATTATTAAAAACATAAGATGATGTTTGGTAAATAGGAACAGCTCTTGTTCCTCCATTTTTAGTAACATCATGTCCTGCGTGTAATGCGTTTGTTGCGAATTTTTGTGTGCTCATTTTGTTTAGATTTAAAGATTAATTTGATATTTATTTATATTATTTGAATTTTTAAGGCAATAAAAAAGCCCTTTTGGATGGCTTTCCAAAAGGGCTTATAGTTTGAACTATAATAAAGATTATCTCTTTCGCTTTATGGAATAGCAGGGAATTGCGCACATGCGCATCATACAACATATCATCATTTTATTTGCTATTAGATTCATTTTGAAAATTATTTTTTTAGACTTAATTTAATCTATTACTTGATTTAAATAAAAAAACCTCTACGATTAGCAGAGGTTTGATTGTATATTTTAAAAAATTAAAATGATGCAATGCGTTGCTCTGCGGAATCTTCCGACATCATACGACACATATTGCACATTGTAATTTTCATTTCGTTTATAATTTTATTTTGCAAATGTAGATTTATTTTCTAAATGAAAAAATATTTTAGATAAATTTTCTAATTTATTTTAATTTATTTATGATTTATAGAAAATAAATCTAAATAAAGCCTTTTAAAAAGACGTTTTATCTTTGTTTAAAAAAATTAAAAAACTTTTAATAAAATTCTTACACTAAAAACAATTACCAGCGTAGCAACAAGTAATAAAGCAGTTTTCTGAGGTAATTTTCCTGCTAATTTTGCTGCTAATGGTGCCGCTGTAATCCCTCCAAGAATAAGACCCGTAATAATATACCAATGACTTACTCCTAATGAAGCAAAAAATGTAACCGCAGCAGCTAGAGTAACAAAAAATTCTGCCAAACTCACTGTTCCTACAACATAATTTGACTTTCTTCCTTTAGACAATAACGTTGAAGTTACAATTGGACCCCAACCACCACCACCAAAAGCATCTAAAAAACCTCCAGAAAAACCAAGAAAGCCAGTATTGCCAATTTTCTTTTTTTCTTTAACCTTTCTATAAGCAAGAATAATTAATCTTATACCTATTATCATTGTATAAATAGACAAAACAATATAAGCGATTTTGACATATTTATTACCTAAATAAATAAGCAACATTGCACCACTTATGGCTCCAAAAACTCCTGGAATTGCAAGCCATAGCAATAATTTTTTATTTACATTACCAAATTTATAATGTGAATAACCACTAACACCACTAGAAAACATTTCGGCAGTATGAATACTTCCACTAATGGCTGGCAAATTTATACCTAACAACATCATACTCGTAGCACAGGTTACACCATAACCTAATCCTACTGCTCCATCTACTAATTGCGCTAAAAAGCCAATCAATAACATTCCGTAAAACTCATTTGGAACGTGGCTCAATCCATATTTTACATCCGAAATAGAAACAATTGTCGACAAACCATACCCAATAAATAACATTGAGAAGGAAACAGCCAAAGTGAATGCCAATTGTTTGTATTTTTTTGAATTTTTCTGTTTTTTAATTTTTTGAAAACCCGAAGTAATCTCATTTAAATCGGCCAATTTTTCTTGAAAACTACCTTTGTGATTGCTTCTAAACTTGTTTAAATCATTAATATTATCTTCTATATTATCTGGAATAACTTCGGTGAAATATTCTCGCATTCTTCTTGCTAAAACTGGCGATTTACCATTGGTAGAAATAGCGATTTTCAGATTTCCTTTAGTAACAATAGATCCTAAATAAAAGTCACACAAATCTGGTTGATCGGCAGCATTTACTTTAATCCCTTTAGATTTTGCCAATTCTCTAACTTCCAAATTAATTTCAGACTTGTCAGTTGTGATAATCACAAAATCTTTATTTTCTATATCTTTTTCTTCAAAAGGACGCTCAAAAAAAGAAATGTTTTCATGCTGACTTATTATTTTAGTCAATTTTGGATGAAAATAAGTCGCCACTATTGTCAATCTAATACTAGAGTTTTGTTTTAATAAGGTTTCTGCTTTTTCTAAACCAACATTACCACCTCCCACGATTAAAAAATGAGCTGTCTCTGTTTTTAGAAAAACTGGAAATAAAGTGTTTTGCATTTATTTGTTTTTAGGTTATTATCTTTAAGTTTTCTAGTTTAAAGCATATTTAAAAGTAATTCCGTAAGTTGTTGGTTCACCAAGCACAGCTGCATATTGACCAGCATTTCCTGCGGCAGGTAATAGTTGTTCGTAATAATCTTTATTCAAAATATTGCGTCCCCAGATTGAAAATGACAGTCCGTTTTGAGTTCTAAACCCAAATCGAGTATTTAATAAAGCGTAACCCTCAACATTCAAATATTTGGAAAGAGAAGGACTTGAAGAAAACTCTGATCTAAAATAATTATCTAGTGCTACAAAAAAATCTCCTTTTGAGTTTACAAATCTTGTTGCAGTTGTATATTCACCTCCAAGGGAACCGGTCCATTTAGAAATACCTGGTAAAATTTCGCCTGAAACATCTTTAAAAGCACTTGTTACTCCAGTTTCTTCAAGTGGCACAGGAGCATTTTTGAATAAAATATACTTACCATCTGTATAAGCCACACTTCCCAATACATTAAAATTAGCAATAACTTTTAGGTTCCCTTCTACCTCAACACCTCGAACCCTTACTTTTTCAGCATTGGCAAGATAACCTCTATTTACTCCTAACTCGGCAGTTTGAACTTGGGTTTGAAAGTCTTTAATTTCTGTATTAAAAAGAGTTATGTTTAATTTTGATTTATTTGTTGGATTCGTTTTAATTCCAATCTCGTAATGTTTCACTTTTTCTGGTCTGATAACAGCTAAGTCTGTTAAAATTATTCCGTTTGCAGTAGGTAAACCTCCTAAATTTATTCCTACAGGCTTAAAGCTTTTTGCAAACGTTGCAAATGAGTTTATTTTATCAGAAAATTTATAACTTAGGGTTAATTGACCAGAATAATTTCTGTCAGAAACATTGGCTTTAAATGCTTGATCAGAATAAACTAGTTTCTTCAAAGCTAATAATTGTGGATCTGTTGTTTCTAGACCTCCATAAGGTTTTCTTTCAAAATCTACTTCTTTTTCATCATAATTAAATCGTATTCCAGGTAAAAGATGTAGACAAGAGGAAATTTTCCAATCTAATTGTCCAAAAGCTGCTCCACTAAAAGTTTTTAATTGTGAACGAGTCCTAATACCATATCCTTCAAATAAGCCTGGTGTTGCCCAAGCCGAACTTGTCGTGCTTTGTGAAAATCTCCATTGAGCCACACCCGATTCTTCAATATGGTATGGGTTTGATTTTAAATCCTGATCAATTACATATATCCCAAAAACTCCTGATAATTTTTCTGATAGGTCTCCTGCATATCTTATTTCCTGAGATAACTGCCGATGTTTTGAAGTGGCCTGAGATTTAGTCAATACTGCTAATCCTGTAAAATCTCGGTCATTTGAAGGATCCCAATCCCAATAACGCAATGCAGTTGTAGATGTTAATTTTCCAGTTCCTAATTGGTGTTCAATATTTAATGAAATACCACCTAAATCATTTCCCGATTTCCAAGGTGTATCATGATCTACCTTTCTATCAAAAGCGTTTTGAGATGGTAATTGGTAACCTAAATCTGAAATTATTTGATCAAATTGCCTGTAAGCTGGACGTTGTGTTTTTACTACTCCAGCAATTACTTGAGCATAACCATCGGGGCGTTGTCTTGAATAATCTGCTGCCAGTAAAAATTCCGTTCTATCTCCCAACTTAAATAAAATTTGTCCTCTAAATCCTAAATTATTTAAATCATTGATATATTTTCCTGTTCTAATATTTTCAATTAATCCATCACGCTGTGTCCCAGAGAATGATAATCTACCAGCAACATTATTGAATAATTTACCATTTATAGAACTTTTAGCCTGTAAAAAACCATAGTTGCCATAACTAATTTCAGACACAAAAGAAGTGTTGAAAGTTGGTTTTTTTGTGGTAATATTAAAAGCTCCTGCTGTTGTATTTTTACCAAAAAGAGTTCCTTGTGGTCCTCTTAAAACCTCAATTCTTTCAATATCAATAAAATCAAGTGTTGTAGCTGCTGGACGGGCATAATAAACACCATCCACATAAAAACCAACACCCGGATCTATACCATCATTTGTTAGTCCGAAAGTTGAACCAAGCCCACGTATATTCAAAGTTGTATTTCTTGGATTTGATGAATATAACTGAACTGACGGTATTAGTTCTTTTACTCTATTAACGTTACACGACCCTGATTCTGATACTTGAGTTGCACTCAATACCGCAATAGGAATAGGCACATTTTGAAGTACTTCCTGCCGGCGTCTTGAAGTAACCACTACTTCAGATAATTTTGTTTGTTCTGAATTTAATTCTACTATTATTTCGTTTTCAGCTGATAAAACTTCGACTTCTTTATTTGTGTAACCAATATTTGAAAAAACTAAAGTCAAAGGAAATGTAAGTTTGCCACTAATACTAAACTTGCCTTCTTGATTTGTAGGTTCTGAAATCTTAGTATCTTTAATTTTTGTAATAACTCTTGATAATGGTTCGTGTGAATTTATATCTTTTACCGTTCCGTATATCTCAACAATTTGTTCTTGTGCAATAGCACTTTGCTGAGTAAACAAGAGAACAAACAATATGGTGGTTATTTTGATTTTAAAATTTATATTTTTCATTTATATTTTTCATTTTTCATTTTTATTTTTCATTTTTATTTTATAATAACAGATTTTTTATTTTTATTGTATACGGCATTAATTTTGGCTAAAAAAAATTCTAAAACTAAAATCTCCAAAAGTTTCTTCCTCCTTTTTTTCTTTTATATATAAGCCCAACAAACTATCTACTTCTTCTAAAATTTGAGCTTCTGTTTGTTTTTCTTTATACAATTTATTTAGTCTTTCACCATATCGATCACCACCCAACATAAAATTATATTGTCCAGGACCAGTACCTACAAAACCCAATTCGGCAACATAAGGACGACCACAGCCATTAGGACAACCTGTCATTCTAATAACAATTCCTTCCTCTTTTAAGTTGTATTTCTCTAAAATAGGTTCGATTTTAGTTACTAATTCCGGTAAATAACGCTGCGCTTCGGCCAAAGCCAAAGGACAAGTAGGCAAAGCGACACAAGCCATCGAGTTTTTTCGGAGGGCACTGTCGTTTTTATTAATTTGATGCTGCGCAATTAATGCCTCGATTTTAGATTTATTTTCTTCGCTTACTTCTCCTAAAATTAGATTCTGATTCCCTGAAAAAATAAAATTAGAAACCTGCAATTGTGCTACTTCTAGTAAAAATTGCTTTTGTTCTGGTTTGACTACACCATGTTCTATAAATAAAGTATAAAACCATTGTCCTTGTTCGCTTTTTTCCCAACCAAAACGATCGCTTCTTTCGGTAAATTTGAATGGTTTTTCTGGCAATAAATTAAATCCGATGCGATTTTCTAGTTCTTTTTTAAATACGGGAACAGTCAACTTATCGACTGTGTATTTCATTCTAGATAATTTTCTGTCTACTCTATTTCCGAAATCTCTTTGAATGGTTAGAATCTCATAAACTGTTTTGAGTGTTTTTTCTTCAGTATCAGTAAAACCAATTACAGAAGCCAATCTGGAATAAGTATTCGGATTCCCATGGGTTGTAGCTAAACCACCACCAATAGCAATATTGAAACCTTTTAGTTTGTCATTTTCGACAATAGCAATCAGTGCAATATCGTTAGTAAACACATCGACATCGTTAGACGGCGGAATAGCAATAGCAATCTTAAATTTTCTTGGCAAATACCTGTCTTCATATAGCGGATCTGCTTCCGATGATCGCTCATAAATTTTTTCTCCATCGATAAAAACATCGTAATAGGATTGCGTTTTCGGCAATAATAAGGTCGATACTTTATCTGCATATTCATAAATTTCTTTGTGTAAGCTAGACAATTGGGGATGCGAACTCACAATTACATTTCTGTTTACATCACCACACGCCGCAATAGAATCTAGCTTTGCTGTATTGAAAGACTGAATCGTGGGACGCAATTGGTGTTTTAGTAAACCATGCAATTGGACGGTTTGTCTAGTGGTTATTTTTAAAGTTCCTGTTCCGTATTGTTCAGATATTTCATGTGTTGCAATCCATTGATCAGCAGTAATTACACCTCCTGGAATACGCAAACGAATCATAAATGAGTACAATTTGTCTAATTTTTTAGCCGCTCTTTCTGCTCTTCTGTCACGATCATCCTGTACATACATACCATGAAACTTGACTAATGTTTCATCGTCTGGACGAACATTTCCTGTATGATTATCTAAATCGATACTATCTTTTAATGTACCCCTAAGACCATCACTTTGGGTCTTTATGGCTTCTATTGGTGATAATTTTTCACTCATCTTTTTATTTTTTTTACACCCGACAGGTATTTTATTAATACACGTCTTTTAGATATTTTCCTTGATTTTCTAATTCCTCTAAAACTTGTTTTGCTCCCTCTAATGATATTTTTCGTTCTTGTGCGATTACAGCGACAATAGCTTGCTCAACATCTTGACTCATCGGATTTTTTTGTCCACAGATATATAAACTGGCACCACTTTCTAACCATTGATTAAAATCTTTTGAGTTTTCACGAATACGATCCTGCACATAAATTTTTTGTTCTTGGTCACGAGAAAAAGCGGTAGAAAGTTTTGATAAAACGCTTGTACTAATCCATTCTTGAATTTCGGTTTGATAATAAAAATCTAATACAAAATGCTGTTCGCCAAAGAATAGCCAATTTTTCCCTTCGGCACCCGTAGCATCTCTATGTGCTAAAAAGCTTCTAAAAGGCGCAATTCCTGTTCCTGGCCCAATCATAATCACATCAGTGTCATCAGTTGGTAATCGGAAATTTTGATTTTTATGGATATAAAATTCCAAGTCGGTATCAATAGGATAATCGGCTAAAAATTGTGAAGCCAATCCTGTTTTAACCTCATCTTCTACAATAAATTTATTTAAATTGACTGTTAAATGCACTTGTCCGTCGTGAGCTTCCGCAGAAGAGGAAATAGAATACAATCGTGGCGCAATAGGCAACAAAATCTCAATTAAAGCATCGATATTTACTGATTTAGGTTTCGGGAAGTGCTTTAAAACATCAATCAAATCAGCTTTTTCTAAATAAATTGTAGTTTCAAATAAGGTTGCAATTTGATCTAAAGAACGCTTACTCAATCCTTTTATATTTCTTTCTTCTAACCATTTTTCAGCTGTCTTTTTTTTATCTTTTATAGTTATTTCTTGCTTTGCATTTGCGTTGAAATAGATTAAAATAAAATCGATGGCTTCTTTTGTGTTTTTTGGAATCAGACCTAAAGCATCGCCTGGTTCGTAAGCAACAGCATCATCTGAAGTGATTTCTATATGATAGGTTTCTTTGTTAGATTCTCTATCGTTTAGGATTACTTTATGGCTAATAATTCCTATGTAATTCCTTTTATTCAAAACTTTTTCAATCTTTTTTTCTATACTTACATTTGTATAATTCGATGTATTGTTATGAAAAATATTTAATAGATTTTTCTCCCAATCGATTACATTTTTGGCAAAATCGACATCGGCTTTTACTAATGATAACAATGGTTTTGCTCCTTTTTCTAATAAAACCTCATCTAATAAAACTCCCGCATTACAAAACAAAGGATAAGAAGAATCTCCTAGTCCGAATACTGCAAAGGAAATTTTGCTTAAATCCACTTCAGAAGCTTTTAATTTTTCATAAAAAGCGACAGCATTTTGAGGAAATTCACCTTCTCCTTGTGTACTCATAACAAACAAAACCAAACTCTCTTTTTCTAGCTTTGCTAAATCATATTGAAAAACATCAACTGCTTTTGCTTGAATTTTATTCTTTTTGAAACTTGCCAATAGTTGCGAGGCTATTTTTTTAGAATTCCCAGTTTCGGTTCCGTAAATAATAAGTAGTTTGACAGCAATAGTTGGTGTTTCCGAAATATTTGGAATAGGAACATCAACTCCATTCTTATCCAAATAACCAGCCAAATAGCCTTTTGTCCAGATAATTTCTTCTGTTGTTGCACTTTGCACTAATTGTTGCAATAATGATAATTTAGTTTCAGATAGCATTTTGATAGGTGTTTTTGTGGTTATCGAAATAAGATTCTGTAATGTTTAGTTCTTGAACCCAATTGAATTGTTTGTGAAGATTTACAACATTTCCTACTATAATAATAGTGGGAACAAATTCGAAATCAGGTAATTTTTTATCCTTTAACTCTTCAAAAGTAAATACTATAGTTTTCTGGAAAGGAGTCGTGGCTTGTTGCACAACAGCAATACCTTTACTTGAATTAATTCCTTTTTCAGAGAGTATATTAGTTAAGGTTTGAAGCCTTTGTCCGCTCATATAGAATACCAAAGTATCACTAGTAGTTGCCCAATCTTGCCATAAATTTGATGCTACCTTTTTTAAATCATAAAGTGTTAGGAATCGCACACCTCGTGAATATTCTCTGGCTGTTAATGGAATCCCAGTATAAGCTGCCGCTCCAAAAGCAGCTGAAATTCCAGGGACAATTTCGTAGCTTATACTATTTTGCTGAAGTATTTCTAGTTCGTCTAAAATATTAGAAAATAGAGAAGCATCACCACCTTTCAATCTCAATACCAACTTCCCAAGTAAGGCAAATTCGACTATCAGCTCGTTAATGCCTTTTTGAGGTGTATGAATTCCTTTCGAACATTGCTTTCCTACATAAATAACCAATGCCTCTTTACGAACATTTTCTTCTATTAATACTGGAGAAACCAATCTATCTATTAGAACAACATCGGCAATTTGCAGGTATTTTAGTGCTTTAACGCTAATTAAATCTGGATCGCCAGGACCTGCTCCTGCTAAGATTACTTTTCCTTTATTTATTATTTTCATCTTTTAATTTTGTTTTAAAATGAGCAATAAAAATCCTTCCCTGTCCTAAAACAAGGTTTTTTCTTATTGAAAATATGATTGATTTCGTTTTCTAAAAACGACTATTACTATTTATGTTTCTTTTTTATTCATTTTCAAGAAACATTAAGGCAGCTACGGTTGAGCAAGTTGTTTCATCTATTAAAATAGCATTTCCTGATTTCGAGTTATTTAAAAACGAATCATAAAATAATGGCTGGTTGGTTTTAATTGAAATTTGAGCGATATCATTGAGTTTAATTTCATTGGTTTGTACAAATTCCCAATCATTAACATTCCATTTTTGTTTTATTTCTAATACTTTTGCTCTAACATTTCTAAATCGGTGTTGCAAAGTATAAGTTTTCCCAATTTGTAAATCGGCAGTATCTAACCAAGAAACCCAAGTTTTTATTTCGGTTCCTTCTGTAATTAAATCTTCTATTTTTACGACCGAATCACCACGACTAATATCTATATTTCCTTCAAAATGAAGTACAATATTATCACCTGCTTTTGCTTCTTGAATTGACTCTAGATTTTTCTCTATTTTTATGATTTTAGTTTCAATATTGGAAGGAAGAATCTTCACCACATCATTTACTTTATAACCACCGCTTAAAACCAAACCAGCATATCCTCTATAATCATGATTCTCTTCATCTTTTGGGCGAATAACCCATTGTACTTGAAAACGTGACGCCAAATTTTCGGCTGTCGGAACATCAATTTCTTCTAATGTTTCTAACAAAGCTTTACCAGAATACCATGGTGTTTTTTCTGATTTTTGAACAATATTATCTCCAACCAAAGCGCTAACTGGTATGAATATAATTTCGTCGAATTGCAGCTCGCTTTTTATGGCTTCAAAATCATTTTTTATATCATTGAAAATAGTTTCAGAATAATTAAGCAAATCAATTTTATTAATTGCCACAATCGCTTTTTTGATTCCCATTAGCGAGCCCAAACTGGCATGTCTTTTGGTTTGTGTTGTAATTCCTTTTCTGGCATCGACTAAAAGTATAATCAAATCAGAATTTGAAGCTCCAGTTATCATATTTCGGGTATATTGTTCATGTCCTGGCGCATCTGCAATGATAAATTTTCTTTTTTTGGTAGAAAAATATTTATATGCTACATCAATTGTAATTCCTTGTTCTCTTTCTGCTCGCAAACCATCGGTAATTAAAGATAAATCGATGTCTACTCCTTCTTGTTTAATTTGTTTTTGTAATAATCCTAATTGGTCGGTGTGAATACTATCTGAATCGTAAAGCAATCTTCCAATTAAGGTACTTTTCCCATCATCTACATTTCCTGCGGTTATAAATCTTAGTGTGTTCATTTTTTTTAAGTCTAAAAGTTAAAAAGTCAAAAGTTTGAAAGTCTTTAAAAATACCCTTGTTTTTTTCTATCTTCCATAGCCGCTTCTGAGAGTTGGTCATCTAATCGTGTTTGTCCTCTTTCACTAATTCTGGTACTAATAATGTCATCAATAATATCCTGAACACTAGTAGCATTAGAAGAAACAGCAGCTGTACAAGTCATGTCTCCAACCGTTCTATATCGAACCCTTTCATTTACAACAATATCATCTTGTAAAGGTTTTATAAACTGAGAAGTTGCTACTAATTTGTCATAATGTACGATACATTCTCTTTCGTGAGCAAAATATAAACTTGGTAATTCTATGTCATATTTTTGAATGTAATTCCACACATCTAATTCGGTCCAATTGCTAATAGGAAACACTCGAACATTATGTCCTTTTTGCACTTTCCCATTTAAAATATCCCACAATTCTGGACGTTGCAATTTTGGATCCCATTGTCCAAAATCGTCACGAATAGAAAAAATTCGTTCTTTTGCTCTAGCTTTTTCTTCATCACGTCTAGCCCCTCCTATACAAGCATCAAATTCATTATCCTGAATTGCATCTAGCAAAGCATACGTTTGTAAAGCATTTCGTGATGGAAAACGACCAGCAGTTTCTTTTAAATTATACTTTTTGATACTATCTTCAACTGAAGCTACAATTAGTTTTTCGTCTATTTGATTCGCTAAATAATCTCTAAAAGCAATAGCTTCAGGAAAATTATGTCCTGTATCTATGTGCACTAATGGAAACGGAAACTTACCTGGACGAAATGCTTTTAAAGCTAGGTGTACTAAAACAATAGAGTCTTTTCCTCCAGAAAACAACAAAGCTGGTTTTTCGAATTGCGCTGCTGTTTCTCGAAGTATATAAATTGCTTCATCTTCTAATTGTTCTAAATAGTTGTTAGTATTAGTCATTATATATTTTATTATAGTTGTTTGTTCTTATTTATGTAATCCACATTCTTTTTTAGATTGATCTTCCCACCACCAACGACCATCTCTAAAATTCTCGCCTTCCTTAATTGCTCTTGTACAAGGTGCACAACCTATACTTACAAAGTTTTTATCATGAAGTGTATTGTATGGAATACCATTTTTATTAATATATTTTTTTACGTCATTTGTCGTCCAATGCAATAAAGGATTGTATTTATAAACTTGAAAATGTTCATCCCATTCTATAATATTAAGGCTATTTCTATTATCTGACTGTTCAGCTCTTAATCCTGTTATCCAGATTTTTGCTCCCAAAAGTGCTCTTTTAAGTGGCTCGACTTTCCTGATATTACAACACTCTTTTCTAAGATTTACTGATGCATAAAACGGATTGATTCCGTTGTTTTGAACATATTCTTCAATTTGATTTGTCTTTGGATAATACGTTTTTATAGACGCGTTATATTGTAATAATGTCTTGTCCCACAATTGATAGGTTTCTGGGAAAAGCCTACCTGTGTCTAAAGTAAAAACTTCAATGTTTTTTATTTTTTGACTAAAAATCGCGTGTAATATCACTTGATCTTCAATCCCAAAACTCGTCGAAAAAACTATTTTTTCATCAATAGTCTCGGCTATTGATATTAAATTTTCTTTAAGATTGTTACTGATTACAATATTTTTTAAAAAAGTATCATCCATTATATTTAGATTATGGTTATAAAAAAAACCTCCTTAGTTAAAGAGGTTTTTTGTTTGTATTAAATTATAAAACAACAAAAAATACCTCATCGTACTTTGCACATAGTAAGACAACACAGCATCATTTTATTTGACGTTAAACTTTTCATTGTATTATTGATTTTGATTTAAATAAAAAAACCTCTGCGATTGGCAGAGGTTTGATTGTATATTTTAAAAATTTAAAATTATGCAATGCGGTGCTCTGCGGAATTTTCCGACATCATACAACACATATTGCACATAGTAAATTTCATTTTTATTGCTAATTTTATTTTGCAAATATAGTTTTATTTTCTAATTATAGAAATATTTTAGAGTATTTTTCTGAATTTTGTGTTTTGAAATTATTTTTATAGATTATTTTACCGAAAAACACTTCTGTTTTACAATAAATTATTTTTAGTATTCTATTTTTAAATAAAATTATTTTAATCAAAAAAAAGTTAAGATTAATTTGCAATTCAATTTCGTTTCATACATTTGCAAACGAAAATCAAGAGGAAAAATTTGAACTGATTGCAACCTCGTTAAAAAAATGCTAAAGCAGAAATTCTTCTTTATCATTCCCTTGCAATCCCATTTTTTTCTTCACTAAATTAATTTTAAATAATTATATTATGGCATATTTATTTACGTCAGAGTCAGTAAGTGAAGGACATCCAGACAAAGTTGCAGATCAAATTAGTGATGCATTAATAGATAATTTTTTAGCTTTCGATGCTGAATCAAAAGTAGCTTGCGAAACATTAGTTACAACTGGTCAAGTAATTCTTGCTGGCGAAGTAAAATCGAATACTTATCTTGATGTACAAAACATTGCAAGAGAAGTTATTAGAAAAATTGGATACACAAAAAGCGAATACATGTTTGAAGCTAATTCTTGTGGTATACTTTCTGCAATACATGAACAATCGGCAGACATAAATCAAGGTGTAGATAGAGCTAGCAAAGAAGAGCAAGGAGCTGGAGATCAAGGGATGATGTTTGGTTATGCAACTAATGAAACAGAAAATTATATGCCGTTAGCATTAGATTTATCTCATGCTTTATTGATTGAATTAGCTAACTTAAGAAGAGAAAATAACGAAATTAAATACCTTCGTCCAGATGCAAAATCTCAGGTAACTTTAGAATATTCTGACGACAACAAACCACAAAGAATTGATGCGATTGTAATTTCTACTCAACACGATGATTTTGATGAAGAAGCTACCATGTTGGCAAAAATTAAAACGGATTTAGTTGGTATTTTAATCCCTAGAATTAAAGCAAAATATCCACAATACGCTCATTTATTTAATGACAAAATCACCTACCACATTAATCCAACTGGAAAATTCGTAATTGGAGGACCACACGGAGATACTGGATTAACTGGAAGAAAAATTATTGTTGACACTTATGGTGGAAAAGGAGCTCACGGTGGTGGTGCTTTTTCTGGAAAAGATCCAAGTAAAGTAGATAGAAGTGCTGCTTATGCAACTCGTCATATCGCTAAAAACTTAGTTGCCGCAGGAATATGCGACGAAATTTTAGTTCAAGTTTCTTATGCTATTGGTGTTGCAAAACCAACATCGATAAATGTGGTTACTTACGGAACTAGCAAGGTAAATTTGACTGATGGAGAAATTAGCAAAAAAGTAGAAGCTATTTTTGATATGCGTCCTTACTTTATCGAGCAACGTTTGAAATTAAGAAATCCTATATATAGTGAAACTGCTGCTTACGGTCACATGGGAAGAACCCCAAAAACTGTAACTAAAACATTTTCTGCTCCTGGCGGATTAACAAAAACAGTAGAAGTTGAATTATTTACTTGGGAAAAATTAGACTTTGTAGACACTGTAAAAAGTGCTTTTGGGATCTAAACAAAAGAATTTATTAAATATAAAAATGCCTAACTAAAATTAATAGTTAGGCATTTTTATATTTAAATACTCTTTAGCAATTACAAATTATACTTCAAACTAAAAATTAAATAACGTGGTTGTACTATGTATTGAGAAGTTCTTGTAGAAAATTGCGAAAAGCTATCATCATTCAATGATTTTGTGTTAAGCAAGTTCGTTCCTGAAATTTTATATTCCATTTTCCCTCCTTTTTTCTGATAAATCAGGCTAGCACTTAGGAAATCATATTCATTTTTAATAGTTTTCTGACTATTTGTATAATTATAAAATTCATATTCCGATACAAAAGAAAAGGCATTTAAAAAGTAATAATCTAGTTTTACAGAAGGTGTTTTAGTGTAAAATTTAGAATTTTGGTAATCATTAATCAAATAATTATAACCTATTTCTATATTAGGTAAGTCTTTATAATTTGTCGATGCTTTGACAGTGTAATTTTGAATAAAACTCTCTGAGGATTGTGGTAAATTATTTTGAACGTTATTGAATTTAGACCAACTTTCCGCCACTGTTAGTGATGCTTTATAATTTCTCAAAAATGAACGGCCGTAATTAGCAGCTCCGCTAATTGTCTCGTCAGCGAAGTTAGAATTAATAGCATTATTTATTTGATTATTAATTGTTTCAAAAATTGACGAATTTTTTACTGCATTTACTTTTTTAGAATATGAAATGTTAGCAAATATATTTTCGAGATTAAACATATTATATTTAAAATATCTTAAGGAATGTGTGTGTGAAAGAGCATTTTCTAATAATCTATTCCCTATAAACAATGAGTTATAACTTGACAGAACATTTCCTTCGGCTAATTTATTTATATCTGTAAAATCAGTAGTTAGAGCATAATTATAGGTTAATGTTTCTGATTTTTTTATCTGATATAAGGCATACATATCTGGCAAAATTCTGTAAAAATTATCTTCTACTTTTGTCCCTAACTGTTCGTTGTATGTATTGTATTTATGAACCGAGAAACCTGGATTGAAAGTAAATTTTCCAGTAAGGAACTTATAATGCAACCCTAAAAACACATCGTTAAAATTATACTTTACATCATTTTTATTTTCTACTGTATTAATATTATTTACATTTCCGTTATCTAAAATTTGAAAAATATTAGAGTTAAAAGTCTGATAAGAATAAGTATTCCCTAAAGTTATATTAATATTACTTTTAGGTGTAAGCATATAGTAATAATCGAGTTTTGCATCCACTTTATTAGTTTGCACAAATCTGTTTTGATTTAGGTTTGTTCTATCCTGTAAAACACTATAACCTATATTAGTTCTGAAAGGTTTATTTTTCAAATCTGCATTATAAAATGGATTTTCATTCTGATACAAATGTTGCACTTCCAAAGCAAAAACATTTTTATCATTCTTAGTATAATAAGCATTGAAATTTTGATTTAACGAGAATGGGTTTTGTTTTTTATTTGTAATTACATTCTGATTACCTATAAAAATGGAATTTGGCCCAAAAATATCTTGACTCGAATTATTATTTTCATCTTGCTTGGATTGTTTTGCCAAAGCGTCATAATCTATTTGTAATTTAGCATTTGGTTTATAGGTTCCGCTTAGCTTATACAGTCCTAAATTACTCTTTTGATGTGTAGTTTCATTTCTGTTTTCTGAAGAAACTACAGTTTTTGCATCTTGTCCTAGAAAATTAGTTTGATTCTTAGTTTCTAAATCGGTTTGAGTAGCTGAGAGAATAGCAAATCCTGATATGCTTAATGTTTTAATTGGATTGTATGAAAAATTAGTAGCTCCAAATTTTGTTCCAATTTCTTTTGCTCTATTGTTCCTAAGCAACGAAATACCTAAATCATTTGAGGAAACATTAAAATTTGTTCCTCCTTTTTTCATCATGTTTTTAAAACCTCCTGTAAACTTAAAATAATCTTGAATTGTAAAAGGCAATTCTCCAATATTATTAAAGTTACTCAATAAGTTTATGCTATATTTTGGACTATAATAAAACAATTTAGGATTTATTTCATACCTACTTTCTGTATGTCCTACACCTACTCCAGCAGTCATATCACCAAACCAAAAATTCTTTTTCCCTGATTTTAATTTGATATTCATCGCCACATTATCCTCGTTGTTTTCAAGACCTTTAAGCGCTCCAACTTCATTATAATTCCTTAAAACCTGTACTTTATCTATGGCATCGGCAGGAATGTTTTTAACTCCTAGTTTTGTGTCGCCATCAAAGAAATCTTTACCTTCGACCATTAATTTCGAAACTTT
Organism: Flavobacterium sp.; assembly: GCF_046153165.1. Classification (GTDB taxonomy): domain Bacteria; phylum Bacteroidota; class Bacteroidia; order Flavobacteriales; family Flavobacteriaceae; genus Flavobacterium. The sequence continues at coordinate 6,729 of NZ_JBJXEN010000105.1, read as the reverse complement.
TTTCCCTTCAACCTCAACTTCTCCATCAGCATTTACAGTAACACCTGGTAATTTTTTCAGCACATCTTCTAACTTACGTTCGGTTCCAGTTTTAAAAGAATCTGCATTATAAATAATAGTATCCCCTTTTATCGAAACAGGCATTTCACGTACAATTTCTACTCCAGCCAACTCAGTAGCATCTGTATTTAGGGTAATCGTTTGAGAAATATCTTCAGTTTTTGTAGCGATTGTAAGATTCTTTGTTTTTAATCCTAAAAAGGAAAAACGTACACTATAAGTTGCATTTGCTTTTAGCAGTAATTGAAACTTCCCTTTATCATTAGTTATAGAATAAGAATCGACTGCTTTTGTAACTTGGTTTACTGCCATGACATTTGCCATTTCGAGTGGTGCATTAGTCGTGTCTTTTACAATTCCATGAAAGGTTATGTTTTGAGAAAACGAGAATGTTGTTACTAATAGAAATAAGAAAAAATATGTTTTTTTAATTTTTGAATGTACCATAAGGTATGTAAGAAATATAAATTTAATTTAAAAAATGAATTTAGAATTATCCTCCAATTCTCATTTGCATACCACCATTACCTCCACGATTTTGATTTTGATTCATTTGTCTAAATTCTTCCATTTTTTTAGCTACAATCTCGTCATATTCTTTTTGTGTAACCACTTTTCCTTTAGTTGGAGCTTTTATTTCTTTTTTATCCTTTACATTCATAGCAATTTTAGAACACAACAATGTTGTTTTTCCTGCACTCACTTCAAGAATTAAACCTGGTAATCCAAAATAATTTTCTGGTCCATTACTTACCGGAATTTCTGGTGTGTACCAAGCCACAACTTCTATTTCTTTAGGAATTTCTCCTTCAGACATAAGATTTGTCGATTTTGGTTTTTCGGGAGTGGTTGTTTGCTTCGCCTGTTCGCTAACGTTCGAGTCTTTTTTGTTTTTATCGTCTTCTTTTCTCATTCTAAAATTTCTAAAATCAGATTGGCTTGCTTTTTGTTTTGCTGTAGCCTTAAAACACATATAACCGCCTATTTCTTTAGTTTCTTGACTCATTTTCCAATCTAATTTTGGCAAAGTATCTTGAATTAAAAACTCTTTACCCATTATTTCTTTGTCAATAACAAATGATTTCTCTTTAATGTTTTTATATTGTGTTCCGCCGCCACCCATGAATGAAGACATCATTCTCATTCCTCCTCCATTCTGTGTGCCAGGAGCTTCCAGCTTTTCTTCTTCTTTATAAATAGAAGCATTTTTATCGAAATTAAGGATAAATGTTTTTTCAAACATAGATTTCATCCTATCTTCTATCATTTTTTGCATTTCTGGAGTAATATCTTTGTTGCCTTCCATTCTAGATTTAAATTCGGCCGTACTTGTCTTAGATTCATATACTGCCATACCCTGAAAATCCTGAGCAAATGAAGAGAAGCTTGCTATTATTAATGATAAAGTTGTGATTATTTTTTTCATTTCTGTACAAATTATATTTAGTAGAACAAATATGACGAATGAAATTGTGTTTTGTTACTAACGATTTGTTAAATAAATCGTAATTTAGCATTAATGAAAAAGTTTATACTCATCATCATTTTTATGTTTTCGTTATTGGCACATTGCCAAAATGAAAATCTTGTGAATTCAAGAATAGGTTCTCAACTTATTGAAGCGGATGAATATCTTGGCGAAGATGCTTTTAGTTATAAATATTTTATAAAAAATTCAGTTTTATTTAAAATTAAAAATGCTGAAAATTTTCAATACAAAAATATTGCTTTAGGAAGAATTAGTAGTATTAATATCTATAACCCTTTTAAAATTGTTCTTTTTTACGAAAATTTTAATACTGCAATAATCCTTGACAATCAACTGAATGAAATACAAAAAATAAATTTTTCTGAAAACAAAAAACCCGTTGTTGCCAGTGCCGTTGGAATTTGTTCTCGAAACAACCTTTGGGTTTTTAACACTACAAATCAGCAAATAGGATTGTATGATTACTTAAAAAATGAATACAAGGATATATCTATACCTATCTCTTTGACAATTAAATACTGTGAAACAAATTCTAATTTTTTTTATTGGATTGATGAAAAAAATTATTTGTATTCTTGTGATATTTTTGGAAAAATCATAGCATTTGGAAAATTACCAGATTTTGATTTTGTTCAAATAGTTTCAAATTTAAGCATTATATTTAAAAAAAATGATTCACTATATTATTACTCATTAAATGGTAATAAAAAAACATTAATAAATATAGAGGAAAAAAGGTATAAAAAATTTTACTATAGAGACCAAAATTTATCTATTTTTACAACCGAAGGAATTACCAATTATAAAATCAACTTACCCTAATGCATATAGCAATCGCAGGAAATATAGGTGCTGGAAAAACAACATTAACAAAACTTTTAGCAAAACATTTTAAATGGGAACCTCATTTTGAAGACGTGGTAGACAACCCATATTTAGATGATTTTTACCACCAAATGGAAAGGTGGTCGTTTAACCTCCAGATTTATTTCCTAAACAGTCGTTTTCGTCAAGTCTTGCAAATTCGACAAAGTGGTAAGAAAATTATTCAGGATAGAACTATTTATGAAGATGCACACATTTTTGCACCTAATCTTCATGCAATGGGATTAATGACAAACCGAGATTTTCAAAATTATTCCTCACTTTTCGAACTAATGGAAGGTTTAGTTGGAGCACCTGATTTACTTATTTATTTAAGAAGCTCTATACCAAATTTAGTTGGACAAATTCACAAACGTGGTAGAGAGTATGAAAACTCCATTTCTATAGATTATTTGAGTCGATTAAATGAGCGTTATGAAGCTTGGGCTGAAAGTTACAGCAAAGGAAAGTTACTTATTATAGATGTTGACAATGTGGATTTTGTAAACAATCCAGAAGACTTGGGTATGATTATTAATAGAATTGATGCTGAAATAAACGGATTGTTTTAGTCCCAAAACACTAATTATAAAAAAATGCCTCACAAATTGTGAGGCATTTTTTTTATTAACCTAAAAGAATTATTTCTTTAAAGCATCTATTTTTGCTTGAACCTCAGCTTCAGATCCTTCAAAAACTTGTGACGTTGAAATCCCATTTACAACTGTAGTAACATTTGCTTTTGTCTTACCATTATCAGTCGACTTTTCAATCATTACTTGTTTAGAAATTTCTTGTTTTACATCTCCTTTATATTTTCCTGCTTCATCATAGTGAGACATGCATTCCGCTTTTTCCTCAGCATTACAACCTTTTTCTTCGCACATTTTTGCACATTCGTCTTTAGTCATAGTTGCCATTTTTGTCATATCGCATTTTGAAGCAGCGCATGATTTCATTTCAATCTTAACTTCCGAAGCACAACAAGCTGCTTTTGCTCCCTCTGTATGACTTCCATTTCCTAAAATTGGAGCAATTACCAATCCTATTAAACATGTCAGTTTGATTAATATGTTCATAGACGGTCCAGAAGTATCTTTAAATGGATCTCCAACAGTATCTCCAGTTACCGCCGCTTTATGTGCATCAGAACCTTTGTAAGTCATTTCTCCATTAATCATCACTCCAGCTTCGAAAGATTTTTTTGCATTATCCCAAGCCCCACCAGCATTGTTTTGGAAAATTGCCCAAAGCACACCAGAAACAGTAACTCCAGCCATGTATCCACCTAACATTTCAGCTATTAATTGGTGATTGTCTCCATAAACTAACAATCCTAAAAGTACAATTGCAATTGGGAAACCAATAGTCATTACTCCAGGTAACATCATTTCACGTAAAGCTGCTTTAGTAGAAATATCAACACATTTTGCATACTCAGGTTTTCCAGTTCCTTCCATAATTCCTGGAATTTCTTTAAACTGACGACGAACTTCGTAAACCATATCCATCGCAGCTTTTCCAACAGAATTCATTGCTAAAGCAGAAAAAACTACCGGTATCATACCCCCTACGAATAGCATTGCTAAAACTGGTGCTTTGAAAATATTTATACCATCAATTCCTGTAAAAGTCACATAAGCAGCAAATAATGCTAAAGATGTTAATGCAGCAGAAGCAATTGCGAAACCTTTTCCTGTTGCAGCAGTTGTGTTACCTACTGAATCTAAAATATCTGTTCTTGTACGAACCTCTTTTGGTAATTCACTCATTTCAGCAATACCACCAGCGTTATCAGAAATTGGTCCAAAAGCGTCAATTGCTAATTGCATTGCAGTAGTTGCCATCATTGCAGAAGCAGCCAAAGCTACTCCGTAAAATCCTGCAAAGGCGTAAGATGCCCAAATTGCACCTGCAAATAACAATACTGTTGGGAAAGTAGAAATCATACCAGTAGCCAAACCAGCGATTACGTTAGTTCCAGCACCAGTTGATGATTTTTGTACAATTGCCATGACTGGTTTTGTACCTAAACCTGTATAATATTCCGTTACTGATGAGATTGTTGCTCCAACAACTAATCCTACGATTGTTGCGTAGAAAACTCTCATTGAAGAAATATCTTTTAATCCTTCACCGAAGAAACTCATTTTCATAGTTTCTGGCAACATATATTTTACTAAAACATAACAAGAAATAGCTGTTAAAGCAATAGAAATCCAGTTTCCAATGTTTAGTGCTTTTTGAACTTGTGCTTCTTTTGCATTGTCATCAGATATTTTCACAACCATTGTACCAATGATAGAGAATAAAATTCCGAAACCAGCGATTGCCATTGGTAATAAAATTGGTCCAATTCCGCCAAATGCATCTTGAATATTTCCACCCATATCTTTAATCACATAGTTCCCAAGAACCATTGCAGCAAGAACAGTCGCTACATAAGAACCAAATAAATCGGCACCCATACCTGCAACGTCACCTACATTATCTCCAACGTTATCTGCAATTGTAGCTGGATTTCTTGGATCATCTTCTGGAATTCCAGCTTCAACTTTCCCTACTAAATCAGCACCAACATCGGCAGCTTTTGTATAAATTCCACCACCAACTCTTGCAAACAAAGCGATAGATTCTGCTCCAAGAGAGAAACCTGCTAATGTTTCAAGAACTTTAGTCATATCTTCTGTAGAAGTCCAAACTCCGCCCATAAAATAGTTAAAGAAGAAGATAAAGAAACCTGTTAAACCTAAAACTGCTAGTCCAGCAACCCCTAATCCCATTACTGTTCCACCACCAAAAGACACTTTTAGTGCTTGTGGTAAACTTGTACGAGCAGCTTGTGTTGTACGTACGTTAGTTTTAGTAGCGATTTTCATTCCCATATTTCCAGCTAAAGCCGAAAAGAAAGCTCCGAAAACAAAAGCTACTACTATTAAAATATTAGTTGTTGGAACTACAAACGAAATTCCTGCTAAAACGATACTTGCAAGAAGTACAAATATTGCTAATAGTCGGTATTCCGCTTTAAGAAAAGCCAATGCACCTTCATAGATATAATCTGAAATTTCTTTCATTTTTCCATCACCTGCATCTTGTTTTAATACCCAAGATCTTTTGATTGCCATAAAAATCAATCCGATGATTGCCATAACTATTGGCACGTAAATCATTATTGTATTCATAAAATTATTATTGGTTAGTAATTTAGTTTTTGTAAATTTAACAAAAACAAACAAAAAAGCAACACTCTTTACAGAATGTTGCTTTTTTTATATAATTAGAGAAAATTATTTGATACTAAACAATCCAGCTGGCTTGTTTTCGATTGCTTCAAATCGCTCTACACATTGTCTAATAATCTCTCTTGCTTCTTTTACATCTCCCCAACCTTCTACATCAACTTGTTTGTTTTCTAGGTCTTTATAAACTTGAAAAAAGTGTTCAATCTCTTTTAATAAATGACCGTTTATATCAGATAAATCGTTTAAGGTATTCCAAATTGGGTCAGAAACTGGCACACAAATTATTTTTTCATCTGGCCCTTTGTCATCTGCCATGTGGAAAACACCAATAGGTTTTACTTCGATTACACAACCAGGAAAAGTTGGCTTTGTCACTAATACCAACACGTCTAATGGATCTCCGTCTAAAGCTAATGTTTCTGGAATAAAACCATAATCTGCTGGATACATCATAGAAGAGAACAGCATCCTGTCGAAACGCATTCTTTTTAAATCGAAATCATATTCATATTTATTTCTACTTCCTCTTGGAATTTCAACTAAAACGTCGAAAGTTTGTACTTTATCTGCTGTCATTTCTAATCTTTTTAATATTTTTAAGCGGGTGCAAAAGTAATCAATTTTTATAAAAAAATCTGCTTATATTAAAAAACTAATACTTAAAAGGCGGTTTATTTTTTACTAATTATTAAAAATGAAATTATATTACTATTTTTGAAATAACAAACCAACCAAAAAATTTATTATGAAAAAACTATTCTTCTCAGGAAATCCAATTAACACCGATTTGGGATTATTAATTATTCGTTTAATTATTGGAGCCTTAATGGCTCTTTATGGCTACGAAAAATATAGTCATTTTAACGAAATGGCTGCTTCCGATTTTTGGATGAAAAATGTAAGCTTTTTTGGAATGTCTAGCAAAATAGCCTTGGGGTTAACTATTTTTGCCGAATTAGTTTGTAGTTTATTTCTAATACTCGGGTTGTTTTCTCGTTTTAGCCTTTTTGTTTTAATGTTTTGTATGGGTTACATTTTCTTGGTAGTTTTCCCAATGTCTATTATAAATCA
>NZ_JBJXEN010000086.1:0-4801 GCF_046153165.1 Flavobacterium sp. | reverse complement strand
GCCAAACCCTTTTTTTATGAAATATTTTGATGATATAAAATCTTAAAAAGAGATTGTATGAAATTTATATTTTAGTCTGTGTATAATTATAAAATATACTACATTTGGTTTGTTGAAAATAAAATTTTTATGAAATTATTCAAATCGATACTTGTAGCAGGAGTTTTATTAACTTCAATTGCAAATTATGGTCAATTTACAGATCAAATAAATTCTAATAGACCAGGAAAATCTATGGGAGCATTTGCTGTTGGTAAAAAAATATATCAGGTAGAAAGCGGATTATATTATATTAATGAATCTCATGATGTAAGAAATTATGATGCCCGAGGATTTGGTTTAGATTTTGCTGCTCGTGGCGGATTTATAAAAGAGCAGTTGGAATTCATTTTGGAAGCTCAATTTCAATTAGATAAATATTCCGTAGCAGATTCGATAAGTAAGAGTCGAAGTGGTTTAAAACAAACAACTTTTGGAGCAAAATATTTGTTTTATGATCCATTCAAGAAAGGACCTGCAAAACCAAATATATACAGTTGGAAAGCAAATCATAAAATAAGTTGGAAACAGTTTATCCCTGCTATATCAGGTTATGTAGGAGTAAATTATGTAATGAAAAACGATTACAGTATTCCCGACGAATCGGTAATTAGTCCTAAAATCATGCTTATTACACAACACCATTTTGGTGTGAAATGGGTTTTAGTCAGTAATATAATTGCAGATAAGATAACATCTAATAATTCAAATTTTGGATCAGTATTTACCTTAACTAGAGCAATTAATGAAAAATGGGCTGCTTTCGTAGAAAACAAAGCGGTAAAAGGTAATTATTATTCTGATGGAATATTTACAATGGGTGCAACACATTTACTAAAAAACAACATTCAAGTTGATGCTTCTATTAGTAAAAATATCAAATCGACACCATCATTATTATATGGAGGAATAGGGTTTTCTTGGCGTTTCGACAAAAAACACAAAGACATTCAAATTAAGGATGGAAAAGAAGTGAAAGAAAAGAAAGAAGATAAGGACAAAAATTCGAAAGGCTCTAAATCGCAAGAAGAATTAGATAAAGCAAAAGCAAAAGCTGAGAAAAAAGCTAGAAAAAATAAACCTGACGGAGATGACCAGCCAGTTCAGGAAACAAAGAAAAAACGTTTAGACGATATCGAAGAAGAAAAGACAACTCCATAATGATTACTATAAAAGAAGCAAAAACCAAAAGCGAACTTACGGATTACATCAAGTTTCCTTTTTTATTATATAAAGACAATAAATATTGGGTTCCGCCAATTATTGCAGATGAACTTGAAACTTTCGATAAAACAAAAAACCCTGCTTTTGAAAATGCAGATGCTTACTTTTATTTAGCTTATAGAGATAATAAAATTGTTGGAAGAATTGCTGCAATTATTAATTGGAGCGAAGTAAATGACCAACAAAAAAAGAAAGTTCGTTTTGGTTGGTTTGACGTTATAGATGATGTTGAGGTTACAAAAGCATTACTTGAAAAAGTATACGAATTAGGAAAAAAAAATAATCTCGATCATATTGAAGGTCCAATGGGATTTTCTAATCTCGATAAAGTTGGTGTGCTTACTGAAGGATTTGAAGAAATTGGAACCATGATTACCTGGTATAATTTCCCTTATTATTCCACTCATTTTGAGCAACTAGGTTTTGTTGTTGAAAAAGAATATCTAGAAAACAAATTTCCTTTCTCAAATGTAAAATTAGAGTTTTTTGACAAAGCACAAGAATTAATAAAAAGAAGATACCAGCTAAAAGCTTTAAATTTTAAAAAAACAAAAGATGTTTTACCTTATGTAGATAAAATGTTTGATTTGTTTAATGTTTCTTACGCAAATTTATCCTCTTTTGTAGCCATTTCAGATGTACAAAAAGAATATTTTAAGAAAAAATATATTTCGTTTATAAATCCAGAATACATTAAATTTGTAGAGGATAAAGACGAAAATCTAGTTGCATTTGCAATCGTAATGCCTAGTTTTTCGAGAGCTTTACAAAAAGCCAAAGGCAAGCTTTTCCCTTTTGGTTTATTACATTTGCTAAATGCTAGAAAAAATAGCAAAGATGTAACTTTTTACCTAATTGGAGTTCATCCAGAATACCAAAATAAAGGAGTTCATGCTATTATTTTCAAAGAAATGCATACCACATTCGTTGCAAAAGGAATTCAAAATTGCATCAGAACACCTGAATTAGCAGATAATCACGCCATACATTTACTTTGGAAAAATTTTAACCCTAAGATTATTTGTAGAAGAAAAACGTTTAAAAAGGATTTGTAATATTATAAAGTAATCAAATAAAAAACTCCGTCATTATTACTAATGCACGGAGTCTTTAATAAACAAACCAACCTAACCAAACTTATATGTAACCAGCATATAAATTATTTTTTATCCTTGTCTTCCTTTATATCACTGGCTGAATTTTCTATTTTTGCTTTATTGCCATCAGCTTTATAATAGTAGTAATCATCATTAGGATTATTTGAACTATCATTATAATCATCATTATTTTGATAGCCATTGTAACCACCGTGATTATTTCCGTTATAATATGAAGTATGATAACCTTTTACAGTTCCAAAAATATCTACAATTTGACCTCTTCTGTTATAAATAATTCTTAAACCACCTACTTGAGTAAGTGCAAAATTGTTATATTTCATATAAACTGAACCAATTCTACTTACACGATCATTATAATCGTAATTGATAAAAGTATTCCCAATTCTTCTTACTCTACCAAAAGCATCGTGCTCGATACGAACTCCGTAATTTTCAGGTCTTCTATTTACTTCGCTCCCTGCTCTTTTTCCAGCAGTTTTGTAGTAATAATCTCCTTCAGAGTCTTGTGGTCTGGTGTTAAAATCAAATTCACCATTTGGGAACACATAAAACCCGATTCCACGTTCTGTAAATGCTATTGGTTCATCAAAACTGAATCTTGCAATTGTTGTGTTATCAGAAAATACAGGGTTTTCTGACGCATTTGCCATATTTCCTACCAGGAAGATGCTGGCTACTAAAAGAGTAATTTTTTTCATGATATAATAATTTAATAGTTTTTGCTTACTCTTACGATTTTTAGCTTCCTCGAACAATAAATATTTTTTGTTATAATTACTTATTCAATTTGCGTGCCAAAAATTAAAAACACATTACATTTAATATTCATTTTTATTTAAATAATTGATAATTAAACTGTTAATTTCAAGTTGTTAATGGTTTTTTTATTTGCTTTTTTTTATATATTTGCTAAACTAAAAACCTACTTGCAATTATGAAAACAGTTACGCATAAGTTTATAATTATTTTTTTATTGTCTTTAAATGGTGCTTTTGCACAAACTTTTATACAAGCTTATGCTGATATTGCTAACCAAGTTTCTCAAACTAATGTTACAAATAACTTAACTGAATATGAAAATTTAGGTGTAAAATCTAGAGGATCAGCAGCATTAGCTAATACATTAACTTGGCTAAAAGATAAATATACGAGTTACGGATATACAGCAAGTCAAATAGTTGAAGATCCTTATACCTATTCTGGTTCTACAGCAACAGTAAAAAATTTAGTGGTTACAAAAATTGGAACACTTTATCCAAATACTTATGTTATTATATGCGGACATTATGATTCTTATAATATAAGTAATACAGGATCTAAAGGAACAAATGATAACGGAAGTGGTTTGGCAAGTATATTAGAAGTTGCTCGTTTGTTACAGAATGTTCCTACTGAATATTCTATCAAATTTATCAATTTTACAGGAGAAGAAGAAGGTTTGTATGGTAGCCAACATTTTGTGTCTTCGGTAGTAAATTCAACAACTCCAAAAATGAATATTAAGTTAGTTTTTAATATTGATGAAGTGGGAGGAGTTGCTGGAATGACGAATAATACTATTACTTGTGAACGTGATACAAACGGATCTCCATCAACTAATAATGCAGCTTCAAATACAATTACTAATGAGCTAATAACTTGTGTTGGACTTTATTCTCCGTTACAAACATTTTTGAATTATGCTTACGCTTCAGATTATATGCCATTTCAAGCTAATAATGAAATAATTACAGGTTTTTTTGAAACCAATGAAACAACTCACAAGCATACTGCGACGGATTTGTTAATATATATGGATCCTGTTTACAACTATAAAGTTGCTAAAGCCGCTACTGGGGCAATGCTACATTTTGCAGTTGCGAGTACAGTCTTAAATAATCAGGATTTTAATTCTGATTTTCAGGTGAGTTTTTTCCCAAATCCTACTAAAGATTTTATTAATATCAATTTGGGTTTGTTAACAGAAAAAGAATATAAATTTTCATTAATAGATATAAATAGCAAAGTAGTTCTAGAAAAAACGATTACAAATCCTAATCAGTTAGAGAAAATAAATATTACTAGTCTTACTAAAGGACTTTATTTAGCAATTCTGAATGCTGGTGATAAAAAAATAAGTAAGAAAATTGTGATTGAATAATTATAAAATTCGAATAATTTTTATCGCAAATTGATAGGCTAATGCAAGTTTATCAATTTGCGATTTTTATTTACAGTTTCTCTTTCAAATATTTTCCGGTAATCGATTTTTTGTTTTTTGCAATTTCTTCAGGAGTTCCAATAGCAAGTATTTGTCCACCATTTTCGCCACCTTCAGGACCAAGATCGATAACCCAATCGGCACATTTTATCATATCTAGATTGTGTTCGATAACAATAATAGAATGTCCTTTTTCAATTAAAGCATTAAACGATTT
>NZ_JBJXEN010000087.1:0-30192 GCF_046153165.1 Flavobacterium sp. | reverse complement strand
AAAATATTCCTTTTATGAAACCTTTTGACTGCATAATAGTTGACGATGACGAGATGGATAGGCTTGTAGTTGTATCGTATGCCAAAAGATTTCCTACGTTAAACATTGCTGGTATTTTTAACTCTGCCGAAAAGGCACTTGCTTTTTTAGAAAACAATGCCATTGATATTGCTTTTTTAGATATTGAAATGCAAGGTGCGTCAGGATTAGAACTTCGTAAAAAAGCGCTCGAAATACCAGTTTGCATATTTATCTCATCCCATTCAGAAATTGCGGCTGAGACTTTTGAGTTGCAAACCTTAGATTTTATTGTAAAACCTTTCAAATTTCCTCGTTTTGAACAAACCATTAAACGCATTGAAGAGTTTATGGAAGTACAATTAAAAGCCAGTTTGTTTGAATCTTCTATTGGTGGTGATACTGTTTATGTAAAAACGGGTCACGACCAAATAAAAATAAAATTGCATGAGATTTTATATCTCGAAGCCCTAAAAAATTATACTATTTTAGTTACTGAAGGAAAACGGCATTGCGTTTTATCTAATTTAGGTGAGATATTACAAGAAGAAAAATTTCAATCTTTTATAAGAATTCATCGCAGTTTTGCGGTTCAAAAACAATTTATACAAAAAATAGGAAGTCAAGAAATTGAATTAAAGAACAATATTTTTATTCCTGTTGGAAGAAGTTTTAAAGATAATTTGAATTTTGTGATATGAGAAAATACTTTAGTTTACTTTTTTTGTTTTTCTTTTTTTTAAGTTTTTCTCAAAACACTAAAATCATAGATGATTTAACTATAGAACTTAATAAAAATAACAAACAGGACTCTTTAAAAGTAAATACGCTTCTAAAATTATCAATGGCTTGTTATGGTTCCAATCCGGAAAAAATGCTTCAATATGCCAATGAGTCCCTGCAAATTTCATCAAAAATAAATTTCAAAAAAGGAATTGGGGAATCTAACAAACTTTTGGGTGCTGCAAACTACATGAAAGGTAGTTTTAAAGAAGCTGAAAATTATTTCACTAAAGCACTAAAGATTTTTGAAGAAATTAAATATTATAAAGGGATTATTTTATGTTACTCGAATTTAGGAGGAATAAAAACAGTTCAAAACGAATATCCAGAAGCATTAAAATTGTATCAAAATTCAATTAGAATATGCGAAAAAACAAAAGAAACAAAGTTAGCCGGATTTGCAAATGGCAATATGGGTATCATTTATAGTGAATTAAAGAATTATGATTTAGCATTAAAACATTATAATGAAGCCCTAGAAACACATATAAAAGCAAATTATCAGGAAGGAATCGCCGCAAATTTAGGAAATATTGGAAATACTTATTTTCAAAAAAAAGAATATAACAATGCTCTTGAGTATTTTAACAAAGCTTTGAAAAAAAATATCGAAATAAATAACAAATCTGGTATTGCAAGAGAATATGGAAATGTTGCTAGTGTAAATATTGAACAGAAAAACTTTAATGATGCTTTTGAAAATCATTCTAAAGCACTAAAAATAAATGAAGAATTAAAAAATAAAAAAGGAATTTCAGTCAATTATCAAAGAATTGGGGAATATTACCTAAAACAAGGAGATTTTAAAGAATCAAGGAAATTTTTAAAAAATGCCAATGCTTTAGCTCTTGAAGTTGGCATCAAAGACATTCAAAAAGAATCTTTTAACAGCTTGAGTGATTTATACGAAAAGGAAGGACTAATGGATAGTGCTTATATTTATTTTAAAAAATACATTTCTGCTAAAGATGAAATTGAAAATGAAAACAATAGAAAACAAATTTCTCGACTAGAAATTCAATATGAATTTGACACAAAAGAAGAAAAATATAAAACCAAACAATTACTTGATGATCAAAATCTTAAACAGCAGCAACTCTTATTAGCCCTGAACAATGCTAAATTAGGAGAAAGCAACAAAGAAAGAGATTTAGTAAGATTAAACTACCTAAAAACACAGTCCGAATTAAAAGCAGAACAATTTGCTAAAAATGCTCAGAAAAAGCAACTAACAATAGCTGAAAAAGAAGTTGAAATAAAGCAAAAAGAAATAAAAATCGCCAACCTTTTTATACAAGTTAAGGAAAAACAAAAATGGTATCTAATTGCTGGACTTTTATTACTTGCAATAATTGGAAGTTTACTTTTTTATCAAAATAGAAATCGTAAAAAAATAAACGAAAAACTCCTACTTTTAAACCAAAATTTAGATTTAAAAAATGCCGAATTAGACGAAGCCAACAAAGCCAAAACTAGATTTTTCAGCATTTTAAATCACGACTTACGTGGTCCAGTAGCCAATTTGGTGAACTTTTTACAACTTCAAAAAGAAAATCCTGAACTACTTGATGAAGAAAGCATAAAAAGAATGCAAGACAAAACCATGAGTGGAGCAGAGAATCTTCTAACATCAATGGAAGATATTTTGCAATGGAGCAAAAGCCAAATGGAAAACTTCAAACCTCAACCCAAAAATATTGCAGTAGAAACTATATTTGAAGATACTAAAAAACACTTTTCGAGTGAGGAAAAAGTTAGAATAACATTCGAAAACACCTCAAATCTTAAAATGGTTACCGATGAAAATTATCTAAAAACTATTATTAGAAATCTTACTGGAAATGCTATAAAAGCACTATATAAAACAAATAATCCTACTATAATTTGGAAAGCTTGGCAAGAGAAAAACGAAATATTTTTATCTATTTCTGATAATGGAAAAGGCGCTTCTAACGAACAATTTAAAGCACTTTATGATGAAAAAGAAGTTGTAGGCATTAAAACTGGACTAGGTTTACACTTAATAAGAGATTTAGCAAAAGCTATTAATTGTGAAATTAAAGTAGAATCTAAATTGAATCAAGGAACTACATTTATCTTGAATCTTAAAAAATAATACATTTAAAAAATCCCTCTTCGCAAGAATATATTACATTTTACATATAATCGGTTTTTTTGTATATCTTATCGATATTTTATAATTATTTTAAGTATTCTGTATTTTAAATAAAAAAACATTGATATATTCGCAAACTACAAACTAAAAAACCCAGATTTTATGAAAAAATTTATTCTAAGTTTATCCATTTTTGCTTGCGGATACATGCAAGCACAAACGGGTAAATATTGGTCTGCACACAATGCAACTACCAATAAAATTACAGCTACCGACAAAGGTGTAGCTAGATTATCGTTTCCAAAAACGTTTGAATTATATGATTTGAATACTGCTCAATTAAGAAACTCTTTGTTTTCGACAATTAACAGATCAAACAATCAAACTGTAAACATTACATTGCCAAATGCTGATGGTCAATTCGAACAATTTGAAATGATAGAAGCATCAAATTTCGAACCTGCTTTACAAGCCCAGTTTCCAGAAATTAGAGCTTATTCGGGAAAAGGAATTACTGACAGATATGCTACAATAAAATTAAGTATTTCTCCTCAAGGGATTCAAACGATGATTTTTAGATCTGATAAAGAAAATGAGTTTATCGAACCATATTCTCAAGATCACTCTGTTTATGCCGTTTTTAAATCACAAAGAGAAAAAGGCAAACTACCTTGGACATGCTCTACTGACGATCATGCACTTGTTTTAGATATTAACAATCAAATTCCTAGTACAAACAAATCTAGTACAGCTCAGCTAAAAGTGATGAGATTGGCTCAGTCTTGTAATGGTGAGTATGCAGCTTATTTTGGGGCAAGTACAGCTGGTAATTCTACCGATCAAGCAAAAGTTTTGGCTGCATTCAATGCTACATTAACTCGTTGCAATGGAGTATATGAAAAAGATTTGGCTTTACACTTAAATCTTATAGCAAACACTACTAGTGTAATTTTCTATAATGCTGCAACCGATCCGTACTCAACAACATTATCAAGCTGGAATGCTTCACTACAAACAACATTAACAAATACCATTGGTGCTGCAAATTATGACATAGGTCATATGTTTGGTGCTTCTGGAGGAGGAGGAAATGCTGGGTGTATTGGTTGCGTATGTGATGCTGCTAAAGGTTCAGGTATAACTTCACCTGCTGACGGTATTCCTCAAGGTGATAATTTTGATATCGATTATGTTGTTCACGAAGTAGGTCATCAATTAGGTGGAAACCACACTTTTTCTAACAGCAACGAAGGATCTGGAGTTAGTAAAGAAGTAGGTTCTGGTGTAACTATTATGGGTTATGCAGGAATTACATCTCAAGATATTGCTCCTCATTCTATCGATATTTATCATGAAGCAACTATTGCTCAAATTCAAGCAAATTTAGCTACTAAAACTTGTCCTGTAACGACTTCTATTTCTGCAAATAATGCAACTCCAATTGCAAATGCAGGATTAGATTATACAATTCCTAAAAGCACTCCGTTTACACTTACTGGTTCTGCCACTGATGCAAACACTGGGGATGCTTTAACTTATTGCTGGGAACAAAATGACGACGGAGGAACACAAACTGGAGCAAGTAGTGTAGCAAGTATTGCTAAAGCTTCTGGACCTAACTGGAGATCATGGAGTCCAACAGCTTCACCAACAAGATATTTCCCAATTATACAATCAGTTGTAGCAAATTCTGCAACAACAGCCGGAACAGGAAATGATGGTATTAATGTGGAAGCATTAAGTTCTGTAGCAAGAACATTAAATTTCAGATTAACAGTAAGAGATAATGCTCCATATAGCTCAGTAGCTCCAATTAAAGTTGGTCAAACTAATTTTGATGATATGGTAGTAACGGTTAATGCTACGGCAGGTCCATTTACAGTAAGTTCTCCAAACACTGCAGTTTCTTACGCAGGTGGATCTTCTCAAACTGTAACTTGGAATGTGGCTGGAACAACAGCAAACGGTGTAAACTGTGCTAATGTGGATATTTACTTATCTACAGATGGTGGTTTAACTTATCCTGTTGCTTTATTATTAGGAACACCTAATGACGGAACTCAAGCGGTTACAATTCCTAACACACCTGGAACTAGTAATAGAATTATGGTAAAAGGAGCCAATCATATCTTCTTTGATATTTCTAATGTAAACTTTACAATTACTTCTGGTTCTACAGATACTGTTGCTCCATCGGCACCAACAACTTTAGCAGCTTCTGGAACAACACAAACAACTACAAACTTATCTTGGACAGCTTCTACTGATAATGTTGGAGTAACAGGATATGATATTTATCAAGGAACATCACTAATAGGAAGCACAACAACCGCTACTACTTTTGCAGTAACTGGATTAACAGCTTCAACGGCTTATAGTTTCTCTGTAAAAGCGAAAGATGCTGCTGGAAATGTTTCTGCAGCAAGTAATGTAGTTAGTGTTACAACTCTTGCTCCTGTTTCTGACACAACTGCACCAACTGCACCAACTGCTTTAGCAGCTTCTGGAACAACATCAACAACTACAAATCTTTCTTGGACAGCTTCTACGGATAATGTGGGCGTTGTAGGATACGATGTTTACCAAGGAACAACACTAAAAGGTTCGGTTGCAGGAACAACTTTTGCAGTAACTGCACTAACAGCTTCAACAGCTTATACTTTTTCTGTAAAAGCAAAAGATGCTGCTGGAAATATTTCGGCAGCAAGTAACGTAGTTAGTGTAACTACATTACCAACAACAACTGTTACCTATTGTACTTCTACAAGTAGTAATACTGCCGACGAAAGAATTGGAAAAGTTGTTTTTGGAACCATTAGTAATACTTCTACAGGAACTGCAGGTTACGAAAACTTTACCGCATTATCTACAAATGCTGCTAGAGCAACAGCTTATACAATTACAATTACACCAACTTGGACAAGCACTGTATATAGTGAAGGTTATGCAGTTTGGATAGATTATAACCAAAATGGATTGTTTACAGATGCTGGCGAATTGGTTTTCTCTAAAGCAGCTTCTAAAACAACTCCTGTAACTGGAACATTTACTATTCCTTCAACTGCAGTTTTAGGAACAACAAGAATGAGAGTTTCTATGGATTATAATGCGATTCCTACTTCTTGCCAATCTTTCACTTATGGTCAAGTTGAAGATTATACTGTAAATATTACTGCTTTAGCAAAACAAACGCAAACAGCAGGAAATAGTGGTATAAATATTAACTTATTCCCTAACCCAACATCTTCAATCTTAAACGTAACTTCAGTTTCTGAAAAAGCTACTTTTAAAGTTTACAATCTGTTAGGTCAAACGATTATGAATGGAAAAATTTCAAATGGTTCTATTGATGTTTCAAACATCAATTCTGGAAATTATATATTAGAAATTTCAGACAATGAATCGACTTTTACAAAACGTTTTGTAAAACAATAATGTTTTCTAAAAATAGTTAAAATTAAAAATCCCGCCATGATAGCGGGATTTTTTTTGCATAATACATAAACATTTATTAGCACAAAAAGGCCTAACTTGAGTTAGGCCTTTTTTATTTTGAAATTATTTTACTTGTAGCTCAAACGATTATAGTAATGCATCAATTGCATCAGCATAAGTTTGTTTAGGCGCTACACCTACTTGTCTTCCAACAACTTCTCCGTTTTGAAAAACTAAAACTGTAGGAATATTTCTAACTCCGTATTTAGCAGCAAATTCTTGATTTGCATCTACATCAACTTTTCCTACAACAGCTTTCCCGTCATATTCTGTTGCTATTTCTTCGATAACTGGACCAACCATTCTACAAGGACCACACCAAGCTGCCCAAAAATCTACTAATACTGGTTGTGATGATTTTAATACAACTTCCTCAAAAGTTGCATCGGTTATTGTTAATGCCATTTTCTTTTTCTTTATTAATTGTTATACAAAAGTAGAATTTTATTTTGGATAGTTTGCCGTTTGAAAATCAGTTTTAACTATAAATGTATTGACATTTTTTATTACAGGATTTAACCATGAGAATGTTAAATAAAAAAAGCTGCCCTTTCAGACAGCTTTTAAACATATTAAAACTTAACTATTAAGAACTATAGCGTGTATTTAAGTCCGATAGTTAAACCTAAACCACTAATTCCAACAAAAGAACTGATTTCGTTCATAGCCTCATTTGGTCTTGTGGTATCATTAGGATTAGCTGTTCCCGTATTAGGATTAAACAAAGGGTTATTAGAACCGCTATTTAATTCGTCTACATAATTCACGTGACTTGCAGAATAAGATGCGTCAGGACGGAAAGCTGTTGGAGTATATAATTTATCTACATCGTTTTCTGTATATACTTCTGTTTCTTTAGATTTACCATGTACTGTAAAGTTACGGTATTCTAATTCACCGAATAATGAGAAATGACTACCTAATTTGTATGAAGTACCTACAGCAGCCTGAAAACCAACAGTTGCCTTAGGTTTTACAACATCTTTACTATACGTATTAGTAATACCCGCTGGGTTAGTATACGTACGGTTTGTTTCAATTGTCAAATCACCGTGAATAGGAATAATAACACCTACCTTAGTGTAAGGCTCAAAATGATGTACTTCACCTAAGAACAAAACCAAAGCCGGAGATAAGTCTAACGCTTTAATTCTTCCTTCAGCTGTACCATCAACGAAAGTTGGGCCAGCTCCTGCTAATCTGTGTGTAGTTTCAACCATTGTTTTATTATTACCCATGTAATAATTGATTCCCATTTCAGCTCCTAAACGAGTTGTAAAACGGTAACCAACAGTTCCTCCGAAACGAACTCCTTCTCCGAAAGATCCATGATTGGTTTTTCTTGAAATCAAAGTAGTTCCGTTATCAGCATACACATCTGAGTTTGGTAATTGGCCACTTACAATTGGAAATTCAGTTGCTGCAGTTTGCACGAAGTAAGAACCTCCTAATTTAAAATACCAGCTTTCTTTTTTTTGAGGTTGTGTTTCACCTTCTGTTTGTGCTACCATTGTCATAGAACAAACCATTAATCCTAATAAAAATACTTTTTTAATCATAATTTTGGGGTTTTAAAAGCGCAAAATTAAATAATTTGACTGCTATTTGGAAACATTTTCAAAATAGAATAGTACTTAAAATAACCTTATTATGCGTGCATAGTAAAAATCAGCTACTTACAAAAAAAAATTAACACTTATAATTAAATAAAAATGGAAATCACATGCCAATAGTTTATAAATAGAGGCTAAATAGTAATTTTAAATTAGGAAATAACTTACTATTTAAAGCGTGGAAGTTGTTGTGAGAAAAAAAATGATGATAATACTTTAAGTTACAAAAACTAACTTTATGATTTTAATTTAGCTACAATCGTGTTTTATGGTCTTTATATTATGTGATTCTTCGTTCCTCAGAATGACAAACTGCATGTTTTTTTAGTTCGAATAAATACAAAAGTTAAAAAAGAATCAATAACAAACAACCAATGTTGAAGTAAAAAACTGTTTTTAAAATTTACTATAAAATGTAATTGTTACAAACGGCTGGTATGTGTTCGGCTTATACTTATTACTTTTCATTTTCCTTTACAATATTTAAAAATTGAGATTTAAAACTGTCAATTTTATTTTTTTCAAAAGACCATTTTTGATAATATCTTTTCAATCTCTTCTCATAATCGTGTTTTAAATTTCCAAATAAATCTGATTTAAAATCCTGAACATTCCTTTTAAGCAAAATAGTTTTGTCTATTTCGGGATTTTCTAATCTCCATTTATCTATTAATTCTAGAAGTTTTTCTGAGTATGAATACAGAAAAGAGTATGATGGATATTCTCGCCTAGATTCATTCTTATAACTTTCTAAGAAAACAGATAAACTATTAGTGTAATTAAAATTTCCTTTCATTGATTTATTCGTTTTTTAGTTTAGTAAACCCTTCAGTGATTGAAGTTATTTTTTCTTCGAGATTTTCTGAGATTTCATTTAACCTTTCATAATTAGTTATTAAACTAATCTTCTAAGTTCAGAAACATTTCCTACGATTTTGTCTTAATTCTATCTAATTATTCCTCTTTCATCGATGGATTTAATATTGTCAGTAACTTTAATAAGATTTATATGTTTTTTATTCTAAACGAACTTTAATTCAACTTAAAATTAACCTGCAATCGCTCCAATTCATTAAGCAACTCATTTGAGATTTTAATTTTTAGCTTGCGGCTGTTCATAGAAATTCTGTTTATTACTTTAATCTCTTCGACTTCAGTAGCAACTATTGCCTCAGGATTTTCAGATTCTTGGATATCACCATTTTCATCTAGAACAATTTCTATATCATCTGCTTCGACAGGTGCTACTTCAATTTGTTTTTTAATTTTTTCTAATTCTAAAATCTCAAAAGAAACCGTATTATCGCCTTTATTAGCATCAAAAACAGTATTTAGTTTAGAAACTAATTCTTCTCGTAAATCTTTTATATCTAGATGAATAACCAGCTTTTTTGCGAAAATTCGCAAAACATCTTGTATAGATTCTACTTGCAAAAAATTTATTTGCGGATCTGATTTTTTACCTGTTTCACGGTTTACCCAACCATCTTTTATATTAACTCTAATATACACAAACTGATTTTGAACCAGAAAATGTCTGAATTTTAGGTATTCTTCATTAAAAATTCGGAATTCATTACTCTCGTCATAACCTTCTAAAACAAACGATGCCCAACCTTTTCCGTTTTTAGCCGTTCGGTGTTGCACATTGGTCACAATTCCTCCAAAAGAGAGATTTTTACCCACATATTGTTCTAAACTTTTTAGAGATTCGAGTTTATTATTACAAAAATATTTCATCTCGAATCGATAATCATCTAATGGGTGACCTGAAATATAAATCCCAACAACTTCTTTTTCTTTTGCTAGTTTTTCCATTGTATTCCACTCCTCACAAGGCGGAATTACGGGTTCGGAAATTTGCACATCGCTCGTATCACCAAACAAACTGACTTGCGATGAATTTTCGTTCTCCTGAAACTTCGCACCAAATCGTATGGCTTTTTCGTAAAATGTAATTCCGTCTCCATCGGTATGAAAATATTGCGCCCGATGTGTATTTGCAAAACAATCGAAACCACCTGCTAGAATAAGGTTTTCGATGGCTTTTTTGTTGGCAGCTCGTTGATCTACACGTTTGGCTAAATCGAAAATAGATTTATAGCTTCCTTCTTTTCTGTTTTCTACAATAGTATTTACAGCGCCCATTCCCACACCTTTTACAGCGCCTATTCCGAAACGAACAGCATAGTCATCATTTACCGTAAATTTATAAAACGATTCATTTACATCTGGACCTAAAACAGCTAATCCCATGCGTTTGCACTCTTCCATAAAAAACGAGACTTGCTTAATATCGCTCATGTTATTAGACAAAACTGCTGCCATATATTCCGCTGGATAATTGGCTTTTAAGTAGGCCGTTTGATAAGCAATCCAAGCGTAACAAGTAGAATGCGATTTGTTAAATGCATATTCGGCAAAGGCTTCCCAGTCTTTCCAGATTTTTTCTAGTTTTTCTTCGGCATGACCTTTGGCAACAGCCTGACTCACGAATTTAGGTTTCATTTTGTCTAGTACATCACGTTGTTTTTTCCCCATGGCTTTACGCAAAACGTCGGCATCACCTTTAGAAAAATCGGCTAATCTTTGTGACAAAAGCATTACTTGCTCTTGGTAAACGGTGATTCCGTAAGTGTCTTTTAACAATTCTTCGCAAGCTTCAAGGTCATATTCTATAGGTTCCTCTCCGTTTTTTCGTTTAATAAAACTCGGAATATAAGCAATTGGTCCTGGACGATACAAGGCATTCATGGCGATTAAATCGTTAAAAACTGTAGGCTTCAGTTCCTTCATATACTTTTGCATTCCAGCACTTTCGTACTGAAAAATCCCAACAGTTTCGCCACGTTGAAAAAGCTCATACGTTTTTATATCATCAATAGGAAATGTATCAGGATCGAGCACTTTTCCGGTTCTATATTTTACGAGTTTTACCGTATCTTTTATTAAGGTTAGGGTTTTTAGTCCCAAGAAATCCATTTTCAGCAATCCTGCACTTTCGGCTACGGAGTTGTCAAATTGGGTGACATATAAATCGGAATCTTTCGCGGTTGTTACGGGAACAAAATTGGTAATATCGCTTGGCGTAATAATCACACCACAAGCATGAATTCCTGTGTTACGAAGATTTCCTTCCAAAATTTGTGCTTGCTGAATGGTTTCACCACCCAAATCTTCTTCTTTAGAAAGTATTATTAATTCTTTCATTCGGTCGAAATCCTCTGGACGTAAAACTTTTTTAATTTCAACCTCGGTGTCATTCATAAAACGAGCCAAATTCCATTTTCCAGGTAGCATTCCAGGTAATAATTTGGCAATTTTATCGGCTTCAAAAAGTGGTAAATCTAATACTCTGGCTGTATCGCGAATGGCTGATTTGGCAGCCATAGTTCCGTAAGTAATAATTTGTGCTACTTGTTTTTTTCCATATTTTTCAATCACATAATCCATGACTTTACTTCTTCCTTCGTCATCAAAATCGATGTCGATATCGGGAAGCGACACACGATCAGGATTTAAGAATCTTTCGAAAAGCAAATTGTATAAAAGTGGATCAATATTGGTAATTCCTAAACAATACGCCACTACCGACCCAGCTGCAGAACCACGACCTGGCCCAACAGACACATCCATTTTTCTAGCTTCGGCGATAAAATCTTGCACTATTAGGAAATAACCTGGATATCCTGAATTTTGTATGGTTAATAATTCGAAATCAATTCGTTCTTGAATTTCGGGTGTAATTTCTGAATACCTTCTTTTGGCACCTTCATAAGTAAGATGATGCAAATAGGCATTTTCCCCTCGAACGCCACCATCAGTTTCGTCTTCTGGAACTAAAAATTCGGTTGGAATTTCAAATTTTGGTAATAAGACATCTCTATATAACGAGTAAATTTCTATTTTATCGACAATTTCTTGAATGTTGACAATGGCTTCAGGCAAATCAGAAAACAATTGCTTCATTTCTTCTCCCGATTTGAAATAATATTCCTGATTGGGCAATCCAAATCGATATCCGCGACCTCTACCTATTGGTGTGGCTTGCTTCTCACCTTCTTTGACACATAATAAAATATCATGTGCATTAGCATCATCTTTAGAAATATAAAAAGTATTGTTAGTCGCAATGAGTTTTACTTCATGTTTTTTTGCAAAGGAAATCAAAGTTTGATTCACACGATTTTCGTCTTCTTGATTGTGACGCATCAATTCGAGATAAAAATCATCTCCAAATTGCGATTTCCACCATAACAAAGCTTCTTCTGCTTGATTTTCTCCAAGATTTAAAACTTTACTAGGAATTTCTCCGTATAAATTTCCTGATAAAACAATAATATCTTCCTTATATTGTTCGATAACATTTCTGTCTATTCTTGGTACGTAATAAAAACCTTCCGTGTAAGCTATGGAAGACATTTTAGCTAAATTATGATAGCCTTTTTTATTTTTTGCTAAGAAAACAACTTGATAACCGTTGTCTTTTTTGGTTTTGTCTTTGTGATTGTCGCAAACAAAAAATTCGCAACCTACGATGGGTTTCATTTCAACCTCAGTGGCTTCTTCCCCATTTTCTTTTGCAGTGGCATTTTTTGTAGCGGCAGTTTTATTTTGATTCAATACATCTCTAACAAAATGAAAAGCACCCATCAAATTTGCATGATCGGTCATGGCTACGGCTGACATTTTATTTTTTGCAGCAGCAGCAACGAGTTTAGCCACAGAAATTGTAGATTGTAAAACCGAAAACTGAGTGTGATTGTGCAAATGCGCAAACTTTGCATTTGCTAAATCCTGAGTAATTTCTATTGAAATTGGTGTTTTCGTCTCAACTTTTTCAGCTTGTTGAAAACGTTTGGCAATTTCGGCAGAAGCTTCTTTAAGGTTTATGTGCTTTAACCCTATGAGCTGAATTTCTCCTTGATTTTTACTCTGAAATTCGTGAAAATAATTAGCTTCTACCTCAAGTTCTTCTTTGGTAAAAACTTCTCTTTTTATTAATTCTAAAAAACAACGAGTCGTTGCTTCAACATCGGCAGTAGCATTATGCGCTTCCGAAAATGGAACTTTAAAAAGATATTGATGAAGTTCTGTTAATGTTGGCAATTTAAATCTTCCACCACGACCTCCAGGTAATTTTAATAAGGAAGCTGTAACTTCGGTACAGGTGTCCAAAACTGGAATTTTAACCATAGTGGAACCAATATTGGCACGATGAAATTCGCAACCCATGATATTGACGTCGAATCCTACGTTTTGTCCAACTATAAATTTAGTTTTAGACAAAGCAATATTAAACTTTTCTAAAACCTCTTGTAGCGGAAATCCTTGTTCGATTGCTAATTCGGTAGAAATACCGTGAATGCGTTCGGCATCATAAGGAATATTAAATCCTTCTGGCTTAATGAGATAATCTTGATGCTCGATAAGGTTTCCCATCTCGTCATGGAGCTGCCATGCGATTTGGATACAACGAGGCCAGTTGTCAGTATCCGTAATTGGTGCTGACCAACTGCGTGGTAATCCTGTGGTTTCGGTATCGAAGATTAAATACATTTTATTGAGCATTAGGCTTTAGGCTGTAAACCGTAAGCTTATTTTAGATAAAAACAAAAATACATCTTATGTAGTTGAATGTCAATTTTAGTTATTAACAAAAAAAACCATCTCGATTGAGATGGTTTTGATATATTTTGAAAAATAAGTTAGATTAATATCCACCTCTGTTTCCACCACGGTCGTTAGAACCACCACCACGGCTGTTTCCACCACCACTGTAACCTCCACGAGAATCACCACCACGGCTGTTTCCACCACCATAACCACCACCGCTTGGGCGACTGTTATTGAAGCTTTTTCTTTCACCTTCTGGTTTTGGTTCTGATTTGTTTACAACAATAGCACGTCCGTCAACAGTTGCACCATTTAACTCATCAATAGCTTTTTGACCTTCTTCGTCATTTGGCATTTCAACAAAACCAAATCCTTTACTTCTTCCTGTAAATTTATCAGTAATAATTTTTACTGATTCTACAGCACCATAAGCCTCGAAAGACTCTCTTAAATCTGCTTCCTCGATACTCCAAGGAAGACTTCCAACAAAAATGTTCATATATTATATTTATTATATTAGGACAAAGGTAAGTTATTAATATTCTAAATTACACGATGTTAAGGTTTTATTTTGAAATAAACTCTTTTTCAGCACTTTAGAAGTATCAATCTTTAAAATTAATTTACAGGAACCTTGTAAAAAACACCGTCGCGACAAGCTGCTGTTTGATTATTTCCTGCATCAAATGCTGTAAACTTAAAATTTCCTGAAATTGTTGCTCCATCATATTCAGTAATTGTCACCTCCCCATTACTTTTTGTCACATTTTGAATTATAATTGATGCGTTTGAATTTAAACCTACAATATTTACAAGATCACCTGCTCTATAATTAGTTCCTGGAGAATTTACCAAAACACTTGTAATCACACCACTTGCATTAGCAACTATATCTACTTTTAATCCCAATCCTGAACCACCTGTTGTAGCCACTAAACTTGATGTTGTATAACCTGTTCCTCCTGAAAAAAGCGATATATTATTTACTGGAGCAAAAGTTATTCCTGTAGTATAATCAAAATTGGCTGTGTCGTTTGCAAATGAATAAGAAACAAAGTTTGAAGTGTTTATTGTACCTAAAGTCCTCGCGCCTAGTGCAGAAGAATTTAAGTTTATTTGTAGGTTACCTGTAGCAGAAACTCCTTTTAACACAACTTGTCCAGTTGCAGATTTTGTTGCAGACATAGTTGAAGATTTCCACAAAGAACCATTTATTTGTGCTTGAAATGCTGGATTATTAAATTCTACATTTTTTTCGCATGATATTAATGCAATTGCAGAAGCAAATAGAAAAATAACTTTTTTCATCTTTTTGTGTGAATTTTAGATTACAAAAATAACCGATTACAATTAAAAAACTAATAAACAATATAAATATTTACAAGGAAAAACCAAAAAATCAAGACTTTAGTTCTAAGTTTCATAAAAATATGTATATTTGCACCCTTAAATAATCGAGGTCGAGTACCTCAAAATTAATCATAAGATTATGTCAGTAAAAATTAGATTACAAAGACACGGTAAAAAAGGAAAACCTTTTTACTGGGTAGTAGCTGCAGATGCACGCTCAAAAAGAGATGGTAAATACTTAGAAAAAATCGGTACTTACAACCCAAACACAAATCCTGCAACAGTAGATTTGAACCTTGATGCTGCCGTACAATGGTTGCACAATGGAGCTCAACCAACTGATACTGCTAGAGCAATTCTTTCTTACAAAGGAGCTTTACTTAAACACCACCTTGATGGAGGAGTTCGTAAAGGTGCTTTAACACAAGAACAAGCTGATGCAAAATTAACTGCTTGGATCGAAGCTAAAGCTGGTAAAGTTGACGCTAAAAAAGATGGTTTAACTAAAGCACAATCTGATGCTAAAGCTAAAGCATTTAAAGCTGAAACAGCTGCAAACGAGAAGCGTATTGCTGCTCAAACTGAAGCTGCTAAAGCTCCAGAAGCTGTAGTTGAAGAAGAAGTTGCTGCTGAAGCAGAAACTCCAGCTGCTGAAGAAAACACAGAAGAAACAGAAGCTTAATATTTATTTTTGCAAGATGCGTAAAGAAGATTGTTTCTACTTAGGTAAAATTGCAAAAAAATTTAGTTTCAAAGGGGAAGTTCTTATCTATTTAGATACGGACGAACCTGAAATGTATGAAGATTTGGAATCAGTTTTTGTTGAAGTAAACAAAAATCTGATTCCATTTTTTATTCAAAATAGCAACCTACACAAAGGTGATTTTCTCCGTGTTCGTTTTGAAGATGTAGACAACGAAGAAGAAGCCGATGCTATTATGAATTGCGAAGTATATCTTCCGCTAAAAATGTTGCCAAAACTTACAGGTAACAAATTCTATTTTCACGAAGTTATTGGTTTTGAAATTGAAGACAAACGTGTTGGTGTTTTTGGAAAAATTGTTTCTATAAACGACACTACTGCTCAACCACTTTTTGAAGTTTTAAATGGTGAAGTTGAAATGTTAATTCCAATGATTGATCATTTTATTGTAAAAATAGATCGAGAAAACAAAAAAGTCGTGATGGATTTACCTGAAGGACTTGTCGAAATGTATCTTTAGAAGTTTATTCGGTTATTCGTTGATTTGGTTAATCGTTTATTAGAAAAATCTACAATCGTTAATCATCAAATTCATGTTTACATTCAAACAATTTTCTGTCCAACAAGATAAAACTGCAATGAAAGTTGGAACTGATGGCGTTTTGCTTGGAGCTTGGACTCCTATAGACCACAACCCAAATTCTATTTTAGACATAGGAACCGGAACAGGTCTTATTGCTCTAATGCTATCGCAGCGTAGTTCCGCAGAACAAATTGATGCTTTGGAAATTGATGAAAGTGCTTATGAACAAGCAACAGATAATTTTGAAAATTCTAATTGGAGCGACTGTTTATTTTGTTACCACGCAGGTTTAGACGAATTTATTGAAGAGCCAGAAGATGAGTACGATTTAATTGTTTGCAATCCTCCATTTTATACTGAAGATTATAAAACCGAGAATGAGCAACGGGATTTGGCTCGTTTTTCAGACGCCATGCCTTTTGAAGAATTAATTGAAGCCGCTGATTTATTACTTTCTGAAAGCGGTATTTTTTCTGTTATAATCCCATACAAGGAAGAAGAAAAATTCGTTACTTTAGCCAATGAATTTGAGTTATATCCTATAAAAATAACCCGAGTAAAAGGAACGCCAACTTCTGAAACCAAACGCAGTTTATTGGCTTTTAGCAGAAACAAACAAGTCGACTTCTCTATTGACGAGTTAGTTATCGAAACTGCTAGACATAATTACACTAAAGAATATATAAATTTGACAAAGGATTTTTATTTAAAAATGTAAGTTTCATTTATACTAATTTCTATATTTGTCTTTATTAAATCTTCCCATTGAAAAAAATTCTTCCATTTTTCTCTTACTTATTTCACCCTATTTTCATATCGGTGTTGGCAACAATTTTTTATTTTTTCATAATAACAAATCGCTATTTTGTTTATGAAACAATCTATTTATATATAATACAAGTTCTTTTAGTCACTGTTCTTATTCCATTAACAGGCTTTTATTTACTTATTATGATTGGTAAAGTAGATTCTATAATGGTTACCAAAGTCTCACAAAGAAAAATTCCTTTAATTTTTCATATAATATTGCTATCTCTATTAATTATAAAAAGTATTACAAAAGAAATAATACCTGAATTATTTTATTTTTTTTTAGGCAGCATAATTAGTAGCATAATTGCCTTATCATTGGTTTACCTTAATAAAAAAGCAAGTTTGCATATGTTGGGAATTTCCTCACTAACTGTATTTTGCATAAGTTGCTGTATACATTTTCAAGTCCGTGAAGTTGTAATAATAAGTTTTCTACTACTTTGCAATGGTCTTGTTGCTTCTTCAAGGCTATATATGAAGGCGCACACCACTAAGGAATTAGTTTTAGGATATTTAGTTGGATTATTCCCTCAGCTATTACTTTTGCTCTTTTGGTTATAATATATAAAACATTAAACCAATATTTAGAGTACCTAATCCAATAGGATTTCCGTTTAAACTACCACTTTTAAATATATTTTGTAATCCGTAATAAGCATACAAATTCCAAGAGTTATATCCCGCAGAGACATAAGCACCATAATGAATTTTATTAATATCAGTATTATTATTAATTTTAAAGCTCTTATCGACATCAATATATCGTGACTGACTTAAAAGCAAATAACTAACCTTAAATCCCGTATAAACCCTCCAGAACTTATGTGATTCGAAGGTTGATGTTCTCCATCTAAATTCGATAGGTAAATCGACAAAATATAAAGCTAATTTATTTTTATCGTAATTTATTCCTGATACTATTGTTTCGTAATTAATAGTTCCATTAATATCTTCTACAATAAGATTTTCTTTATAATTACTATATGAAAAACCCAACCCTGGCGCAATAGCAAAGGTTCTTTTTTTATTAATAGGAAAATCTCTTAATAATCCTAAATTTAAACCCGTAGAAAACGAATTTTGAGATACTCCAACAGGTTTATCATTTAATATATTATAAGTAACTCCAAAATAAAATTGATCTTCTCGGTACAAAGAATCTATTGCCGAAAAATTTGGTTCTTCTTGCGAAAAAACATTTAAAGAGAATAAAAATAAAATAAAAATAAAAAAATTTCGCATAAGATATAATTATGGTTTAAAGTTAAGAAAATACTTTAAACTAAAAATGCCTTTCATTAAGAAAGGCATTTTTAAATTCTTTATGAATGATGAAGTTCTTCTTCACCTTCTTTCATAGGTACATTTTGAGGAACAAAATCCTCATCATGACCTGGTTTACTATAATCATAAGGCCATCTATAAACTTCTGGAATAGCACCTGGCCAGTTTCCGTGTATATGTTCAACTGGTGCAGTCCATTCTAAAGTATTAGATCTCCATGGATTTTGTACTGTTCTTTTTCCGTAAAAAATACTTGTAAAGAAATTCCACATAAATACCAATTGGAAAGCTGCTCCAATTAATGCAAAAGTAGTAATTACTTTATTTACATCAGCTAAATCATCAAACAATGGAAAGTTAGTATTTGTATAGTAACGACGTGGTAAACCAGCCATTCCTATAAAGTGCATTGGATAAAAAACACCGTAAGCACAAATTGCAGTTACCCAAAAGTGAATATATCCTAAATTCTTATTCATCATTCTTCCAAACATTTTTGGGAACCAGTGATATACTCCAGCAAAGAAACCATACAGTGCAGAAATACCCATTACTAAGTGAAAGTGAGCTACTACGAAATAAGTATCATGAACATTAATATCTAATGTACTATCTCCTAAAACAATTCCTGTAATTCCTCCAGATATAAATGTAGAAACTAATCCAATTGAAAATAACATAGCAGGATTTAGTTGCAAATTACCTTTCCAAAGAGTCGTAATATAGTTAAACGCTTTTACTGCTGATGGAATTGCAATTAATAAGGTTGTAAAAGTAAATACAGATCCTAAAAATGGATTCATTCCAGAAATAAACATATGATGTCCCCAAACGATTGTTGATAAAAATGCAATTGCCAAAATAGAAGCAATCATAGCACGATATCCAAAGATTGGTTTACGAGAGTTTGTTGCAATAACTTCAGAAGTAATTCCCAAAGCAGGTAATAATACAATATATACCTCTGGGTGACCTAAGAACCAAAATAAGTGTTCAAACAATACTGGAGAACCCCCTTGGTAATGTAAAACTTCTCCAGATATAAATATATCTGATAAGAAGAATGATGTACCAAAACTTCTATCCATTATTAACAACAATGCAGCCGATAACAATACAGGGAAAGAAACAATTCCAATAATAGCTGTAACAAAGAAAGCCCAAATTGTAAGTGGCAATCTTGTCATAGACATTCCTTTAGTTCTCAAATTAATTACCGTAACAACATAATTTAATGATCCCATTAATGAAGACGCAATAAATATAGCCATAGATACTAACCATAATGTCATTCCTGTTCCAGAACCTGGAATTGCCTGAGGCAAAGCACTTAATGGCGGATAAATTGTCCATCCTGCTGATGCAGGTCCAGACTCTACAAAAAGTGATGATAACATAACCACACTTGAAGTAAAAAACAACCAATAAGAAATCATGTTCAGGAAGCCTGAAGCCATATCTCTGGCACCAATTTGAAGTGGAATTAATAAATTACTAAAAGTTCCTGACAAACCAGCTGTTAACACAAAGAAAACCATGATTGTACCATGAATTGTAACCAGTGCAAGATAAATATCATTACGCATTACTCCTCCTGGAGCTAACTTATCTCCTAAAAGAAAATCAAATATCTTAAATGGTTGTTCAGGCCACGCGATTTGCATTCTAAAAAGCAATGACATAATAACCCCTATAATTCCCATAATAATACCAGAAATAAGGTATTGTTTAGCAATCATTTTGTGGTCTATACTAAAAATATATTTAGTTATAAAAGTATCTTTATGGTGGTGTTCGTGATCGTGATCATGTGCGTGATCGTGGTCATGAGATGCTGCTGCCATAGTGTTTTATTTTAAATTTAATTGTATAATTATTTTACTGCAACTGGAGCTGCAATTACTGCAACTTTTGTTGAATCTATTTTTTTAGATACTGCTGTTGTTACAACTGGAGCACTTTCGGCTGCCTTTGCTGCTTTTTCATCAGCAACTGTTTTTACAATAGTTGGTTTGTCTTTTAACCAATTTTGAAATTCTTCTGGAGTATCTACAACAATTTTCATTTGCATATTATAGTGTGAAGCTCCACAAATTTTATTACATAACAATAGATAATCAAAAGTATAAGGATCTAGTGGAGATTCTCCATTAGCGACTAATTCGGCACTTTTTTTAGAACGAATTTTGTTAATGTTATCTACTTTTTCAATCATATGCTCTGTTTGACGCATTTCGTCAGTAGTCATAATAGGTCTAAATGCAAATTGAGTTACCATTCCTGGTACGCAATTCATTTGTGCTCTAAAATGTGGCATAAAAGCTGAATGTAATACATCTTGCGAACGCAATTTAAATACAATTTTTTTACCTTTTGGGATATGCAATTCGGTCACAGCAATATCATCCTGTGCATTTGGATCTTCAAGATCTACACCCATAGTATTTATTCCTTCAATTAAACGAACGTTTGCTTTTCCAAGAACATTGTCTTTTCCAGAATAACGAGCTGTCCATGCAAATTGTTTTGCATATAATTCAACAACCATTACATCTTCATCTTCATCTACAAACATAATATTTGTCCAAGTATATAATCCATAAAGAATTAAACCTGCCAAAACAAATACGGGAATAATTGTCCAGATAAATTCTAATTTATCGTTGTCAGCAAAATAAATAGCTTTTTTTCCTTCGGCTCCTCTATACTTGAAAGCAAAATAATGCAAAAGTGCCTGTGTAAGAAATACAACTAAAAATACAACTCCAAATGTTATCCACATTAAGCTATCATAATCTTTACCATGCTCTGAAGCTGGATCGACTAATACTAAATGACCCCATTTAAATAATCCGAAAATTATAAAAATATAAAGGAACGCAAGAAATCCGAACATTAAATATCCTTGGACATTATTATCCTTATTATCTGCAATCTGTGAATTGTTTTTGTTTGCTCCAACTTGAGTTAAATCGAAAATTTTCGTTAACTGCCAAATTGCAACACCTACTAAAAGTAAAACTATAATTACCAACAAACTTGTCATCTGTTTTTTGTTTAAATATTAATAATGAAAATGCTTACTTTCTTCGATAAGTGGATTGCCTTTTGGTAACAAAGGTTGTTTTGCAAGTGTTGTGAACACTACAAATATAAACAATCCAGCAAAGAATAATATTGAACTTATTTCTGAAATCCCTATAAACCATTGATCTCCTACTGTAGCTGGGAAAATCATATTATGAAAATCTAGATAGTGACCACATAATATTACAGTACCTGCCATAGATATAATCCAAGGCACACGTTTGAAATCAGTATTAATAAGGATCAATATTGGAAATACAAAGTTCATAACAACCATTCCAAAGAAAGGTAAATTATAATTATCTATTCTCATTTTAAAATAAGTAACCTCTTCTGGAATATTAGCATACCACATTAACATAAATTGTGAGAACCACAAGTATGTCCAGAATACTGATATACCAAACATGAATTTTGCCAAATCATGAAAATGACTATTATTCACATTTTCTAAATACCCTTTAGATTTTAAGTATAATGTTGTTAATGCGATTACTGTTATACCACTTACAAAGAAACTTGCAAACACATACCATCCAAACAAAGTACTATACCAGTGCGGATCTACAGACATAATCCAATCCCATGACATCATAGATTCTGAAACTAAGAAGAATGCTAAAAATGCTGCTGATGCTTTAAAATTTTTCTTGTAATAAGTTACATCATGCGTTTCGTCTAGTGCTAAAGCATTTTTACGAGTATATTGACGATAAAATATCCATCCTCCCATAAAAATAGCTGCTCTAATTAAGAAAAAAGGAATATTTAAATATCCTGCTTTCCCTGCAATAATTTCGTCGTAGTTTTTATTCCCAACCTCTGTTACACCTTCATTCATCCATGCGAATAAATGATTATTGTTAAAATGTAAACTCGATAAAACTAATAAAACATATACGATTATAGCTCCAGGAACTAAATAAGATGTTATTGCTTCCATTACTCTAAATAAAACTGGAGACCAACCTGCCTGTGCAGCATGTTGAATAGCATAAAAAGCTAAAGCTCCCAATGATATTAACATAAAAAACAATGCAGCAACATATAATGCAGACCATGGTTTATTTTGCAACTGTCCTAAAACGTGCTCTAAATGCTCAGCGTGTTCTGCATTAGCGTCTTCATGAATAGTTGCGTTTGTCTTATTAGGATCATGAGCAGATTCGGCAACAACCTCATGTTTTTCAACATTACTTACAATTGAATCCAAATGATTTTCTTCAACTTTTGTAGAATCTTTTATAATTTCTGTTGCATGTACCACTTCTTTATGAGCTGGTGCAACTTCATTTGTAGATCCTTCATGATGCTCACCATGACTAGAGGTTAGAATTTTTTCTACTTCTTCTGTATTTTTAGGTGCAGTGAAAAAACCATAACCAATACCTAATGCTCCTAAAAGCATTAAGACGAATGATAAGTTTTTTAATTTGCTTGAAAATGTATACATAGCTTATATATAGTGTGTTTTACAATTATAATTCAGACTTAAGTTTCAAAACATATGCTGCAACTTGCCATCTTTCTGTTTGTGACAATTGATTCGCATAAGATCCCATCGAATTTAGTCCGTATGTTTGTACATGATAAATACTTCCAACAGTAATTTGTCTATCTGCATAACTAGGAACTCCAAGAAATTTCTCTCTTTCAACAAGTTTTCCTTTTCCATCACCTTTTTCACCATGACAAATTGCGCAATAAACATTAAACAATAATTTTGTTTTTTCAAAATCAACAGAAGTTGAATCTAATGGTGAATTTACAACATTTTTTGATGCTAAATATCCTGCAGGCGTATTTGGAATTTCATAAGGAACATAACCTCTCTTTATTGTCCCTTGAACTGGAAGTTGACCTTCTTTTCCGTTTTTAAATGCTGAAGACTCTGAATATGTTTCATATCCAACTGACTCATACATATTAGGAAAAAACTGATAGTTAGGCTTTAACTTATCTTGACATGAAAACAGCAATGAAGACAACCCCATTAAAACTGCTAGTGTATATACTTTTTTCATAGTTCTGATTAATGCTTTTCTACTACTTTAACTTCTACAGCTCCTGTATTTTGCAAGAAAGAAGTTAATTCACTTTCGTTATTATTTATAGCGACCTCCATTAGAAAATGGTCATCTGTTGTACGAACGTCTGGATTTTCAGCTTTTTTAAATGGCCACAATTTACTTCTCATATAAAAAGTAATAACCATTAAGTGAGCTGCAAAAAATACAGTTTCTTCGAACATAATTGGTACAAATGAAGGCATGTTTTGTATGTAACTAAAACTTGGCTTTCCACCTATATCTTGTGGCCAATCTTGAATCATAATGTTATTCATCATCCAAGTTCCGAATGCCAAACCTGTAAGCCCATACATAAAAGCGCAAATTGCAATTCTTGTAGGTGCAAGTCCCATAGCCTTATCTAGTCCGTGAACTGGAAATGGCGTATAAACCTCTTCAATATGATGGTGTGCTAATCTGGTTTGCTTTACAGCATCCATCAAAACATCATCATCATTATATAGTGCATGTATTACTTTATTACTCATGACTTATTAGTGATTATCGTGATTATGTCCTTCTTTTTCTCTTTCTCTTTTAAAATTATCTCCTGATGATTTTAAAATTGTTTTTACTTCTGCTTGAGCAATTACCGGGAATGATCTAGAATAAAGTAAAAATAACACGAAAAAGAAACCAATAGTACCTATAAAAATACCTATATCTACAAATGTTGGTTGAAACATTGTCCAAGAAGATGGTAAGTAATCACGGTGTAACGAAGTTACAATGATTACAAAACGTTCAAACCACATTCCAATATTTACTACAATTGATATTATAAATGAGAACATAATACTTGTACGTAACTTTTTAAACCACATAAATTGTGGAGAAAAAACATTACAAGACATCATTGCCCAATATGCCCACCAGTAAGGTCCAGTAGCTCTGTTCAAGAATGCATATTGCTCATATTCTACTCCTGAGTACCAAGCAACAAAAAGCTCTGTGATATAAGCACATCCAACTATAGAACCTGTAATCATAATTACAATATTCATTAATTCGATATGTTGTATTGTGATATAGTCCTCTAAATTAGATACTTTTCTCATGATAATAAGTAAAGTATTTACCATCGCAAATCCTGAGAAAACAGCTCCTGCCACAAAATACGGTGGAAGAATTGTTGTATGCCAACCTGGAACGATTGAGGTAGCAAAGTCAAAAGATACAATCGTGTGTACCGAAAGTACAAGAGGAGTAGCTAAACCTGCTAAAACAAGTGAAACTTCCTCGAAACGTTGCCAATCTTTTGCACGACCTGACCAACCAAAACTTAGTATAGAATATACTCTTTTATTAAAAGGAGTTACGGCTCTATCTCTAATCATTGCAAAATCAGGTAACAACCCAGTCCACCAGAAAACTAATGAAACTGAAAGGTATGTAGAAATTGCGAAAACGTCCCAAAGTAATGGTGAGTTAAAGTTAACCCAAAGAGAACCAAACTGGTTCGGAATAGGTAAAACCCAATACCCTAACCATGGACGTCCCATGTGAATAATTGGAAACAAACCTGCTTGCATTACAGAGAAAATTGTCATTGCTTCTGCAGAACGGTTAATCGCCATTCTCCATTTTTGACGGAATAATAATAATACCGCAGAAATTAAGGTTCCTGCGTGACCAATACCAACCCACCAAACGAAGTTAGTAATATCCCAAGCCCAACCTACTGTTTTATTTAATCCCCAAGTTCCAATACCTGTAGAGATGGTATAAATCATACAGCTTAATCCCCACAAAAATGCGGCTAATGCTATATAAAATACTGTCCACCATTGTTTGTTGGCTCTACCTTCTACTGGTCTTGCTACATCTACTGTAACGTCATGATAGCTTTTACTACCAATAACCAAAGGTTTTCTAATGGGTGCTTCGTAATGAGACGACATATCCTTTATCTTATTTCTTATTAATATTAATTTCTAACTTTTACGTGATAAAATACATTTG
This sequence comes from Flavobacterium sp., assembly GCF_046153165.1. Taxonomy (GTDB): domain Bacteria; phylum Bacteroidota; class Bacteroidia; order Flavobacteriales; family Flavobacteriaceae; genus Flavobacterium. Next base: position 4,700 of record NZ_JBJXEN010000087.1, on the reverse strand, counting down.
GTTTTGTTCCAATGTGTTCTAACAAGTGATACATTCTTTTATCTTCAGCTAATTCAGCTACTTTACTCTCCTTATTATTTACATCTCCAAAAACCATTGCTCCAGTAGTACATGCACTAGAACAAGCTGTTTCAAACTCATCAAATTTAACTTCTCTTCCTTCACGTTTAGCAGTCAAAATTGTCGATTGTGTTTTTTGAATACACATTGAACATTTTTCCATAACCCCACGAGAACGAACATTCACATCTGGATTTAACACCATACGACCTAAATCGTTATTCATGTGATAATCAAATTCATCATTTTTGTTATATAAGAACCAGTTGAAACGACGTACTTTATAAGGACAGTTATTTGCACAATATCTAGTACCCACACAACGGTTATAAGCCATATGGTTCTGACCTTGACGGCTATGTGAAGTTGCTGCCACTGGACAAACAGTTTCACAAGGCGCATGGTTACAGTGCTGACACATTACTGGCTGAAAAGCAACTTGAGGATTATTTGATGGGGTTTCCATTCCACGTAAAGTAGATATAGAATCCATTAATCCGTCACTCTCTTCCTTTATTTTATTATCTCCATCAAAAGTTGTTTCAGAAGAATAATATCTATCTATACGCAACCAGTGCATATCACGACTTCTTCTTACTTCCGATTTTCCAACTACTGGTACATTATTCTCAGCATGACAAGCGATAACACAAGATCCACAACCTGTACAAGCATTTAAATCGATAGAAAGATTAAAATGATGTCCTACCGTACGATCAAAAGATTCCCATAAATCGACAGTAGTCGAAGGAACTTCTTTATGATCTAAAGATACCATAGGAATAGGATTATAAACTTGATTATCTCCTTTTTCGTTTGCTTTATTAAACACATCAAGGGAAGTTTCTTTAATAATATCTCCACGACCCATTAATGTTCTTTGAAGCTGAACACAAGCAAATTCGTGTTCACCATCCTCTTTAGCAATCGATACATTTTGTACATTACTAAAGTTATTATATAAAGTGTAAGCATTTACTCCCACTTGCATTTCTTCTTTCATAGCCGCTTTACGACCATATCCTAGCGCCAATCCAACAGTTCCTTTTGCTTGACCTGGCTGAATAATTACTGGAACTTTTTCTAGTTTTACTCCATCAACAGTTAAGGTAACATAACTTCCGTTAAGTCCTCCATTAGCCACATTCCAGTTTTCAATTCCTGAAGTTGTTGCATCTGCTTGAGAAATAGTTAAATAATTATCCCATGAAGCTCTTGTAATTGGATCTGGAAATTCTTGCAACCAAGGATTGTTTGCTTGCTGACCATCTCCTAAACCAGTTTTAGTATATAATACTAATTCTAATTTTGATGATGTTGCTTTTGCTAAAGCTGAAGCAGCACCATTAAAATCGGCACCAGCACCAGCACCAGAAGAAACTCCTTCTGTAACCGCTACTCCATCGTGAACCAATTGATTCCAAGATTTTGAACCTGACCAAGAAGCACGAAGATAATCGTAATAAGTTTGTGTACTTCCAGTCCAAGATAATAAAGCATCTTGAAATTGAACTGTATCAAATAAAGGACGAATAGTAGGTTGCGTTAAAGCATAACTTCCTTTAACAATACTTACATCTCCCCAAGATTCTAAATAATGTGGTGTTGCAACTGCAATATTTGAAATAGCAGCAGTTTCATCTTCTTTCATTGCAAATGCAACAGAAAGTTTTACTTTTTTCAATGAATCTGAGAATTCTTTTCCGTTTGGTAATGAATACACTGGATTTACACCATTCATAATTAAAGTATGAACAGCTCCCGATTTCATATCAGCTAAAAGTTGTTTTACATCAGCGTTATTTCCTTTACGGATTTGACGAGTGTTTGCCGTATCAAAAGCTTCACTTGATAATGCTTTATTGATAGCCAAAACTAACAATTGTGCATTTTTATCATCGATACCACAAACTAAAACTCCTTTGCTTTTTGCAGCTAATAATTGTTTAGCCGCATTTGTAATAGCATCATCATTATCAGTTTTTGAAGTTGATACTGATGCTCCAGTTACTATATTGTATATTTTTACTAATGCTTGTTTTTGATTTGCAACAGTCATTGGCACACGCTTATCAGCAGCAGCACCTGACAATGTCATATTAGCTTCAAACTGAAAGTGACGTGACATTTTTCCGTTTTGAGGAATACGCCCTTGCGCATACCCTGAATCGAAACCACCACCTTGCCAATCTCCTAAGAAATCTGCACCAACAGAAACAATTACATTAGCTTTTGAAAAATCATAATTAACTAAAGCTCTTTCACCATAAACCGTTTGAAAAGCATCTAAAGCTTCTGATGAAGAAACTGCATCATAAGTTACATGTTTTGCATTTGGATTTGAAGCTAAAAACTGAGCAATCAATTTATCAGTAGATGGACTTGCCGAAGTATTTGTTAACAATACAACTTTTCCTCCTTTTGCTTTTGCTTCAGCAACACTAGATTTAATTTTAGCATTTGCTTGATCCCAAGTTGAATCTTTTCCAGCAATTTTTGAAGTCTTCAAACGCATACTATCATATAATGACAATACAGACGCATGAACACGTGCATTTGCATGAAAATTTGCACCAGCAATTTTATTATTTTCTATCTTAATAGGACGACCTTCACGAGTTTTTACTAAAATGTTAGCAAAATCGAAACCATCTGCGACTGTTGTAGCATAAAAATCGGCTACTCCAGGAATAATTTCTTCAGGTTGAACTACATAAGGAATTGTCTTATGCACTGGACCTTCACAAGCTGCAAGCGTAGCTGCTGCCGTAGTAAATCCAACATACTTAAGAAAGTCACGACGTGTTGTAGAAGATGTAGCTAAAGTAGCAGCATCACCTAAAAATTCATTTGTTGGAATCTCCTCAACAAATTCGTTATTTCTAAGCGTCTCAACAATAGAACTATTTTCGTTTAGTTCTTCAACACTTTTCCAGTATTTTTTGTTTGATGACATATTCTATAATTGGTTATTCGTTTATTTGTAATTCTGTTATTTAGTTATATCGGTTAAACAAATAACCGAATAACTGAATAAACTTTTTTTTTAATAATGGCACTTACCACATTCTAAACCTCCCATTTGAGCAGCAGTCAATTTGTCTACTCCATATTTTTTAGAAAGTTGTTCGTGAATTTTTTTGTAGTAATCGTTTCCTTCAACCTTAACATCTGTTGTACGGTGACAATTAATACACCATCCCATTGTAAGTGGAGCAAATTGTCTTTGGATTTCATAAGTTTGAACTGGCCCGTGACATTTCTGACATTCAATACCAGCAACAGTTACGTGTTGTGAGTGATTGAAATAAACGAAATCAGGTAAATTATGAATTCTAATCCATTTTACTGGTTTTGTTTTTCCTGTATATTTTTGAGTTGTTTTATCCCAACCTACAGCATCATATAATTTTTGAATCTCTCCAGTGTAATACTCTTTCGTGTATTCAACGTAAGTAGAATCTTTATCTCCTTGGAATTCAGCGATGTTTTTATGACAATTCATACAAACATTCAACGAAGGAACTCCAGCTGTTTTGCTTGTTCTTGCAGATGAGTGACAGTATTTACAATCGATACCATTATCTCCTGCGTGAATTTTATGCGAATAATGTATTGGCTGAATTGGAGCATAATCTTTATCAACTCCTATTTGCATTAAATAACCATATACAAAGTAAGCACTCACTAACATTAACAAAATTGTAGAAACAAGTACTAAAAATTGATTTTTAGCAAATGCTTTCCAAATAGGTAATGATTTTTCTTTTGCAGCTACTTGTATATTATTAGCTTTTGCAATTTTGTTTAAAACATTGTTTACCATAAACAACATAACAACCAAAACCGCTAAAATACCAGCAAGCAATCCTAAGATTAATTCGTTAGATAAACCACCTTCTTTAGAAGCTCCCTCAGCACCGTTAGTTGGTAATTGAGCAGGCGGAGTTTCAATTTTAGTATCAGTATATGCTAAAATATTATCTATATCAGCATTTGATAATTGAGGAAAAGCAGTCATTACCGCTTTATTATTCTCATTAAAAAGCTTTACAGCATCTGCATCACCTGAAGCGATAAGCGCAGAACTATTTTTAATCCAACCGTAAAACCATGACTTATCATGTCTTCCAGTCACACCACGTAAAGCTGGTCCCGTCATTTTAGCATCTAACTTATGACAGGCAGCGCAATTTGAATTAAAAAGCGCTTTTCCTTGTACCGCATCTCCGCCAGCAGCTGGAGCAGCCATTGTTGTTGTTGCAGCTGGAGCAGCAACTTGCGCAAGAGAACTTAAGGAAACGGACAATACGAACGCTAAACTAAGCGTTATTATCCTTGAAATCGATTTATGGTTACCCACTTTTTTCATATATTAAATGATTAACATCTAAATTAGGCACTGATTTTGCTACGATTTTCGTAATAAATACAATTTGCCATTTAAAAAACTTCGACAAAAATACGACTTAAGAACTATTCTCAAAACCTTAAATATATCTTAATTATTAATTTATAATTATTCTAAATAATAATTTTTATTTTGCATCCGAAGTTAAAATGTATTTTTGCATAAAAACCAATTCATTATGAGATTTTTAGGCTATCAAAAAACAATTTTCGCACTATTTTTATTTGGC
>NZ_JBJXEN010000028.1:0-43131 GCF_046153165.1 Flavobacterium sp. | reverse complement strand
CAGTAATTTCTATCTTCACCATAATGTCCAAAGAGCGACTCGAAACCACCCACTTTTCTCAAACAAGCACTAGATACAAGCCAAGCTGCTGCATTTACAAAAGGAACAATCACAATGTTTTTATCTAAACTTTCCCCAATTTTTCTACTATAATAAGTTACGAAACCTTCATCGAGTGTTTTTTCATCACCAGAAAAATGCATCGGACTTACAATTCCAAATGAAGGATTATTTTGAGCAACAGCCACTAAATTCGAAATAGTATCATCAAAAACCCAAGTATCTTGGTTAAGTAAGAAAACATAATCTGCTTCACTTTGTAAAGCATAATCAATCCCAATATTATTGGCTTTTCCAAATCCTAAATTCTCTTTAGATTGAATAAGATGAATCTGGGGAAATTGTTTTAAAAGTTCGACCGAATTATCAGTAGAACAATTATCAATAACAACAATATCGATAGGATAAGTTGAATGCAATAAAGAATTGATGCATTTTTCTATCCATTTAGAGCCATTATACGTCACAATGATGACAAAAACCTTTTTATTCAAAGCCAATATTTTTATTATCCTACAAAAATAAGGATATTTGTATTCGAGTTTAGTATAAAATGAAATATTACATCATAATTCCTGCACATAACGAAGAATTGTTTCTCAGTTTGACTTTACAGTCAATTATCGAGCAAACTATTTTGCCTTCAAAAATTGTTGTTGTCAATGACAATTCGACCGATAAAACGTCAAAAATTGCGTTGGCTTTCGCCGAAAATAATCCAACAATAACATTAGTAAATAAAACTTCTGAAGCGATACATTTGCCAGGAAGTAAAGTTATACAAGCCTTTAACAAAGGATTAAAAACAGTAGATGACGATTATGATTTTATTGTAAAAGCCGATGCCGATTTAATTTTTCCAAAGAATTATTTCGAAACTATAATTAATCATTTCAAGTCTGATGACAAAATTGGAATGGTCGGAGGATTTGCTTACATCGAAAAAAATAACGATTGGATTTTAGAAAACTTAACCGATAAAGACCATATTCGCGGGGCTTTTAAAGCCTACCGAAAAGAAACTTTCAAACAAATTGGCGGACTAAAACCTGAGATGGGTTGGGATACGGTTGATGAATTATTATGCAAATTTTACAATTGGAAAGTCGTAACCGACCAATCGTTACACGTAAAACACCTCAAACCAACTGGCGCCAACTATAACAAAACTGCTCGTTATAAACAAGGAGAAGCTTTTTATAGTTTAGGGTACGGTTTTTTTATTACCGCAATTGCTTCGGCAAAACTAGCGATGATGAAAAAGAAACCGCTTCTTTTTTTAGATTATCTGAATGGTTTTTGGAAAGCAAAATCAGCCAAAAAATCGTTGCTAGTTTCCCACGAACAAGCAAAATTTATTAGAAATTATCGTTGGCAGAAAATGAAAGAAAAACTGTTTGGTTGATTGTTTAATTTACATTATCAATTGTTAATTGTTAATTATTAATTACTTTAGCCTTTATTTAATATTATGATGTTAATTCGTTATTTATCACAAATCGGAAGATATTTTCTGATGATAGCAGAGATTTTCAAAAAGCCAACCAAATGGTCGGTGATGAGAACACTTATCTTCAAGGAAATAGATGATTTAATTATTGGTTCGCTAGGGATTGTAGCTTTTATTTCCTTTTTCGTAGGTGGAGTTGTAGCAATACAAACGGCGTTGAATTTAACTAATCCGTTAATTCCTAAATATCTTATTGGTTTTGCGACCAGACAATCTATTATTTTAGAATTTGCACCTACCTTTATTTCCATCATTATGGCGGGAAAAATGGGTTCATTTATCACATCGAGTATAGGAACCATGCGTGTTACCGAACAAATTGATGCGCTAGAAGTAATGGGAGTTAACTCCTTAAACTATCTTGTTTTTCCAAAACTAATGGCATTGTTATTGTATCCATTTCTTATTGGAATTGCCATGTTTTTAGGTGTTTTGGGTGGATATATCGCCAGTGTTTATGGTGGTTTTGGCAGTAGTACCGATTTTATCGATGGGCTACAAAAAGAATTTATCCCTTTTCATATCACGTACGCTTTTATAAAAACCTTAATTTTTGCTTTAATCTTAGCTACAATTCCATCATTTCACGGCTATTACATGAAAGGTGGCGCACTTGAAGTAGGAAAAGCAAGTACGGTGTCGTTTGTTTGGACATCGGTCATGATTATTTTGATGAATTATATTTTAACCCAACTACTTTTAACCTAATGATAGAAGTAAAAAATATCGAGAAATCGTTTGGCGACAGTAAAGTTTTAAAAGGAGTTTCGACTGTTTTTGAAACAGGAAAAACCAATTTAATAATTGGTCAAAGTGGTTCTGGAAAAACAGTTTTGCTAAAAAGCTTATTAGGAATTCATACACCAGAAGTAGGTACAATATCATTTGACGGCAGAATTTATTCTGAATTGACTCCTGATGAAAAAAGAGAATTACGCACCGAAATTGGGATGGTTTTTCAAGGAAGTGCTTTATTCGATTCGATGACCGTCGAAGAAAATGTAGGTTTTCCATTAAAAATGTTTACACAGAATTCTAAATCAGAAATTCAGGATCGTGTAGATTTTGTATTAAAAAGAGTAAATCTTATTGATGCCCACAAAAAACTACCTTCTGAAATTTCGGGCGGAATGCAAAAAAGGGTTGCCATTGCACGCGCCATTGTAAATAACCCTAAATATTTATTTTGCGACGAACCCAACTCTGGTTTAGACCCAAACACCGCTATTTTGATTGATAATTTGATTGGCGAAATCACCGAAGAATACAACATTACCACCGTGATTAATACGCACGATATGAACTCGGTAATGGAAATAGGGCAGAATATCCTTTTCTTAAAAAATGGTTTAAAAGCTTGGCAAGGAACAAAAGAAGAAATTTTTAGAACCGATAATGAAGCTGTTGTAGATTTTGTATATTCGTCAGAATTATTTAAAAAAGTAAGACAAGCGGTGTTAAACGAAAATATTTAACGACTTAAATCAATTATTTAATTTCTACTCTAATAATCTTTCTTTCTTTATTAAAAAAAACCTCTATAGAATCATTAAAGACCTTTTTTATAATTACACCATCAACTGACTCATTTTTTCTTAATTTATGAAGTTTATTGTCAATTTTAACTAAGATTAACTCTTCGGTTTTATCTTTAGATTTTATATATCCGTAATAAGAAACTAATGGCCAATTTATAATTAGTTTAGGCTTAACAATTGGTTTATTAATAACTTTCGGTTTCAGGTAAACTTTCTCAACTGTACTATTATCTGGCGTAATACTACTCTTATTTAAAAATGGATCTCTTTCAATTTCTTCTAAATTAAATGTATCTTTTTTAAATTGACTAAAATTGAATCTCATATTTGATGGAACATTGCTTATCGTTTGTTCTTTAGAAAAAAAATATTGATTCACAGTTTTGTAACCGATGGCTCCCCATAATCCTAAAACTAAAATTAGCAATACAATATTTATTCTTTTTTTTAACATTTTTAAATTATTTTAAACATAAAAGATGTGTTAAATGAACTATTGTTTCCAGCAGCATCAGTAGCTTTTATTCTCCAATAATAATCTCCTATAGTTGCAAATGTTTGTGTCGATGAAGTTGTTGTACTGTTAACCGTTCTTATAATTGATGAAAAAGTATTGGTGTTAGAAAATTCGATTGTATAAGAAATTGGTGATTGTATAGTTCCTGTATCTGCTATTGTTGTCCAGCTAAATGTTATTGCTTGATTAACGGGAAGTGTCAGACTATTATTTGCTGGCAAGTTATTTTGTGGTTGATTTGGATTTGTTCTGTCTACTGAAAAATTCCTAGTTGCAAAAGGTGTTTCAGTATTTGTAGTACTATTTTTTGCCTTAACTTTCCAAATGTAATTTGCTTCTTGAGCTAAATTTGTAGTATTTAAAATTACAGATGTAGTTGTAACATTAGTTGTTGGCAATACTAAATTACCTCCAGACGTAACAACTTCTATATCATAACTACTTGCAGTTGTTATAGGTAGCCATTGTAAAGTTAGGCTAGTAGAATTAGTATAGGAATTTTCGCTAGGAATACTTAGTAAAACTTGTTGATTTGTTAATACATTAGAAACTGCTGTTGAGAAACTAGCGGGTAATGAATAAGTAGATTGATATGCAAAATTTTCTCCTCTTACCCTCCATTTATAAATACCTGTTGGCAATGTGTATGCTAAATTAAGTTTGTTTTCTACTAATGAATCTAATACAACAGCTTGATTCGCATTAAAAACCTGTAGTCTATATTTGTCTGCCCCTTTCAGTGTATTCCATTGAAAATTAACTACATTACTTGAGACTATTTCTCCTTCAACAGGCGAAACAATTTGAATAATATCGTTTGTAATATCATCCTCTAAAACATCTTCACATGAAAATGAAATTATTGCAAAAGCTAACAGAATTATTTTATTTATTGTTTTCATATTTTTTTATTTTTATAATATCATAGAATAAGTCAAAGAGAACATTTATTCTGTTTCTTGATTCATTTTTTGTGCTATTTCATAATTTTGAAAGATCATTTTTAGATGTAAAACTTCTGATTTATTATTGTTTTTAATGGTATAGAAATTCATACTAGTAATTCTAGAAAGATCAAATTTTTTCTCAAAATCATAACCTAGTTTCAAAAGCTGATTTGCGCTACCTGTTATATCTAATTGATTTGTAATTGTAGTATAATTTTCATCTGAAAAAACATGAATAGGTTGCACATCATGAATAGAAATACCATTATGATTTTCTGATGCAAAACTTACTATTCCTTGCTGTATCATTTCTTTAGTTGTTTCTTCTTTGCCCATTATTTTATCTAAATAAGCAACATCTTTAATAAGACCATTTTCATTATTCGCTTTTTTATTTAGCTCATCTATTTTTGAAGACAATATCTTATATTCACTAATTGTTTGAAACAATGTGCTAAAAGATCTTTTGTATGCTGTTATAGAAAGCATCACAAAGATCAAGACCAAAGCCATGAATTTTTTCTTATATGAATATTGATCAAACATCTTTTATCGTAATTTTTACTTCAAATTGAGACTTATTTTTTTTGTCTTTTTTTAAACTAATTATCTCAAAATTGTTTATCCAATTCATTTTCTTTAATCCATCTATCCATTTATTAATCGAAGTTTCGTTGATCGTTTCTCCTTTTATTAATATGGTTTTAGAATCAAAAGTTATTTTTTTATTTGCCTTGATTTCTTTACCTGCTGGAATTATATTCACTTCATTTAATGACAAATCATTAGGTGTGTTCCTTATTAATTCATATCCGTAATAAGTCAGAAATTTTGATGATAAGAAACCCGACTCTTTTAGTATATTTATCTTGTCTTCTTTTTGTTTTTCTAAATCTACTATTTTTTGGTATGACTGATTTGAATAAACATTTTTAAGATTCAACTCAGTATTTTTTGATCCGTAATATTGAATCATAAAATAACTTATTAGTAATGATCCGAAAAAACCAATAAGCATCACAACTCCAAAAATATTAAATGCTTTTTTATAAATAATTTCTTCAACATTTATTTCTTCATTTTTTGTTTTCGAAACTTCTTTTTGTTGGATAAAAAAATGGATTAATGCCCCATAAAGTGGTAATACATTACTTGAAATAGTATCTATTCCAATATTGTAACTTTCTTTTTTTGTTTGTTCTTCGGGCTTAGTAAAACTAACTAATTTCTCATTTTCGAAGCTTAAAATTAAATCGCCAGAGACTATTGTATCCTTATTTATAGCATTGTGCAATAATGCAGCTAAAAAAGAACCAATATAAATATCGACTACTTGAAAAGTAGCTTTTTTAAACTTTGCTAAAGTTTCATCGATACTATTTTTTCTACAAAAACTAATAAAATTATTATTACCGCTTTTAAAGCTAGTATGATAAATAGTATTAAAATCAATGTTTTTATGCCAATTGACATCAGCCTCTTTGTTAAAATCGATTTCTTTGTTTAAAACACCTTTACCATCTATAACTAGAAGTACGGGCAATTTTAAATCTATTTTACTAGATAAATCTTCAAAGGTTTCGAAAACTCTTTTTGAGACAATATCTATTTTATTTCCACTTCTCTTAATAGTAAGCACATGGAAGCTTTCGCCATTCTCTTTTTTAATGACGCCAACCACATTCAGATTGTTAATTTTTATTATTTTAGATAAATAAGCTATCATTAATATATTACCGTAGGTTTAATAAAAATATGTAATTTAGAATTATTTTTTCCTTTTTTTCTACTACTAAAAAACCATTTAATAACAGGTATTCTAGACAATAAAGGTGTTCCAGAACCTGAATCCTCTCTTTTTAGTTCGTCTAATCCTCCTAATAAAATCATTTCCCCATTTTTGACTCTAACTAATGATTCAAACTTTTGTGTTGCTTTTCCTGGAGGAGCATTTTCTCCAGCTCTTCCTAAAAACGAACTTTTTTCTACCGAAATGGTTAAGGTTACATTTTCATCGGTTGACACGAATGGTTTTATTGAAACACTCAAATTAGCATCGGTAGATTTCCACGTACCAGAATTTAATATGTTATTTCCATTATTATTGTTATTATTTATTAACTGATTGGTTTGTTCAAAATAATAACTCGTTTCTCCGATAGACAATTTGGCTTCGTGACCACTTATTGTAGCTATTTTTGGAGTAGATTCAACTTTTACAATCGAATTGTTTTCTAATAATTTTAAGTTGGCATAGAATGCTTCGGTTACTTTTCCTAATTTAAAAATTCCAAAACCATTAAAAGCATTTATCAAACTATTCACAGAAGAAGCATTTACTGTAACGTCTGATGTTGGGAATAATGTGCCTGTTGTTTGCACTTTATTCAATTTGTCTAAACCAGCTTTCATTCCTGTTTGTACATCGTGTCCCTTATTGTATTGTGCAATGATTACCTCAATTTGAACCATTGGCACTACTTTGTCTATTTGTTTGATATAAACTTTTAATTCCTCTAGAGCATTTCTTGAACCTGAAACAATTAATCCGTTTAGTTCAATAAATTCTTTGATTTCTAATTTTTCTGTAAAAACTTTTGGCAAAGAAGAGAGAACGGCTTCTATTGAACGATTCTCTAGTTGAATCATCTCGGTTTTTCTTAAAGTCTCTGTAGCTTGTTCTCCTATCAAATATAGATTATCTTGTTTACGATAGGTGTATTTTTTTCCTTTGAAGATATTGTCTAACAATTCATCAAAAGTAATATTATCTGCAGAAAGTGTTGTTTTTTCATTTTCTGGCTTGTTGTACATAAAATAATTAATATGTAATTTTTCGGCAGCTTCTGTCAACAAATCCGAAGCATCAGCAATGTTGGCTTTTACAGAAAGAAATCCTGTTTTATTCAGATCTACTTCATAATATCCAGGTTCATCATTTCTTACTTTGGCTTTTTTGCCTTTAGGAGAATTACTATTTGAAATTGCATTGGGATTATTTGCATCTTTGTTTTTCTCGATATAATAAAAACCATTTTCATCTTTAGTAGCAATCAAATCATTGGATTTAGATAACATTTCGATAACTTGATCGAAAGGGCGATTTAAGATATATGAAGAAACTTTTAAAGTTTTTACATCTGGAGCCAGTACTAAATTCTTACCCGATTTGTCAATAATAGCTTTAGCTACAGATGGCAAGGAATCATTTTCTAATTTAATAGATAGGAAATCATTTTGTGAGTTATAATCTACATCAATAATCTTTGCTAATTTCTTTTCTATAACCTTAACTATTATTCTTTTTTTGAAAGTAATAATATTATTCATAAAAGTTACTTCCAAATCATATTTTTGAACCAAATGAATAAAAACATCTTTTACTGTAACATCAAAAAAATTATTGACCACTGTTTGATTTAAATCGGTATCAACATCAATATTTAATTGGTGTTCTTCTGCTACAGATGCAATAAAATCATGAAGAGATAATCCTGAAACATCAATTTTCAGTACTTCATTAATTCCCTTCTTTTGTATGGCGAATTCATCTAGTTTTCGTCCTAATTCATTAATATCTTGCTGGGCAAAAGCAAAACTTGTGAATAGAATACTGATGATTATGTAAGTGATTTTTTTAAACATTATTATACGTTAATTAATATAGAATATATTTCTTCTAGTGATGTTTCTCCTTCGGCTAAAATATCAAAAGCTTTATCCGAAAGGGATTTATAGTTCTCATCATTACTAAACATTTTAGTAATGGTATTATTTTTTATAGCTTCTGCAATGGTATTATCTATTGTTAAGACTTCGTAAATGGCACGTCGTCCTTTGTAGCCTGTGTGAAAACATTTGTTACAACCCACTGGTTTATTATATTTAGTAATTTCAAACGGAAAATGATAATTCATAGGAAAATCTTCTCTGTGTGCATCGACTTCTTTTTTGCAATTGTCACAAAGCTTCCTAACCAATCGTTGTGCTACCGAAAGATTTAAAGTTTCGGCTATTAGATATGACGGAACTCCCATATCTATTAATCTTGAGATGGTTCCTATAGCAGAATTGGTATGTATTGTTGATAATACTAAGTGCCCCGTTAGTGAAGCTCGAATTGCCATTAAAGCGGTTTCGGAATCACGAATTTCCCCTAACATAATCACATCAGGATCTTGGCGTAAAAATGATTTTAATGCTGAAGCGAAAGTTAAGCCAATATCTTCTTTAAGCTGTACTTGGTTTATTCCTTTTAATGTATATTCGATTGGATCTTCGACGGTAACAATATTTCTCCGACTATCATTTAATAATCTCAGCGTTGCATACAATGTAGTTGTTTTTCCAGAACCAGTTGGACCACTAATTAAAATGATTCCGTTAGGTTTTTTTACTGCTTGCAGATAATGATTTAATTCTTCTTTTTGAAAACCCAATGTATTCAGATCGATATCGGAAGCATCTTGACCTAACAAACGCATGACGATTTTTTCTCCAAATAATGTGGGCAATATGGAGACTCTAATATCAAAAGTTTCGGTTGTAATTCTTCCGTCTTGCGGTAGGCGCTTTTCGGTAATATTTAGTTTTGCTTTAATCTTTATCTTATTAACTAGCTCTAAATAGTTTTCCCTTTCTACTTTGTAACGTTCTATTAGTTGACCATCAATACGAAAACGGATTCTTGATGACTCTTCATAAATTTCGAAATGAATATCACTACTCTTTAACGATTTTGCTTCGACTAATAAGTTTTCTAAAAAATCACCTTTGTCAATATTTAAAGATTTATTAGAAATCTCTTGTCTTTCTTTTCGGTAATAAAGCGAAAGTCCTTTTTCAATTTCTTCAGCATTAATCGAATTAAATAGAATATTTTTGCCTAGAAAAAGTTCTAATTCATCTTTTGCATCTTGATTATTATTAGACTTATCAATATATAATTCTAGAGTATCATTAGAAACCATTTTAGGCAATATCCTGTAATGGTTAGCCAAGTCGCTCGAAATGCTATGTTGGTTTTCTGGAAGTACTATAATTTCATTCATCATTATAGTATTGTCATTTTTTGAAAATTCAAGAAAGTATCTTTTAGAATTACCATAATTAACAATAATGCTGAAAAACCCGCTAGAGGAACTGTTTCTTGTTTTATAATTCTCTTTAAACCTAATTGCATCAATACAGCAAAAACCATAGACAGTATAAAGAACAAAACATATTTTTGAAGCAAAAACAAAGGCGTAATGGCTATATAAAACAACAAATCACCCAAACCAAAATAGTTTTGAAAAGGGTTTAGAATTTTTTTGTTTTTTATGCTCATATATATTGTTAGTACACTTAACGTGATTAGAAAAAAAATAATATTGTAACTCATTATTTTAAGCACAATATTACTTTGTTGTTGTGTAATATAAAAAGACAAAGAGAAGATAGCGATGGGTAAAGCTACGTGAATATGTCTGTATTTCCAGTCTTGAAAAAACACAAAGAGCAAACAAAGTAACAAAACTATACTAGGTAAATTCAACTTATTCTTTCGTTACTTCTGTTAACATTTTTTTGCTATCTATTTCCCATACATTAAAACTTCCGTCGCTATCTAGGTCGGAAGTGGAAGTTGCTCTTGCAGAAAAAGAATCGCTCGAAGCTTCGATAATTTCTATTTTATAAACTGCCTGACCACCTTCGTCGACAGTTGCTTCTTGTTCGAAACCTATTTCTTCTAAATCATTAGAATATTTTGAATGACGGTAAAAATAACTTTTCTCTAAACCATATACTTGATTTAGCATTGCTTGTGCTTCAATCGCTTTGGCTTGACCAATAACCGAAGTCTGATTAGGCAATACCATAAGCAATAATATACCAATAATGCACAATACTATCAGAATCTCTGTCAAGGAATATGCTTTGACAGATGCTTTTTTTATTTTTTGTAACTGCTTAATAACTAACTCCTCCATAAAATAAAATTTTAGATACAAAGAAAATAAAAAATTTTAGAATTCATGTATTTAATTTATTATAAAACAACACACTTCTTTTTAGATTAATTAATATTTTAAAAAAATATCTAAATAAAATCATAAAACTCTCAAAATTAAATACTTTGAGAGTTTTATGAAATGTTTTAAAAAATTATTTTTTATTGATCAAGACTATAACTTGCTCTTTTAATTCTTGAATTTCTTTATTTTGTTGAATTAAATACAAAGTAAGTTCTTCTATTTTTTCTTGTTGAATTCTTGCCATTTCACCAAGTTCAAGGCCTTTTTCGGTTACTTCTTTTGCTGAAGGCACATTTGGCAAATGACGATTTTCTTTAATATATCCTTCAACTTCTTTTAGAGTTGGTAATTTATAATCTTTATTAAAAACATAATCAGCCCATGTGTTGTATACTTTTACTTCTTCAGCTCTTATTCTTCCTTTTACCGAAAGTCTATAGGTTTTGCTATCTGTAGCATCAAGAAAAGATGAAGTTCCTATTCCTAGATAAGAATCAATTTTAGGTAAAGTCATGGTAACTTTGTCATTACCATCTTCATAAATTTTCATCAAATCTTGTTGACTTTTGTTTAGCATTATCATTTTGGTTTCCCCTCCAGTTGTTGCAATCATTCTAAATCTTCCTTGGTCATTTCTATCTTCTATACCAAAATAAGCGATTGAGTTGTTGTTTGAACCAGCAACCGTTCCTGGGAAATCAAAGAAATTAAACATTCTTGTATTTTTATATCCATCACCAGTACCTATAACACTACCTACGGATAAGACAAGACTTTCATCATTCTTAATTGCATCTGATGCATAAGTTTGACCATTAATCTGGTTACTCTCAAAAATTCCTCTATTTGCTTTTAAAGCACCTTTAACCTCTAATTTCTCAGTTGAATTAATTGTTCCAATCCCTACATTTCCAGTTATCCCATCAATAAAAAAATTTGAATTACCAGATGATGATTTGAAAGTTAAATTATTTCCATTCATATCTACAGTTCTATTATCATCTAACAAACCATCATCGTTATATAAAGTTGATATAAAAGGCGTCGTAACTAAAATAACATTACCTGTAGTGTCCACACTAAGTACCTTACCGTTCCCAATAACTGGCGCACTTGTACTTAATAAATTTGTAAACTTTACACCTGATGTACCAACTATCCCACTTGTTACTTCTAATTTTGCTGTTGGTGATACATTTCCAATACCTACATTTCCTGTCGTTCCACTAACACTAAAACTTGAATTATTTGTTGGATTTAATGTTAAGTTATTCCCACCCATTGTAACTGTTCTAGTAGAGACTAAAGCGCCATCGGCAGTATATAAGTCAGTATTTGAAACAGGTACTAATACTACATCTCCTGTCTTATTAACACTTAATGCTTTTCCTAGAAGCCCAGTAGTAACAGCTGTAGTACTTAATAAATTTGTCAATCTAAAACCTGATGTTCCTGCTGTAGCACTTGTAAGTTGTAGTCTTGTACTTGGAGCAGATGTCCCAATTCCTATATTTGTTCCTGCAGCAGTAGGAAAAACATTTTGAGAAAAAGATAAACCAAAAGTTAATAATGTAATAATAAGTATAATTTGTTTTTTCATAAATGCAATATTATTTGTTGTTTTTTTGCAAATCTAATAAAATAAAAAGTATCATATCTTATTTGAAGAAGATTATATTAACAAGAAAATATTTAAAATAAGTTCTTAAAATAATTAAACATTATATGGAGGAATTACTTAACGCAGGGATTGATAAATTTATTAAGGTAAAATGTATATCTAATAAAACTACATTTGCGGAATGCAGAGATTTGATTAATTCAATTTACCTCTAAAATCTGACATCCGACGGAATTGGACTTCGAACCACAAGAATCAATGAAGTAATAAAACCAACATACCTGATTAATGGTAAAATAGTTTAAAAAAAGGGACAAAGAAGATTTTTCTTCCATGTCCCTTGTAGTGGGCGATGAGGGGTTCGAACCCCCGACCCCCTCGGTGTAAACGAGGTGCTCTGAACCAGCTGAGCTAATCGCCCTTAATTAGGTTTGCAAATATACTGCTTGATTATTATATAAACAACCTTTTTTTGAATAAAATTATTGTTTTTTAATATCCCTTAAAACTGCTTTATCTTCATAATTTTCTATAATAACTTCAATAGGCTGGTTTTTAGTAGTTTTACCTACAATAGTATATAACTTGCCTTTTGATATTTTGACATTACTTCTATCAAAATCTACGTCTCCATATTGCAAAGTATTTTTCACATCAATAGTATCTAACCAATCCTCAGCAATTTTTTTTGATGCAATATCAGAATAATAAAAAGGTTTTGTTCTTATATTATTTAAAACTCTATCATTAGGAAAATAACTACATCGAGCATTTTTTTGATTTAAAACAAAAAACAAAAACAAACACCCAACTAGAAATCCAAAAAGGTAATAACTTAATCTATAAGCAAAATTCATATAAAATAATTTTTAGCAAAAGTAGCTAGAATTAACGAAATTTATAATCTAAAATACAATTAAGTTTATATCACGGTAAGTTAAATCGAACCACTCTCCTATTGTTTTGTTAGTCAGAATTCCATGATAAAAATAAACTCCGTTTTTTAGACCTGAATCACAACGAATAGCGCTTTCTATTCCTCCGTCATCAGCAATTTGCAATAAATAAGGTGTAATTATATTACTAATAGAAAGTGATGCTGTTTTAGAATATCTTGATGGTATGTTAGGAACACAATAATGAATAACGCCACTTTTTATAAATGTAGGATTCTCATGGGTTGTAATTTCTGAAGTTTCAAAACAACCACCAGTATCTATACTCACATCGACAATTACAGCACCTTTTTTCATATGCTCTACCATAGTTTCCGTAACAATAATTGGCGTGCGATATTTTCCTCGCATAGCACCAATAGCGACATCGCAACGACGTAATGCTTTTAGCAATGCCTTATTTTGAATTGTTGAAGTAAATATTCTTTGATTCAAGTTATTTTGCAAACGACGCAATTTTGTGATTGAATTATCGAAAACCTTAACACTTGCTCCCAATCCTATTGCAGTTCTTGCTGCAAATTCAGCAACAGTTCCTGCGCCAAGAATAACAACTTCTGTTGGAGGAACTCCTGTTATATTTCCAAAAAGCAGTCCGTTTCCAAACTTACTCGCGGTTAGTAGTTCTGCCGCAACGAGCACCGAAGCCGTTCCTGCAATTTCACTTAATGATTTTACAGCAGGAAAAGAACCATCTTCGTCTTTAATATATTCAAAGGCCAATGCGGTTATTTTCTTTTTTTTCAATGACTCAAAATACTCTTTCTTTCTAGTTTTTAGCTGAATAGCCGAAATAATAATAGCTTTAGCATTCATCATTTCTATTTCCGCTAAAGTTGCTGGCTCTACTTTTAGAATCATTGGACAACCAAAAACTTTTTTTGTATCATTAGTTATTTCTGCTCCTGCATCACTATAATCTTTATCAGAATAACTAGAATTTTCCCCTGCCCCAGATTCTATTAAAACTCTGTGACCATGGCAAGTCATTGCACTTACAGCATCAGGCGTCAAGCAAATACGACGTTCTTGATAAGAAGTTTCTTTAGGAATGCCTATAAAAAGTTCGCTCTTGTGCTTAGCTATTTCTAGTTTTTCTTCTTGTGGAAGTAAATCTTGTTTGCTAAAAGGTGTAATGGCCATGATTTTAAACTTATTGGGCACAAATTACGAAAATTTATTGCATTTATTTAAGTTCTAATAATCTTTTACCATTATTTAAAACAGAAATTGTTACTACCGAATGTTTTTCAGGAATTAAATCTGGAATTTTTTCTGACCATTCGATAAAACACCAATTTCCTGAATATAAGTAATCATCTATCCCCATATCAAGTGCTTCGTTTTGGTTTTTTAATCGGTATACATCAAAATGATAGACCAATTCGTTATCAGCTATTTGATATTCATTAACCAAAGAAAAAGTTGGACTACTTGTTGGGTTTTTAACTCCTAACTGCTCACACAAAGCCTTTATAAATGTTGTTTTGCCAGCTCCCATTTCCCCATTAAAAAGGATTACTTTTTCGGGATTAACATCTAAAACTTGTTTGGCTACAGCTTCAATTTCGTCAAGATTAAATTCAATTTTCATTTTATTTCTTCGGGCTAAATACTAAAAATGGCACAATAACTTCTTCGAGCGAAATTCCTCCGTGTTGGTAAGTATTCCTGTAATAACTCACATAATGATTATAATTATTTACATAAGCCAAAAAGAAATCGTTTTTTGCAAAAATATAAACACTTGTCATATTTATAGACGGCAACCCAATTTTTTTAGGATCTTTTACGGCATAAACATCCTTACTCTCATAAGTTAAACTTCGCCCCGTTTTGTAACGTAAATTGAGACTTGTATTTTTATCTCCGATAACTTTCGACGGATTTTTGCAATTTATCGTTCCGTGGTCGGTTGTAATAATAAGTTTGAATCCTAGCTTTTGTGCTTGCTGAATAATTTCTAATAAGGGCGAATTTTTAAACCAGCTTAATGTTAACGAACGATAAGCTTTATCATCGGACGCCAATTCTTTTACGACATCCATATCGGTTTTTGCATGTGATAACATATCGATAAAGTTGTACACAACAGTCACTAGTTTTTTATCCTTTAGTGATTTGAAATTTTCCGCTAGCTTTTTTCCGTTATTTAGATTGGTGATTTTAAAATATTCTTGATCAATATTTAAACCATTTCGTTTCAGTTGTGCTGTAAGAAATTCTGCTTCATATAAATTTTTTCCACCATCCTCGACATCATTTTTCCAGTATTGCGGAAATTGTTTTTCCATTTCCGATGGCAATAACCCTGAAAAAATAGCATTTCTTGCATATTGTGTAGCTGTTGGCAAAATAGCAAAATACGGCACTTCACTTTCTAGTTTGTAATGGTTATTGACTACACTTTCAAAAGATTTCCATTGGTCATAACGTAAATTATCGATGACTACAAAAAGTACATTTTCTGCTTTTTTAAGTTCCGGAATAACTAATTTTTTGAATAAATCATGCGATTGTACTGGTTTGTCAGCTTTTGGTTCAAACCAATCTTCATAATTTTTTTCGATAAATTTTCCGAATAAATTATTAGCTTCTGTTTTTTGAGATTCTAGAATTTGAAACATGTTTTGATCATCAATGTTTTCTAATTCAAGCTCCCAAAAAATTAATTTTTTGTAAAACTCTACCCATTCTTCATAGGAATTTACCATATTCATTTCCATCGAAATTTTACGAAATTCTTTCTGATAATCTAAAGTTGTTTTTTCGGAAATTAAACGAGAATGGTCTAAATTTTTCTTTAAACTTAATAAAATTTGATTAGGATTGACTGGTTTTATTAGGTAATCGGCAATTTTAGAACCAATCGCTTCTTCCATTATATATTCTTCTTCACTTTTTGTAATCATGATTACAGGTGTCGAAGATTTTTTCTCTTTCATCTCTGCTAGAGTTTCTAAACCTGACATTCCAGGCATATTTTCATCAAGAAAAACTATATCGAAATTTTCTTCTTGAAACATATCAACAGCATCACGACCATTATTACAAGTAGTTACTTTATAATTTTTCTTTTCGAGGAATAGTATATGTGGTTTTAACAAATCGATTTCGTCGTCTACCCAAAGTATTTTTATGCTGTTCATAGCTTTATAGTGTATTTACTGGTGCAATTTAATACTTATTAAACATAGGATTCTTAAATTTATTGTAAAATAAATAGCAAGTTTTTTATACTTTATCATAAACTTATATCTTTGAAGCCTTATCAAATAATTTAACTATGAAATTTAATACCATTACCCTACTTTTTTCTGGAGTAATTATGCTAACTGCAAGTTGCAAAAAAGAGAAAGACTTCGACCCAAATACACCCGATGCTCTAATAACTAATCGTGATACCTTAGTAAGTCCTTCAGACGATTTTTTTATGTATGCAAATGGTGGTTGGTTTAAACAAAACCCTATTCCAGATTCGGAACGTAGCAACGGAATTTTTAGAACCATACAGGACACAATAAACAATCAGGTAAAACAAATTTGTGAAAAATCGGCTGCTGCCAATGCTGATAAAGGAAGTAACAAACAAAAAATAGGTGATTTTTATTCTTCAGGAATGGATACTTTAACCATTAATAAAGCAGGAATTACACCATTAAAAACAGAATTAGCTAAAATTGATGCTATTACTGACGTACCTTCATTATTGTCTACAATCGCCCATTTACATACAATTGGAGCAAGTCCCGCATTTTCTTTTTATGTTAGTCAAGATGATAAAATAAGTACAAAATATGCTGTTTTTTTCTCACAAGGCGGTTTAGGTCTTGGCAACAGAGATTATTATTTTAATACAGATAAAGAAACAGTAACTATTCGCAACGAATATGTTAAACACCTTGAATCGATGTCAAAATTAATGGGAAATACTGATTTTGTTGCTAAAAACAGTGCTGCTACTATTATGAAATTAGAAACCGATTTAGCAAAAGCATCCCGTAAATTAGAAGCACTTCGTGATCCAATTAAGAATTATAATAAAATGACTATTGGTGATTTGAACAAAATCACAACAAATATTTCTTGGGACAAAATATTACCACTAATGGGAATTGCCAAAGCAGATTCGGTAATTGTTGGACAACCAGAATTTTACAAAGCATTGGGTAATATGATAAAAAATTATTCTATTGCGGATTGGAAAACATACTTAAAATGGGATTTAGAAAACAGTTTTGCAACTTATTTAGGAAGTGATATTGAAAAACAAAATTTTAAATTTTATTCAACTGTTTTAAGTGGTGTAGCAAAACAAAAACCTAGATGGAAACGCGTAGTAGAACAAACAGATGGGTCACTTGGCGAATTAATTGGTCAAGTATATGTTGATGAATATTTACCAAAAGGTTCTAAAGAAAAATTACTCGAAATAGGAAACAATATTCGTGATGTATATGCAGAGCATATAAAAAAATTAGATTGGATGAGTGAGCCAACCAAGCAAAAAGCATTAAGCAAATTAGCTAAAATCGTAATGAAAGTAGGCTATCCAGACAAATGGAAAGATATGAGCTCCGTTTCTATCAATAAAAATTCTTATTGTGCCAATGTAATAGAAGTTAATAAATGGAGTTACAATTATATGATTTCTAAATACGGAAAACCTGTAGACAGAAAGGAATGGAATATGCAACCACAAACCTATAATGCATATTATAATCCGAGTAATAACGAAATTTGCGTGCCAGCTTGTAATATTTTAGTTCCTGGTTTTGAAGGACGTATGCCTGACGATGCAATTTTATACGGAATTATAGGTGGTTCTACTTTTGGACACGAAATCACACATGGTTTTGATGACCAAGGAAGTCAGTATGACGAAAACGGAAACCTAAATAACTGGTGGACAACTGAAGATTTGAAAAAATTTCAAGCCAAAACGAAACTGATTGTAGCGCAATTTAACAAATATGAAGCCTTACCAACTAAATTTGTAAATGGCGATGCTACTCAAGGCGAAAACATAGCCGATTTAGGTGGTGTTGTTATGGGTTACGAAGCGTTTAAGAAAACAAATCAATACAAAACCAACCAGAAAATTGCAAAATTATCACCAGACCAACGTTATTTCTTAGCTTATGGTTATGCATGGATGGTAAATATTAAAAATGAAGCATTGGCACAACAAATGATGACCGATGTGCATGCACCAGCAAAATTCAGAATTAATGGACCATTGAGTAATATTCCTGAATTTTATAAAACTTTTAATATAAAAGAAGGAAGTAAAATGAGATTGCCAGAAAATGAAAGAGTAGTTATCTGGTAGATTAAAAAAGCTGGCTTATTCAAGAAAATAAGCCAGCTTTTTTTTATATTTGTTTTATGAGTAACAACAACCCAATAGGATTATTTGATTCAGGAATAGGCGGAACATCTATCTGGAAAGAAATTCATCAATTACTACCCAACGAGAATACCGTTTATCTAGCTGATAGTAAGAATGCTCCTTACGGAAAACGAACTAAACAAGAAATCATTCAACTCTGTTTTAAGAATATCGATTTTTTATTATCTCAAAACTGTAAAATGATTGTTGTGGCTTGTAATACTGCTACAACAAATGCTATTAAAGAAATTAGAGATAAATATAAACTCCCAATTATAGGTATCGAACCTGCTATAAAAACAGCTGCAAATAAAACCGAAACACAAACTATAGGAATTCTAGCCACAAAAGGTACACTAAACAGTGAACTATTTAACCGACAAGTAGAAAGTTTTACCAATATAAAAATTATCGAACAAGTAGGTCATGGACTTGTAGAACTCATAGAAGATGGCGAGATCGAATCGCAAGAAATGACAAAACTACTTACCTCGTATCTCGAACCTATGATAAAAGCAAATATTGATTATTTAGTTTTAGGATGTAGTCATTATCCCTATCTAGTACCAGCTATCAAAAAAATAATTCCCGAAAGTATTAAAATAATCGATTCTGGAGAAGCTGTAGCAAGACAAACAAAATCAATTTTAGAAAAAAACAATCTACTAAATACCTCCTCAAAAAACAGCACACAAATGTTTTACACAAATAGTGATGCTGAAGTTCTAAAGAAAATATTGGGTTTTGAAAAAAATGTTTTTGAGAAAAATTTTTAAGAAAATTACTCTTCCTTAAACCAACTCGAATACATTACATAATTATTGGAAATACGTTCAATCTCACCAGCGAAATTACTTTGATCAATGTCTTTTACTTTCTTGGCAGGAATTCCCGCATAAATAGTTCCAGATTCTACCACAGTATTTTGCGTAACTACCGAACCTGCTCCTATAATCGAATTACTTTCTATAACGCAATTATCCATCACAATTGCTCCCATTCCTATTAATACATTATCATGAATCGTGCAACCATGCACAATTGCATTGTGTCCTATAGAAACATTATTGCCAATAATAGTCGGGTGTTTCTGATAAGTGCAATGTATAATTGCACCATCTTGAATATTTACTTTATTACCTATAGTAATAAAATTTACATCTCCACGAATTACAGCATTAAACCAAACACTACAAGACGAACCAAAAATAACATCACCAACAATAGTCGCATTTTCTGCAACAAAACAATCTTCAGGAATTTGCGGATATTTACCGTTTACTTGTTTAATAAGCATATTTATACAAAAAAATAGTCCCGAAATAATCGGGACAAGTTTTATAATTAATTAACTGCTGGACAGTTACAATCGTATCTCTCTTTTTTACACCCAAAATCATACCCCAAAGTAATTTGGTGATAACCTCCAGTGTCAAACTTAACTTTACCCGTAACCTGTGAATAAGTATAAGCAAACATGAATTTTTTATAATTCACACCTACAATTGGAGTGATATATTGTAAATATTGATTTTTCAATTCCGTACCATTTACATATTGTGCACCATCAAAACTTCTTCTGTATGATAAAGCAGCCCAAATCTTACCAAAATCGACAGCTTTATAAACTTTCAAGTTTACATCTAAAGCTTTTTCCTTAGTTCTATCAGTAAGTTGAAACAAAAGAGAAGGTTCCCAAAGTAATTTTCTTGAGTTTCCAAAAGTATAACCAGCACTTAAAAGGTACTTTCTTAAATTATCTGACTCAAAATCTGTATAAATACCTCTACTTTGAAAAAGTGCATTTTTTACAGTAGCATGCGCATAAAAATCTAAAAAATTATATGATGCTCCAAAATCGACATTAAGATAAGTTGATTTTTGAAGAATTCCTCCAATAATAGGATCAAAATCTGTCAAATCGAAACTTGTTTCATCCAACTGATTTTGCACCAATCCAGCACTTAAACCAAAAGACAATTGATTCAAATCCGCAGTACTTCTAGAAAACATTATGTGATGTGCATAAGTTATTTTTGCCCCTTTTTGAGAATGATAACCATTTTTATCATTAAAAAGTATCGCTCCAATACCAGATTTTCCACTTTCTCCAAGAGCACCATTGTAACTTAATGTAAATAATGACGGTGCATCACTATTACCAAACCATTGTTTACGTTCTGTAAGTCTAATTTTATTACAACTAGAAGCACCCGCCATCGATGGGTGAATCAAATAATAGTTATCAGATAAATAGTCTGAATAAACAGCTATACCTTCTTGCGAAAAAGCAAATTGAGTTGAAATAAAAGCTATAGCTAATATAATTTTCTTAAAATTCATTTTAATATTTTTTTAGTACAAATGACTCAAATAATTTAAAAAAACAATAGATAAAACGACATGTTTTTCAAAACGCTCAAAGATATAATTTTTTGTGAAAGTTTTTCAAGTTATGTAACTTTTTTATGTTCTTAAAGATATAAATTAACAATTTTGGAAAAGTTAAATTAATCTATAATTAAAAAAGTAATTTACTTTAAACCAATTTGGTTTCTTAATTTTGCACACAAATTGAATACAAACGAAGATTTTCTCATAAATATAACACATTCAAATAAAAAATAAATATTATCTACACATGAAACTTATAACCATAAAAGATACCAATAACCCGAATATTCAAAAATTCGAATTTTCTTATTTTATAACACCTAATCAAAGTTTTGAATACAAAAACATTGATGAAGCCGGCGAATCTCCACTTGCACAACAACTATTTTATTTGCCTTTTGTAAAAACAGTTTACATTTCAGGAAATTTTATTGCTATCGAAAAATACAATATTGTAGAATGGGAAGATGTAAAGCATGAGGTAGCTGCACAAATGGAAGCTTTTGTAAGTAATGGAGGAGAAATCGTAAAACAAACTGAAACACAAAAAAAATCTCCTGTTACCGTTTATGCAGAAAGCACGCCAAATCCAGCCGTAATGAAATTTGTAGCAAGCAAAAGACTTACCAAAACCATTGTCGAATGCAAAAATATTGACGAAACTCAATCTTCTCCATTAGCTAAAGAATTATTTAAATTCCCTTTTGTTAAAGAAGTATTTATCGATGAAAACTACATCTCAGTAACTAAATACGCTGTGGCAGAATGGCAAGAAATCACTACAGAAGTTCGTGGTTTTATCAAAGAATTTATAGAAAATGGTAATATTGTAGTCGACGAAACAAAAGTTGTAGCAACTAAACATGAAGAGAAACAACAAATTACAAATTTTGACAATCTCGACACCACCTCACAAAAAATCATCAATATAATCGAAGAATACATAAGACCAGCCGTTGCTGCCGATGGCGGAAATATTCTTTTTGATTCTTATTCTGACGAAACAAAACAAGTAAAAGTAATTTTACAAGGAGCTTGTAGCGGTTGTCCGTCATCAACATTTACTCTAAAAAATGGAATTGAAAGTATGCTAAAAGACATGCTAAACGAGCCAGAATTAAAAGTTGAAGCTTTAAACGCGTAATAGTTTTATTTTTAATATTAATGTTGTAATTTTAATGTATTAACAACTAAAACTATAATCATGGCAGTATTAAAAGTAATAGAAGTGTTATCAAGTTCTGAAACTTCATGGGAAGATGCGACAAAAAAAGCAGTCGAAAAAGCATCAAAATCGGTAAAGCACATTCGTTCAGTATATGTTCAGGAGCAAAGCGCATCGGTCAAAGACGGAAAAGTAGCTGAATTTAGAGTAAATCTAAAAATCACATTCGAACTAGAATAAATCATCATTAAAATCATAAATTAGCGTTTCAATATTTGAAACGCTTTTTTTTTAAGCTATTTCCCGCTATCCGTTGCAATCTCGCCAAGAAAAATGGCGAGGATTTCCACTTCTATCGGGGCTAAACAAACCAGTATGAATCAACTAAATTTAGAAACCAGTCCTTACTTGTTACAACACGCCAATAATCCAATTCATTGGAAAGCCTGGAATAAAAACACATTGGCAATAGCCAAAAAAGAAAATAAGTTACTTATTATAAGCATCGGCTATTCGGCTTGCCACTGGTGTCACGTGATGGAACACGAAAGTTTCGAAAACGAAGAAGTAGCATCAGTAATGAATCCTAACTTTATTTCGATAAAGGTAGATCGAGAAGAACGACCAGATGTTGATGCTATATATATGAAAGCTGTTCAAATGATGACCAATCGTGGCGGTTGGCCACTTAATGTCGTTTGCCTTCCCGACGGACGACCAGTTTGGGGTGGCACCTATTTCCGAAAAGAAGAATGGACAAATACGCTCCAACAACTTCATGAAATGTACATTTCCAATCCCGAAAAAATCATCGAATACGCTGAGAAATTGCACCAAGGAATTCAGGTTTTAGGCATTGTAGAACACAATACTTCTCAGGAACAAAATCATACTAATAATATCAAACCATTAGTCGAAAAATGGTCTAAAAGTTTCGATTGGGAATATGGTGGTTACGCTCGTGCTCCTAAATTTATGATGCCCAACAATTATTTGTTCTTGCAACGATATGGTTTTCAAACTCAATCCCAAGATTTACTTAATTTTGTCGATTTAACATTAACGAAAATGGCTCACGGAGGACTTTTTGACACTATCGATGGCGGATTTTCACGTTATTCTGTTGATATGCGTTGGCATGTTCCGCATTTTGAAAAAATGTTGTATGACAACGGACAACTTGTTTCTTTATATGCTCAGGCTTACAAAAGGACTAAAAACCAGTTGTATAAAGAACTAATAGAAAAAACGTTAACTTTCGTTGAAAGAGAATTTTTAAATTCAGATAACGGTTTTTATTCTGCGCTCGATGCCGATAGTTTAAACCAAAATAACAAACTCGAAGAAGGAGCTTTTTATGTTTGGACAAAAGATCAATTACAAGAAATATTGCAAAATGATTTTGAAATTTTCAGTCATTTATATAATGTAAACGATTTTGGTTTTTGGGAACATGATAATTATGTTTTAATACAAAGTCAAATGTTAGAAAGTATCGCTTCACAATTTGGCTTGACCGAAAATGAATTGCAAAATAAAAAGAAAAACTGGGAACAGCTACTTTTTATCGAAAGAGAAAAACGTCCCAAACCAAGACTAGACAATAAATCACTTACTTCCTGGAATGCCATCATGCTAAAAGGATATATTGACGCTTATAATGCTTTAGGGAATGAAAATTATTTGACTATTGCCAAAAAAAACGCACAATTTATAATAGGAAAAAAATGGTCTCCAGAAGGTTTTCTATATCGTTCATACAAAAACAACAAAAATACTATTGAAGGATTTCTGGAAGATTACGCATTTACAATTGATGCGTTTATTAACTTATACCAAGCAACTTTAGAAGAAACCTATTTGCATCAAGCCAAAGAATTAACTAATTATTGTTTTGATAATTTCTATGACGAAAAACAGCAATTTTTTGCTTTCAATTCTAGAAATTCATCGCAACTTATTGCGCAACATTTCGAAACCGAAGACAATGTAATGCCTTCTTCTAACTCAGTTATGGCAAATAATTTATACATTTTAAGCATTTTATTTAATAACAGTTATTATGAAAAAATAGCCCTCCAAATGTTGCATCACATGATTCCTAGTATAGATTATGCTTCAGCATATTCGAACTGGTTAAATTTATGGATAAACTTGTCTGAAGACAACAAGGAATTAGCCGTATGTGGATTAGAATCTGTAAAAAATACACAAAAAATTAATGCCGAATATTTGCCACATATTATTACCGCAGGAACAGCAAAAAATTCAGAACTACCATTTTTAGAGAATAGATTTATCGAAAATGAAAACTTATTTTATATTTGTCAAAACAAAGCGTGTTCGCTTCCAAATACTAGAATTGAAGAAATTTTTAACAATTTAAAAATATAATTTAAACAAATTTATGTAGTTTTACATGAATAACTAAAAATTAAAACAAAATGGGAGTAGCAAGTTTTTTTAAGAACCTATTTGGTTCAAAAAAAGTAGAAGAAATAATTGACCAAGCAGGAGATTTTGCTGATGATGCGATTGCAAAAGCAAAAGAAAGTGCAGCACCACTAATGGACAAAGTAGAAGATTTTGCAGAACAAGCAAAAGCAAAAGTAACAGAATATGTTCCTCAAGCTGAAGAAGCTATCGAGAATGCTGTTGATTCTATCAAAGAAAAAGCTGGTGATTTAATTGATAAAGCTGAAGTAATAGCTCATGACGCAGTAGAAACTGTAAAGGAAAAAGCAAACAATTTCACTTCAGAGACTTCAGAAAAAGCAGCAGACGAAGTTGCAGACTAATTACTTTGACGAAACAGTCATCATAAAATCTTTTAGATAAAAAGGTTCAAAATAAGCGACATCAACGATGTCGTTTTTTTTGTATTTATCATAAGCAATTTTACACATTTCATTTGCCGACGGAAATTCTATATTGTCATGGTAAATAAACTTTTCGTCAATTAAAACATCTTTGCATTTAACAGCTCCATCACCCACAAAATGAATAGTTTTAGTTATTTCTTGAAAAGAATTTTCACCAATAATTTCAGCCTTTACTTCTCTTATCTTTTCGTGTTTGTTATTAAAAATGGCTGTATAACATTCCATTCTTCGGGCATCAATCATGGGAATAATTATTCCATTTTGTACAATAAGTTTTCTAGCCAAAATCTCTAAAGTATCTATTGCAATTAGTGGAATATCTAACGAGTAACACAATCCTTTTGCCGCCGAAACTCCTATTCTCAAACCTGTATAAGAACCCGGACCTTGGCTAATCGCAATGGCTGATAAATCTTTGAAAACGAGTCTGTTTTCTTTTAATATTTCATCAATAAAAATATGCAATTTTTCTGCATGAGAATAACCTGCTTCAGCAATTTCTTTGCAGGCAATAACATTACCATTTTGAGATAAAGCAACGGAGCAATTTCTTGTAGCAGTTTCTATATTAAGTATGTAAATCATTTGAAAGAAAATTATAAATCGCAAAATTAGCCTAAAAGTGATAAAAATAAATAGTCGTATACTTTACTTAATGAATATTATCTTATACTATCGTGAATATGTGTTTCAATACCATTATTCCATAAAGTAAGAATATCGGTAGCAACTGCGGCACCACTTCCTGCAGCAATAGAAAACTGACTTCGGTGTCCAGCAAGTGTTCCTACAACATAAATTCCTTCAGCAACTTTTTGATCATTATTCTTTAACTGAATTCTATTTTTTTCTGCCAATGATTTTTTGTGAGGCTCTAGATATTGTTCTAATCCGCTTATTAAAAATAAGTTTGAAGAACCAATTCCAATTACAATAATTCTAGTTTTATAACTATTTTTATTTGTAGTAACGATAAAATTTCCTGATTCACCAGAAACTGAAATTACTTTTTCATTTTCTATTTGAGTAATATGAGGGTAATTTTCTTGTAATTGAGCTGTGCTTTCTGTTAGAATTTCCGACCCCAATTTTCCGGATTTCACACCGTAAGCGTTATAAAAAATAGCATCTTGAAGTGAGGATGCTTTTTGATGTGTGATGATTGCTATATTTTTATCCTGAGCAAAAGCTTTTTTTTGAGCAGATCCTAAAACCAAAGCACAGGAAACACTAGAAACGCCTCCGCCAATAATAAGAACATCAAACATTAAGATTGTTTTTTTAACTTTTCTTCTATCGATTTAGACAATCTGAAAATCAACAAAATAACTACAGCACATAAAACAGCCAAAATACCAATTAATGCAATTAAGCTTTCCCCTTCAAACAGGTTTTTAAAATTTAACATTGAGACATTAATCCCAATAAAAACTACAGCAAACGCGATTATGATATAAGAAAATATTTTCATCTCAAATTATTTATAGGTCAAAATTACTAAAAAATTAGGTTAAACAAATAAACCTTTAACATTAGCAGCAAATAATTTAACAGCAATAGCTAATAAAACTACTCCAAACACTTTTCTTATGATTCCCAAACCTGTTATTCCTAACATTTTCTCAATTTTTGATGAGGATTTTAAAACTGCATAAACCAAAATAATATTTAGTAAAATGGCAATAATAATATTTATAGTATGAAACTGAGATTTCAATGACAGTAAAGTTGTCATCGTACCTGCCCCAGCAATTAGAGGAAAAGCAATAGGAACGATTGAAGCTGTTTTAGCTTCCTCATCACGATACAATCTAATACCTAAAATCATTTCTAGCGCAAGAAAAAACAAGACAAATGATCCTGCAACTGCAAACGAATTAACATCGATCCCAATTAAATGTAACAACTCTTCACCTACAAAAAGAAACGTAATCATAATAAACATCGCAACGATAGATGCTTTTTCAGAATGAATATGACCTACTTTACTACGTAAATCGACAATAACAGGAATACTTCCAATGATATCAATTACGGCAAACAATACCATACTTACTGTTACAATTTCTTTAAAGCTAATTTCAAACATATTTGCATTTTTTAATAAAGCAAAAGTACAACTAAATTTTTATTAAGAAACGCTTCTTCTTTCACTGCAAAAAATGAGATTCTAAATATTTCTTGCTATAATTCATGAAATAAAAATCCGAAGGGCGTTCAAGAAATATTTTCCTGAACGCCCTTCTTTCTAAACACCAAAAACAAAACTTAACTTCTAACTAACTTTATATAATATACAACGTATATATTTGTTAATCATTGTGTTGTTAGTCATAAAATAATGTTAAATTTATAATGGTTATTTCTATATAATCTCTAAAAATCTCTCTAGTGACATGCCACGGGAACCTTTTATTAAAATTATTTTTTTTGTTGGAATATTCATCTTAATTTTTTTTACAAAATCTTCATAACTACTAAAGAAGTACATATTACTGATTTCTATTTTGTTTGCATAAAAATATTTTCCAACAAAATAGATTTCAATTTCTGATTGATCCAAAAGTAATTCAATTATTTTTTTATGCTCGATTAAGCTTTCGCTTCCAAGCTCGAACATATCACCTAATATTGCAATTTTTCCCTTTTCTTTTAGTTGAATGAAATTTATTATTGCAGCACTCATACTACTTGGATTTGCATTGTAAGCATCCAAAATAATTTTATTACTATTCTTTTCGATTAATTGCGAACGATTATTTGTTGGTATATATCCTTCAATTGCGTCCTTAATAAAATGGTCTTCAATATTAAAATACTTTCCAATAGCGATTGCTGCATTAATATTGTTTGCATTATATAATCCTATTAGATTTGATTGAATTTCAATATTATTAAATTGAATTTTTACCATAGGATTTGCTGAAACTGAAGTTATACTAACGTCGCTTTTTCCTATTTGTGAAAAAGTATATCGTGCAATTTGTAAAGTTTTAAGTTTCTGAATATCATCATCCAAATTAACAAAAACAACTTTCTTGTTTTCTTTTAAATAATGATACAGCTCACTTTTCCCTTTTATTACACCTTCTATACCACCAAAACCTTCTAAGTGAGCCTTTCCGAAATTTGTAACATAACCATAATCTGGTAATGCAATTGAACATAAAAATTCGATTTCTTTTTGATGATTAGCACCCATTTCTATAATTCCAATATCTGTATTTTCATCAAATGACAATAGTGTTAATGGAACTCCAATGTGGTTATTTAAGTTTCCTATAGTTGCTTTAACATTGTATTTTTTAGAAAGAACTACATTAATAAGTTCTTTCGTTGTCGTTTTTCCGTTGCTACCAGTTAAGGCAATAATAGGAAGACCTAATTGTTCACGATGAAACTTAGCTAATTCTTGTAAAGTTTTTAGGCTATCCGAAACCAAAATCATTTTATCCTTATCCGTAAAATATTTTTTATCATCTATTATTACAAATAAAGCTCCTTTTGCAAGTGCTTCTTCTGCAAATGTATTGGCATCAAAATTTTCACCTTTTAGTGCTATAAAAAGTGAATTGGCTTCTATTTTTCGTGTGTCGGTATTTACAGACGTACACTGTAAATAACATTGGTAAATTTCTTCGATTTTCATAATACGAAAGTAGTAAAAATATAAAAGCCCTAAAAATATAGGGCTTTTAAAATATTATATAAGAAAGTTATTAGTTTCTTGCTCTTTTTGGGAAGTCAGATTTAGGTCCAACTCTAGACATTGCACATCTAAATCCAATATAATCAGAAGCAATATCTTGTTGACAATATCTTCTTTGCGCAGGATCTAACCAATATGCTCTATCTTTCCAAGAACCTCCTTTGTAAACTCTTACGTCATCTCCAATAAGTGTTGTTCTTTTTGCAGATTTGTCAAATTTTCTATCCATTTTACCTGTACTATCAGCAGATACTTTATGAATAGGAGAATCATACATTCTGTTTTTATCACTTCCTTTTACTTCTCCCTCTTCAGAACCACTAAGTTTAAACAAACGAGTAGATTGTTTATCTCCATCTCTGTAGTTAATCTCATCACTCTTATCAAAATTTTGTCTTAAATAAGTTTCTTTTTCATCAACAGGAACTTGAGCAATATCGCCAGGCTTATTTCTTGCTATGACTTTACCATTACTTAATGTGTCATATTTAATATTCTCAGAAGTTATTAGTTCTACTTTACCATCATCACCAATTTTATTTTTAGTATAAACGTTTCCACGAACATAGTTAAAATCATTAGCTTCATCATCAACTATTGGTCTATAAACATCTTGTACCCATTCCGCAACGTTACCTGCCATGTCGTATAAACCGAAATCATTTGGTTTGTATGATTTTACAGGAGCAGTAATATCCGCACCGTCATCAGACCATCCAGCTATTCCTCCATAGTCACCTTTACCTTGTTTGAAATTTGCCAATTGGTCACCTCTAGTACCTCTACTTCCAGAACGTGTGTACGAACCTTTCCAAGGATATTTTTTCTGACCTCTATAAAGATTATATTCTCTATTACCTACATCAGCAGCAGAAGCGTATTCCCATTCTGCCTCAGTTGGAAGTCTGTATTCTGGTAAAAGTATACCAGAAGTTTTTTGTGCATATACGTTTTTAGGACCATCTTCTCCTGCTGCAGTTGCAGTAGTATCTGATGAAGCTGCTTTCGATTTTTTAGCACTCTTTCCGCCTTTACGACCTGTTTTCTTTAAAATAATTTCTTCATTTCCACTAAACGATGTTGATGGAGTAGCTAAATATGCTTCGGTACTAAAAGTGTTGTTTGCATCTACATCAACAACTTTTGCTCCTTTTTTCATGTAGCCTTCTCTTTCAAGTACTGACTCATTTACACGATCAGTTCTCCATTTTGCAAATTCACTAGCTTGTATCCAATTTACTCCTACAACTGGGTATTGAGAGTAAGCAGGATGTCTCAAATAGTTATTAGTCATAGTTTCATTATAACCTAATCTATTTCTCCATACCAATGTATCAGGAAGTGCTCCTTCATATATGTTTTTATAGTTTTCATCAGACGGAGGAAAAACTCTCTTTGTCCAATCTAAATATTCCATGTACATAAGGTTTGTAACCTCTGTTTCATCCATGTAAAAAGATTGCACGTGTTGTTGATTTGGAGTGTTATTCCAATCATGCATAACGTCATCTTGTACTTTACCCATTGTAAATGTTCCTCCCTCAACTAATACTAATCCAGGAGCAGTCTCTTGTTTAGTAAAATTATTGTTGTATTGAAAACCACCACTTGGGTCGTTAATCTTCCATCCTGTAGCGGACGAAGTGTTTTTCGAACTAGACTTTTTACTACAACTAGTAAATCCAAACAGCACTATTAATGAAAATAGTACTCTTACAGTCACAATTTTGTTTACTTTCATACTTTCGTAGGTAATTATTTTGTGGCGCAATATAACAATTAACCATTAAACCGCAACACCTTTTTTAGAAATATTTAAAAAAAAGTCAAAAAAATATTTTTTGACATTTATATGTTAAACGAATTATATATTTTTTTATTGTACTAAAAAATTTATTTTTACTCGCTGAAATAAAAATACCTTTATAGCGTTATCTTTGAATATGAAAAAAATTGTACTCATAATTATACTGTTTGTTTTTCAAACATCATTTTCTCAAGACAATAACATAGTTAATCTTGATTGGGTTGATGGTCAATATAATGTTGCTGAAAATTACAATGTAAATATTCCTCATTTTTCAGCCGAGTCATTTATATATAATGAAGTTAAAAAAAGCATCTCTTTTTCTAAAAAAATTGAAATACCTTTCTCGGTTGATGAAAGCAGCATAAAAATATCAAATATTGTTTTTGAGACTATCTCTGAAGAAAAATTAGGCGACTTAGATAAATTTCAAATTCCAAAAATACTTAATGCAACAATTCAAAACGCAAAGGCAAGAGATATAAGTTATGCATTACTAACTTTTTTACCTATAATAAAAGAGGGAAATATTTACAAACGAGTTAAATCGTTATCATTTACCTATTCTGATAAAATTAGCAATGAGATAACTCAAAAAAACATTTCCGCAATAAGCAATTCTGTTTTAAAAACTGGGCTATGGAGGAAATTTTATGTTGAAAAATCCGGTGTTTATGCAATCTCAAAAGCATTCTTACTAGACTTAGGTTTTGATGTAAATGTAGATCCTCGTACGATAAAAATATATGGTAATGGCGGACGAATGATTCCGCTTACAAACTCAGATCCTTACCCAACAGATTTAGCCGAAAATGCCATTCAATTTGTTGGCGAAAATGACGGCGTTTTTAACGACAGTGATTATATTTTATTTTATGCCGAAGGTGTTGACAACTACAATACCGATAGTGAGACTCATGTTAATTTGTATGCTGATAAAACTTATTATTACGTAACATCATCTGCATCTAACGGAAAAAGGATTTCTCCAATGATAGAGTCCCCACAACCTCCAGATATAACATTCACAACTTATGATGAATATCAATTTCATGAAATAGACCGAGTAAACCTAGCGCGTTTAGGAAGAAGATGGTATGGAGAACAATTTAATGTGGTGAATGATCAAACTTTTTCTTTTTCTTTTCCAAACATCGTTACTACAAGTCCCGTATCATTGACGGTTAAAGCTGCAGCCATTGGAGTTTCAGCAACTTCTATGACCGTAAAAGCTAACAGCATAAATATTGGAAATATTAGTCTGCCAGCAAATAACAGTAGCACTCTAGCTACATCAGGAAGCATATTATCTTCATTAACAATTACAAACTCAAATATTTCTATCGATTTAAGCTACAATAATAATGGAGTACCGAGCGCAATAGGTTATTTGGATTACATAAGCCTTAAAGCAAAATCAAGTCTAAATGGATATGGCAAACAATTTAGATTTAAAGTTGATGCTGCAGCTTCATCTATTGGAACATGCGAATACAAAATAAGTAATGCTTCAGCAATAGTTCAAGTTTGGGATATTACCGATATATATAATGTAAGTTCAAAACAAAATAACGGACAAGCTCAGATTTCTTTCAAAACATTTATGGGGCAAGAAAGAAAGTTTATAGCTGTAGATAATTTAGATGTTTATTCTCCTATGAAGGATTCAAATTATTTAGTCTATAATCAAGATATTAAAGGTCAAATATTTTTAAACAATCAAGGAGTTTTTACGAATGTAGATTACATAATTGTGACGCCATATTCTTTAAATAGTCAAGCCGAAAGATTAGCTAATTTTCACAGAACATATTCTAATCTTAATGTAAAAGTCGTAAATCTTGAAGGACTATATGAAGAATTTTCTTCAGGAAAACAAGATATTGGAGCTATTAGAAATTTTGTAAAATACGTTTATGACAATGCATCGACACCAAGTAAAAGGGTGAAATATTTGTGCCTTTTTGGAGATGCTTCTTATGATTTTAAAAATAGAATTTCAAATAACACTAATATTGTTCCAATATTCCAGTCATTAGAAAGCTTCTCACTTTCAGCCTCATTTATCACTGATGATTATTTTGGTTTGATGGATGCTAATGAAGGAAGTATGTCCAGCCCTTTAGGTTTAGACATTGCCGTAGGAAGAATGTTGGTTTCTAGTTTAGAACAAGCTGATCAAATGGTCACAAAAATTATAGATTATCATGACAAAAAATCTTACGGAAGATGGCGTAATAATTTAGTTTTTTTGTCTGATGATGTAGGTCAAACGAGCGATGCTTCTTTGCAAACTAATTTAGATAATTTATCTAACACGATAACAACTCAGAAACCATTTTTTAATTCTAAAAAAATTCATTCTGATTCATACATACAAGAAACAACATCAGGAGGTCAAAAATACCCTAAAGCCAAAGAAGATTTTATAAACTCTTTCGGACAAGGAGCTTTAGTATTTAATTATCTTGGACATGGAGGAGAAGATGGACTAGCAGGAGAAAGATTGTTTGAAACAAAAGACGCTATGAATTTAAGCAACAGATACAAATACCCTTTATTTATTACAGTTACTTGTGAGTTTACTCGTTTTGATAATCCTTTCAGACCCACTGCAGGCGAACAAACGTACTGGAATCCTTTAGGAGGAGCAATTTCGATGATAACTACAACTAGACAAATTGGACAGTCAACAGGAGAACAATTTAATATTGATTTAGGAAAGAAGTTGTTTTCATATGGTTCAAATAGCTACACCTCTATTGCTGAAGCTGTGAGATTAACTAAAGTGGCATCTTCTAATTCAGGAAACAATGTAGTTTCTTATATAGGCGATCCTGCACTAAAACTTGCCATTCCAAAACCAAAAATAAAATTAACAAAAATAAACGGAGTCTCTATAACAGGCACCCCAGACATACTTCAAGCTTTAGGATATGTTACACTTTCTGGAGAAGTTACTGATGAGTTTGACAATCCATTGACTAATTACAACGGAGAATTAGCAATTAATGTATTTGACAAAGAAATAAACAGATCAACTTTAGGAAATGACGGTACTGTTGCGGGTGGTGTATTAGTCATAATGAATTTTACCACATTAGGAGAAACTATTTTTAGAGGAAATGCTTCCGTCACAAATGGTCAGTTCGAATTTGGATTTGTAGTCCCACGGGACATAAAAATTCCCGTAGGAAACGGGAAAGTAAGTTTTTATGCAAAAAACAATAATCCATTAGAAGATCAAACAGGTTATGATTTCTCTATAAAAATTGGCGGATTAAATACAAATGCCGTTGCCGATGTTGCACCGCCTAGAATAAGAATTTATATGAATGACGAGTCTTTCGTGTCTGGCGGAACAACAAATCAATCACCTTTATTTCTTGCTTTTCTAGAAGACGAACATGGTATAAATACAGCTAGTGGAATAGGTCATGACATTGTTGCTTATTTAGATGGAGATGAAACAAAACCATACATTTTAAATGATTTTTACGAAACGGAATTAAATAATTACACAAAAGGAAAACTGAAATATCCTTTCAGAAATTTAGCAATTGGCTTACATACTTTAACATTCAAAGCATGGGATGTTTATAATAATATTGTAACCGCAGATTTGCAATTTATAGTTGTAGGTGACGAAACATTAACCTTAACAAATGTTCTAAATTATCCAAACCCATTTGTAAATCATACCGAGTTTTGGTTTACACACAACAAACCATTCGAGCAACTTGAAGTTCAAGTGCAAGTATTTACCATAACAGGAAAAATAGTTTGGACAAAAAATCAAATAGTAAGTAATGAAGGGTTTACCTCACGCGACATTACTTGGGACGGTAGAGATGATTTTGGAGACAAAATAGGAAAAGGAGTTTATGTCTACAAACTGACTGTAAAATCTAATCTTACCAATAAAAAAACCGAAAAAATAGAGAAATTAGTAATTCTTTAATAAAAGAATATATATTTGTTAATTATTATATCAAAAAAATAAAATGAAGAAAATTGTTTTTATACTAACAGGATTACTTTTAGGATTAAGTAGTAATGCTCAGACTGAAAGACCTATAACGACTGGTGTTCCATTTTTGTTAATTGCTGCCGATGCTCGTGCCGCAGGTATGGGAGATAATGGAGTAGCGAGTTCTCCTGATGCTTATTCGCAACAATACAATCCAGCAAAAT
This sequence comes from Flavobacterium sp., assembly GCF_046153165.1. Taxonomy (GTDB): domain Bacteria; phylum Bacteroidota; class Bacteroidia; order Flavobacteriales; family Flavobacteriaceae; genus Flavobacterium. The sequence goes on along the minus strand of NZ_JBJXEN010000028.1, from coordinate 8,422 downwards.
ACGCATTTTCAGTACGAAAACAAGGTTTTGCAGTAAGTTACACACCTTATCTTACAGCACTTGTAAATGATATTTCATTAGGACAACTTAATTATTTCAATAGAATTAATGAACGAAGTGCTATAGGAACAAGTTTGCGTTATTTTAGTTTGGGTGAGATTCAGCTAACTGATGATTCTGGTAATGCATTAAATGTGGTTAAACCAAACGAATTAGCATTAGATTTATCTTATTCATTACAGTTAAGCGAAAAGTTTTCTATGGCTGTAGCTGGACGTTACATTAGATCAAATTTAAAAGTAGCTTCAGCAACATTAGACGCTTCGGCAGCTAGTAGTTTTGCAGTCGATGTTGCTGGATATTACCAATCGGAAGAAATCGCATATTCAGATTTTAATGGTCGTTGGAGAGGTGGTTTTAATTTTCAAAATTTAGGTCCTAAATTAAATTATGATGGAGCTACTGGAGCTGAAAAAAACGCCAACTTTCTTCCCTCAAATCTACGTATTGGAGGAGGCTTCGATTTTATTTTAGATGATTACAACAAAGTAAGTGCAAATGTAGAATTTGCAAAATTATTAGTTCCAACACCTCAAATTCCAGTTCCTACAGATTTAAATGGTGATGGAGATACTTTAGATCCTGGAGAAAATGGCGTAGCACAAGCCAATGCAGATTATAAAGCAATTAGCTGGACTTCTGGAATTTTTAAATCTTTTGGCGATGCCCCAGACGGTTTTAGTGAGGAATTAAAAGAATTTACTTATGCAGCTGGAGCAGAATATTGGTACCAAGATTCATTTGCTTTTCGTTTAGGATATTTTCACGAAAGTGAACAAAAAGGAAAAAGAAAATACTTTACTTTGGGAGCAGGCTTCAAATATAATGTAGTAACCTTAGACGTTTCTTATTTATTTTCAGCTTCAAAAGTACCAAATCCTTTAGAGAATACTCTACGTTTTTCTCTAACATTCAATTTCGGCGATGATTATGATCAGAATTAAAATCAATAAATAATAAATAATTAATCCAAATTTCAGTAATTGAAATTTGGATTTTTTTTCCCTTAATAAATATGAAAGAGATTAATATAAATACTCGATTGTCGGTTTTTGAATCGATGCAAGAATTACCTAACGATGTAAATCACTTAATGGAAAAAGCCATTGAAGTTCGAAAAAATGCTTATGCTCCTTATTCTAAATTTAATGTAGGAGCAGCTATTTTGTTAGACAATGGCGAAATTGCTTTGGGTTCAAACCAAGAAAACGCTGCCTACCCTTCGGGATTATGCGCAGAGCGAGTAGCGATTTTTCACGCAGGAGCTATTTATCCTCATGCAAAAATTATAAAAATGGCTATTACAGCAGGTTCTACTACATCAATAACAACAAAACCAATCCCACCATGTGGTGCTTGCCGTCAATCAATTTTTGAATATGAATTTAAACAAGACACTCCTATCGAAATTTATTTTATGGGAGAATCAGGCGAAATTTATAAATCAAATTCAATTCAAAATTTACTTCCATTAACATTTGATAAAAACTTCTTGTAAAATTATTTAAAAAGTACGTTTTAAATTTCACATCTTAACTGGAAAGTCTTATTTTTGCCTTTCGCAAATTTGTGTGAGGTCAATATTTTGCGTTTCATAAAATAGTTTACAGGCACAAAATACTTTAGCAAAAGAAAATTAGATGAAAGAAATTACAAAAGAAGTTTATTTAAAGTGGTATGAAGACATGCTACTTTGGAGAAAATTTGAAGACAAACTAGCGGCACTTTATATTCAACAAAAAGTAAGAGGATTTCTTCACCTATATAATGGTCAGGAAGCAGTTCTTGCAGGTGCTTTACATGCAATGGAACTAGGAAAAGACAAAATGATTACTGCTTATCGTAATCACGTTCAGCCAATAGGAATGGGTGTCGATCCAAAAGCCGTTATGGCCGAATTACTTGGAAAAGTAACCGGGACATCTAAAGGAATGGGAGGATCAATGCACATTTTTTCGAAAGAAAAAGGTTTTTTTGGAGGTCACGGAATCGTAGGAGCACAAATACCTGTTGGAGCTGGAATGGCTTTTGCAGATAAATACTTCGGTCGTGATGGTGTAACATTAACCTATTTTGGTGATGGTGCAGCACGTCAAGGTTCATTACATGAAGCTTTTAATATGGCTATGTTATGGAAGCTTCCAGTTGTTTTTATTGTTGAGAATAATGGTTATGCCATGGGAACTTCGGTAGAGAGAACTGCAAATCACACAGATATTTGGAAACTTGGTTTAGGATACGAAATGCCTTGCGGACCAGTAGACGGAATGAATCCCGTAAAAGTAGCAGAAGCAATGCACGAAGCTATTGATAGAGCACGTCGTGGCGATGGCCCTACTTTTTTAGAAATGAAAACTTACCGTTTTAGAGGTCACTCGATGTCTGACGCACAATTGTATCGTTCTAAGGAAGAAGTAGAAGAATATAAAAAAATAGATCCAATTACTCAAGTTCTTGATGTAATTATGGAGAAAAAATATGCAACCGAAGCAGAAATTGAAGCGATAGACGAAAAAGTAAAAGATTTAGTAGAAGAATGTGTAACATTTGCCGAAGAATCTCCTTTTCCAGAAGTGCAACAATTATATGATGTGGTTTACGACCAAGAAAATTATCCATTTATTCCTCATAGACTATAATTATGGCAACAGTAATCACAATGCCTCGTCTAAGCGATACTATGACAGAAGGAACGGTAGCAACTTGGTTAAAAAAAGTAGGCGATAAAATTTCAGAAGGCGATATTCTTGCCGAAATTGAAACCGACAAAGCAACTATGGAATTTGAATCATTCAATTCTGGAACGCTTTTATATATTGGAATTCCAGAAGGAGAATCAGCTCCAGTAGATTCGCTTTTAGCTATTATTGGACAAGAAGGAGAAGATATTTCTGCTTTATTAAATGGAAGTCCAGTAGCTGCAAAATCAGAAGTTACCCCAGAAGTTGTTGCTCCAAAAAGTCCCGAAGCTTCGGAAAAAGAGCAATCTAAATCAGTTAGTCTTCCAAAAGGAGTTGTAGTTGTTACAATGCCAAGACTTTCAGATACAATGACTGACGGAACTGTGGCAACTTGGTTAAAAAAAGTAGGAGATAAAATTGCCGAAGGTGATATTCTTGCCGAAATTGAAACTGATAAAGCAACAATGGAATTTGAATCTTTCAATGCTGGAACTTTATTATTCATTGGTGTTCAGGAAGGTCAAACAGCTCCAGTTGATAGCGTTTTAGCGATTATAGGACCAGAAGGAACGGACATTACAGGAATTGCTGAAAATTATAAAAAAGGCGGAAATATTACTGCTCCAGTTGCTGAAAAAGCTATCGAAGTTTCTAATTCAACACCAAATACAACTCAAAAACAAGAATCAAATTCAAATGAAAGGATTTTTGCTTCGCCTTTAGCTAAAAAAATGGCGCTAGATAAAGGAATCAACTTATCTCAAGTAAAAGGTTCTGGAGAAAATGGTAGAATTGTAAAAGGAGATGTAGAAGGATTTACACCTCAAGCTGCAGTTCAACAAACAGTTTCTACTTCGCCTGTAGAAATTAGTTCTGCTGCTTCTGTTGTTAAACCATTTGTTCCTGCTGGAGAAAAATTCTCGGAAGAAATTAAGAATTCGCAAATGCGTAAAACCATTGCGAAACGATTATCAGAATCTATATTTACAGCACCTCATTTCTATTTGACTATCGAAATTGCAATGGACGAAGCTATGAAATCTCGTGCAACAATAAACACTATTCCTGACACTAAAGTATCGTTTAATGATATGGTTGTCAAAGCTTGTGCGATGGCCTTAAAGAAACATCCACAGGTAAATTCTCAATGGACAGCAGATGCAATGATCATCAATCACCATGTAAATATTGGTGTTGCCGTAGCTGTTGAAGACGGATTGGTAGTTCCAGTTTTAAACTTTACAGATCAAATGAGTTTAACTCAAATAGGTTCGGCAGTTAGAGATTTAGCAGGAAAAGCTAAAACTAAAAAATTAACGCCTGCTGAAATGGAAGGAAGTACATTTACAGTTTCTAATCTTGGAATGTTTGGCATTACAGAATTTACGTCAATCATAAACCAACCTAATTCTGCAATTTTATCCGTAGGAGCTATTGTCGAAAAACCAGTAGTTAGAAATGGTCAAATCGTAGTTGGAAATACGATGAAAGTAACACTTGCTTGCGATCACAGAACGGTCGATGGAGCAACAGGAGCGCAATTCTTACAAACATTAAAACAATTTGTTGAAAATCCAGTAACGATGTTGGCATAATTGTCAATATTTATTTAATATTTAATCTCATCTTGATTCAATCATGATGAGATTTTTTTTATTTTAGCTTAAATTCATTTTTCATGAAAAATATTATTATCACAGGAACTTCTAGAGGAATTGGTTACGAATTAGCCTTGCTATTCGCAAAAGCAGGACATAATGTCTTAGCTATTTCTAGAAAAATTCCACAAGGACTAATTGGGAATGCTAACATTACTTGTATTTCTATTGATTTAGCTGTCGAAAAAGATTTAGAACAAGTAGAAAATTTTCTTTCACAATCATGGAAAAAAGTGGATATTATTATTCATAATGCTGGTTCTTTATTATTAAAGTCATTTGGAGAAACTACTTCCGAAGAATTTGAAAATATTTATAAAGTTAACGTCTTTGGAGTAGCTAATCTAACACGTATTTCTTTGCCTTATCTTCAAAAAGGAAGTCATGTGGTAACCATAAGTTCTATGGGCGGAATTCAGGGAAGTATGAAGTTTGCAGGATTATCTGCTTATAGCTCTAGCAAAGGAGCAGTGATTACGTTATCAGAATTATTGGCCGAAGAATATAAAGAACGTGGCATTTCATTTAATGTTTTAGCATTAGGATCTGTAAATACCGAAATGCTACAAGAAGCTTTTCCAGGTTATCAAGCACCACTTTCAGCAACAGAAATGGCTGATTATATTTATAATTTTGCTTTAACTGGTAATAAATATTATAATGGAAGAGTTTTACAAGTTTCGACAACAACACCGTAAATGAAAACCGTTTTAGAGAAATATATACCAGAACACTCGGTAGAGCCAGTTTTTGAATTAATAAAAATCAATCAGGTTCATCTAAAAATCGTAAACGAGCGAGTAACTCGTCATGGAGATTACAGAAAAGGATTGTCTGGAAAACATGAAATTACTGTCAATACCAGTTTGAATAAGTATCGATTTCTGATGACATTAATTCATGAAATTTCTCATTTAGTTGCTTTCGAAAAATACGGTCGAAACATAAAACCACACGGAGACGAATGGAAACTAACTTTTCAACGATTGATGGTTCCGTTTATTCGTCCCGAAATATTTCCAAGTCAATTATTACCATTGTTGGCTAGACATTTCATAAATCCAAAAGCAAGTAGCGATACAGATGCTACTTTATCCTTAGCATTAAAACAATTTGACCCAGAGAACGATAAAAACTATATCTTTGAGATTCCCTACGGAAGTATGTTTCGCATTCATAACGGTAAAATTTTTAAAAAAGTAGCATTACGATTAAAAAGATTTGAATGCTTAGAAATAAGTTCTGGTAGAACCTATTTATTTAATCCAAATGCCGAAGTAGAATTATTACCAAATTGATTTAAATTGTAAAAAAGCCTTAGCAGTTCTATAACTTTGAACCTTTGTAACTTAAAAAAATGAATAAAAATTATTACGCAATATTAATGGCTGGTGGTGTTGGGTCTCGATTTTGGCCAGTAAGCACCGTAGAATTTCCAAAACAGTTTCACGATATGTTAGGAACTGGAGAAACTTTAATTCAAAAAACATTCAGTCGTTTGTCTCAAATTATTCCTAAAGAAAATATCTTAATTCTAACTCATGAGAGTTATAATGATATTGTTTTAGAACAATTACCTTCAGTAAATCAAGAGCAAATCATACTAGAACCGGCAATGCGAAATACGGCACCATGTATTTTGTATGCGTCATTAAAAATAAAAAAGCAAAACCCAAATGCAATTATGGTTGTTGCCCCAAGCGATCATTGGATTGAAGACGAAATGCAATTTGTTGCTAATTTGCAAAGATCATTTGATGTGTGTGAAAGAGAAGAAACCCTAATGACTTTAGGTATTTTGCCAACTTTTCCTAACACAGGTTACGGATATATCGAGTTCGACAAATTAGATAGTCGCCCCATAAAAAAAGTAGTTCAATTTAGAGAAAAACCGAATTATGCAACAGCGAGAAAGTTTATTCAAAGCAGGAATTATTTGTGGAATGCAGGAATTTTCTTGTGGAGTGTACAATCTATACTAAAAGCTTTTGAAGAGTATCAACCTGAAATGTTTTTACATTTTATGAAAGGTTATGATTTATACAATACCAAAGATGAAAAAAAATTTATAACTGAAAATTATCCATTAGCCGAAAATGTGTCTATTGATTATGCCATCATGGAAAATGCAAAAAATGTTTTTGTTCTTCCTGCTACTTTCGATTGGAATGACCTAGGCACTTGGGGTTCGCTTCATGAGAAATTAGACAAAGATGAGAATAATAATGCTGTAGTTAACGCTAAAGTTTTACTTGAAAATTCATCAAATAACATTATACGTTCCGATGCAAAAAAAATAATAGTTATTGATGGATTACATGATTATATCATAGTAGATAAAGAGGATGTTTTATTAATTTATCCAAAAAACAAAGAACAAGACATTAAAAGTATTGTAAAAAAATTAGAGATTCAAAACTAAAAGCAAACAGATTAATAACAAAAATTTCTAATTGTAACTCAATAATAAAACTAAAAAAGCACAATTTTATATTGTGCTTTTTTAGTTTTATTTATAGAAAATATCTACTTAACATTGACCTCAAATGGCAACATTGCCTGAATACCTTTTTGAGAATTCATTTTTCTAATTTGCTCGATAATTTTATAATTTTCGAGACCTATTTCTTCCTTAATTAAGTTCTCACGAGATTTCATAAACGGGAAACCATGTCCACCAAACAAATCTTTAAAGTTTTTCTCATATTTAGGATAATCGACAGTCGAGTATTCTTTCACTTTAACCAAATTAGAAGCATAAGCCAAAGCTGCATCTAAGCCACCTATCTTGTCAACCAATCCCAATCGCAAAGCATCAGAACCAGCCCAAACCCTACCTTGTGCGATGGCATCTACTTGTACAAAAGTCATTTTTCTTCCTGTAGCAACACGAGTTACAAAAGTATTATAAATATGCTCTACTCCTTCTTGTGTGATTTTTCTAAAATTGTCATCTAGTGGTTTAAACAAACTATAACCTGACGCATTTTCATGAGTTTCTACCAACTCAGTATTAATACCATATTTTTTTGTCACTTCAGATAGATTTGGTAAAGTCCCAAAAACGCCAATAGATCCAGTTATTGTACTGGCTTCTGCAAATATTTCATTAGCATTACATGCAATATAATAACCTCCAGAAGCTGCCAAATTCCCCATAGATACAACAACAGGTTTTACTTTTTTAGTGATTTCGATTTCTCTCCAAATCAAATCGGAAGTTAAAGCACTTCCACCTGGACTATTTATTCTTAACACAATAGCTTTTATATCATCATCTTTCCTAGCTTCTTGCAACGAGCGACGCATAGAACCTTCTCCAACAGTATTTATATCACCTTCACCTGATCCTATTTCTCCTTGAGCATAAATAACTGCAATTTTGTCTTTTCTTTCAAAATCAGAAGTTGATGTGGCAACATCTTGGGCATAATCCATAATATTAACCGTATTATAATCATCATCAGAAGTTGCTTTTAGCGCTTTTCTAATATCATCATGGTACACATCTTCGTAAGCTATTTTATCAATTAATTTATTTTGCAAAGCCATCTCTGGAGTTCTAGCTAGTAATCCTGTTGCAATGACATTTAATTGTCTAACTGGAATATTTCTAGATTTCGAAATATCAGCAGCCATAGCATTCCAAATAGAAGTTAAGAAAGTAGTAATTTGATCTCTATTTTCAGGACTCATTTCGTTTAGCAAAAATGGCTCTACTGCACTTTTATATTTTCCATGACGAATCACTTCCATTTTCAATCCTGTTTTGTCTTGAAAATCTTTATAATACATCACTTCGGTCGAAAGTCCTTTAAAATCTAATTCTCCAACAGGATTTAAGTAAACAGTATTCGCAACTGAATTCAGGTAATAATCTTTTTGTGAATATGCATTCCCATAAGCCATAACAAATTTTCCTGATTTTTTAAAATCTTCTAACTGATTCCTTAAGGCTTTAGTTTGTGCAACACCAAGTGCTAAAGTATTATTTAGAATTGAAATTCCTTTTATTTTATCATC
>NZ_JBJXEN010000035.1:0-2872 GCF_046153165.1 Flavobacterium sp. | reverse complement strand
GAAACACCGCAAAACCATAGCCGAACAATTTTCTTATACTGAAAAAATTAATTTGAAATGGCTCTCTTATTTGATTTTGGGTTCAAGTATCATTTGGTTGGTTGCAATTTTTAGACAGGATAACTATGTTTTTTCGGCAGTAGTTCTTTATGTTTTTTTTATAGGGTATTTTGGCATAAAGCAAGTCGGCATTTTCACAATGGCTAAACCTGAAATACCGAATGAAATTTTGGAAAAAGTATCAATTGAAGAGGGCAAAATAATAGCTGATACAATATTTGATGAAAAGAAAATTGATGTACAATCCGAAAAAATAAAATACGAAAAATCAAAAATTAATAGCGATGAGGTAAGTGCAATTCAAAAAAAGCTTAACGTGCTAATACAAACTGAAAAAACATATACAGACCCTGAACTTACCCTTTCCGATTTAGCACAAAAAATAAGTGTGCATCCAAACACGCTTTCTCAAATAATAAATTCGGTAGAGCAAAAGAACTTTTACGAGTATATAAACGATCTAAGAGTGGAAGAGTTTAAAAAACTTATTGCTGTTCCGGAAAACCAAAAATTTACATTATTATCCCTTGCTTTTGAATCCGGTTATAATTCAAAAACGGCCTTCAATAGAAATTTTAAAAAAAATACTGGGCATTCTCCTTCCGATTATCTAAAACAAATGAATATTAGTTTAGGCTAACCTATTTAAGGTTTAAATCTAAACTACAGCCTTAATTATTTGTAACTACCTGTATCTCAATACAAAACTAGAGGTAGATTTTTTTTAAAATTGGTGCCACCTTTCATACTGGAGCGATTACCGCTAAAAGTCATAGCAACTTTGTAGAAAATTTAAACAATGTTTATTATGACAAACAAAGTATTCAGCTTGGCGATAGTAGCCACATGCATCCTTTTAATGGGATGTGAAAAAGAACTCATAGTTTCCGAATCCGGAAATTTGGTACCAAAAACGGTGATAGAAGACCCGTCTCTTCCTTCAATAACTGTTAATGGGGCAAAATTTCATGCCGAGGCATTTGGACACCCCGATAGTACTATTATTTTAGTACTGCATGGAGGTCCCGCAGCAGATTATCGATATCTCTATAATTGCAAAGAATTTGCTAATCAGGGTTTTCGAGTGGTGTTTTACGACCAACGTGGTACAGGATTATCGCAACGTTTTCCTAAATCACATTATACCTCTATGCAACAATACTATAATGATATGAATGCCATTATCGCATATTATAAAACATCAGCAACACAAAAAGTATTTCTATTGGGGCATTCCTGGGGAGCAATGCTGGCTGGGGCATATATTAATACTTACCCCAATGCTGTTAACGGAGCGGTACTAGCCGAACCGGGTGGATTGGTATGGGAAGATGCGAAAAAGTATATCAAAGCTTCACAAAAAATGGAATATACAAGTGAAGCTTTGAATAACGCTACTTATATAGACCAATTTATAACTGGCCAAAATGATGAACACGAAATTTTAGATTACAAATTTAGGATGTTAGCTTCTACTGGAAATGAAACAAAAGTTACTGGAGATGAAAGCCCAATAGCACAATGGAGACCAGGAGTAGTTGTTCAAAATGCCTATTTAGATATAGGCAATGAACAAAACCCTGATTGGACAACAAACTTACATTTATTTACCACCAAAGTACTGTTTATATACAGCGAAAAAAATAGTGCTTATGGTTTGGCACATGCTCAAAAAGTATCTGCTCCTTTTCCCAATTTAGAGCTATTCAAAACTATGGGGGCGGGTTATAGTATGCTTTCCTTCCCAACAGGTTGGAATAATACTTATCCTGTAATGCTGAACTATTTTAAATCTCTTTGATAAATTAAAAATGAAAAATATGAAAATTATAATATTGGTTGCCTGTTTAAATTTAATGGTATTGCAAAGTTTTTCGCAAAGTGTTAATTGGGCAAGCTTAAAAAGCGATAATAAGCACATTGTTCATGTTACTACCGGGCTTGATTATGGCCTGGTATATGGACTGGGTTATAGTCATAAAATAAAATCCCAAATGCCTATTTTGTTAAATGTTTCCTATTCATTTCCATCTGGTGGACAGTTGTTTGACGATTTTAAAACAAAAATAGGTGGGCAAGCAAGGCTCTATAGTATTGGAAATTTTCAATTCAGTGCGTCAATACACGGAATTTACAGACGATATGAAAACACATTGGTACGTTTGCAAAACTTTGGAAGTGAAATGACAGGCGTTATTGGATATTACAAACCCAAATGGTTTGTTGCAGGCGAAGTTGGTTTTGACAAAGCTATTGTGACACATTTTAAACATTCTGAAAATTTTAAAAACGATTTTCCAAATACACAAGATGGCTGGTATGAACCATCAACTGGAGGGAATTTTCATTACGGCATACAAACAGGCTATTCATTTAAAAACAGTGATCTTACATTAACAATTGGCAATGTCATCACTCAAGATTTTATAATAACACCACTAATACCTTTCTATTTGAAATTGGGCTATAATTATAGAATTAACGGACGAAAAAAATTAAAAGATAACACACTATAACAAAGTTTTTGTGCCGTAAGATCTTCCGACCTGACGTTTCCTTCAGCTAAGATAAAATAGGACAATTAAAAAAGTATCAATCCTTTTAGTTGCGCTTTCCTTGACTTACTTTCTCTTCTTCGCAGAGTCTCCTGCCTAGGAGACTCTGACGGAAGAAGAAAGTAGAGTTATGCCTGCTGGTGCGCGTTTGCAACGCGTACCGCTCCTCGGCAATTTGTAACTTGCAATTACTGTAAATAAATTTACTACTTTGGTTATTGAAAAATTAGATTTGGTTGGGAATCCGTTGCAAACAC
>NZ_JBJXEN010000064.1:0-16302 GCF_046153165.1 Flavobacterium sp. | reverse complement strand
CATCTATTTCTTTATGCTAATAGCATTAAGAATATTTGGTAAAAAAGAATTGTCACAATTAAATACTGCCGATGTTATTCTTATTTTACTGATAAGCAATTCTGTACAAAATTCAATGGTTGGTGCTAATACTTCACTTATTAGTGGAATTATTGCTGCATTTGCTTTGTTTTGTATCAATTATATTTTTAAAAAAGTAATGCTAAAATCGTCATTTATTAAAAATTTAGTACAGGACAAACCAGAAATTTTAATACATAACGGAATAACCGAGTTTGAAACGCTTGCTCGATTAGGCATTACTTCCGACGAATTAGAAGAAGCTATTCGCGAACATGGTATTGAACATTATAATGATGTAAAATTAGCTATGTTTGAAATAGACGGAAATATTAGCATAATTTCTGGAAAAGATAATTTAATGCAAACCCATTACAAAAGAAAAAATGTTCACAAAAACTTAGTCGGTAAAAAATAGAAGTGCAACATTAACAAATACCCAAATTAGAATAATTATAATGAAAGAGACTGAAGAAATATTAGAAATAAATAAGCGTCAAAAAGATTTTTATAATTCAGAAGATAAATCTAAAGGTAATATAGCAACAGCTTTATGGGCTTCTTTTAGAAATGGAATTTTAAGTGATTTTAGACAGAAATTTGATATTAAAGATCGTGTTTACGACGAACATAAAATTTGGCTAGGAGATATCAGTAACAAAAAAATATTAGATTTAGGTTGCTTAAAGGGTAATTATTTGTCTATTTACATGGCGCAAAATGCCAAGGAATATATAGGAATCGATTTGAGTGATATTTCTATTGCTATTCTTCAACAAAAGATTGAGCAAAACAACTGCAAAAATGCCTCAGCAATTGCAGTCGATTTTTTGTCACCAGAATTTTCTCAAACAAATTTCGATGTTATTTATGCTTATGGAGTTTTACATCATTTTGAAAATTTCGATTTATTAGTAACAAAACTAAAAGAAAAATTAGTTACAAATGGTGTTATTGTATCTTATGATCCACTAGAAACTAGTTTTCCTGTAAAAGTTTTAAGGGCTTTATATAGACCTTTTCAGAGTGATAAAGATTGGGAATGGCCATTTACAAAGATAACATTATCTAAAATAAAAAATAATTTTGATGTTATTCAAATTAGAGGAATCTTAGGTAAAAGCAAATATGGTGTGTTAATGAATTTATTGCCTCTAAATAATGCTTTTAAAACTAGAATAATAGCAAAAATGGTAGCAAAAGATTGGAATATTACAAAAATAGAACAAGTCTATTCTTGTATGCATACTACAATGTTACTTCGCAAGAAATAGAATTTAAAATATTTTATCAAAAGCAAGGTATTAAAAAAACGGAAATAACTATTAAGTTATTTCCGTTTTTATGACTCATTTTAAAAAGTCATAATTTCTGTAGAAGATAAATTATTATCTAACATAAACTTCAATATTACCACTCGCATCTTTTAACTTTAGTTCATGAATGGTAAGATTTGCAATATCTTGAACAGTAGTTACTCCATTAATGGCTCTTGTTAAGTTATTATGTGATCTGGAATAAATTCCCTCAGCAGTAGTAAAAGAACATGGAGCAAGTGTAGAATCATAATCTCCTTCAATTACAGTATTATCAATTTTTAGCTCCATATAATCTTTATTACATCCACTTTGATTTTGTGGTGCATCAGTTAATGTTTCTGTACCTCCAACAGTAGTACCTATTTTGCTAATTTCCCATTTTCCTGTTAAAGGAACAATGGTTTCTCCTCCATTTCCGTCATCATCATGATTACAAGAGGCTGTTAACAACCCTATACTTAATGCTAATGCTAGTAATATACTTCGATTTTTCATAATTAAATTCTTTAAGATTTATATTTCCAAAGTTATTAGCAAAGCTTTGCGGGAATGTTATAGAATTATTTAAAATAGTTGTATAATTAATTATTAACAAATAAAGATATTCCCAAACATAGAATAATAAAAAAAAGAGTTCAATTTTAATTAAAAAATTAAACCCTTATATTTTTAAATTTATATGATTTTAGGAAATGGTACTAGAATCAAATTAAAAAATGATATTATCATTTTTTCTTCTCAATCCATTTTTTTGCATTTACAAAAGCTTCATGCCAAGGCGAAACTTCATCTTTTTTATCGGTTGGATAATTTGCCCAATTCCAAGGGAAGGTCGAACGTTCTATGTGTGGCATCATTACTAAATGACGACCAGTTGTATCACACATCATCGCAGTATTATAATCGGAACCATTTGGATTTGCTGGGTAACTTTCGTAAGCATATTTTCCTACGATATTATAATTTTCTTCTGTTTCTGGTAAATTAAATTTTCCTTCTCCATGAGAAACCCAAACTCCAAGTGTTGCACCTTCTAAAGAAGAAAGCATCACCGAATTATTTTTTTGAACTGTTACCGATGTAAAAATACTTTCATGCTTTTGTGAATTGTTATGCAACATTTTTCCATGAACTTTATGCTCTGGATTTACGAGTTCTAATTCCATAAACAACTGACAACCATTACAAATACCTACAGAAAGCGTATCTTCTCTTTTGAAGAAATTTTTTAAAGCTGCATTTGCTTTTTCATTGTATAAAAATGCTCCAGCCCAACCTTTGGCAGAACCTAAAACATCAGAATTTGAGAATCCACCTACGGCACCAATAAATTGTATGTCTTCTAGATTTTCACGACCTGAAATTAAGTCGGTCATGTGCACATCTTTTACATCAAAACCAGCTAAGAACATCGCATTTGCCATTTCACGTTCAGAATTACTTCCTTTTTCACGAATAATTGCTGCTTTCGGACGTGGTTTCGAATAATCAATAACAGGCGCTTTTCCGTCAAAATGATTTGGAAAAGAGTAGGTTAGGGGTTGGTTTTTGTAATTGTTGTAACGCTCTTGAGCCATTCCGTTTTTAGATTGTTTTGAATCTAAAAGGAAAGATGTTTTATACCAAATATCTCTGTATTTGTTTATGTCGAAAGTCAAATATCCAAGGTCTAAAGTTTCAGTCGAAGTAACTGAACCTATCTTATAGAAAGACACATTACTTTCTTTTAATTTATTCTCTAGAATTTCATCATTTTTAGCTTGAAACACAATTCCAATATTTTCGGCAAAAAGATATTTAATGATGTCTTTTTCTTCAAAAATAGAAAAATCAATTTTTGCACCTAAATTAACATCTGCAAAACACATTTCCATTAAAGTAGTAATTAACCCGCCACTTCCAATATCATGACCTGCAACAATTTGTCTGTCTTTTATTAAATCTTGTATCGTGTTAAAAGCCTTTTTAAAGAAAGAAGTGTCTTTAATTGTTGGTGCTTCAGTCCCTACTTTGTTTAATGTTTGAGCAAAAGATGAACCTCCTAATTTAAAATCATCTTGCGATAAATTGATATAATAAATAGAACCGCCATTACGTTGCAAAACAGGTTCTACTACTTTAGTAATATTAGTACAGTTTCCTGCGGCTGAAATAATCACTGTTCCTGGCGCAATTACTTCGTCATTTGGGTATTTTTGTTTCATCGAAAGTGAATCTTTTCCAGTTGGAATATTGATTCCCAGTTCGATAGCGAAATCTGAACAACTTTTTACTGCTTGGTACAAACGAGCATCTTCTCCTTCATTTTTACAAGCCCACATCCAGTTGGCTGAAAGTGAAATTCCGTCTAAACCATTTTTTATAGGAGCCCAAATAATATTTGATAAAGATTCGGCAATAGCTGTTCTTGTTCCTGCAACGGGGTCAATTAATGAAGCTATTGGTGAATGTCCTATAGAAGTAGCAATTCCTTCTTTTCCTTGATAATCTAAAGCCATCACACCACAATTATTTAACGGTAACTGTAATGGTCCTGCACATTGTTGTTTGGCTACTTTTCCACCTACACAACGGTCTACTTTATTGGTTAACCAATCTTTACAGGCAACTGCTTCTAATTGTAATACTTGCTCTAAATAATTTACAATTTTAGCTGAAGTATATTCTAATTCTGAATAGTTTCGATCTATCGTTTTATCAGTCATAACCACCTTTGGAGAGCTTCCGAAGAAATCTTCCAAAGCATAATCCATTGGTTTTGCACCAGTAGATTTTGATTCGAAAGTAAAACGATGATCACCAGTAACATCACCAACTTGATACATAGGCGAACGTTCTCTGTCGGCAATTCTTTGTAAAATGTCGATATCTTTTGTACCAATAACCAATCCCATTCTTTCTTGAGATTCGTTACCAATTATTTCTTTTGCCGAAAGTGTTGGATCTCCCACAGGCAATTTATCTAAATCGATTAAACCTCCAGTTTCTTCAACCAATTCTGATAGACAGTTTAAATGTCCACCAGCGCCGTGATCGTGAATAGAAACAATTGGATTATGATCACTTTCTACCAAACCACGAATGGCATTAGCAGCACGTTTTTGCATTTCTGGGTTTGAACGTTGAATAGCATTTAATTCGATTCCAGTACTAAAAGCACCTGTATCTGCAGAAGAAACGGCAGCGCCACCCATTCCGATTCTATAATTTTCTCCGCCAAGAATTACAATTTTGTCACCTGCTTGTGGTTTTTTCTTAATGGCTTGGTCTAATTTTCCGTATCCAATTCCACCAGCTTGCATGATTACTTTGTCATAACCTAGTTTGCGAGCTTCTTCTGCATGTTCGAATGTCAATATTGAACCCGTAATTAATGGTTGCCCAAATTTATTTCCAAAATCTGAAGCGCCATTAGATGCTTTTATCAAAATATCCATTGGTGTTTGATACAACCATTTTCTTTCGGCAACGGTATCTTCCCAGTTTCTATTTTCCTCTAAACGAGAATACGAAGTCATATATACTGCAGTTCCAGCCAATGGCAACGAACCTTGTCCACCTGCTAAACGGTCTCGTATTTCTCCTCCAGAACCAGTGGCAGCGCCGTTAAAAGGCTCGACAGTCGTAGGGAAGTTGTGTGTTTCTGCTTTTAATGAAAGAACTGAATCAAATTCTTTAATTTCATAAAAATCAGGTTTATCGGCACTTTTAGGTGCGAATTGTTGTACTCTTGGACCTTTCACAAAAGCTACATTATCTTTATAAGCTGATACAATATCGTTTGGGTTTTCCGCTGATGTTTTTTTAATTAATTTGAATAATGACGAAGGCATTTCTTCACCATCAATTACAAATGTTCCATTGAAAATTTTGTGGCGACAATGTTCTGAATTGGCTTGTGAGAAAGCAAAAACTTCAGAATCTGTTAATTTTCGATCTATTTTTGTAGATAAATTATCTAAATAATCGACTTCTTCTTCACTTAATGATAAACCTTCTTGTTTGTTGTAAGCGGCAATATCATCAATATTTAGTATAGGTTCTGGCTGAATATTAATTGTAAAAATATCTTGATTTAGCTCTGTATACTTTTGTGAAAGCATTGGATCGAAATCTGTAAATGAGTCGGAAACTATTTGAAATTCTTCAATTCTTATAATTCCTGAAATTCCCATATTCTGAGTAATTTCAACTGCATTTGTACTCCAAGGCGTAATCATTGTGGCTCTCGGGCCAATAAAAAAATCCGCTAATACGGATTTATTTATTTGATTCGCGTCTGCAAAAAGCCATTTTAATTTTGAAATGTTTTCTGCCGAAATTTCACTTTGTGTTTGAACAGCAAAAATTGTGTTGGTTTTGTTTCCGAAGAAAGAAATCATGTTGTTGTATTTTTATTCCGCTGCGCTCCATACAAGTCGGCTTTGCCTCGGGTGTAGTTGTAAATGCAAATTTAATAATTAAAGATTAAATTTTGAATAAAAAAAGCGGCAATTTCTGCCGCTTTTATATTTATCTGATAATCATCTTTTTAGTTATCGATTCGGTTCCTTTTGTTACTTTTATTAAATAAATTCCTTTTTGAAGGTTAGAAACAGATACTGTTGAATTTGCATTTTCTTTCTCAAATACTTTTTGACCTATTAATGAATAGATTTCGACAGAATAATTTTCGTTTGAGTTACCAAAAATAATATCGAAATTTCCGTTTGATGGATTTGGATAAAGATTAAAATTAGTATTTGTTATTACTTTTATTTCGTTTGTATTTCCAATTTTGTTTCCTAATCCAGTACAAGTATCTATTGCGAAAACATCCCAATCGGTTGTTTTATTAAAAGTAGTTTTAGGAACAGTTACGGTTGTTTTTCTTCTTAAAGTTTCATCGGCCGAAAAGTTTGCTGTACCACCATTGAAGGTTCCAATTACATCTATAAGAATACCATTTTTAAATAATCCAACAGCATCATTTCCATTGAAAGTCATATCTGTAGAAGTTGTAGATAAATTAGCAGTTGTTGTAGAATAACAAGTAGAAGAAATTAAACTATTTACAATTACAAATTTTCCGTTATTTGCAATTGTTCCAGAAAGTGTTATTCCTGTACTCCAAGCGCCTGCACCATTGGTTTGTTTTTTTATACTATATGTAGAAAGATTTACAGAAGCTCCTGTAGCATTTGAAATTTCTAAAGCTTTATTGTTAGAAGAACCTTCTAAGTACTCAGAAAAATATAAATCAGTAACAGATGAAGTACTCGTTGTTGTAGCATTAATTGTACTACTTGCAGTTGATGCATTTCCAGCAGCATCTTTTGCTTTTACATAAAATGAATAAGTCGTTCCAGTTGTTAAGGAAGATATAGAAACACTATTTGTTGTAACAGATGTTTTTAAAGTACTATTCATATATACATCATAACCTGTAACAGCAATATTATCAGTCGAAGCAGTCCAGCTTAAATTTATTGATGTGGTTGTTATTCCTGATGCATTTAATGCTGTTGGACTTGTTGGAGCCTGAGCGTCTGCTGGTACTGTGGTTGTTGCATTTATAGTTGAACTATTAGCAGAACTATTTCCAGCAGCATCTTTTGCTTTAACATAAAAAGAATAAGTCGTTGATCCTGCAAGTCCAGTTATTGATGCTGATGTTGCTGTCACTGAAGTCTTAAGAGCACCATTCATATAAACATCATAACCCGTAACACTAATATTGTCGGTAGATGCAGACCAAGATAAATTTAATGAAGTTGCTGTAATTGATGAAGCAATTAAATTTGCTGGAACTGTAGGAGCTTGAGTATCTGAAGTTGGTACACCGCCTCCCCAAATCATATTTACATATTCTGGATGATCTATAAATGGGTTTCTGTTTCCTTGACGAACATAGATAGCATTATTACGAGCAATTTCCCTAGCACTAACTGGATCTTGAGCATTCCAAGCTAAAAGCATATTTAAAAAAGGAGTGGTAAAAACCTGATTACTTGTTCCGTTAAACATGTCATAAGAGTAAGTTGCTACTGTATTTTGGTAACGAGTGGCAAAATAAAAATACATTCTAGCTACATCTCCTTTAAATTCGTTTATAGGTTCAAAAACTGTTCCTGTATAACCAGCAACAGAACTTGTTCCTAATTTACTTCCGTTTAATGATGTAAAAGAGGCAACAGCAACTGTTCCGTGAGGATAACTACTTCTCATACCATTCACTTTTCCATCAGTTGGTGGAATAAAATGAGCATCGGCAACCATAGGTGATGCAGAATTAAATACAGATTGTGGAATAATATGTTCTCTATTATAACAACCACCTTCAGTACTATAAGTTCCACACTGACTAGTTCCGTAAGTGTATTTATAAGGATCTACACCTGTTGGATTTTCAGAATAAATGTCTATTATCGAATTATCATTTTCGTATTGATTGTCTCTGTCTGAGGTAGAATAAGTTGTCCAAAGTCCTGCGTAACCATTATTTGTGTGACCTGTAATTTTATTGTACAATTGAGTTTTTAGTGTGTAGCCTGTTCCTGTTGCTGTACTATAATATCCTGTGGGGATTTGAGCAAATGAATAAATTGAAAATAGTAACGCAAGTAATTGTAGTCTTAATTTCATTTAGTTAATGTTTGTTGATTAGTATTCTATTTTGTTTAAAATTTAAAATCCATGCAAAAATATTAGTAAATAAAACAACTAGTATAGAATCAATATTAACTAATAGTTAAGTTATTTATTATTGATAATTAATTATTTACAATAAAAGTAGCCATAAAAAAAGCGGCAAATTTGCCGCTTTTTAATTAGTTAATAACAATCTTTTTAACAATTGATTTATTGTCCTTAGTTACTTTGACTAAATACATCCCAGTTTGAAGATGAGAAATTGTTATATTAGATTTATTAGTTTCTTTTTCTTCAAATACTTTTTGACCTATTAGAGAAAATATTTCTACTGAATAATTTCCAGAATCTTCAAAATCAATTTTAAATTTTCCATTTGAAGGATTAGGGTATATTTTGAAGCTACTTTCGTTAAACGATATATTAGATAATACTCCAGAATAACAGTTCCAAGATAAATCATCAAAAGCTACACGATTTGCAACAATACTATTTGTATCTATACTTAGTACAACTGTTCCAGGAATATTTACAGGTATAGTTGTTGTAGCAAGTGTTGTACTATAAGGAATTGTTCCAACAGCATTACCATCTACTTTTACAGTAAAAGTACCAGCAACAGTACCAAATTTTAATTGAGTAGTAATAGTTAAATCTCCAATACCATCTATAATATTTCCAGTCCCTGAAGTCAAAGCTCCATTTCTTATAGTAATTGCTTTTGTATTTATTGTTTGATCTGTTCTAGCATCGGTAGCAGTCCAAGAAATATTCGTAGATGGATTTGTCCACGTTCTTATTGCATAATTAGTTGCACTTGCTCCAATATTTTCAAAATTTTCATCAATTGGACTAGAACAACTTCCACCTGCACTTGTTGTAGGAGTAACAGTAGTACTAGCAACAGAAACATTTCCTTGACAATCTTTAGCAACAATGTATATGTTATATGTAGTAGCTGGATTTAATCCATTTAATACTATTGAAGTTGCACCACCACTTGAAGCTAATTTTACACCATCTACATAAATATCATAGTTAGTTACACCTATATTATCAGTACTAGCAGTCCAAGACAAAGAAATCGTAGATGAAGTAACACTATTAACAGTCAAACTAGTTGGAGTAGTAGGTGCTTGAGTATCTGCAGGACAACTTCCTCCGCCCCAAACCAAACCAACATATTCTGGATGATCTATGTATGGATTTCTATTGTTTTGTCTTGCATAAATAGCATTATTTCGAGCAATTTCGAATGCACTTACAGGATCATTATTATGCCAAGTTATAAGCATAGCCAAAAAAGCTGGATCAATAGCTGGATAAGTATTTCCACTAAATACAGCATAAGAATAACTAGAAACTGTATTTTCGTATCTAGTTACAAAATAGAAATACATACGAGCAATATCTCCTTTAAATTCATTTATTGGTTCAAAAACAGTTCCAGTATATCCTGCAATTGAGCTTGAACCTAATTTACCTCCATTAAGTGATGTCCAAGAAGCAGTAGCTACGGTTCCATGTGGGAAATTAGAACGCTGTCCATTTACCTTTCCGTCTGTAGGGGTGATAAAATGCGCATCAGCAACCATAGGAGATGAAGAGTTAAAGACAGATTGAGGAATCATATGTTCTCTATTATAACATGCTCCTTCGCCTGAATAACTACCACATTGGCTAGTACTATAAGTATAAGTATAAGGATCTACTCCTGTTGGATTTTCCGAATACATATCCATAATGGTATTGTCGTTTTCGTACTGATGATCTCTGTCTGAAGTAGCATAAGTAGTCCATAAACCATTATAGCCATTATCTGTATGTCCTTTAATAATATTATACAACTGAGTTTTTAAAACTGCTCCAGTTCCAGTAGCATTGTTATAATATCCTGTTGGAATTTGAGCAAATCCTTTACAAACGATAAGAATTGCAATAAGTGAGTATATTTTTTTCATTTACTTCGGTTTTGTTAATTAATTATTATGATTAAAGGGTTAAAATTTTATACAAACGTATTTCTACAAAGTTTAGTTGTGTTGTGTAAAAAACAGATAATTTTTTATTCTTTTATATTGATAATTAATGATTTTTCTATAATTAGAACAGGCAAAAAAAGCGGCTAATCAGCCGCTTTAATTTAGTTTATAACCACTTTTTTAATAATTGTTTTATCGTTGGAACTCAATTTAAGAAAATAAAATCCTTGAGATAAATTTTCTAAAGTATAAGTATGATTTTGAGAAACTGGATTTTTAATTTGTTGCATTAATTGTCCGTTTACATTTATTAATTCAATTTGATCTAAAATTGCTTCTGAATCGATATTTATTCTATGATCGTTTGAAGGATTTGGATATACATTGATAGCTGTTGTGGCAATATCAAAAGTGTTAGTAGCTAAATTGGCTGACCAAATTGCTTGAACCCATTCTGGGTGATCAATAAATGGGTTTCTGTTTCCCTGACCATTTGCATTGTAATAGATAACATTGTTTCTGTCAATTTCTTTTTGGCTAACAGGATCGGCTAAGTGCCATTGGTACAACATATTTAATGCCCATGATTGGTAACAAGTGGTGTTTGTTCCGTCGAAAAATTTTGCTCCATTTGGGTCAATATTTTGCCAACTAGCAATTAAATTTTCATAACAAGTTGCCATATAAAAATAATTTCTTGCAAAATCACCTTTAAATTCATCCGCAGGTTCAAAAACTGTCATTCCTGCTGGACAATTTGGAGCAACATTATCACCTAATTTACAGGTTGTATAGGCCATTACTGACGTTGAAATCGTATTTGTTCCAACGATTCCGTAACAATAACTACTTCGTAATCCATTAATTTTTTTATCCGTTGGCATTACAATGAATGCATCTGTTGACATAGGTGTGGCACTTATTCCTCCAAACCAACTTTTTGGCATAGTATGTTCTCTATTAAATCGTTCGCATGGATTTGATCCTAAAGTCCCATTGTCTTGGTTTCCTCCACTTGCAACTGTCCCAAAAAGCATATTACAGTTAGAATAAGTATCCCAAACTTGAGCAGAATTTGGCGCTGGTTTTGCATCAGAAGACGGATATAAATTCCATAAACCTGGTGTGTAACTTAAGGTTGTGTGTGTTTTGATAATATTGTACAATTGTGTTTTAAGCGGATAACCTGTTCCTGTAGCAGTACTATAATAATTAGCCGGAATTTGTGCAAATCCTATACATGCAATAAAAATTGCAATAAACGAGTAGATTTTTTTCATAATAAATTAAATTTAAAAAAATTTGGGCTGACAAACATAAGCCTAATTTTGTGATTAAAATTAAAAAAAACTTTTTTTAATTAAACTTTAAGTTTTAGTAATATTTAATAAATAAGTTTCCTTATGCTTTTCTCTCTAACAATGCCATATAAAAACCATCAAAACCAGACTCTGAAGCCAGAATTTTTCTATCTTCAATAAATTTAAAGCTTTTTCCAGTTTCGGTAGTTAGAAATTTCTCTATTTGCTCCTGATTTTCAGAAGGTAAGATAGAACAAGTGGCGTAAACTAGTTTTCCTCCAGGCTTTACTATTCTTGAATAACTTTCTAGAACTTCTGCTTGTATTTTTTTAATATTATCAATAAATTCTGGTTGTAATTTCCATTTTGCATCTGGATTACGTTTTAGAACTCCTAATCCGCTACAAGGTGCATCAATAAGAACTCTATCTGCTTTCTCTGTTAATTTTTTAATAACTTTTGTAGAATCGATAATTTTATATTCGATATTAAAAGCACCATTACGCTTAGCACGAAGTTTCAATTGCTTTAATTTGCTTTCGTATAAATCCATCGCAATAAGTTGCCCTTTATTTTCCATTAAGGAAGCCAAATGCAAGGTTTTTCCACCAGCACCAGCACAAGTATCAACCACTCTCATTCCTGGTTTTACATCTAAAAATGCAGCTACTAACTGAGAATTAGCATCTTGAACTTCGAACAAACCTTGTTTGAAAGCATCTGTTAAAAAGACATTTGCTCTCTCTTTTAGAACTAGAGCATCTGGTTGGTCTTTTAATATATCGGTATCTATATTTAAATCCATTAAAATAGCACGTAATTTTTCGCGAGTTGTATTTAATGTATTTGTTCTTAAAATAACTTTTGCAGGTTGGTTCTGAGCATTAATTTCGGTAGCCCAAACTTTTTCACCCAATTCTTTTACACCAAGTTCGTCCATCCAATCAGGAATAGATTCCTTTATAGCTCTCGTTTTAGATAATTCGTCGAAACGCCCTTTTATCTTACGCTCAGGAGTTCCTTCTAATTGTCTCCAATCAGGAATAGGATATCCACGCATTACAGCCCAAGAAGCGAACATTCTCCAGATGTTATCACGATCAAAAGGCTCCTTAACTTCTGCAATTTCAGCATATAAACGCTTCCAACGCACAATTTCATATATGGTTTCGGCAACAAACTTACGATCCGAACTTCCCCAACGTTTGTCCTTTTTCAAAGCGCGTGCAACTACTTTATCTGCATATTCTCCTTCGTTGAAAATAGCGTTTAATGAATCTATTGTGGTGTAAACTAAATTTCTATGTAATCTCATTTTTCTAAAATTGAGGTGCAAAGGTACAATATAAACATAAAAGTTGCATATTAAAGATAGAGTTTTTGCGTTCCTAATTACTTCACATTGCTTTATTTTTATTTGAGTTCATTTAACTTTGTTTATAGTAAAAATCCTTTTTCGCCTCGTTTTTTTAGAGATTAAAAAGATTGTAACGAATAGCTAGTTAAAATGCCCTAAAAAAAGCATTGATTATTTTTAGTAGTATTTATAATTTGCTTAATTTCGCTAACTGAAAATTCATTACAAAATTATATTATGAAATACGATATTATTGTTTTAGGAAGTGGTCCTGGAGGTTACGTTACTGCGATTAGAGCTTCGCAATTAGGGTTTAAGGTTGCAGTTGTCGAAAAAGAAAACTTGGGTGGTGTTTGTTTAAATTGGGGTTGTATTCCAACAAAAGCTTTACTAAAATCGGCTCAAGTATTTGATTACCTAAAACATGCTTCAGATTATGGATTAGTTGTTCCTGCATTTGATAAAGATTTTGGCGCTGTAGTTTCTAGAAGTAGAAACGTAGCTGGAGATATGAGTAAAGGTGTTCAATTCTTGATGAAAAAAAACAAAATTGATGTCATTGAAGGTTTTGGAAAGCTAAAACCAGGTAAAAAAATTGACGTTACAGATAAAGATAATAAAGTTACCGAATATAATGCAGATCATATCATTATTGCTACTGGCGCACGTTCTCGTGAGTTACCAAACTTACCACAAGATGGTATAAAAGTAATTGGTTACAGACAAGCAATGACTTTGCCAAAACAACCAAAATCGATGATAATTGTGGGTTCTGGTGCGATAGGAGTAGAGTTTGCTCATTTTTATAATGCAATGGGGACTGAAGTTACTATTGTAGAATTTATGCCAAATATTGTTCCTGTTGAAGACGAAGATATTTCGAAACAAATGGAGCGTTCTATGAAAAAAGCAGGAGTAAAAATTATGACTTCTTCTTCTGTAGAAAAAATTGATACTTCAGGAAAAGGAGTAAAAGCTACTGTAAAAACAGCTAAAGGAGAGGAAACTATTGAGGCTGACATATTACTTTCGGCAGTTGGAATCAAAACAAATATCGAAAATATAGGTTTAGAAGAAGTAGGAATCTCTACTGATAAAGATAAAATTTTAGTAAACGCATTTTCACAAACCAATATTCCAGGTTATTACGCTATTGGAGATGTTACTCCAGGTCAAGCATTGGCACACGTTGCATCGGCAGAAGGAATTAATTGTGTGGAAAAAATTGCAGGATTACATGTAGATCCAATCGATTACGGTAACGTTCCTGGTTGTACTTATGCAACGCCAGAAATTGCTTCAGTAGGTCTGACTGAAAAACAAGCAAAGGAAAAAGGATATGAATTAAAAATTGGTAAATTTCCATTTTCTGCATCAGGAAAAGCAAAAGCTTCAGGTACACCAGATGGTTTTGTAAAAGTAATTTTTGATGCAAAATACGGAGAATGGTTAGGTTGTCACATGATTGGTGCTGGTGTTACAGATATGATTGCAGAAGCAGTTGTAGCACGTAAACTAGAAACTACTGGGCATGAAATTCTTAAAGCAATTCATCCACACCCAACAATGAGTGAAGCTGTTATGGAAGCCGTTGCTGATGCTTATGGAGAAGTAATTCATTTGTAAATTAGATTATTAGAGAGTCAGATTTTTAGACTTCTTAGATATAGAGACCGTTTTGCAAAAGCAAAGCGGTTTTTTATTATATATGTATTATATTGATAGTTAAATGATTAATTATTTTAGAAAATATTATATTATAAAAATGTAACTTTTACAATAAGTGGTCGTATAATCATAGATCTAAAATTTTAATCAGAATAATTTTAATAAATAAACATAAAAACATGACAAGTATTTTTAGCTTTTGGTGGATAATCTTAATTATTTTATCCATTCTTTTTTACAAATTTGTTTTACGAGTATTTTTTGGAATGGTAATCGTTCCTGAAGATAAAATTGGTCTAGTTACTAAGAAATTTGTTCTTTTTGGAGCTGATAAATCTCTTCCCGATAGCAGAATTATTGCTACAAAAGGAGAGGCTGGTTTTCAAGCACAAACATTAGCCCCAGGATTATATTGGGGAATGTGGATTTGGCAATATTCGGTAGATATGACTGCATTTACAATTATTCCTGAAGGAAAAATTGGATTGATTTTAAGTAAAGATGGAAAAGAAATTCCGACAGGTCGTATTTTAGCAAGAAAAGTTCCAAGCGATAACTTTCAGGATGCTAAATCTTTTTTAGATAATGGTGGTCAAAAAGGGCGACAAACTGCATTTATTACAACAGGTTCTTATCGTATCAATACTTTCCTTTTTGAGATAGTTATTGCTGATCAAATTAAGATTTTTGAAAATATGATTGGTATTGTAACAGCATTAGATGGTGAGCCAATACCGTTGGGACAAATTGCTGGAACAAATGTTGTGGGTCATAATAACTTTCAAGATTTTGATGAATTTCTTACCAAAGGTGGAAACCGTGGCTTACAACCCCAAGTTATGTTAGCAGGTTCCTATTATATTAATACTTGGGCTATTCAAATTGAACAAAACCCAATGACAGATGTACCTATTGGTTATGTAGGAGTAGTTATTTCTTATATCGGAGAAGATGGTCAGGATGTAACAGGAGATACATTTAAACATGGTAATATTGTTTCTAAAGGACAACGTGGTGTTTGGATGGAGCCACTTGGCCCTGGTAAATATGCTTTAAATAAATATACTACTAAATTAGAACCTGTTCCTACTACAAACTTAGTACTAAACTGGGCTGACGCCAGAAGTGAGTCACATAATTTAGATCAAAATTTATCTACCATTACTGTTCGTTCTAAAGATGGTTTCCCATTTAATTTAGATGTATCGCAAATTATACACGTACCCGCAAATGAAGCTCCAAAAGTAATTGCACGATTTGGAAGTATGAATAATCTTGTTTCTCAAGTTTTAGAACCAACAATTGGAAATTATTTTAGAAACTCAGCTCAAGAAAGCGATGTGATTTCATTTTTAAGTACAAGAAAAGAACGTCAAGAATCTGCAAAAAATCATATTAAAGTAGTTTTAGATGAATACAATGTGAATGCTGTTGATACTCTGATTGGTGATATTGTGCCTCCAGAATCTTTGATGAAAACGTTGACCGATAGAAAAATTGCAGAAGAAGAACAAAAAACATATCAAACCCAAAAAATGGCGCAGGAACAACGTCAGGGAATGGAAAAAGAAACTGCTATTGCAGATATGCAAAAAGAAATTGTAAAAGCTTCACAAAGTGTTGAAATTGCACAACGAACAGCAGATGCAACTGTAAAAAAAGCCGAAGGTGATGCTACCAGTTTAAAATTGAATGTAAATGCTGAAGCTGAAGCTACAAAAATGAGAGCTAATGCAGAAGCAGAAGCTACGAAAGCTAGAGCAGGAGCACAGGCAGAAGCTACAAAACTTACTGCAAGTGCTGAGGCTGAAAGAATTTCTAAAACTGGTTTGGCTGAAGCTGAAAAAATTATGGCAGTTGGTAAATCCACTGCTGAAGCTTATCAATTACAAGTTACTGCAATGGGTGAAGATAACTTTGCAAAATATAAAATTACCGAAGAAATAGGGAAAGGAAATATTAAAGTTATTCCAGACGTGTTAATT
>NZ_JBJXEN010000114.1:0-30936 GCF_046153165.1 Flavobacterium sp. | reverse complement strand
TATCGGGAGACATATCAGAGGCCGAAAAAGTATTCATAGGTTTACCTGAAAAAGAAAAGAAAATGAACATACTGAATAGAGAATTCAGTATGTACGAAAAAAATCATAATTTCTTGAATGAAAAAAGGATTGAAGCCGAAATTGCTAAATCTGCCAAAATTGCTTTTCATAAAATAATTTCTCCAGCAGAGATTTCAAAAACGCCCGTTTCGCCTATAAGAAGTATCATAATTATAGTTTCCGCATTTTTAGGATTACTTGGATCAATACTATTAATATATATTGTGCACTATGCAAAAGCGAAAGTTAACGACACTTTTACCATCGAAAAAAACAGCACCATTCCCATTGCTTTTACAACACCTTTTATCAAAAAAAAGGATAACATTAAAAATAATTTTCTCAAAGAATCATTACAAATGGAATTGAAAAGATTGCTCGAAAAACAAAATATTGTTGTTATCAGTTCTTATGACAAATCTAGCGATCATCTTTTTCATTCTAAACATCTTATCGAAGCTTTTATTGCTCAAGGCAGAAAAGTTTTAGTAATTGACATTACGGGTGAGTTAGACGGTTTGGTTGATAAAAAAGATTACCAAAGTTATGCTAGTAGTCAATTTTTAAGCTATACCAAATCAATTTTCTTAAATGAAATTGAAACAAAAATTAAAGATTATGATTTATGCGTTATTCACAATCAAAGTATTAAAGAAGATAAATTAGGATTAGTATTTATGAGTTTTGCATCTCAGAATCTAATTGTCTTAGATAGCCGAAAAACGGCCGAAAAAAATATCATAAAAATCGAATTATTAAAAGACGAATATACCTTGCCTAATGTTTGGTTTGTACTTAACAAAGTAGGTTATAATCCAAGTTTATTGGTTGAAGCCAAAAAAATCTGGAACAAATACATAAAAAAATAAGATGAATTACTTCAAAAAAATAATCGCTTCTCAAGCTGTTTTGGTTTTATTTGACCAAGCTATTTACAGTGGCACCAATTTTTTGTTGACTTTCTTTTTAGCACAACAACTTGAAATAAAAAGCTTTGGATTATTTTCTACAATTCTTCTTATTACCTACTTAATAATGAGTATTGTAAATGCGTTGTTAATCCAACCATTTCAAGTTTCGATTTCAAAAATTTCAAAAAAAAGGGAATATTATCTATCTATATTTCTTGGGTTAGTGGCTTTACTATTTTTTTTCATGTTTGTAGTGAAGCTGCTTTCCCTTTTTTTACCAGTCGATATTATTTTCAAGTCCCATTCAAATGCGATAATTTGTTTTATATCGGGTTATATTTTTCAAGATTTTTTCAGGAAACTCTTTTTATCCTTGGCCACCATTGGTACTGTATTAATTATTGATTTGTTGTTCTTAACAATAATCGTATTAGGGTTTTATTTTTATACTAATCAAGTTAATTTGAATCTAGCACTTTGGATTATTGGTTTAGCCAATTTTGTTTCTGCTATTCCTGGATTACTATTTATTGTAAAAAATTATGAGAAACCTCTTTCTTGGAAAATCTTTTTAAAAGATCATCTTTCTCAAGGAAAATGGTTGCTGAGTGTTGCCGTTTTACAATGGAGTTCTAGTAATTTCTTTGTGTTAGTTTCAGGCATTTATCTTGGTATAGAAGCACTAGGTGCCTTGCGATTAGTACAATCTCTTTTTGGAATCATAAACATCATTTTACAATCTGTAGAAAACTTTTTCTTACCTAAAGTCGCTGCTTTGTATCATAAAAATACATCAAAAGCAAAAGCCTATTTACTAGAAATTAGTCTTTATGGTGCTCTTTTATTTAGCGTAATGCTTTCGGTTTTATTCTTTTTTTCAACAGAAATAATAATTTTAGCAGGTGGGGAAAAATATCAAACGTACGGATATGTTGTAAAAATAATAGCTGTTTTATACTTCTTTATTTTCTTGAGCTACCCCATTAGAATTGCTATAAGAATAATGGTATTGAACAAAATATTTTTCTTTGGTTATTTATTTTCGTTTCTATTTTCTATGCTTACATTTCATTTTTTATTAAAATATGCGGGACTTTACGGTGCTGTTTCAGGATTAATTTGTAACCAAATTATCATGATGCTGTATTGGCAAAACCAACTCAAAAAAAATCATTTTTACTTATGGAAATAATTCACATAATATTAGGCAAAGCCAATCCTGACAGGATGAATGGTGTAAACAAAGTAGTGTATCAATTAGCAACTAAACAAGTTGAATTTGGCAAAAAAGTTTCCGTTTGGGGCATTGCTAATGACACTAAAAACAACTATGGTCATCGCAATTTTGAAACCAAATTATTTTTAAAACAAAGAAACCCTTTTGCTCTTTCTAAAGAATTAAAAAATGCGATGATGGAGAAAAAAGACAACACCGTTTTCCATATTCATGGTGGTTGGATTCCAATATTTTACGCTATTGGAAAATTACTCCACAAACATAAAATCGCTTATATTTTTACACCACATGGTGCTTATAATGTAATTGCTATGGAAAGAAATTTTTGGGTAAAAAGGATCTATTTTCAATTATTCGAGAAAAATTTTTTAAGTAACACTACAAAGATTCATTGCATTGGGAAAAGTGAAACTATTGGATTGCAAAATTTATACAAAAACGAAAAAACAATTTTAGTACCTTATGGTTTTGAAAATAATCGAGACGTTTCCTTTAAAAATTCAACCAATAAATATATTGCTTTTGGTTTTATAGGCCGATTAGATATTTATACCAAAGGACTGGACACATTAATAAAAGCTTTTAGTATATTTATAAAAAAGAATCCCAATGCACAGCTTTGGATTATTGGAGATAGCGAAGAAAAAGCCAAACTCCATACTATGCTTGTAGCACAAAATGTGCAAAACAATGTCGTTCTTTTTGGAGGAAAATTCGGAAAAGAAAAAGATGATTTAATGCAACAAATGGATGTTTTTATTCATCCATCTAGAAATGAAGGCTTACCTACCTCTGTAATTGAAGCTGCTAGTTACGGAAAACCATGCATTGTAACCGATGCAACAAACATAGG
Source organism: Flavobacterium sp. (assembly GCF_046153165.1). Lineage (GTDB taxonomy): Bacteria > Bacteroidota > Bacteroidia > Flavobacteriales > Flavobacteriaceae > Flavobacterium. The sequence goes on along the minus strand of NZ_JBJXEN010000114.1, from coordinate 27,875 downwards.
CGACTTAATAGAACAATACCAAGCAGGAGACATGATTCTTGAACAATGCCACCATAAATTAGAAGAATCTATGGGAAAATTAGCTACCATTTGGAAAAAACAAGAAGACTTTACTGTTATTCGTCACAACGCCATCAAAATGGTGCAAGATAATTTTAATTGGAAAAGGATTATTCAAGAGTTTAATACTAAATTATATAAAGCATAATGAATTTTGTAAAAACAGACAATAACGATGCATTTCTTAAAAGAATGGACAATTATTTGTTTATCATTCTGCTGTTGATGGTAGCCTGCTTTTTTACTTGGAGCGAAAATGTAAACATTACTCGTGGTATTAAAATAGTAGGTAGAATGGGCGTGATGATATCGTCAATTGTGATTTACAAAAAAATAATTAATCATGGAGCCGTAAATACAATGGGGTATAAAAATACCTTTTCTCCTTTGTTTTACATAGGTTATTTGTTTCTAGGATTACTATCTTTTATGTGGAGTACAAACCCAGGTTTTAGTGCTTTACAATGGTTTATGACATTTCAAAGTTTTGTATTTGCTTATTTTTTTATCAAAAGTCTAAAAGTTTTAGACACTTTTTATGAAGGACATTCTATCCGATTGTATCATTTATTAGGAAATACTGTTTTTGTTTTACAATTAGTCTTTGTTGTTGGTCTTTGGGTCAATCCAGATGTTTTTTTTAGATTAACAAATGGAGGAGAAGAAGCCAGATTAGGCGGAACCTTAATGAACCCTAACGAACTAGGAATGCTTGCTGGCGTTGGTGTTGCCTGTCTAATATTCGATTTGTACCGATTTAAAAACAAAACTTGGACCATTATAAAAATACTTGTTATTTTTTATGCCTTATTCATGACAGGTTCTCGTTCTTCGTTAATAGGTGCATTTCTTATTATATTTTTTCATATCAATCAAACCAAAAAACAGGGATTAAAATTGGCTATCATGGGAGGTGTTTTGTTAGTAATGCCTTTTGCAATTAACGAAATCATCTTAAAAGGTGGTGATCAAAAAAGAATGGAAGAAATTCTGACGCTTACTGGAAGATTGCCTTTTTGGCAAGCCTTAATCAACGAAGGATTGCCTCGTGAGCCTCTTTTAGGTTTTGGTTATATGCGAATAGATTATAAAGAATTTTTTCAAAGCGTGCATACGTATCCAGGCAAAATGACGCACAATACTTTTATGCAAGTGCTCATGAACTTGGGACTTATTGGGCTAACAATTGCTCTATTTCAAGTGTTTTTTACCATAAAAGCATTTTTTACAGAAGATAAAGAAACTAAACTGATGCTCATTGGAATTCTCATTCCCATTATAATTAATTCTTTTACAGAGTTCGGAATTTTTGGCGAAAGCAACTACGGCATTCTATTTTATCAAATGATTATTTTTTCTGTTTCTTTTAAAAATAGAATACACCTTACTCCTACTCAAAAACTTCATTTAAAGAAAAGAAGACCCGAATTTTTTAGTTAAAATCATTCCAAAAAAAAGTATTTTTCCAAAATTTGGAAAAATGCAAACATGTATTACTCTGCGAAGTATTGATTTTATTGATTTTGTGATTTTGGCACAATTATCACATTACCTAAATAAATCAATACACTCAACATGGAAAATATTTTTACAAAAACAGGCTATTCCATTTCTTTAAAAAAAGAAAATAAAAACGATGTTGTTGTTACTTTGCTAACAATAAACAATTCTGATGGAACTCCGAGATGGATTTGGAATTCAAATTCCAATCATCCGCTTTTCTTAAAATTCTACAATATTAGTAGTAAAAAAGCATTTGTCTTTGCTTCACTGATCAAACTTGTCTTTGCTTTAAAATTACAAAAATTAGTATTCAAAAAAAGGAGTTATTACTTTTCTGTTTTAGACAATCCTGTGTTTGATTGCAGTACTAATTGGGCACTATTTACTGGAACTATCGGTCCTAATAAAAAAGCAGTTTTGTATGCCAATAATTCTTTTTACAAAATTGCCATCACTCCAAATGCAAGCCAATTAATCCACAAGGAATATGAAATTTTAGCAAAAATAAATCCTGATATTTCTTCTTTCGAAATACCAAAAGCAACCATTATCTCAAATGATATAATTCAGTTAAATGATGTATCTAAAAATGGAGAAAGAATTAAAAAAATTACGTCTAATCACTTAGCCGCATTATTAGAATTTTACACTGTCGAGAAACAAACTATCAAAGTGGGAGATTGGGATTTATTCAACTCATTAAAAAATGATTTTAGATCAATAAATGATCCTAGAATTCCTAAAAATTTAACTAGAAAAATCAATACTATTTTAGATACCATTCCTGATAACGAATTGATAGAACTTTCTCTTTCTCATGGTGATTTTACACCTTGGAATATGTATCAAAAAAAGGACGAATTAGCTATTTATGATTGGGAATTAGCACAATTTGACAGACCAAAAGCTTTTGATTATTTCCATTTTATAATTCAAAATGGGATCTTGGTTAACCATGAATCTTGGGAAAAAATCTATGCTGATATTAGAAAAATTGACAATAATTCCTTTGCAAGTACATTTTTTAATTACGATTTAGAAGAGCTAAATAACTATCTCAAATATTATTTACTTATTAATTGCATGCAGTATCTAAAAACATATTCCGAGCAAAAAAACTGGCATATTCAAATTGATTGGTTGTTTCAAGTCTGGAATGAAGGGTTTAATATTTTTGTAACAAATGAATATTCTTCAAGAGAATTAATCATCATGGATATATTTGATTCTATTCAAAATCAAGAATATGCCGCTTTAAAATTTCAAAATGGATTTCCAGAAAAATTAAGTCTAAATTCCGATATTGACTTGGTTATCGATAAAAAAATGAATGACAGTATTCTTCAAACGCTTCAAAGACATGATTTGGTTTCTAAAGTTACTTTTTCTAAAAAATCATTCATGAATTCGATTCAAATTCTTACAAACGATGCCGATATGCTTTCACTCGATTTAATTTGGCAATTGAAACGTAGAAATTTTGAAATTTTAGATGCCAAAAAATTAATACAGGCTGGTTTCACCAATAATTATGGAATAAAAAATGCTTCAAGTCTTTATACAGCAAGATATGTTGTGCTATTTTATATCCTAAATGGCGCAAGAATTCCCAAAAAATATTTAATTTACCAAGAAGCTTTTGCTAATTCTAAAAAAACTATCGACTTCATTATTAAGGATTATTTTGATAATTCTAAAAAAAGCAAACAACTTTTAATGAATTACATTAATAGTAACAAACAAAACAAAGGTATAAATCATATAAAAAACACTATCAATTATTGCCTTGACACTATCAAAAACTATCAAAATAACAAAGGTTTCATTGTCACTTTTAGTGGTGTAGATGGAGCAGGAAAATCTACAGTTATCGATAACATAGCTTTCCGAATTGAAAAACAACTAAGAAAACCAGTCATTGTATTGCGTCATCGTCCTTCTATTTTACCTATACTAAGTGTTTGGACAAAAGGAAAAGAAAAAGCGCATCAAGATGCTATTTCAAGTCTGCCTAGACAAGGAAAAAATGGAAGTTTTGTATCTTCATTTCTCCGATTTACCTATTATTATTCTGATTATTTATTTGGGCAATTTGTTATTTATTTCAAATATACATCAAGAGGCTATGTTGTAATTTATGATCGTTATTACTTTGATTTTATTAATGATAGCAAACGTAGTAACATTGTTTTACCTAAAATTATTTCAAAATTAGGATACTATTTATTGTTAAAACCTAAATTCAATTTCTTCCTTTTTGCTGATGCTAATGTAATTCTAAACAGAAAAAAAGAATTGACTAAAGCTACCATCGAAGAATTGACTAAAGAATACAGTTCCCTTTTCGATTCGCTAAGCGTAAAAAGTAATTCTTCTGTTTATGAATCTATCAATAACGAAGAATTAGATGTTACCTTAAATCATATCGTGAAAACTATAATTCTGGCGTAAAATGAAATCAATCATTCAAAAAATAATAAGGCTTCGAAATCCAAATTTCAAATTTGATGATGCTTTAAACACTAGCGCTTTACTTCAATTTATCTGGATACAATCTTGGAGTCTAATTCGCGGAATAAAAGTAATTTTATTTCTAAAAAATCCAAAAGGCATGATGTTGGGGAAAGGAGTTGAATTTTTTAATATCTCTAAAATCCATTATGGAAAATTTCTTCGATTAGGAAATCATGTTCATGTGTCAGCTTTGAGCAAAAACGGAATTCAATTTGGAGACAACGTTTCTTTTGGGGCATTTAGCCGAATTATTGTTTCCACTTCTTTAAACGATATTGGAGACCAAATAAAAATTGGGAACAATGTAGGAATTGGAGAATTTGCATACTTAGGCGGAGCAGGAAGTTTAGAAATAGGCGACGATTGTATTGTAGGTCAATATTTAAGTTGTCATCCAGAAAATCATAATTATCAAGACATGACAATTCCTATTCGCCATCAAGGCGTTTCAAGAAAAGGAATAAAAATAGAAAAAAACTGCTGGATGGGAAGTAAAGTTACGGTACTAGATGGTGTTACAATTGGGGCGGGAAGCATCATTGCAGCTGGAAGTGTAGTTACTAAATCATTTCCTGAAAATTCTATCATTGGTGGTGTTCCAGCTAAATTATTAAAAACCAGAACTCATGAATCCTAAAACCATATTGGCAACTTGTTATGCTGTAAACCCATACAAAGGATCAGAAGACGCTATGGGTTGGAATTTTACTTATCAAATAGCACGTTACAACAAAGTGATTGCTATTACTAGAGAAAATAACAAACCCGCAATCGAAAAATTTATGGCTGAAAATCCAGATATTGTCTATCAAAACATCACTTTTTTTTATTTTGATTTACCATATTGGATGCGTTTCTGGAAAAAAGGAAGTCGTGGCGCCATGTTATATTACTATATGTGGCAACGAGGCATTATTGCTTTCATCAAAAAACAAGAACTCCAATTTGATATTACCCATAACGTAAATTTTCATAATGACTGGACTCCAAGTTTTTTATACAAACTAGAAAAACCAATGGTTTGGGGACCTGTGGGACATCATCCCGTTATTCCTAACCAATATTTAAAAAAATATGCTACCCACTATTTTATCAAGGACAGGGCTACTTGGTTCATAAAAAAAATGTTCTGGAACGGTTCTTTTTCATTAAAAAAAACGGTGCAAAAAGCAAGTCACATTTGGTGTATGAATAGTGGTGTGCCTGCCGTTTTTAAGATAAAAACAAACGACTTTTCTATTAGTCCATCGATTGCTTCAGAAGATTTTAATACTAAAAAAATAGTCTCTAAAGAAACTTTTACACTCATTAGCGTAGGAAGATTTGTTCCGCTAAAAGGCTTCGATTTGACTTTACTTTCGTTTATAAAATTTATCAATACCCTTTCTTTTGACGAAAGAAAAAACTGTCAATTAAAATTAATAGGTACAGGCCCTGAAAAAGCTTTTTATCAAAAAATTATAGCAGAAAATCAAGCTGAAGATTGCGTCGAAATTATAGAATGGATTGATCGACTAGAACTCATGAAAATGTACGAAACATCATCCGTCTTTCTTTTTCCTTCACACGAAGGTGCTGGAATGGTGGTTGCCGAAGCATTGTCTTTTGGATTGCCTGTAATCTGTTTAGACAACGAAGGTCCTGGAGAGTTTATCAATGTCGATTGTGGTTTTGCAATCCCTCATTCAGATTATACGAACACCATTTGCGAATTAGAAAAAGCAATACAAACACTATACTATGACAAAGAATTATTACTCAAAATGAGCGTTGCCGCTAGAAAACAATATGAGGAAAAATTCACTTGGAATAGTCGTGGCGAAAAATTAAAAAACATTTACAACCAACTGTAATTATGAGAGTTATAGCAGTACATTTATTAAACGATTATAGCGGAAGCCCGAAAGTTTTGATGCAATTACTAAATGGTTGGGTCAAAAACGGTCTGAAAACCCATTTGTACACTTCTGGAAAAAGAGAAGGATTCCTATCGGATATTGTAGGAATTCAGGAACATTTTTATTGGTATCAATTTGCTAAAAACCCATTCATTCGATTGTTCTTTTTAACTTTTAGTCAAATGGCTTTGGGTTTCAAACTGCTTTTCTTCTTAAAAAAAACAGACGTTTTATATGTCAATACGGTTTTGCCTTTTGGTGCTGGAATTGTGGGAAAAATTAGAGGTTGCAAAGTGGTTTATCACATTCATGAAACATCTATGAAACCTTTGCTTCTAAAAAAATTTCTTTTCGGAATCGTACGTTGGTCGGCTTCAGAAGTAGTGTATGTATCAAACTTTTTGGCACAGCAAGAACCTATGAAAAACAAAAAAAATGTGCTTTATAATGTGCTCGAAAATAGTTTTGTGAAAGAAGCTACTCAAAATAGAACTGCTCCAAAAACAACAAAAATAGTTTTGATGATTTGTTCGTTAAAAGCGTATAAAGGCGTGCATGAATTTGTAACATTAGCCCAAATGAATCCGCAATTCACATTCAAACTGATTGTCAATGCAAATCAAACCGAAATTGATACTTATTTTTCTAACGAAACTATTCCTGCTAATTTATTCTTATATCCTGTTCAAAAAAACACACATCCTTTCTACAAAGAAGCTTCTGTCCTACTCAATTTATCTGATGTAAACTTATGGGTAGAAACTTTTGGATTAACCATATTAGAAGGCATGGCGTATGGACTTCCTGCCATTGTCCCTCCTGTTGGCGGAGTGGTCGAATTGGTCGAAGAAGGCGTAAATGGCTATTTGATAAACAGTAAAAACAGTAGTGCTATTTCAGAGAAATTAAACCTCATCCTCAACAATGATACTTTATACCAAACGATGCGTTTACAGGCGATTGAAAAAAGCAAGCATTTTACCGAAGAATACTTTGAGGATGAATCGATTAGGATTCTTTCCAATTAATATACAACTTCCATATTTTGGAAAATCATAAAAATATAACTTACTGATTTTCAATATTTTAATATTTTGGCTTTATTTTGGCCTATACTATTTCAATTATAAATACTATCAACATGAAAAAGCAAAGTATCGCCATTATTGGAACTGTAGGTTTACCTGCAAAATACGGAGGATTCGAAACACTAGCGGATCATCTAGTAACCCATCTTGCTACTAAATATGACTTTACCGTATATTGTTCTAAAAAGAAATATTCTGAGAAAGAACAAATAGCTACTTACAAAGGAGCAAAATTAGAATACATTAACCTAGAAGCCAATGGCATACAAAGTATTCCTTACGACACCATTTCTATTCTAAAAGCGTTACGAAAAAACGATGTTTTATTAATTTTAGGAGTGGCTGGCGCTTGGATTTTGCCTTTTGTGAAGCTTTTTACCAACAAAAAAATCATTATTTCTATTGATGGTATTGAGTGGAAAAGAGACAAATGGTCGCTATTGGCCAAACTTTATTTATGGTGGGCAGAAAAATTAGCGGTTCGTTTTTCTCATATTGATATTTCCGACAACGAATCTATTCAGGATTATACTGCCTTACGTTACAAAACATTGAGCAGAGTAATAGAATATGGTGCCGATCATACACTACAAGTACGTCCAAAATATGAAGATTTTATAAAATATCCTTTTCTGAAACGCGATTATGCTGTAAAAGTGTGCCGCATCGAACCCGAAAACAATGTGCATGTTGTATTAGAAGCATTTAAAAAATTACCCAACTATAATCTTGTCATTGTAGGCAACTGGAACAATAGCGCTTATGGCAAAAAACTGAAAGAAACCTACAGCAATGTGCCTAACATAACTATTTTCGATCCCATTTACAACCAACGCGAAATAGATTTAATACGAGGAAATGCCGCCATTTACATTCACGGACATTCTGCGGGAGGAACTAATCCGTCACTTGTAGAAGCAATGTTTTTAGGTCTTCCCATCATCTCGTTCAATGTGTCGTATAACAAAACCACTACCGAAAACAAAGCCTTGTATTTTTCAAATACTGAACAGTTAATACAACAGTTGCAAACTATTACCGAGGCCGAAATGAATACCTTGAGTAAAGAAATGAAGTCGATTGCTTTGAGAAGATATACTTGGGAAAAAATTGCAAATAAATACCATTTACTAATAAAAGAAGCGCTTGCTATAGATAAAAAAACAAGCACCTTTTCTGAATTTAGAAAACTAGACACTCGCTTTTTGACAAAATACAATTTAGAGCATTTGCAAAATAACACGATGTTTTACGAAAAAAGATAACCAATATGAAAACACTACTAGAATTTGGAACCCTTGGTTTACTATCACTGTTGTTAGCATTAGTGTGTATTCCAATTATAAAAAAAATGGCACTAAAAATTAATTTGGTAGACAAACCCAATTACCGAAAAGTACATACTACTGCTACGCCACTCATAGGCGGAATAGCCATAACCACCACAACATTAGTCGTTTTAATGGCTTCGGGAAACTCCTTTGCGCTTCTAAAAGAATATTTACCCATGCTCGCTTCTGGCTGTATTTTACTAATAGTAGGCGTTATCGATGACAAATCTGATATAAGAGCAAAATACAAACTAGGAATCCAACTTCTGTTAGCTTGTGTAGTCGCTTTTTCAGGAACCAGAATCACTACTTTTTATGGTTTTCTAGGTATTTACGAAATTGCCGTTTGGGCACAATACCTATTAACAATCATAGTCATAACAGGCGTTGTAAATGCTTTTAATCTAATGGATGGCGTAGACGGACTTGTAGGCGGATTGTCGCTCCTAGGATTTACCATGTTTTTTATCTCTTCCGTCTATTTTAACGATTACTTTTTAGGAAAAATTAGCATTATTTTTATGGGAGCCATTGTTGGATTTCTAAAATTTAATCTCTCTAAGGATAAAATATTTATGGGCGATGCAGGTTCGTTATTTTTAGGATTTATACTTGTAACCTTTGGAATCCATTTTATGGAAAAAGAAAACCATACCAACAATTATGGCTATGCTTACGGATTTCTACTCTTGGTTGCTTTTTTCTCGATACCTGTTTTAGATTCTATTAGAGTCTATTTAGGAAGAATAAAACAAGGCAACTCACCGTTTAAGGCAGACAAATCACACTTGCATCATTTGCTACTAACTGCAGGATTAACTCACAAAAAGATTTCCCTTTTTGTCACCCTATTTTGCATGATTTTGTTTTTTCTAGGATTTGGACTCATTTCATTTTTCTCGACCACCTTAATTATCTTAGCCATCATGATTTTGTTTTGGACCACTGTAAAAATACTCCTAATGATTAGCACCCTAAAAGATTGGAGAAAAACCATTACCGTTTTAGAACAACAATAAACCTGTTAATACTGCCTACCATTTCATAACAATTCCTCATGGCAAAACCAACTAGCAACAACTCTCACTTATCTCTCTAAGTGGGAGTTGTTGCTAGAAAAATTTGAGAACCGCAAAGCAAATTACCAAACATTTTTTAGTTAAAAATCCTTTTTTATCCTACTTCACAAAAAAAATATCCACATTTTACGTTTCTCGTAAAGATGTAGTTTCTTGTGGTCGTATTTTTGACAAAACAGGTATAAATACGGGGTTGTGTCTAAAAAACGTTTTGTAGGTTTGAAAAAATGGAACAAGTAAATATTATTAAACATAACGAGAACGGTTACTCTCTAATTTTATTAATAAAAAATATAGCTTTTTTTTTATTTCAGGAAACACTAGAAAATAAAAGCCCATTTTTATGTTGTCCAGATTAAGAAACTAATAATAAACAAATTAGATATATTTAACTTTAAGGAGTTGCGTATATTTATAAGTTAGAGCGAAATGCGCCTTCCAGCCCACTTCGCTCTAACGACAAGCGCACTTCGCCTAACTAGCGCTTTGCAACAGCAAAGCCGCCGCAAAGCGCGCTTGTCGTTAGGCGCACGTTAACCCCAAAACATGAAAAAAGCAGTTTTAGAAGCCCGAAGAAAATCTGAAAAGAAAGAACGTATTTGCATGTTTAATGGCTGTACGAACAAAACTATCAAATCCCATGTTTTGCAAAAAAATGGAATTCTAAGAGAAATATCTGAAAATAATCATTTAATCCAAATGACACCAACGAACCCATTTGAAATGTCCGAAAAAGGAATTTCAGATTTCAAATTGGTCGGAATAAATGACGTTTACACTTTTCAAGGATTTTGTGCAATACATGATTCTAGTGTTTTTAAATTAATAGAAACTGAATCCACTTTAAACTTCTTCGACAAAAAACAACAAGCACTTTTTTGTTATCGTGGATTATGTCAAGAAATTAGGAGAAAAGAAATTGCAACCGAATGGATTATCGAATTAAAACCTCATTTCCCTCCTGTCTTTTTACCACGAGTCGAATCGCTAATTGACGGTTATAATGATGGAATTGAAAATCTGAACGTATTTAAAACTGAATTAGAGAAAAGTATAATTTCTGAAAACTCAGATTCATTTTATTTTGAAACTATAAAAATTCCAAAAATAGAACTATGTATTTCAGTTCCATTAAATATTGGAGAATTGGAAATCCCAAAAGATTCAAATTATAAAAAGTGGAGAGAAGAAAGACAACTTATGCCTACATCATTTATAAACGTTTTTCCGAAAGGAGATGAAAGTTTTGTAATAATTGGTTTTCATAAAGACTACCCTTGCGATTGGACAATCAATTTTAGTAAAAAAATGAAATCAGAAAATAAAAAAGAAATTTTTAAAGAATTAAGTGATTTAGTCACTTTAAGACTTGAATTTTGGTCAATGTCAAAATATCTTTTCAATCAAATTCCTCAAATAAAAATTGCGGAATTTAAATTTTTGTCCGCTCAAAATGTATATAATCATAGTCCAAAATTAGAAACAGAATTGAATCTATTTGAGAACAAATAACCAGCGCCTAACACACGCTACAACGGATTTGGGCAATAGGCTTAATGGAAAGTTGATTTTGTATTTGGGATGATTTGGCAAATCCGAAGATAAGGCTTAATTTAGTCCCAAACCCGCTGTAGCGCGGGGACGTTAGGCACAATATTTAAAAAACAACAATCAATATGAAATTATTAAATTTTAAAGGAATTCGAATAAACGAAACATTGACGTAGATATTAAATTTAATTCTGACTTAACGATACTAACTGGGATTAATGGGTCTGGAAAGACTACCAGTTTAAATATTATACAGGCAATCCTATTACCAAAAATTGAAGATTTAATTTCAATTCCTTTTGAAAATATCGAATTAGTACTCGAGCATTTAAGTAAAATATATTCCTTTAAAATTATCAAAAATAAAAATAGTTTAATTTTTGATGTTTTTGAATCCAATATCAAAGTTGTTAAAACATTAACAATCCCTCGTGATTTAATTAACGACTATGAATTACAAAAAATCCATTCTGTAGAAAATAAAAACATCGAAATTTTATTTAGAAAATTCAGAGAAGAAGAATACTTTAAATTTATTGAAAAATTAAATAAACCAACTCTGATTGGTCTTGAAAGAACTAATTTTGACATAGCAGATGAATATAAGGACTATTTATATGAGCGAAATATGTTTCTTAGGAAAGACAGTGACTTTAGAGGATTTAGAAAAAAAACTAATCTAGGAATTTCTACGTTGGAAACAGAAATGCTTGTGCAAAATGTTTACAAAAGAGTTCGTGAAATTAGAGATAATTACTACAAAGTAATTAACAAAGAACTGATAACAAGTTCATTTGATTATACAGAGTTCTCCATCAATGATTTACAAGGTAACACATTAGATATTAAAGAGAAATTTAGAATTTTAGAAAAAAAGGATGAAATTGAAGAAACCCTAAAAAGTATTGGTTTTCTAGATGCCGATTTATCTCAAAAACTAAGACTATTTTTTGAAAAGATCGAGAATGTTATGAAGAAATTTGATACGGATAATACTCCAATAACGTTAGAATGGATCCTTAACAAGTCACAACTTGACAAATTACATAAGGTTTTAAATATAATCGATGATTATAATTCAAAGGCAAATAAAATATTTGAACCTGTTAATAAGTTTTTAGACCTAATCAATACTTTTTTGAAAGATTCTGGGAAGAAAATTTTAATCGATTCTGTGGGAAGGTTATTGATTACTAAACCTCAAGGTAGAAATTTAACAATCGATGAATTATCTTCAGGAGAAAGGCAGCTAGTGATTTTATTTGCAAATGTAATTTTTGGTAAATATACACCCAAAAGAAAACATATTTCTGATATTTTCATAATTGACGAACCTGAGATTTCATTACATATTAGATGGCAGGAAAATTTTATTTCTTCATTATTAAAGGCGTCATCAAACACACAATTTATAATTGCAACGCATTCTCCAGATATAATCGGAGAATATAAAGCGAACACTGAAAGAGTTCTAAGAAAATAGTATAATTGTATGATTGAAAGAAGCCCAAAGTCAAAGTCCGCAGTTTAAGTTTTAAACGAAGATTTTAATGATATTGATATATATGTTGAGGACACAGCTGTTGAATCAAAGAAAATATATAGTGAAATTTTATCGAGAACCTTTGATAATAAATATAGAATTGATAATGTAATACCACTTGGTGGTTGTTCCCAAGTCGTAAAAGAATGGAGAAGTAATATTAATAAATCAGATAATAGACCGAAAGCCTATTTAATCGATGGTGATTATCATAAGTTAAATGATTCTCTAACAAAATTGCTAGAAGGCTCAGAGATTGATAATCACAAAGGTCTATTCATTCTACCTAGGTATTGTATAGAAAACTATCTTCTTGACTTAAATTCATTTGTAGAAATTATTTATGAAGAAAACTCAACAGATGATAGAAAAACTATAAGTTCTAAATTAGATTTTAAAAAGTGGATTGACTTAAATGATGAAATATTAACTGATTTGTTTATATATAATTCAATTTGTATTAATTTTAACATTAAGACTAAAACTTCAAAATATGACTACAAGAATCTATTGAGTCCAGAACCTGGTATTTGTTGCACTAATCTAGTTACAACGAGAATTGATGAACTAAAACATTTAATTATTTCAGAAGTCGCATCAATTAATATCGAAAATGAATATAATATAAGAAGAGAAAAAATAAAAGGAAGTAATTTTTTAGTCATAGCCACTGGTAAGGACTACCTATTTCCTTTAATCAAAAAATACATTAACAACGTTTACAATCACTTAAATATGTCAGAGATATCATTGAAAATTAGATTATCAAAAATTTGTAACATTGAAGAATTGACACATATTAATAACATTATAATCAAATAATACTGTGCATAACAGCAGTTTGGCGTGATTGGGGTTTTAGGCTGAATTTAAAGATGGTTTTGTATTTGGAAAATAGTCATTAACCAAAAGATTAGGCTTCCTTAATCCGCCACATCGCCAAGCGACCAAACGTAGAGCGAAATGCGCCTTCCAGCCCACTTCTCTCTAACGACAAGCGCACTTCGCCTAACTAGCGCTTTGCAAAAGCAAAGCCGCCGCAAAGCGCGCTTGTCGTGAACTCCCATTTTAAAAAAACGTGAAGCTATGTAACAAATTAAATTAATTTGTACTTATTAGTATCAATCAAAAATCATCAATCAAAATCAATGAAATCAAAAATCACAAACATCGCTTTAAGTATATTGACATACTTAAATGTATCTGCGCAAAAAAACGAATTTGTAAAAAAAGATAGCATAATTTATCCAATTCACAAATCAAACATTGGTAAAATTGCTTTTATGGAAAAAGCAATTGCAATCGAAAACTTCAAAGAAACTGATTTTCTAAAATCTTTTGAATTAAAAGAGAAATCAGAGTTAAATATCAGAGTTTTTTTAGGCAATTCATTAACAAATTATCTTCATTTGTTATCACCGCAATTAACTGCTGACGAACTAACTAAAAACGGAAATTATCAATTTACATTTTTTGTTGACAACAAAAAAATTTATGTTGAAAACCTAAATATTGGAGCAGGAAGTGCCGATAGCAAAAACCAGAAAACAATTTTCAGAGTTCCATTAATAAGTTCGACCAACGAAGATTCTTGGGGTAAATTTCTTTGGAATAGATTTTTTGGCAATGGCGGACAAGAAGCACTTTCAGAAGGAGGACATTTGCTTAAAATTGAAATCAGACCTTATTTAAAACTGACCGAAGTTTTGGCGGGAAACATAATTGCCGAAGGACAAATAAAAATCATCGTTCCAGAAATTAAAATTGACGAAAAACTAGTTAAAGTTCAATCCATAAAGCCAATTAAAGATTGGCAAATTTCAACAGAGAAAATTGATATTGCTAAAATCGAAGAACTAAATAGAAAAATTGCAAAGAAAACCTATAAAAATGTAACCAGTATTGTTGCAATAAAAGACGGAAAAATTCTAATTGAAGAATATTTTAATGGATCAAATAGAAATACACTTCACGACACACGTTCTGTGGGAAAATCATTTGCATCAACTCTTTTGGGTATTGCAATAAAAGACAAATACATAAAAAGTGAAACGCAAACCTTAAAAGAATTTTACGACCTAAAATCCTTTCAAAACTATTCTACAGCAAAAGACAGTATTACTTTAAAAAGTTTACTCACAATGAGCTCAAATTTTGAAGGTTCTGATATGAATACTGAATCAATTGGTCACGAAGAAAATATGTATCCTACAAAAAACTGGGTAGACTTCACATTAAATCTACCTATTGACAAAACAAAAAGTTCTGGAAAGCAGTGGGATTACTTTACGGCAGGTGTTGTGGTTCTTGGCGACATCATCCATAAATCTGTACCAAATGGTTTAGAAAAATATGCAGACAAAAATTTATTTAAACCACTTGGAATCACAAAATACAAATGGCAATTCACACCTCAAAAAGTAGCAAATACGGCGGGAAGTTTGCAATTAAGTTCGTTGGACAATGCTAAATTTGGGCAATTATACAAAAACCAAGGAACTTGGAATGGTAAACAAATTTTGTCGCAGGAATGGATTGAAAAAAGTTTATCACACCAAATGATAATATCGGAAAAGGAATTTTATGGTTATCTATTTTTCAATAAAACATACAACGTAAATGGCTTGTACTATGAAGTTTATTATTCAGACGGAAATGGTGGAAATAGAATTTTTATTTTCAAAGACCAACCAATTGTAATTGTAATTACTGCCACAGCATACAATACGCCATATGGAGAAAAACAAGTTGAAAAGATAATGCAAGAATATTTAATACCAGCAGTAACGAAATAAAAAAAAGGCAGTTAACAGTGGTTATAAGAAATGGCGGCTTTAGTGCTTAATTTAAGTTTGTTTTGTACTTTTGATTTTCGGTATTTAATCGAAAGTTTAGAGTTTACAAATCCCTAGCTTATTAAAGCCGCGAAACGTTTGTGGCAATTTTGCCGAACCGACCGTAAACCAACAAATTGACAATATAATTGACTAATTAGATGAACTGTAACAACTGTAATAAAGAAATAAATTCAAAATTTTGTCCCGACTGTGGACAAGCAACTAGTCTTAAAAGAATTGACGGAAAATACATAATTCACGAAATTGAACACGTTCTGCATTTTGAACGTGGAATTTTATACACAATACGTGAACTTACAATAAATCCAGGACAAAACATACGAAAATATCTTTCTGAAAACAGAAGCCGATTGGTTAAACCTATCATATTCATCATCATAACTTCTTTGATTTATACAATTTTAAACCACTTATTTCATATTGAAGACGGTTATGTGAAATTTCACGAAGCTAAAAAAACCACAAGTGCTGTTGGTACTATTGTAAAATGGGTGCAAGACCATTATGGCTATGCAAATATTATGATGGGAATATTTATCGCTTTATGGTTAAAACTATTTTTCAGGAAGTCTAACTACAATTTTTATGAAATTCTGATAATGCTTTGTTTTGTTATGGGAATGGGAATGTTGATTTTTTCGGTTTTTGTAATTATACAAGGTATAACACACTATAACATAATGACAATTGCTGGTATTATAGGAATAGTATATTGCGTTTGGGCAATCGGACAATTTTATGACAAGAATAAGATAGCAAATTATATAAAAGGATTGTTTGCATATATTTTAGGAATGATTACTTTCTGGATATTTCCTGTACTTATTGGAACAATAATAGATTTAATAAACAGACATTAATTAAAATATGGAAAATAAAAAAGGAATGAATTGGTTTTTTGTATTTATTGCATTTACATTAGGCTTGACTTTAATTAAGCACATTGATTTTAAAAACTTAACACTGAAAGAACCTGTCTTAGATGTTCTTTATATAGTTGTTTTTATAATATCAATTTACCTAATCATAAAAGACTTGAAAAAAACAACTGAAAAATAAAAAACTGCCACTAACAGCCGTTTGTAGTAATTTAGGGTCTTAGACTTTAATTTAAAGTTTGTTTTGTACTTTTGATTTCAGTGCAAAACCGAAAGTTTCGGTTTCCTTAATTCTCAATATTTCCAAGTCGCAAAATATCAACCATCATTATGATGTGTCCCTCTTCAAACTGGCGTTTCAAATAATTCAAAATAAAAAAATTATAAAAAAATTTGCGAAACCGAAAAGTTGCATATATATTTGCAACCTATTAGTTGCGTAAATTAATTTTAAGATAAAATGAGAAGAGATATTTTTCAAGCTATTGCCGACCCAACAAGACGGACTATCATCACCCTAATTGCGCTACAGGCAATGACTCCTAATGCAATTGCAGAGCACTTCAATACAACCAGACAGGCGATTTCAAAACACCTTCGAATCTTGACAGAGTGCGAATTAGTAAAGCAAGAACAACAAGGTAGGGAAATTTATTATTCTCTTCAAATTGAAAAAATGAAAGAAATAGATCATTGGTTAGCCCAATACAGAAATATTTGGGAAACACGATTTAACCAACTCGACAATGTATTATCAACACTTAAAAAAACAGAAAAATGAGCAATAATTTATTATTTGATTTTACCGTTGACAAAACTGCTAAAACGGTATTTATAACCCGAGAATTTGCTTCAAAGCTTCCATTGGTTTGGGATGCTTTTACAAAACCAGAAATACTGGATCAATGGGTCGCACCTAAACCATGGACATCGAAGACAAAATATATGAATTTTGAAGTTGGTGGAAAAAGATTTTATGCAATGGTAAGTCCTGAAGGGCAAGAGCGTTGGTCAATTCAGGAATATACTTCCATTACACCTAAAACCAATTTTAAAATGCATAATGCTTTTGCAGACAAGGATGAAAACCCTGAATTGCCAGGTTCTGAATGGGATTACAATTTTAGCGAACTAAACGGTATAACTAAAGTGAGTATTGCTATTTACAATGAATCTCTTACTCGCTTAGAGAAAATGATTGAAATGGGCTTTAAAGAAGGGTTTACAATGAGTATTGATAACTTAGAAAAATTATTGGCATCCCAATAGTATCCCGATAATTATTTGAAAGTATGAAAAGGCGAAGTAAGCAAATCGTAATTTTATATTTATATGAATGTACAAGAACAAATCAAAGAGTATATCACTAGCCAACCTGAACCAAAACGTAGCGACATGCAAGAGTTGCACAGCATTATTCTGCAAGTAATGCCAGCATGTAAATTATGGTTCTTAGATGGTAAAAATAGTGAGAATAAAACTGTTTCTAATCCTAACATAGGATATGGTTTTCAGACCATATCCTATGTTGACGGAAAAACTAGAGAGTTTTATCAAATTGGCATTAGTGCAAACACAACAGGAATCTCTGTTTATATCCTTGGTATTAATGATAAGAAATACTTATTCGAGACTTATGGAAAAAATATCGGTAAAGCGAGTGTGAGCGGATATTGCATTAAGTTCAAAACGCTAAAAGACATAAACATCGATATACTTGAAGCGGCAATAAAATTTGGATTTGAGGCTCAGACCTCATAGCTATTGAATAAAAACAACTGAACTGATGAAATGATTAAACATTTTTCAACATCCTTTCGAAAAGAGAAAAATTGAAATACTAATTACCCAATCTTACTTTGGCTTTTCCTTTGAAATGTTTACATATAAAACTGTATTGAAGAATGGTGAACTTACTCCAAAACACAACAAATAGCTTACAACAGTTTAGTAATAAGATGAATATGTAAAATAAAATTCATGAACTAAAAAAATATATTGTCCTATTTGTATTTTATATATTTTTTTTTACATTTATTTTATGGAAGAAAACAACAATAAATTACAAATAGAAAGGCTACTTTTTTTTAGTGATGCTGTTATTGCTATTGCTATGACTTTATTAATTATCGAGATTAAAGCGCCGCACATAGAAAATAATTCAAACTCTGAAGTAATAAAAAATATAAATGAGCTCATTCCTAAATTTGTCTCCTTTTTTATTAGCTTTTTTGTAATTGCAATTTATTGGAAAGCGCATCATCACTTATTTGGTTATGTAAAAAAGTATACCGATAAACTTATCTGGCTTAATATTTTATTCTTATTATCTATAGTACTAATGCCATTTTCATCGGCTTTTTATAGCGAAAATTTCCATCTAAATATTCCTTATGCAATTTATTGTATGAATATTTTTGTTACTGGATTATTAAACTGTTGGATAATACGATATATTTCTTCTGAAAAAGCAAAAATAGCTACCGTATCTGGTAATAATTTATGGCGCAAATATTACACTTTAAGAAGCTTAGTTGCACCATTAATATTTTTCTTATCTATGCTACTCTCTTTCTATTCGACAAATCTTTCTAGAGTATGTTTTATTCTAATTTTCCCAGTAATATATTTATTAGAACACAAATATAAAACGATAGAAAACTAAAACATTAAGAAGAAATAAACTACCTCATAGCATTTTGTTATATTTTGAATATTATTATTGAATCTCGTTTTGAACTTTTTTAGTCAAACTGGTAAAAACCAAATAGTACGAATGGTTGATTAATTCGCATACCATTTTATCCGAAACATCTTTATTCAAATTGATGGTATTCCAGTGTATCTTGCTCATGTGATAACCTGGTTTAATAGCGTCATATCCCGCCCGAAGTTCGAGTGCTTTTTCGGGATCACATTTCAAATTTAATGAAGGTTCATTATTTTCCCATTGTTTTAAAGAGGTTAAGCAAAACATTTTTCCTCCTACTTTAAACACAAGTGTATCTTCATCGAAAGGAAAATGTTCTGTAACTCCTTTTTTAGACAAACAAAATTCGTAGAGTTGCTGTATGTTCATAATTATAAATTTCCTAAGTGAGTAAACTTGAAACCTTTTTCATATTTTAGTCCATATCCCAACATTCTATCCATAGACGAATGCGAAAATAATATAATTCCAGCCAATTGAATCACATCATTTGAAAAGTAGATTCCCATCAAATAAACAAATATTGCTATGGCTCTATGATGAAATAAATTATATAAAAAAGCACCTGTTTTATTATTAATTAGATAGCCAATCATAGAAAAATCGGGCACTAGGATTAGAACTAAAAACCACCACCAAGCATAATTTAATTGGTTAAAAAGATATATCCCAAAGAGGAACAACCCCAATTCTTCTAATTTAATTATTGTTTTCATTTTATGATTTTTTCCATCATTTTCTCTGGTGTCGCCAAAGCATTAAATCCAAATTTTTTATATAAAAAATGCGCATCAGATGTTGCTAATCGCCAAATTTTAACTTCTTTAAGTTCTGATTCAATCATCATATTTTTTATAAGAATCGATGAATACCCTTTCCCTCGATATTCTTCGGTTATAAAAACATCCATAACATAGGCAAAAACGACATAATCGGTAATTACTCGACAGAAACCTATTTGCTCATCATCGAGATAAATTCCAAAACAAAAAGAACTATCTATTGTTTTTTGAACTTCTTCGATTGTTCTCCCAGCTGCCCAATATGCATCTTTTAGGAAATTTTGAATGAACGGAACATTTAGTTTGCTTTTATCAGTAGAAACGGTGATCATATTTTATATAAAACAGGCTTACTTGGACTTGCATCATTCTCAAACGGAGCAATTTGCAGATTTAGTATATAACTTCCGTCATGTATGGCATTATCTACATAAATTAGCTCAGTAATCGTGCAATTTAGTCTGGCATCTTTATTTAGATTATTGACATCTTTCACATTCCAAAAGGCTTTGTGTGCCAATAATTTCCCTTCGTCTTCTTCCCGATCTACGCTTGGTAAATCGATTAACAAATGCTGAATTCCGCTTTCACGAATAAAAATCGCAGCATCTTCAGCCAAATACGGCGGATTAGTATGTGAATATTTTTTGTGTTTTTTCCCTTCTATATTGGGTAAGGTTCTAATGACAATGGCTTCGGGCGTTTTGCCATTTAACCCATTTTCGATTTGCTCTTTGGTAATAACAAAATCACCATTGCTGTTTTTTGGTTCAACAGAAATGAGTTCGGCAGTAAAGAAAAACTGTTTCAAACATTGATTAATGCTATAAAAATCTCTTGTAATATGCCCCAAACATTCGGTATGCGTCCCGTGTCCGTGCGGATTGAAAAATATATTGTTAAAATTTGTCGATGATTTTCCTTCCGAAACTTTCCCTATCCATTCCCCTACTTTTACAGGTTCTATTTCGGGTTTATCGAGATACCAAGCGATGGGATTTTCATCTGTATTGGTTAACGAAATGGAAATATCGAGTGGTTTTGATAAGTTTATTTCTTGATTGTTGATGAGTACTAGCATAGTTTAATCCGAATTTTTGTAAATTTACATTTCTATCCGTTACAGAGCCAAAAAATGAATAAAAAACTTACCGAAATTTTCCAAAAAGCCAATCAAACATTGGTAAATTATCCGATGATCTTACTGACGTCTTTCATAATGTCACTAACCGTAATTTATGCTATTGAGACTAACTCGAGTACCGACGAGAATTTTTTCCATATCAAGATTATCTTCTGTACGTCATTTGGAATTTCATTATTTTTTGCCTTAAAAATGCTTTCACAGCGCATAAGCAAACAACTTTTACTAACTGTGATAGGGCTGCTTTTTTTGATTGGATATTACTTTATACTTCCGCAAAATAAAGACGATTTTAACGAAGTGTATGTCTTTATCATTATTCCAACTTATGTATTATTACATTTACTCGTGGCTTTTATTCCGTATATAACTACAGGAAATCCGGAAAAAAATTTTTGGGAATATAACAAAAATCTGTTTGTCAATTTTGCGTTGACAATGATTTTCACAGGAGTCTTAACCGCTGGTGTAGAACTTGCAGTTGTTTCGGTTGACCAGCTTTTTTCATTTCATTTTGACGATAAGGTTTATCCTGAAATCTTTTTCCTAATGGCCATTTTCGGGAGTACATTCATTTTTCTGCTTTTTAATGAAAATGGTCTTGAGTATTTAGAAAAAGAAAGTACCTACCCTGTTGTTTTAAAATTTTTCACCCAGTTTATCCTTATTCCGTTGCTCTTCATTTATGTGGTTATCCTATATTTTTATTCAGGAAAGATTCTTTTGGCTTGGGAATTGCCGCGTGGTTGGGTTTCTTATCTAATTTTAGCTTATTCTGTTGTTGGAATTTTAGCCTTATTACTGGTTCATCCTTTAAAAGAAGCCACAACAAGATCATGGGTAAAAATGTTTAGTAAAATATTTTACTTCAGCCTGATTCCACTAATGATTTTATTATTCACAGCTATTTTTACCAGACTTTTACAATACGGATTTACAGAACCCCGTTATTTTGTCCTTTTATTAGCTTTATGGCTTTCGGCTGTTGTACTTTATTTTGTCTTTAAAAAAGAAAGCTCTATAAAATTTATCCCGATCTCTTTGTTTTTATTTGGCTTATTCGCTTTAATTTTTCCTTATTTCAATACTTTTTCGGTAGCAAAACGAAGCCAGAAAAAAGAATTGGAAAAAATCTTAATTGCGAATAATTTATTAGATAACGGTAAAATCAATTTCAATAAAAAAATTACTGACAGTATTGCAAAACAGGTTACTGATAAATTCGCCTTTCTAAATGAACGATTTGAAAAAGAATATTTGGCAAATTTCCTAACCGACAGCATCAAAGCCAAAGAAGAATATAAAAATGGTAATTTTTGGAATTATTCAGCATTTTTCGACAACGTTGTAACCACATCCAAAGAAGAATCGACGACTTATCTTAATCTCAATTCCAAAAAAACATATTATGATGTTGAGAATTATCAATATATCATCTCAATACCGGAATATGGAACCACAGAAATCAAGATAAAAAACGACACCTTCAAAGTTGAGAGAATAAGTAACGAAGATATTTTTCTAAAGATAAGCCTGAATTCGAAAGAAACCGTTGATCTTACTCCTCTGATAAAAGCTATGTTTAAGAAATACCACAGGGCATCTGGTGATATTGATGTCGATGATTTATTTATTAAAAGTAGTTTAGGAAATTATGAGTTCCGAATGAGTTTTAACTCTTTAAACAAATCAAACTATTCAAATAAGGATGAATATAATTTTAACGAAGGCTTCTTACTAATAAAAGAAAAATAGCTTATGCCCAAAACAGGTCAGACGCAATTCCATCGCAAAAGAATTTTCCTTTTCTGGTTGTTAGTAAAACATTATTTTCTACAATAAGCTTTGCATTATCTATATGTTTTTGTGCATTTTGGATGAGATATTTAAGATATCTTTCTCCAAATTCGGTTTCAATTTTAGCTAAAGAAACACCCCAAATAGTACGTAAACCAGTCATTACATATTCGTTATATCGATCGGTTTCTGATAAAGTTTCCGTTTCTGATGGCAACTTGTTTTCTGCTATCGATTTCAAATAAATAGCATTATTAGACACATTCCAGCTTCGATTTTTTCCGTCGTAACTGTGTGCTGAAGGGCCAATTCCTATATATTTTTTGCCCAACCAATAGGCCGAATTATTTCTAGAAAAATAATTTTCTTTCCCGAAATTAGACAGTTCATAATGAATGAATTTGTTTTTTTCCAACGTATCAACCAGTATTAAAAATTGCTCGTGAGCAACACCATCATCTGGTTGCGGAATAATTCCGTCTTTGATAAACTTGTGCAAAGCTGTTTTGGGTTCGACCGTTAAGGCGTAACTCGAAATGTGTGGAATATTCAAGTCTAAGACAGTTTGAATGTTTTGCAACCAACGTTCGTTACTCATTTGCTGCGCCTGTTCGCCATTCTGGCTCGGGTCTGGCGTTCCGTATATTAAATCGACCGAAATATTATCAAAATATTGTGTGGCTATTTCCAAACATTTTTTGGCTTCTGCCGAATTGTGAGCGCGATTCATCAATTGCAAATCTTCTTCAAAAAAAGACTGAATTCCTATGCTGAGACGATTAATTCGAGTATTAGATAATTCGATAATTCGATTTTCGGATAAATCATCAGGGTTGGCTTCTATTGTAATTTCAGGGTTTTCACTAATTTTATAATGTTTGTAAACCTCATCAATCAAAAACTTTAAATCTGAAATTTCTAGAATACTTGGAGTTCCACCACCGAAATAAATAGTTTCTATCACTTCACTTTCAAACTCATTTTTTCGCATTGCGATTTCTTTGGCAATAGCCAAAACCATTTCATCTTTCTTCTTCAATGAAGTCGAAAAATGAAAATCACAGTAGTGACAAGCTTGCTTGCAAAAAGCAATATGTATGTAAATCCCAGCCAAAATTATTTTTTTACTCGTTCTTCATTTTGTTTTACAAAAGCATCCCAACCTGTATAACTTGTGGTACCAACCACTTTCCCAGAATTAAAAAAATGACAAACTGCTGCTGCCAAACCATCGGTACTATCAAGGTTTTTGGGTAATTCCTTTAGTCCTAATAATTGTTGCAACATTTTTGCTACTTGCTCTTTGCTCGCATTTCCATTTCCAGTAATCGCCATTTTTATTTTCTTGGGTTCGTATTCGGTAATGGGAATATCTCTCGAAAGTCCTGCTGCCATGGCAACGCCTTGTGCTCGTCCCAACTTGAGCATCGATTGTACATTTTTGCCAAAAAACGGTGCTTCAATAGCAATTTCGTCAGGATTGTGTGTGTCTATAAGTTCTATAGTACGCTCGAAAATCACTTTTAGTTTCTGATAATGATTGTCGTATTTACTTAGAATTAATTCATTGAGTTGCAGAAACTCCATCTTTTTATTAATGACTTTTATGAGCCCGAAACCCATAATGGTTGTTCCTGGATCAATTCCTAATATGATACGTTCGTTTGCCAATGTTTTATTTGAAAGTTTAAAGTTTAAAGTTCAAAGTTTTGTTTCTTTGCACCAATGATTTCAATTTCTCACAAAGCTAAACAATTCCTCATACTTGCCATCAAACTTTTGATTGTTGTTGGTGCATTTTATTTTATTTATAACCAATTAGCGACCAACGACAAATTAGATTGGAATAAATTTATTGTTTTGTTTAAAAAAAATCAATCTGTTATCGGCATCATTTTTATACTATTTTTGAGTTTTGCCAATCGTTTTCTTGAGATTTTGAAATGGCAAAACCTAGTTTCTTCTTTCCAAACAATTACTATTGGTCAAGCTACCAAACAAGTTTTAGCCTCACTTACTGCTGGAATTTTTACGCCAAACGGCATTGGAGAATATGCAGGGAAAGCTTTGTATTTTGAAAAAAATAAAACCAAAAAAATTGTGTTCCTTAATCTCCTTTGCAACGGAATACAATTAATTTTGACTGTTGTTTTAGGAACGATTGGTCTTTTGGTTTTGGGCTATAATTTTTGGGTTATAATAATTTTTGCTACAACTTTTGGCTTTTGGCTTTTGGCTTTTCTTTCAAAGAAAATAAAAATAAAAGGTTACTCCCTCGAAAAATTGATTTCTAAAATAAATGAAATTCCAAAAGACATTCATCAAAAAAACACTCTGTTAGGAATTGCTCGTTACCTCATCTTTTCGCATCAATATTATTTTTTGTTTATCGCTTTCGATGTTCATTTACCTTATTTTACACTAATGGCAACCATTGCAACTGTTTATTTTTTGGCCTCGTCACTACCTAGTTTTCAGTTTCTAGATTTTGCTGTAAAAGGCAGTGTTGCTGTTTATTTTTTTTCACTTTTGGGTGTAAACGAATGGATTGTTATTTTTGTAACCACACTTATGTGGTTTCTAAATGTGGTGATTCCAGTAATTATAGGTAGTTATTATGTTTTAAATTTTAAATCACAATGGAAATCGTAAATTCTCTTTTTGTTTGTATTACGATTTGGTATTTACTAAATATCATTTGGTTAATTTATGGATTTACTAAAGTAAAAACTTTTGAAAATGAAAAATTGCAACCAAAAACAAAATTTTCTATTATTGTTCCGTTTAGAAATGAACAGGAAAACTTGCCAAAGCTCCTCTCATCAATTGAAAAATTAAATTATCCAAATGATTTTTTTGAAGTAATTTTAGTTGATGATGCTTCAGATTATAAATTTCAGATTTCAGATTTTCAATTTCCGTTTGTTATAATTGATAACACTCGAATTTCTAATTCTCCAAAAAAAGATGCGATAAATACGGCAATAGCTATTGCTAAAAATAACTGGATTATTACCACCGATGCCGATTGTTTGGTTCAACCCGATTGGCTCAATACTTTTGATAATTTTATCCAGAAAAAAAATCCTAAAATGATTGCGGCTGGTGTTTGTTATAAAATGAACAGTAGTTTTTTAGATGCTTTTCAGCAATTAGATTTTTTGAGTTTACAAGGTACAACAATAGGTAGTTTTGGGAACGACCAAGCATTTATGTGTAATGGTGCCAATTTTTGTTATCAAAAAACTTTTTTTTACGAACTAAATGGTTTTGATGGGAATGATACCATTGCGAGCGGAGACGATGTTTTTTTGTTACAAAAAGCCATTCAGAAAGACAAAAATAATGTCCATTTCTTAAAATCTGAATTTGCAATTGTACAAACTAAAACGGAAAAAACTTGGAAAAATTTGTTTCACCAAAGAGTTCGCTGGGCGAGCAAAACTGGAAATTATAATAGTTTATACAGCAAGCAATTGGGCGTTTCCGTTTTAGTGATGAATCTTTTTTGGATTTTCGGATTTGGTTTTTGGTTTTTAGGAATAATAAACCCGAATTATTTTATGTTTCTCTTATATTCAAAATTTCTTGTTGATTTTATTTTACTTTATAAAGCCAGCACTTTTTTTAAAACACATTTAAACTATCTTTTATCTAGCAGTTTATTTTATCCCGTGTTTTGTGTTTCGGTTGGGATTTATTCTTTTTTTGGAAGTTATAGCTGGAAAGGGAGAAAATTTTAAGTTAAATTTTGATTAACATTAACTATTTGCTCTAACTTTCTTTGTTATTTTGCTTAAAATTTATTCAAAATGATTCTTCGTTTATTATTTATAGTTGCACTTCTTTTATTTATCGAATTTTATGCTTTTCAAGCTATAAAATCGCTAATAAAAATAAAATGGATCTTAATAAGTTACCAAATTATTAGTCTATTAATTTTTGTTTTTCTGATCTATTCATTCACGAAATTTGATAGAAGTGTTGGACAAACAAGACAAACCTTATTTACGATGGGTTTGTTTTTACTAATTTTCATTCCAAAGATTGTCTTGTCATTGTTTATGTTTGGTGAAGATATCTTTAGAGTTGGTTCTGGCTCAGCAAATTACTTTATTAACAACAGCAGTAACACAGCATTTTTAGCATCAAGACGAAAATTTGTTAGTCAAGTAGGTTTGGGATTGGCTGCTGTTCCTTTTTTATCTTTAATTTACGGAATGACTGTTGGAAAATATAACTACAAAGTAATAAAACAAAATATTTTTTTTCCCGATTTACCCGATGCTTTTGACGGTTTTACGATAACCCAAATATCCGATGTACATAGCGGAAGTTTCGATAATCCCGAAAAAATAAATTATGCTATCGATTTAGTGAATGAGCAAAATTCGGATATGATTTTATTTACAGGAGATATTGTAAATACATTTGCAACCGAAATGCATCCGTGGATTGATGTTTTTAACAAGATAAAACCACACAAATACGGGAAATATTCTGTTTTAGGAAATCATGATTATGGAGAATATCTAGATTGGCCATCTGCGGAAGCAAAGGAGGAAAATTTTGTTGCTATCAAAAAATTATATGGTCAAATAGGTTTCGATTTGTTGTTGAATGAACATAAATTTATTCATAAAGGAGAAGATAAATTTGCACTAGTAGGTGTAGAAAATTGGGGACATAATTTTAAACAAGCGGGTGATTTAAACAAAGCATCTGAAAATCTTACCAAAGAAGATTTTAAAGTATTAATGAGTCATGATCCAAGTCATTGGGAATATGAGATTAAAAATCATGAAAAACATTTTCAACTAACTTTGTCAGGACACACGCACGGAATGCAGTTTGGAATTGAGATTCCAGGTTGGTTCAAATGGAGTTTGGCACAATATGTTTACAAACAGTGGGCAGGTTTGTATGAAAATGTAGGAAGGTATATTTATGTAAATCGTGGTTTTGGATTCCACGCTTATCCTGGTCGAGTAGGAATTATGCCTGAAATAACAGTAATTCGTCTAAAAAAAGGACAAAATGTAGCTTAATATACTAAAAACACTATATTTGTATAACAAAGTTTAATAAAATTATACTATGTCAAAGTTTGGAGAACTAATAAATGCTCAAGTTCCTGTT
>NZ_JBJXEN010000112.1:0-2538 GCF_046153165.1 Flavobacterium sp. | reverse complement strand
ACGATTGCTTTGCTAGAAGTTGGCGAACAAGCTCAGAAAATGTATTATGCACAATCTCAAAAAGCCTCGCAAGATTTTCTGTTACAAGGAATCGATTTGGCTAATGATTGTGATTTAAAATTTAAGCTTTCTCAAAACCAGCGATTACTCGTAGAACTTTGTTTGATGCAACTAGCCTCTATCACTTTTGATGGAGAAAAAAAAAAGCTAAACAATATATAATTCCACCTACCTATTATCGGAATTCAGGATTTTCAATTACTGAGGTTAAAACTGGTAAT
This sequence comes from Flavobacterium sp., assembly GCF_046153165.1. Lineage (GTDB taxonomy): Bacteria > Bacteroidota > Bacteroidia > Flavobacteriales > Flavobacteriaceae > Flavobacterium. The sequence continues at coordinate 2,257 of NZ_JBJXEN010000112.1, read as the reverse complement.
CAAATCCCCGAAAATGTTTCAGAAGTTGCAATTGTCAATGAATCTGTAACAGCAAATCCTATTGTTGAAGAAATTCAGAAACCTATAGAAGTAGTTCAAAAACCTAAGGTAGATGAGATTGCTTCGTCCAATTCGATGACAAATGCTCCGAAAGTTTCTGCTTTGTCTATGAAAAGTATTCAGGCCAAACGAGAATTGGAAGCGCAGCTAAAACCTATAGAAAAACACCACGATGAGTTACCTACTGAGCCGTTTACAGAAACACAAATGCTCGAGCAATGGGTAAAATACGCCAATAGATTAGGAGATAAAGGATACAAAATCCTAGAATCTTTATTATTACTTGACGACCCAAAACTAGAAGGCACTACTATTATTCATGAATTGCCAAACGAAAGTTCTAAAATAGATTTTGATGGCGAAAAACACGATTTATTAGGTTACATTCGTGGTAAACTACACAATCACAATATTACAATTGAGATAAAAATAAACGAATCTATCGAAACTAAAAAAGCCTTTACTGTTCAGGAAAAATATGATCGATTGAAAGAAATGAATCCAGCATTGGAATTGCTTAGAAAAACATTTGATTTGGATTTGTAAAAAAAGGTATTAAGGTTTTGAGGTACAAAGGCACTGAGGTTTTGGATATTATCAAAAAAGCATGATTTATACTTCTATCAACCTTTGCATCTTTGTCACTCTAAACCTTAGAACCTAAATCTTCCCATAATACATTGCTTTTACAATTCCATCAGACAATCCAATTTTTGGAACATAAATTTTAGTAGCACCACTCCATTTCATTGCTTTTAGATAAATACTTAATGCTGGTATAATTACATCGGCACGGTCGGTATTCAGGGCTAATTCGGCAATGCGTTGTTCGTAAGTTAATGAATTCAAATATTGGTATTGCGTATTCAAATACATATAAGACAATGGTTTTTCTTGCAGTTTTCCTGACAATTTAAAAATCTTGTTTATGTTTCCACCAGAACCAATAAGTGTTATATTATCATATTCTTCGGTATTGGTTTTTATCCATTTTTCAATTTCTTCCCAAACAATATCGTTTACCATATTATTTAGCAAACGAACTGTTCCGTTTTTGAATGATTTTGAGACAACCATTTTTCCATCAGAAAATAAAGAAAATTCGGTGCTTCCACCACCAACATCTACATAAAGATAGGTTTGTTCGGTTCTTATAAACTGATGCAAATCGGAAGAAGCAATAATGGCTGCTTCTTTTTTTCCATCGATAATTTCAATTTTTATGTCTGCTTTTTTCTTTATAATTTCAGCTACTTCTTTTCCGTTATATGCCTCACGCATAGCAGATGTAGCGCAAGCCATATATTTTTCTACTTTATATACTTTCATTAATAATTTAAATGCTTTCATAGCATCAATCATTCTTTCAATATTTTCTTCAGTAATTTCTCCAACGGTAAATGCATCTTGACCCAAACGAATCGGAACACGAATCAATTCACTTTTATTAAATTGAGTCTCTTTACCTTTTTGCTCTACAACATTGGTTATCAAAAGTCTCATGGCATTTGATCCTATATCGATGGCGGCATATTTTTTTATTGAAATCATTCTTAATTTTAGAATTTAGATATTAGAGTTTAGATTTAAAATCTAAACTTTTTCAGCAACCACTTCAATTTTATTGCGATAATAATTATACGTTTCTAATTGGGCTCTAAATATTGGGCTATCGTCACGCATACGGTATTTATTATCTAACTTTTCTGAATGATAACGGACTTTTACGTTTCCTTGCCAACCAATGTCGAAAGTATCTATTAATTCTTTTTTAATACTTTCATCATAAATAGGACAAGTAATTTCTACTCTACTATCTAAATTTCTGGTCATAAAATCGGCAGAAGAAATATAAACTTCTGGTTCGTTATTATTACAAAAAATATAAACTCGAGAATGTTCTAAATAATTATCTACGATAGAAATAGCTTCAATATTTTCGCTCATTCCTTTTACTCCTGGTATTAAAGAACAAATTCCTCTTATTATTAATTGAATTTTAACACCTGCTCTGCTGGCTTCATATAGTTTATCTATCATTTTATTATCTGACAAACTATTCATTTTTAGTTTAATAAAAGCAGGTCTTCCTAAATTTGCATTTAGAATTTCCTTGTCTATTAATTTATTGAAACGAGTTCTTGTATAATGCGGAGAAACAATTAAATGTTTGTATCTATGAACTCTATAGTTTATT
>NZ_JBJXEN010000062.1:0-40067 GCF_046153165.1 Flavobacterium sp. | reverse complement strand
GATTAACCACAAAGTACACAAAGAAGGCGCAAAGTTCACAATGATTTTGATTGTGTGCTTTGCGCCTCATCTTAATTTATGTAGAATAATTTGATTAACCTTTCATTTCTAGTGGAACTCTTTTATTCATCACCGCAAACCATAGTGGTGGTATAAATGAAATGACCATACTAGTTGGATAGCCATAAGGCATTTGTGGAGAAATATCATGATATTCTAAAATTTGATATTTTTTTTGAGATTTAAAATGATGATCACTATGACGTGTTAATTCATACAACATGATTCTTCCTAATATATGATTCGAATTCCATGAATGTTTTTCAGTAACTCGTTCAAACCTTCCAGAAGGAAGTAAATTTCTTTTTAATCCATAATGTTCTATGTAGTTTATGGTTTCTAGTAATAAAAAGCCTACAATACCTGCAAATAAAGCTAGTAAGAATCCATTAAATCCAAAGAAGAAATAGATTGATGCTAGATAACTTGTTTGAATTATAGTAAACCAAAACATATCACTTTTTATAGCATAAAATGGACGGTTTTCTATTTGATTTAGTTTCTTCTGAATTTCCCAAGCTTTTATGTAGGTTCCAGAAACAGTTTGCCACCAGAAAGTATACAAGCTTTGATTATATTTTGCTGTAGACGGATCATTTGGGGTTGAAACATGTAAATGATGACCGTGATTATGCTCTATAAAGAAATGGGTGTAATGGGAAGGAATTAATAATATTTTCCCTAATATTCTTTCATACAGTTTTTCTCTATGCCCCAACTCGTGTGCGACATTTATTCCGTTTGCACCTAAAACAATTCCTAAACTCAAAGTTGTTCCTGTAAGTTCAAATACGGTCAAATGTGTTTGTGTAATTTTCCATATTGTAAAAAACAAAATTCCATATACAATAGGTATGTTTAAGTACAAAAGAAAGTCAAATAACTTGTTTTTTAGTCGGTTTTTAATTTCTTCTTCTGAATAATTGTCTTCATTAGTAGGAAGAATTATCTCAAAAAAAGGTATTAATACAAAAGCAAATAATACTCCAGAATAACTTAAAACTCCTTGATAATGAATTCCTAACATACTAATGATAGGAATTGAATAAGCTAATAAATATTTCATAAGAGATTGTTTTTCTTATAAAAATACTAAAGTTTTTTTTAATGTTTTGATATTCAGCAAAAATTGTAACTTTATAAGTTATAATTTAACGAATGTAATTTTGAATTCAAAAGACCTCATATTCCAAAAGCTAGAAGATTTCATCAAGAAATTCTATACTAACGAGTTGTTGCGTGGAACCATTTTCTTTATTGGTTTGGGATTACTATATCTTTTTGCAACGAGTTTTATCGAATATTTCCTTTGGTTAAAACCAACTGGAAGAACTTTTTTGTTTGCGTTATTTATTTTGGTGCAGTTATTTTTGCTGGTGCGATTTATTGCCTTTCCAATTTTCCAATTATTCAAGCTCAAAAAAGGAATCGATTATACCGAAGCTTCAAAAATTATTGGGAATCATTTTACAGAAGTGAATGATAAGCTGACTAATTTTCTTCAATTATCAGAAGACAAAAACCAATCGGAATTACTTTTTGCATCAATAAACCAAAAGGCAAATTCACTGCAACCCATTCCTTTTTCTAATGCTATCGATTTTAAAAAGAACAAAAAGTTCCTGCCATTAGCATTAATTCCTTTATTTTTTGTTTTGTTTCTGATGCTTTCAGGGCAACAAAAACTAATTACCGAAAGTATGAATCGTGTGGTAAATTACAAACAACAATTTTTACCACCTGCTCCGTTTGCTTTTACGTTGGTAAACAAAAATTTGCAAACAGAACAAAACAAAGATTTTATTCTCAAAGTAAAAACCGTAGGAAATGTTGTTCCAGAGAAAGCTATGATTTTTATAGGCGACGAAAGTTATTTTATGGAAAATACCAAGCAAGGAGAATTTCAGTTTGTAGTAACGAAACCCATGCAAAACATAGATTTTCATATCGAAGCTAACGAAGTTTCATCGGCTGATTATACCTTGAATGTGATCACTGTTCCTGCTATTGCCAATTTCGAGATGTCACTTCATTTTCCTAATTATTTAAATAAGAAATCAGAGATTATCAAAGGAACAGGAAATGCTATTGTTCCCGAAGGCACGCAAATTACTTGGAGAATTAATACAGTTGCGACTCAAAATATTAATCTAATTGAAGCAAATAAATCTTATTCGTTTGTAAATTCTGGAAATGCGTTCAATTTAAGTAAAAATATATTTCAAAATACAGAATATCAGATATTTACTTCTAATAAATCGATAAAAAACTATGAAAAACTTAATTATGCCATCAATGTGGTAAAAGACCAGTTTCCAACCATCAAGGTGGAGATGGCTGCCGATAGTTTAAAGGGTTCTAAAGAGTATGTTTTAGGTCAAATATCGGATGATTATGGGTTTTCGAAATTGAGTGTAGTTTATTTTCCTAAGGACAATCCGCAAGTTGCTAAACGTGGAATCATTGCTGTGAAGAAAAGTAATTTCGATCAGTTTGTATTTTCTTTTCCAAGCACCTTGCCTATTGTAGATGGTGTGGCGTATGAATATTATTTTGAAGTTTTTGATAACGATGCTATTCATCATTTCAAAAGCACCAAATCCTCTGAATTTTCATATCGTGAAGCTACTGCCGAAGAGAAAGAAAATAAAAACCTACAACAACAAAACGAGAATATTAATGCTTTAGAAAAATCGTTAAGCAAACAAGACAAGCAACTTTCTGAGTTAGAAAAATTGCAAAAAAACAATAAAGAAAAAAAGGATTTAGATTACAAAGACAAACAAAAATTAGATGATTTCGTAAAGCGTCAGAAGCAACAAGACGAAATGATGAAGGAATTTTCGAAAAAAATAAAAGATAATTTAGAAAAATTTAAAGCCGAAGAAAATGATCCGAAGAAAGAATTATTGAAACAACGTTTAGAAAAATCTAAAGAAGAATTAGAAAAAAATCAAAAGCTTCTTGACGAATTGAAACGTTTGAATGAAAAACTGGATCAAGATGAAATACAAGAAAAACTTGAAAAGTTTGAACAAAAAAGTAAAAACCAAACCAAGACTTTAGAACAATTGGTCGAGTTGACTAAAAGATATTATGTTGAGAAAAAGGCAGAACAACTCGCAGACAAGTTAGATAAACTTTCCGAAAAAGAAGATAAGCTTGCTGATGATAAAAAAGAAAACTCTGAAGAAAAACAGAACGAGATTAATAAGGAGTTTGATAAAATTCAACAGGAATTAAAAGATCTTAATAAAGAAAACAAAGAGTTAAAATCGCCATTAGACATTCCTCAAGACAAAGAAAAAGAGGAAAGTATCGATAAAGATTTACAAAAAGCTTCTGAAGAATTACAAAAGAAACAGCAAGATAAAGCATCTCCTAAACAAAAAAGCGCAGCCAAGAAGATGAAAGAGATGAGTCAGAAAATGGCTCAAGAAATGGAAGGCGGAGAGAAAGAACAGCTAGAAGAAGATGTAGCAATGCTTCGTCAAATCCTAGACAACTTGCTAGCGTTTTCGTTTTCGCAAGAAGCATTAATTAAGAATTTTAAAGCGATAACAAATACTTCTAACGCATTTTCAAAACATTTAAAAACGCAACAAGATTTAAAACAACAATTCAAACACGTTGATGATAGCTTGTTCGCGATGTCATTGCGCAACCCAAAAATAAGTGAACAAATCACGACGGAAATTGGAAAGGTTCATTATAATATAGATAAAAGTATCGATTTGCTTTCCGATAATCAAATCGCCAGAGGTACATCAAGCCAGCAATTTTCTTTAACAAGCGCAAATAATTTAGCTAATTTTTTAAGTGACATATTAAACAGTATGCAAATGTCCCTTTCTGGAATGGGTAAAGGAAAACCAAAACCAGGAAAAGGACAAGGTGGTGGAATGCAGTTGCCAGACATCATCAAAAAGCAACAAGGTCTTGGCGAGAAAATGAAAGGCGGACAAAAGAAAGGTGATAAACCTGGAGAAAAACCTGGAGAAAAACCAGGCGATGGAAAGGACGGAAAATCAGGCAAAGACGGGAAGTCTGGTAAAGATGGCAAAGACGGAAAATCAAGACAAGGTAGTAATGGAAATGGTAATGGAGAAAGCGGACAAGATGGCGAAGGTGACACAAAAGCAGTTTTAGAAATCCTCAAAGAACAACAGCAATTGCGTGATGCGTTACAAAAAGAATTGGAAAAAAATGGCATGGGCGGTGCTGGACAAAATGCTTTAGATCAAATGAAGCAAATAGAAAAGCAGTTAATCAACAAAGGATTTTCTAATGAAGCGATTCAAAAAGCACTCAATTTAAAATATGAATTACTCAAATTGGAGAAAGCAATTCAAGAGCAAAATCAAGATTCGAAAAGACAATCGAATACAAATAAAAAAGGTTTTAACAACACTGCAAATCCCCTACCCCAAAAGCTTCAAGAATATTTAAATAGTATTGAAATTTTAAACAGACAAACACTACCTTTGCGCTCCAATTTTGACCGTAAGGTTCAAGAATATTTTAAGAAAAATGATTAGTTTTAATTACGAAATAGATTTCGAAATACCAGAAGAAACCATTTATACAGATTGGATTTCTAGCGTTATACTTTCAGAAAACAAATCCGAAGGCGAGATAAATTACATCTTTTGTGACGATAATTATTTAGTTGAAATCAACCAACAGTATTTAAATCACGACACACTTACGGATATTATAAGTTTCGATTATTCCTTAGGTAACGAAATACACGGGGACATTTACATCTCTATCGAAAGGGTTCGTGAGAATGCAGAAGAGTTTAAAGTTTCTTTCGAAGAAGAATTAAAACGCGTAATGATTCACGGCGTTTTACATTACTGTGGTTACAAAGATAAATCCGAATCCGACGAGTTATTAATGCGTTCTAAAGAAGATGAAAAAATAAAATTGTTTCACGTGAAACAAAATTAAAAAGAAAATAGAAATTATGAATTACAAATTGTGTTCCACGTGAAATAATTTTTTAATTCACATTTTCTAATTGTAAAAAGTTCCACGTGGAACAAAATATAATTTGAATTGTTTATACAGCTGAAAGCTGTGTTCGCAATTCACAATTCACATTCAAAAATGTTTTTAGAAGAATATGATGTTATAGTGGTGGGTGCTGGTCATGCAGGTTGCGAAGCCGCTGCGGCATCGGCAAATCTGGGTTGCTCTACCCTATTGGTTACAATGAGTTTACAAAACATTGCGCAAATGTCTTGTAATCCTGCTATGGGTGGAATTGCCAAAGGGCAGATAGTTCGTGAAATTGATGCGCTGGGCGGTTATTCAGGAATTGTTTCTGATAAAACCGCCATTCAATTCAAGATGCTTAACAAGTCGAAAGGACCTGCTATGTGGTCGCCAAGAGTTCAAAGTGACCGTATGCGTTTCTCTGAAGAATGGAGATTGATGCTTGAAAGAACGCCTAATCTTGATTTTTATCAAGAAATGGTTTCTGGAATAATTATCGAAAACAATAAAGTTTTGGGAATTAAAACTTCTTTGGGATTGACTATTCGTGGTAAATCTGTTGTGCTTACTAATGGAACTTTTCTAAATGGATTGATACATATCGGCGACAAACAATTTGGCGGTGGTCGTGCTGGTGAAAGTGCTGCTTACGGAATTACCGAAGATTTAGTGAAAGCGGGTTTCGAATCTGGAAGGATGAAAACAGGAACGCCTCCTCGAGTAGATGGTCGTTCGTTAGATTATTCTAAAATGAATGTGGAACCTGGCGATGTAAATCCATCGAAATTTTCTTATTCAGATATAACAAAACCATTGACACATCAAAGAGATTGTCACATGACATACACGTCTCCTTTGGTGCACGATTTATTGCGTGAAGGTTTCGATCGTTCGCCAATGTTTAATGGTCGAATTAAAAGTTTAGGTCCGAGATATTGCCCTTCTATCGAAGATAAGATTAATCGTTTTGCAGACAAAGACCGTCACCAATTATTTGTAGAACCAGAAGGTTGGAATACTTGTGAGGTTTATGTAAACGGATTTTCGACTTCTTTACCAGAAGACATTCAATTTAAAGCCTTGCGTTCGGTAGTTGGTTTCGAGAAAGTAAAATTCTTCAGAGCAGGATATGCTATCGAATACGACTACTTCCCTCCTACGCAACTTAAACACACATTAGAAACTAAATTGGTCGAAGGTTTGTATTTTGCAGGTCAAATAAACGGAACTACTGGTTATGAAGAAGCGGCTTCTCAAGGATTGATGGCTGGAATAAATGCTGCACTCAAGGTGGAAGAACAAGAACCTTTAATCTTGAAACGTGATGAAGCTTATATTGGAGTTTTGATTGATGATTTAATTACTAAAGGAACCGAAGAGCCATACAGAATGTTTACCTCACGTGCGGAATTCAGAACTTTATTGCGTCAAGACAATGCCGATTTCAGATTGACGCCTATGTCAAATAAAATTGGTTTAGCATCTGATGCTCGTTTGCAACGAATGGAACACAAATTGAATGAATCAGAAAAAATGGTAGCATTCTTTAAAGAAACTAGCATTACTCCTGCTGAAGCAAATCCAGTTTTAATTGCTAAAGAAACTGCAGAAGTAAATCAAACAGATAAAATTTTTAAAATCCTATCTCGCCCACAAATTGATTTAGCTGATGTTTTACAATTTAATAATGTGTCAGAATATGTTACTAGTCATGATTTAGATCAAGAAATATTAGAACAAGCAGAAATTCAAGTAAAATATTCTGGTTATATAGATAAAGAAAGAACTAATGCCGAAAAACTAACTAAGTTAGAAGATGTGAAAATTCCAGAGAATTTCGATTATGAGAAAATCAAATCGATGTCTATCGAAGCAAAGCAAAAATTATCTAAAATAAGACCAGTTACAATTTCACAAGCTTCAAGAATATCTGGAGTTTCGCCAAGTGATATTTCGGTGTTATTGGTTTTTATGGGAAGATAATTCAAATTGTTCCACGTGAAACGTAATTTAAATTAATAATAAACATTCATAGCAAAACATAATATGGATTTTCAAAATCATTCTGTTTTTATAAAAGTAAAAGACAATTCAGTATCAAAAGAAAATTTTGAGTTACTTCTTGATGAAGAATTACAATTGTTAAAAACCCATCCGCAACCATCGTTAGATCGTCTTCCAAAATATTATGAAAGCGAAGATTATATTTCACATACCGATGGAAAACGTTCTTTGTTCGAAAAAGTATATCAAATTATTAAATCCTACTCTTTAAGTAAAAAAGTAAGTTTAATTAATTCTCTTCATTCTCAAAAAGGGAGCTTATTAGATATTGGTGTCGGAACAGGAGATTTTTTAGCCACAGCAAAAAAATCAGGTTGGCACACTACAGGAATCGAACCAAATGAAAAAGCAAAAGCAATTGCAATTTCTAAAGGAGTTTCATTTGCACAGAATTTAGAAAGTATACAATCTCATTCTTTCGACGTGATTACAATGTGGCATGTTTTAGAACATGTTCCAGATTTAGAAAATCAAATTAAGGATTTAAAAAGATTATTAAAACCAAACGGGACAATAATAATTGCAGTCCCAAATTATAAATCTTTTGACGCAAAATATTACGGAGAATTTTGGGCCGCTTATGATGTGCCAAGACATTTGTGGCATTTCTCTAAAACGGCTATCGAAAAACTATTTGCTAAAGAGAATATAAAACTCATAAAAATCCTTCCTATGATTTTCGATAGTTTTTATGTGTCACTTTTATCAGAAAAATATAAAAATGGAAAAATGAATTTTATCAAAGCCTTTTATATTGGTTTAAAGTCAAATCTTAAAGCGAAAGGAAATTTAGAGTATTCTTCCCACATTTATGTCTTAAAAAACAGCTAAAAATGATTTTAAGCGCTTTTTAGAGACGTTTTTGTTTAAAAACATATAAATTCATTCAAAAAAATATAAATTATCTTAAAACGAATCTAGAAAAGCGTGTTTTAATAACGAAAAACTATCTTTAAAAACGATAGTATAAGATTTTATTATTGTTAAGATTTCGTGTATTTTCATTCAAATAATCAATTTTCTAAACAACAATTTTCCACATTCCAAAAAAAGAGTACTTTTACCAAAATTTAAAAATTTAACTAAAAAATAAAAATGAAAAAAATCGTATTACTAGTAGCCATATCAATATCAATTATTTCTTGTAATAAAACTATTGAAGCAAAAGAATATAAAACAGCATATATTGACACTCAAAAAATGATGGAAGATTATACTGAAGCCAAAGAATTGGATGAAAAGTATAAAACAAAGCAAGAAGTTATGGGTCGTGAACTTGAAGTAGCTGCAAAAAACCTAAAAGCAGAAATGAATAGTTTTCAACAAAATGCACAAGCAAAAGGTCAAGCTTGGGCACAACAAAAAGGTTCTGAGTTACAACAAAGACAACAACAATTACAGTATGCACAACAAGCAATGGCACAACAATTGCAACAAGAAAGTGGAAAAGAAATGGACACTTTAGTAAAATCTGTAAAACAACTTATAAAAGACTACGGTAAAGAAAAAGGTTACGATTATATTTATGGTACTGGAGATGCAGCGACTATTTTGTACGCTAAAGACAGTTATGATATTACAAAAGATGTTGTTAAAATGATTAACGATAAGTATGCTGCAAAACCTAAAACAGAAGAAAAAGCAACAGAAAAGAAATAATTTTTCTAAAAAAATATTAAAACGCCTTCAACTTATAAAGTTGAGGGCGTTTTTTTGTACGTTACAAAGAATATTTCGATAATATTGATCCAACAAATTGTACTTTTGAAATCATTAAAATGAACAAACTACCACAAATAACGATTGCATTTTGGATAATGAAAATTTGTGCCACTACACTTGGCGAAACCGCTGGTGATTTATTGTCAATGACTTTAAATATTGGGTATGCAATAAGTTCCACAATTCTTCTAAGTGTTTTTTTATTCACATTGGTCATTCAATTGAAGTCAAAAATATTTAATCCTATAAAATATTGGGCAGTAATTCTAGCCACAAGTACTGCAGGAACCACAATGTCCGACTTTATGGATAGAACACTTGGTTTAGGATATGCTACAGGTTCATTGTTATTAATAACCCTTTTAGTTACAACGTTAATTATTTGGAAATCAAAAGAGAAAACTCTTTCGGTAAATCATATTAACTCTTTTAGAGGTGAAATTTTTTATTGGACAGCAATTTTATTTTCCAATACTTTAGGAACTGCTTTAGGTGATTTTTTGGCTGATGATTCGGGATTAGGGTTTATTGGTGGCGCAATACTAATAGGTAGTTTGTTGATAATCATTGTTTTATTCTATTATTTTACCAATATATCCAGAATAGTATTGTTTTGGATTGCTTTTGTATTAACTAGACCTTTTGGAGCGACTTTTGGAGATTTATTAACTAAACCTATCGAAAAAGGAGGATTAAATTTTGGAACTATAGGTTCATCATTGATTCTTTTCTTGATTCTAATTGCGTTAATCTTCACATCAATTATTAAATTGAAGTCAGAGAATAAAACTAGTGTTGAAAATATATTATAGTGAATAGATAATTTTTCAATATTTTTGCTCAATATATACAAGCCAAAATGGAAAATATCTCAGCCGAAGCCAATTATACCCTACAATTCATTAATCAAACGCAGCGAAATATCTTCCTTACCGGAAAAGCAGGTACAGGAAAAACAACACTTTTGCGGGAAATTATACAAACGACACACAAAAATTGTGTCGTTGTTGCACCCACAGGAATTGCAGCGCTAAATGCTGGAGGTGTCACTATTCATTCCATGTTTCAGTTGCCATTTGGCGGCTTTATTCCAGACAATAGTGCGCCTCAATTTTCAGATTTTGTAAAATTTGAAAGCAAAAGCACTTTAGCAAGACACTTTAAAATGAGTGGTTTAAAAAAATCAGTCATCAAAAACATGGAGTTGCTTATTATTGATGAAGTGAGTATGCTTCGTGCCGATTTACTCGACGGAATCGACTTTATGTTGCAATCTATTCGCAAGAAAAAAATTGCATTTGGTGGTGTTCAGGTACTTTTTATTGGTGATTTATTGCAATTGCCACCCATAATCCGAGACGAAGAATGGAAAGTATTGCGGTCGTATTATAAAGGAAAATTTTTTTTCCACTCGCATGTAATTCAGCAAAATCCACCATTGTATATAGAACTTTCTAAGATTTTCCGTCAAACGGACGATAAATTTATTGCAGTTCTTAACAATTTGAGAAACAATACTATTTCGAAGGAAGATATAATCACTTTAAACGAATATGTAAAACCAGATTTCGATCTAAAAGCAAACAAAGGTTATATTACACTAACCACACACAATGCAAAAGCAGACAATATAAATGCTCAGGCTTTAGAAGATTTAAGTGGGAAATTATTTAAATTCAAACCTGAAATTGTAGGAGATTTTCCAGACAAAATTTATCCAGTAGACGAAAATTTGCAATTAAAAGTGGGCGCACAAATCATGTTTATCAAAAACGATTTGGCTTTTGAAAAGCGTTATTTTAATGGAAAAATGGGAATTATTAAGTCATTATCCGAAGCAGAAATTTTAGTACATTTTCCAGAAGAAAACACCACAATTGAAGTCGAAAAATACGAATGGCAAAATATTCGCTATTCTGTAAATGAGAACACAAAGGAAATTGAAGAAGAAGTTTTAGGAACATTTGTCCACTACCCTATTAAGCTGGCTTGGGCAATTACGGTACATAAAAGCCAAGGATTAACTTTTGATAAAGCTGCGCTTGATGTATCGCAAGTTTTTCAGCCAGGACAAGCATATGTAGCATTATCGCGTTTGCGTTCGTTAGAAGGCTTGGTTTTGCTTTCTCCACTACAAATGAATGGTATTTCTAACGATCAAGATGTGATGGATTATTCTGAAAACAAAGCATCGGAAGAAAAATTAGAAAAAGCACTGCAACAAGAAACTAAAAAATTCTTACAAAATTTCTTAAAATCGACTTTCGATTGGCATGATTTGGCTCAAGAATGGCGCAATCATCAATACAGTTATAACGAAAAAGAAGAATCTTCAACAAAGTCGAAACATTGGCTTTGGGCCAAAAAACACACCGACACTATTTCTGAAATTCAGGAACCTGCAAGAAAATTCTTGAGTCAGATTGACAAGCTTTTTAATACAGAACCATTTGATATTCATTTTGTTAAAGAAAGAATAGATGCGGCTTACAATTACTTCTTTACACAAATGGACACTATTCTTTATGATGTTTTATGGAAAATTGAAGAAGTAAAACGCATCAAAAAAGCAAAAACACTGTTCGACGAATTATCTGTTTTAGAAGAAGTTCAGATAAAAGCAGTTTTTAAGTTAATGAAAGCCAAATTGTTAGTAAAAACAATTGCTTCTGGCGATGTTATTTCTAAAGAAAATTTGACATCAAAAGAAATTAAAACCTACAAAACAAATAAGATAGAGGCGATTCACGAAGAGTTTAAAAGATTAAACATCACACTAATTGATGATGATCTCGACGTGGAACGTTATGCTAAGAAAAAGAAAGATGAACCCAAAGAAGCTAAAAAATCGACGGTGCAAGAAACCTACGAATTGTGGATACAAAAAAATTCTATCAAAGAAATTGCAGTCATTAGAAAACTCACACCACAAACCATTAGCGGACATCTTGCAAAGCTTATAGAATCTGGTACTGTTGCTATTACAGATGTTTTGCCAGAAGACAAAATTGCAGGCTTGGCCGAAGCGTTTTTTGGTTACAAAGAAGAAACCCTCAACCCACTCAAAGAAAAATACGGAGACGAATTTACTTGGGACGAGTTAAAAATGTACAAATCGAGTTTGAATGCGGGTTAAAATCACAACGTTATTGTAAATCTAAATGCTAGCGCGAGCTTCTAGCTCGTGCCTACAAAAATAAAAGGATTTTCTAAAAGAAACATTTTAGAGATGACGTTTCTTTTATTAATTTTTTTAGATATTGCTTTGTGAAATTTAGACTGGGCACGAGCTAGAAGCTCGCGCTAGCGGGGGTTCTAAACAAAAATACAATTTCAAAAAAAACCTTTAACTGTAGCTTTTATTCCTGTTTTCTAATATGATATTTATTACTCTGTTTATAGTTTTATTTGATTGATTTAAGTCTTGTGCAATTCTTTTATGTATTCCTATTTCCCAAGGTTCATTCGGTAATTTATTTTCTACACTTTTAATTAGCTCATCAGTAATTATAATTTTCGGTAAAGGTTCAGTATAGTTCTTAACTTTTTTAGGAAATTCAGGTGCTGAATAATCATCAAAAAGTTTAGTGAAAAACTTAATATTAGGATTAGTTTTAGAAGTTTTTTTAAATATATTATAATAATCTTTAATTTTATTTTGTTCTCCGCAAATCTTTACTTCCACAAAATTATCAAATAGTTGCTTTTTTTCGATTAATATGTCTTTAAAAGTAACTAAATCATCATTACTCCAAAAACCGTAGTTATCATCTATAATTTCTAGAGTTTCCGTTAAATTTTGAAAAGAAAACCAAATATTTCTCAAATCTATTTTTTGCTCTTTTACAGCCTTTTGATTTTCTATGTAATTGACAGTATTTTTATTTACAATTTCAGCAAAAATTGAAATATCTTCGATTGCATTTCTAATATATTCGTCACTTATCGAAATTCCTGATTTTGTTGTATTGTACTTTTTTCGATATTGTTTATCTGTTTTCCCAAGGTTATGAACGTGTAAATGTCTTCTGTCATGATATTCTATTATTCGCTCTTTTGATGGAAAAAAAGAATTTAGGTTTAATTTAAATTTTAAATGATAGTATTTGATTATTTTATCAAATCCGCCACTAGATAATTGTCTGCAATCCTTAGATATTATTTTATTAAAAACCTCAGTTAATGATTTAAATGATAAAAGTTCTTGATGTTGGAATTCAATTACGTTGTTTGTTTTAAATGGTTCTTTAATTTCAGTAAAAATGAATTTAATATTATCGATTAAATATTGTTCAAGTATTGAAATGAGCTTGATCAATAATAACTGTCTTAAATCGTATTCTAAAGAGTTTGTGTTGCTTGAAAAATCTTTTAGATTCTCAACTACAACATTGTCTATATTATTTTCAATTTCCCAAGAATTTTTTACTAATTTTTTTGTTTGTTCATATGCAATAAGCGTTGAATTGTAAAAAATAAGTAAATCTTCGATTTCATTTTTGAATATCTTGTAAGCTATTTTCAATATTTATTGATATTAATTTTCGTTGCACACTTCGTTTTTTTTTTAAGCTATAGCTGATTTAAAGCACTATTATTTGTTGATGTCTAGCTCAACCAATAAACACCCATTATCGCAGGAATAAAGTAAATAACAATAGTTCTGGCTCCGTCATAATCTTTGGCAATGCGTTGTCCAAAAAGCAACATAAGTAAAGTTACACAAGACAAACAAGCGCCGTATTTACCAAAAGTGGTTCCGCCACTTATAGACATTTCTATCATCCCTACAATGCATAAAATTCCGGCAACAATCTCGAAAGCCAACAATATTTTTAGAGAAATAGGCACTTTATTAGCAAAGATAGTTCCTGAGAAATGTTCGGTTAGCCAGGATACATTTCCGTTCCAGTCGGTATATTTATCATATCCGGATTGCAAGAATGTAATGGCAAGAAAAAATAAGACAAAAAGTGAAGCAAGGTTTTCCATAGGATTATTTTTTATGAATTAATCGGGTTAGTTTTATAGATAAATCGGTTAGGATTATTTTAGCATTTCCGTTGCGTTCTATATGGTATATCGCTTCAGAAATTTCTTTAAATATATCATTTATATTGTTTCCGTTTACAAACGGCGCAAATTTCTCGAAGCTAAATTTCTCGACCGTTGTTTCTAGATAAACTAGTTTTTCGGTTTCGTAATTTAGTAACAAAGCCTGGCGAAACATTTCGATACAAAAATGCAAGAATTTTTTTTGTGTTTCACGTCCCAAACCTGCAATTTGCTCACTCCATAAGATTAAATCCTGAATTGCCGCAGCGTTTCCTTTGGCTCTAAAAGCGGCACGAACCCAAGTGACAAACCATTCTTCAAAAGGCAAATCGTCATTTATTTCGTGGCAAAATTGCAAGGCTTTATTATAATTTCCTTGCGATTTGTGCGCAATTTTTTGTGCTTTTTTGGATTCTATATTTTCATTAGCAATCAGAGATTCGGTAATTGCATTTTCGCTCAACGCCGAAAAATGCAACACTTGGCATCGTGAACGAATCGTTTGTATAATATCTTCCTCGTTTTCGGTAATAAGAATAAACAGCGTTTTTTCGGTAGGTTCTTCGAGCAGTTTTAGCAATTTGTTAGAAGCGGCAATATTCATTTTGTCGGCCATCCAAACAATCATGATTTTGTACCCACCTTCATAGGCCTTTAGCGAAAGTGATTTCAGAACTTCTTGAGCATCTTCTACCCTAATCTCACCCTGTTTATTTTTTACATCAAGAATTGTGTACCAATCGAAAATGCTTCCGTAGGGTTTTTCTAATAAAAATTTTCGCCAATCTGTTAGAAAATCTAAGCTTTTCGGTTTGGTTTTTACTTCATCGGTAGTTACTGTTGGATATACAAAGTGCAAATCTGGATGCGAAAAATGTTCGAATTTTAAATTGCAAGCTTCATTTCCACCAGTATTTTCCTCCCCAAGATTATTACACAAAATATATTGTGCATAAGCAATTGCGGTTAGTAAAATACCTGATCCTTCTGGGCCAACAAACAGTTGTGCATGAGGGATTCGACCAGCAGAGGCGCTTTGTAATAAGTGATTTTTTAGATGTTCGTGACCTACGATTTGGTTAAATTGCATGTTGCAAATATAAGTTATTACAATAAATTTATCAATATGATCGTTATTACAAGAATATTTTGAATATCTTTATACAAGATTAGACAAAACATTGATAATTTTTCATAAAACGAGATTTAAATTTATATAAAATATTTTTTTCACAACAAAAACACCTCAATATTAGGATGTTATAATAAAAAAAGAATATTTTTGCAGCCGTTAAGACGTGAAAAATACCGATAAAAAGCATAATTATTAAAAAAAATAACATAATTTTAGGTTTTAAATTTTTTTGGCACGCTTTTAGCAAGGTAATTTAAAAACGAAAATGTATTCAATTTTATACATCATTTAAATTTTAAAAACAAGTAAATTTAATTTTTTTTATTAAAAAGTTATTAGAATCTTGCAAATTGAATTTAAGGGTGTGTTTTGGGGACATTTTAAAACTTAAATTATTAAAATTATAAACAAATTATCATGAAGAAAATTATCTTTTTTAGCTTATTATTATTTGCAGTAAGTAATGTAAATGCACAAAAAACAAATAAACCTGTAGGTATTATTAGTACAGGGGCTGCAGTAAAAAAATTCTATGAAAAAAGCGAATTAGAAACAATGCAAAAAGGGCAATTGTTAGAATTGTATATAGAACGTATCAAAGTTCTTGTAAATACTTTGCCTTATATAGCACTAACAACTAAAGCAGGTGTTACTATGCAAGATGTTGGGGTTCCTGACAATGTGGAAAACAATAAAGCATTAGCTTTACAAAAACAAAACACAGAAACGTTCTTAAACTCTACAGTAGATTTCCAAAGAACAATGACACCTTATGCAGACAAAGGAAATTTAGTGAGCTCAATATTGTACTACGAGTCAATGTTGAAGGAGCTAAGCCAAATAAACGAATAATTATCCCAAATAATTAACTTTTAATCCCCTACTGAACATGAAAAATCTAGTACAAATCAAATTGATGTTGCTTTTTGTGGTTTTTTCCGCAAGTGCACAACAAGAAAAAGGTATAATTGGAACCAGTAATTGGTTGAACAATTGGACGGAGTTTAAACCAGCAAAAGTTGAATATAACGAAACAAATCAAATCTTGTATGGAAAAATAACGACAAATACAACTTTGTACAAGAAGAACACTTATCTTTTGCAAGGACCTGTTTATGTAACCAATAATGCAGTACTTACTATCGAAGCAGGGACGGTTATAAAAGGAGATTATGAGACAAATGGTGCTTTAATTATTGCAAAAGGAGCTCAAATCATGGCCAATGGTTTAGAAACAGATCCAATTGTATTTACTTCTAACAGACCAGTAAAAAAAGGTGGTGACTGGGGAGGAATAGTTATCCTTGGTGATGCACCTGTAAATAAATTTGGTGGTTCATCTTCATTAAATTTTGAATTAGATCCAAGCCAAACTATTTATGGTGGAGTAAACTCACAAAGTAACTCTGGAGTTTTAAGATTTTTAAGAATAGAATTTGCTGGGAAAAAGATAAAAGGATTTAAAGATTATAATGCTTTATCTTTAGCAAGCGTTGGAAACAAAACAGTTATCGAAAATGTAATGTGTAGTTTCTCTGCTGGAAATTCTTTCGAAATATTAGGAGGAGATGTAGTGGTTAGTAAATTAGTTTCATTAAGATCTAGTGGAGATGATTTTAGGTTTACACAAGGAGTACAATGCAAAATGGATAATTCTATTGCTATTAGACACTCACTTTATTCTTCATCAACAAGATCAAGATGTATGAATATCGCTTCTTATGATAAAAAAGAAGAGGCTGATTTTTCTAAAAACATGACAAATGTTGTTGCAACAAATTGTACACTTGTAAACTCTACAGAAAACTTAAGCAGCGATATAGCTAGCGGATTAGTAAAAGAATCTATTTTTATAGGAAATAATGCGTCTTTTGCAATCAAAAGAAGTGTAATATCTGGATTTAACCCAGCAGCAATTCTTGCTCAAGATGTAAAATTAGAAGCAAGTACATTTAAGAAAATTAAATTTGAAGAAACGTATTTTAATAATTGTAAAGGAAATATTTTTGTTGAAAACTCAACAAACAATGAAGACCTAGAAGATTATTATGGTAACAATTCGTTTTTTAACCTGTATCAAAATACAGATAACACCGAAATGTTTTTAGATATTTATAATACTAAAAACAATCCTGATTTTAGAATTAAAATTAGTAAAATTACCGCATCAAATTCTAAGTAAAGGGTTAATGTATACGGTTTAAAAAAAATCCATTAAGAGATAAAATTTTCTTAATGGATTTCTTGAATTTTATTAAATTCTGTTTAAAAAGGATTGTATTTTATAGGTTATCTTTGGGTTTTTCTTAAAAAAATAAAATAAAGCTGTTTATGAAAAATAAAATTACTACTCTTATAAATAAGTATATTCACGTTTTTATATTATTGGCGTTTTTTTCTCCAATAACAGTTTTTGCACAAACAATTAGCCCTCCAACTCATGGTTTACCTTCTAATCCAGTTACAAAATATTGTGCAAATAACGGAACGGTTCCATACAATTCTACCTTTACAATTACAGGGACATTTAACCCAGGAAATCAATTTAGATTAGAACTGTCTAATGCCTCTGGAGTTTTTTCTGCAACACCTCCAGTTCTTTCATCATCTGCAACGTTTGTTGGATTAACAGGTACGTTTAGCAATTTTTTTATTCCAGCAGGGACATCAGGGGCAGGATATAGATTAAGAGTTGTAAGCACTTCTCCTGCAATTACAGGAAATAGTAATACCGCAATTTCAGCTTATCATCAACCATTTATGAATGGGTTTTGGATAAACAATCATAATACAACTATAAATATCTGTGGAGGTGGTAGTTTCACCCTATCTATAGATACTCCTACAATTCCAGATCCATCACCAGTATCATTTCCGAGTTTAACTTATATTTGGTATAAAGGGTCAACCGTAATTGCTGGTCAGACAGGTTCATCAATAAATATAAGTGCATCGGGAGTATATCACGTAGAGATTGATTATGGTGTATGTACAACAACAAGTTCAGTAACTAGATCTCAAGACGTCACAGTGAACATTGTTCCAGCAGGGTCTACATTTACTATTACATCAAGCGGAGGAAATACCGTTTGTCCCCCAACAGCAAATACGCTTAGCGTGCCAGGAGGTTATGTTTACCAGTGGTTTAAAGATAATGTCGCAATACCTGGAGCAACAGCATTTAACTACCCTGCAACACAACCAGGAGATTATTATGTGGTAGTTAATCAGGGAAGTTGCTCATCAACATCAAATACATTTAATTTATCTGTTGTAGGTTTCTCAGCAAGTATAGATGTCTTAGAATCTCCTGCAATAAATAATGTTGCAGCTGGAGATATAAAAACAATAACCATAACCACAAATGCAGCAAGTCCTACTTTTGAGTGGTACAAAAATGGAATTTTAGATGCATCAGCAACAACAAATACCTACAGTACTGCTGTTATGGGTAATTATAAAGCAATAGTTAAACAAACTTCTGGGTGTTTAGTAAATAAAGAGTTTTTGTTTCAACTTAAAGAAGGAGTAAATCCTGTAAAAATTCCAAATCTTATTAGCCCAAATGCTGATGGAGAAAATGATACGTGGGAAATACCTCAAGAATATATAAATGCAAATACTGAAGTTATGATAGTTAGTGCGGCGGGAGAAATTGCTTTGCAAACAACTAATTATGATAATAAATGGCCACAAACAGCATTAAATTTCAAATCTGTAAATCCAGTATATTACTATATTATATCTAAGGATGGAAGCCCAATAAAAAAAGGGTCAATTACAATTATAAAATAATATGAGAAAAGAATTTATAAGCTTATTACTGATTTTAGGGTTTATTTTACCAAATCATGCACAAGAAGGAGGCGTGGTTTCGTTTGATGTGCCAGCTAAAAATTCATTAAAATTCAATAAATTCTTAATAAACCCTACATTCAGTTATGTTCGTGAAGATGAATCTTTTATTAGTATGTATAGTAAGAGGCAATTTTCAGGATTTGAGAACGCACCTCAAGCTTATTTTGCTAGTTACTCAGGTAAGTTTAGAGATAATAATAGTATTGCATTTGGAGCTTTCCAAAGAAATTATGGAGTCTTAACAACATTCGGATTAGTAGGAAATTTTGTTAGAAATGTAGAGTTATCAAATGATAGCAACTTTGCTTTCGGATTAAATTTAGCCTATGTAAATAGTGGTTTAAATACTGGAAAAATTGTAACAAATACAATAGATCCAGCACTTCAAAACATACCTAAAAACTCATTAGTTACCATAAATCCAGGAATAAATTATAGTGCTGGTCTAATGGATTTTGGGGTTTCAGCAAACAATATTTTCTTTTATAATTTCGGTTCAGGATTAGTTGCAGACGATCCAGCAAAAACTTTTGAAGGTCACATTATGTACACAGGTTACATGAGTAATCCTGGTTTTTTTGAAAACGGAAAATTTTCAATGTTAGTAAGAGGTGAGGCAGCAAAAGGAAAAACAATTTTTTCTAGTATTTTACTCATTAACGCACCAAAAGCAGGTTGGGTACAAGCAGGATATAATAGTCTTTACGGAATCTCTGGAGGTATAGGTTTTACGGTTGCAAAAAAGCTATCAATAGGTTATAACATAGAAAAAGGAATTGGTAATTTATCAAATTTTGGAATTTCACATGAAATTACATTAGCATACAAATTAAAAGGATATGGTGATTTCGAAGATTATAAACCAATAGTAAAAGCTACTAAAAAAACCAATCCAGGAACCAAAGCAGTAGCTGTTAAGAGAAAATCTCCAGCAGAACTTCAAAAAGAAAGAGCAGCTGCATTAGCATTAAAAGCACAACAAGACAAAGCAAAATTAGAAGCAGAACGTTTACGTAAAGAAAAAGAGTTAGCAGATGCAAAAGCAAAAGCAGAAGCGCTAGCAGCACTCAAAAAAGCAGAAGCAGATAGATTATTAGCATTACAAGGCAAAGATAAAGCAGTTCTAGAAGCGGAAAAATTAAGAAAAGAAAAAGAGGCTGCAGATGCAAGAGCAAATGCGGCAAATGCAGCAAGACTAAAAGCAGAACAAGATAAAGCAAATGCATTAGCAGAAGCAGAGCGTTTACGTAAAGAGAAAGCAGATGCTGATGCAAAAGCAAAAGCCGATGCAATCGCAAAAGCAAAAGAAGCTGCAGATAAATTGAAAGCAAACGATGCTAATGCCAAAGCAGAAGCAGAACGTTTGCGTAAAGAAAAAGCGGATGCCGATGCAAAAGCTGCGGCTGATGCTGCTGCAAAAGCAAAAGAAGCAGCAGATAAATTAAAAGCGGATCAAGCAAATGCTAAAGCCGAAGCAGATCGTTTACTAAAAGAAAAAGCGGATGCCGATGCAAAAGCTGCCGCTGACGCTGCTGCGAAAGCAAAAGAAGCTGCAGATAAATTAAAATCAGAACAAGACAAAGCTAAAGCCGAAGCAGAACGTTTGCGTAAAGAAAAAGCAGATGCCGATGCAAAAGCTGCGGCTGATGCTGCTGCAAAAGCAAAAGAAGCAGCAGATAAATTAAAATCGGATCAAGCAAATGCTAAAGCCGAAGCAGATCGTTTACTAAAAGAAAAAGCAGATGCATTAGCTAATGAAGCAAACGCTAAAGCAGAAGCGGAACGTTTGCGTAAAGAGAAAGCAGATGCCGATGCAAAAGCAAATGCTGCAGCCGAAGCTGAACGCTTAAGAAAAGATGCTGAAGAAAAAGCTAAAATTGACGCAGCTAAATCTGTAGAGGATAAAGAATTAGATAATTTAAGTCAAGTTTTAGAAGACTCTAAGAAAAATCAGAAAGAATCTTTATCTAGATTAGACTCTATTGCAAAAGCAAAAGACAATGAGCTTAAAGAACTTAGAAGAGTAAATGATTTATCTGATAAAGGTATTGTAAGTGAAGCTAAAGAGTTTCAAAGTACTTCTGCGGCAAACAGAGCACTTGAATCTTTAAAAACAGAGATAGCTGAAAATACTAAAAATCAAAATAATTTTATTAAAGAATTTGAAACACGTACAAACGAAAGGTTGAAAAAAGTGCCTAATAGAAATGATATTGTTAATCAAAACTATTTAAAAACACTTGAAAAATTAAAAGCAGAAAAATTAGCTACTGATAAACAAAATTTAGATTTATTAGCAAAACTTGAAACAATCAAGGCTGAAACAGATATTGAAAAGAAAAGAAGAATCAAACGTGCTGCATTTGATAGTGATGACACAAAATATCAAAAAGATAGAGAAACGTTAAAACAAATTAAACTTAAAACAACTCCTACAGGTCAAGTTTATAAACCAGAAGATTTTGATTTTGGAGAAGAACAAGCAGGAACACAAATTATTAAAAATAATGATAATGTAGGTGACGGATATTACCTTGTAGTAGCAGCTCATAAAGATGTTGCGAAGAGAGATGCATTTATAACAAAAGCAATACAAGCTGGTCAAAACAATATAGATTTCTTCTATAATGCAAGTAACGGAACATACTATATCTATTATCAAAAACTTACTGATATCCAAGAAGCTACAAGTGCAATGGAAGCGAAAGGAAGTAAACCATATAATGGCAAAATGGTAATTGTGAAGGTAGAAAAATAACAGAAAAAATATTTTTTAGCACTTTATTTTTAAAATAAAGTGCTAAAAAAATGTTAATTCAATAAAAAATAAATAACTTTAGTCCCATTTCTGAATCAAAAAGTTGTCCCATGAGAATCAAAAACTACTTATTATCGGTCCTAATTTTACTGTGCAGTTACAATATTACAGCACAAGTTGTTACTCCATTTACACAAAGATTAGCGGGTGGTAACTTAAAACTAAAAGGTGATATCATATTTGTTGGTAACAATATTGTCAATAGGACAACAACAAATCCAACATATGATGCAGCAAATAATGTAACGAATCAAGCAGTGCTAACTGCCGAAGCCAATACGCCATATAATGGAGGTTTAGCCAATAACAATTTTAATTTCGATTATATTGATATAGATGGTGATCCTACAACTTTTAGTTCTAGTACCGCAGATTTAAATATAACAGTACCTTGTAAAAAAATTATTTATGCAGGACTTTATTGGACGGCTACCTACCCGTTCGAGAGAATAAAAAGTAACGGAACAATAACAATACCTAGGCAAAATGACTGGAATCAAGTAAAATTTAAACTCCCAGGTGGCGCATACCAAACATTAGTTGCAGACAATGCAGCTGATCCTGTAGGACAAGAAGATGATATCATTGTAGACAATAATACAAGTAACACTAATGGAGTATATGGGGTACCTTATGTATGTTACAAAAATGTTACAAGTTTGTTACAAGGATTAGCAGATGCAAATGGAACTTATGGTGTTGCTAATCAAAGAGGACAATTAGGAAAATACACAAATACAGGAAGTTCGGCAGGATGGTCTATTGTGATTGTTTACGAAAGCCCATCTTTACCAAGTAAATATATTTCCATTTTTGATGGTTATGCTAATATAGATGGTAGTGGCAATGTAGATTTTAATGTAAATGGTTTTGTAACATTACCTCCACCTTTTCCTGTTAGAGCTAGAATTGGTGTTGGTGCGTTAGAAGGAGATTTAGAATATACTGGAGATAACCTTCGTTTTAAGGCCAATTCTTTAGGAGGATTTACAACAATCACAAATGGTCTAAACCCAAATAACAATTTTTTTAATTCCTCCATTACAAATAATAATATTGCAATAACCAATAGGAATATAAATAGTTCTAATACACTAGGTTTCGATTTAGATTTAGTACAAGTAAATAACCCGCTAAATGCGGTTGTTCCTAATAATGAAACTGGTGCGACACTAAGGCTTACTACAAATGGAGATTCTTACGGTGCTTATCTTGCAACATTCGATGTCGAAATTATTGAACCCAAAATAATACTTACAAAAACAGTAGCCGATCTTTCGGGAGCCGATGTAGGGGGACAAAATGTAACTTTGTGTCAACCGTTAAATTATACCATTGGGTTTCAAAACATAGGAAATGATGATGCCGATATTTTTACTATTAAAGATATATTGCCTCCCAATGTTTCTTTTAATCCAGCATCGGTTGTTTTGCCAACACCACCCGTTACTGTCCCTGCGACACCACCTATTACTTTTACTTATAATGCAGGTACAAGAACAATTATTTTTACAATCCCAAAAGGATTTGTACCTATAAATGCTCCAAGATACACAATACAACTTGGCGTAAAAGTATTATGTACATGTCTAGAATTAGACGATGCCTGTTCTAATTTAATTACAAATCAGGCTTTTGCTACTTATCAAGGAGTTCTAAATGTAGCTCAAATTACAAATGACCCTAGTTTATCTTCATATACTGTTTGTAACTTAAGTGGAGCAAGTCCAACAAATACTTTAGTTGGTCTAGATGCTTGTAACTTTACTCAGGATGTAGTTTTGTGTGGTACAACAGTGACGTTGACTGCAGCTGGCGGCTATACAACTTATACATGGTCTGGACCTCCTGGAGCAACTATAACTCCTGTAGCTGGTACAAACAACCAAAGTGTAGTGGTGAACCAAGTAGGTACATATACTGTAAATAATTTAATTACAACAACACCTTGTAAATCTATAGTTCAAACAATAAATGTTGTAGATATTACAGGAACACCACCACTAACAAATCCTGTTTTACCTTATGCAGATCAAATAGTAATTTGTCCTAATGATGGAAAACAACTACCACTTATATTTTTATGTGGAGCAGCAGATTCCCAACTTATAGCTACAACTATAACAGGAGCTACTTCTATTAGTTGGGAACAACTAAATACAGCAAGTTGTGTTGCAGTTGTAAACCCTAATTGCGCAAACGAAAATCCTGCGTGTACTTGGACGGTTGTAGGAACAGGATTAAATTATACAGCCAATACTGCTGGACAATTTAGAGTTGTGATAAACTATCCTGGAGGTTGTTCGCGTATATTTTATTTTAATGTTTTTCAGAATTTATTAAATCCAATAGCTACTCCAAGAGATGCTGTTTGTTCTACACCAGGACAAATAACAATTACAGGAGTTCCTGCTGGTTATGAATATAGTTTAGATTGTACAGGAACTTGGCAAGCAAGTAATGTTTTTACAACTGTTCCAGTTGGAGTTCACTCTGTTTGTATTCGTCAAACAGGAATAACAGGGGGTTGTGTGTTTACATTAACAAATATTCCTATTGTAAATAGAGTTTTTACAGTTTCGGCAATTCTTACACAACCTATATGTAGCGGTAATAAAGGAAGTATAAATTTAGCGGCTAACAACGTTTTGCCACAATACACTTTTAGCATTAATCAAGGAGCTACATTAATTAGCACTTTTGGTCCAACCAATAGTAGTAGTACAGTGTTTAATAATTTAACACCAGGAAACTATACTTATACAGTAACTACACAAGACGGTTGTAGTGTTACAACACCTTTTACAATTATTCAGCCACCATTGTTAACAATAACTGCAGCGTTAACAAAACCATTAACTTGTGGGCCTGGAGAAATTACTGTTTATCCAGTAGGAGGAACACCTCCTTACAATTTTAATGTAACAGGAGCGGTTACAGTAACACAATCTAGCCCAATAATTTCAGCACCAGTTGCTGGAACTTATAATATACAAGTAGTTGACAACAATAATTGTACTGCAAATACTTCAATTACAGTTGCATTGGTTCCACCACCAGTATATACAGTAACTCAAACAAATGTTTTATGTTATGGTAGTAATACAGGTGCAATTAATTTTAATGTTACAAACGCCAATGGATTTACTTTACAGTATAGTATAGATGGAATAACATTTTTCCCAACACCTAACTTTCCTAATTTAGTTGCAGGTACTTATACGATAATAGTTAGATATACTTTAGGAACTGCTGTTTGTTTGACAACGCCAGTTACTATTACAATAACACAACCAGCTGCAGCCTTAACAGCTTCGGCAGGAGTTTCAGAATTAGCAGGTTGCGGTCCTTTAGGAGAAGGAAGAGTTAGAATTATAAATCCTCAAGGAGGTGTTCCAGCATATACTTATAGTTTTGATAATGGAGCAACTTATACAGGAGTAAACCAAGCTTATTTATTACCAGGTACTTATACAGTATATATTAAAGATGCAAATGGTTGTATTTTTCCAATGACGGTAACCTTAGATCCAGCACCAGCAGCTCCAACAATAGTGGTAACGCCTCCAGTTTTTGCTTGTAACGGAAATGCAACAAGCACAGTTACTGTAAACAATAACGGCGGTAGTTTTTCTTATACTTATTTGTTAGATGGTGTACCTAATACACCTCCAACAAATAACGTATTTTCTCCAGTTACTTGTGGACCTCATACTGTAACGGTAAATTATCAAGCAACAAATATTCCAACACCAAGTAACTTATTGTTTGAAGATTTTGGTATTGGTGCTAATACAACAACACCAGGAATTGCAGCAGCTTATTGCTTTAATCCTCAAGCTTATCCAGCTGGACAGCCTTGCGGAAATGCTGTTGCTGGATTCCCAGCATCGGCATGTGGTACATGGTTTGTAAATGACAATCAATATGTTGTAACATCTTTACTTAATCCTAATAATTGTGCATGGTTTCCATATCGTGATCACACATCAAACGGAACAAATCCAAAAGGTAGATTTTTAGCTGTAAATATTGGTTCTGCAGCAGGTCCTAATGGTGTATTATATAGTAAAACAATCAATAATGTTTTACCAAATCAACCAGTAATTGTTGATATTTATTTAGCAAATTTATTAACTGTGGGTAATGGTGGAGCAGATCCTTCTTTCATACTAGAATTAGTTAATGGATCAGGAACAGTTATTGCTTCTCAATCTACGGGAATTATAGACAATACAGTAAATGCTTGGCAATTAAAATCATTAACATTAAATCCAGGGGCTAATACTACACTTACATTTAAAATAAGATCTGGAAGTATTATTTACAGTGGAAATGACGCAGCTATTGATGATATAAATGTATATCAGCAACCAATAGCTTGTATCACAACAAAAAACTTTCCTATAAACATAGCATGTAATCAAGCTTTTACAGCTCAGGTAACAGGTTCTAATAATGTGTCTTGTAATGGGGGTAACAACGGAACGATTACTATTTCAGCTCAAAATTTTGCAGCGACAGGTTTTCAATATAGCACAAATGGCGGTGCAACTTGGACGACTTCATTAGTATCACCAGTTACAATATCTGGTTTAACTGCAACGACTTATAATATCCAAATTAGATATGATAGTAATCCAGCTAATACAGCATGTAGCTTCCCTTTTACAACAATAATTACACAACCAGCGGTATTAACGCCTTCAGTTGTAGTAACACCAGCTACTTGTTTAACTGGAGCAACAATAACTGTATCGGCAGTTGGAGGAACGCCAGCATATCAATATCAATTGCAAACATCTCCAGGAGCAGTAATAGTTACTGCTTATCAAGCTAGTGGTACATTTACAAATGTTGCTACAGGAAATTATGTTGTGCTTGTTCGTGATGCAAATTTATGTGTAAGTACTTCTATTCCTTTAAGTGTTGTTGCGGCAACACCACCAACAGCTACAATATCAGCAGCATCAAACTTCTGTTATTCTAGCCCAGCAGGAGCAACAATAGTGGTTACTGCTGCAGGAGGAGTTGCGCCATATGCTTATAATATTAACGGAGGTGCATTTCAAGTAAGCAATACGTTCCCTAATTTAACACCAGGATCATATACAATTATTGTAAGAGATGCTTTTGGTTGTACAGTAACTTTACCAGTTCAAACAATTGCACCACAACTTACACTTAGCACAGTACTTACAAAAGATTTAGATTGTACGGCTTCGCCTAATGCAGTTATTACAGGAACAATAGTTGGAGGTTATTCACCATTTACTTATCAAGTAAGTTTTAATGCTGGTGCTTTCACAAATCTTGGAGCAACTACATCACCATTTACTTATTCAACAGCTATTGCAGGTACTTATCAGTTTCAAGTTACTGATTCAAGAGGTTGTACAGCACAATCTATAGTTCATACTGTAAATGCTCTTATCCCAGTTGCAGCTACGCATACACAAACAAATAATCTTTGTTTTGGAGATGCTGCTGGAACAGTAACCATTACACCATCTGGTGGTGTTGCACCTTATCAAGTAAATTTTAATGGTTTAGGATTTAGTTCTACATTTACTTATTCAGGATTAGCAGCTGGAACATATACTTATATTGTAAGAGATAGTAAAAGCTGTACTTTTAACGGAAGTGTTACAATAACGCAACCAGCACAAATTGCTTACACAGCAATAGTAAATCCTATTACATGTAATATTTCTGGATCCGGATATGCTTTAGGGTCTATTTGTGTAAATGGTTTAACAGGAGGTGTTGCACCTTATACATATACTTTAGTAGATTTAACAGGAGGTTCTGCAACATTAACTCATGTTGAACCTTTAGGAGCTAATTATTGTTTCCCAAGTGTAGATTTTGGTTTGTATGATTTGAGCGTTACAGATGCTAATGGTTGTACAATCGTAAAATCTAATTTAGTAATGGCTAGTCCCCCAGGTGGTTTAACTTTTACATTTGCTAGTGTCGCTACTTGTGCTACAGGAGCTGATTTAACTGTTTCTATTGCGGGAGGTATTATAGGGTCTGGACCGTATGAATTTGGTATAGTTAATTTAACAGCTTTCCCATGGTCAAGTACTTTTGTGCCTGCTAATCCAGGACCTTCAACTCATATTTTTACAGGATTAATACCAGGATCTATATATACA
This sequence comes from Flavobacterium sp., assembly GCF_046153165.1. Classification (GTDB taxonomy): domain Bacteria; phylum Bacteroidota; class Bacteroidia; order Flavobacteriales; family Flavobacteriaceae; genus Flavobacterium. The sequence goes on along the minus strand of NZ_JBJXEN010000062.1, from coordinate 12,193 downwards.
ATTGTGGTTAGAGATTTAACTACGGGATGTTATTATTTTCAAACTGCTCCTACGGCAGCTACATTGTCTAACATAAATGTTACACCTTTAGTTGCAAATCCAGTTACTTGTAAAGGAAGCGCAGATGGATCAGTAACGTTTAGCTTGACTGGAATAGATCCAACAACAACAACTATTCATTATAGTATTCACTATGCATCAAATAATTTACCAGTTGGTGCTGCAACAGATGGAATTCTTACAGCTCCGTTTGTATTTCCAGTAACGGTAGGGCCATTGGCTCCAGGTAGTTATAATATTCAGATTGTTGAATATGTTGGTGTAGTTCGTGGTTGTGGTGTAACTTCAACTAATTTTACAATAGTAGAATCAGCAACAGCATTGACATTGTCAGCAACCACCACAAATGATAATTGTAATGTAAATGCAGGACATATTACCCCTACCGCTTCTGGAGGGACTGGTCCTTATTTATACCAATATTTACCTTCGCCAAGTGTTGCTCCAACAGCTACCTTGCCAGGACTTTGGGGTTCTACGAATCCTTTTAATGGAGAAAGCGGAAATTATGACGTATATGTTAGAGATGCTTTTGGATGTATTAAAAAAGTTACAGTAGCAATTGGACTAGATCCTTCGCCAGTTATTGCAGCTACATTAGTAAATGCATGTGTGGCTCAAGGAACTTACCAAATAAATGTGACTATGCCTACAGCAGGTATCGCTCCATATACTTTTAGTGTAGATGGTGGTGCTTTTGTAGCCAATACAACTCCGTTTACAATTTCAGGATTGTCTTCTGGAACACATACTATTCAGGTAAAAGATAAAAATGGTTGCGGAAATACAGTTTCGGTAACAATATTAACACCGTTAATTGTTTCGGCTGTATTTACAACACAACCAACATGTTTCAACAACAATGGTACAATTACAGCAAGTGCATCTGGTGGTTCTGCACCAGCAAATTATACTTATACTTTATTAACAAGTGGTTCAGTTGTAATTGTAGGGCCTCAAGGAAGTAATGTGTTTGCAGGACAACCAGCAGGATGTTATATCATTAGAGTAACAGATTCGACTACAGGTTGTAGTGCTAATACTCCATTCTGTCTTACTTTACCAACTCCAGTAACATTTACAGCTGTACCTACAAGTGTAACATGTAATGGAGGAACTGATGGTACAATTACTATTAACTTAACAGGAGCAAGCGATAACCCTCCTTACACATATCAGATAAATGCTCCAATTGTAGTTGGACCACAAGCATCTAATATTTTTACAGGATTAGCAGCAGGAACTTATACGGTTCAGGTAAATTCTGGTAGAGGTTGTACACTAATAGATAACAATGTTATTGTAGGAACACCAACACCAGTTGTAGCATCTGCATCAGCAACACCATTTACATGTGCGGCAAATAACTCTGTAAATGTTTCGGTACTTACTGTTAATGGAGCAGGAGGAACACCAGCTTATACTTACAGTATAAATGGAGTAAATTATTTTACTACTAATACTTTTAATATTATTAATACAGGAGCTGTTCAAAACATTACAGTTTATGTAAAAGATTCTAAAGGTTGTATAGACACTGAAGTAATAATTATAAACCCTTTACCAGCCATTACAGCGGCTACTGTTACACAAACAACAGCAATAACTTGTACTAATCCAGAATTAGTTACAATTACTGTAACGGGAGGTTCAGGAACTTTCACTTACCAAACATTACCTTTAGGAGCTGCAAATGTGACTCAAGTTGGTATTACCAATCAGTTTAATATTTCTGCACCTGGAACTTATTTCTTCCAAGTAAATGATATTACTACGGGTTGTTATTTTGCAACTTTAGCATATACAGTTGCGCCTTATAACACAATTGATGTTGTTGCAACAGCAAGTACACCAGTTTCTTGTTTTGGAAGTAATAATGGAGCAATTAGTATTAATGTTTCTGGTTATACAGGAGCTTATTCTTATACTGTTTTAGGAAGTTTACCGCTTGTAAGTGGAGTAGGAAATACAGCTGTAAATCCACTAGTGATATCAGGTTTACCAGCAGGAAGCTATACTGTTCAAGTTACAGAAACTGCGAGTCCTTTCTGTGTTAAAATTTCGAATGTTGTAACAGTTGCTTCACCATCTCAAGTTTCATTGAGTTTAGCATCTAATATTAATGCAAATTGTAATTCAGGAGCTCAAGTTACTGTTATTGGATCTGGAGGAACGCCTGCTTATACTTATGCATTTGTTCAAAACGGATTTATACCAGTATTAGCAGATTATACAGCATCTAATACTGCTGTATTAAATCCAGCTACAAATACACAATGGGATGTTTATGTAAAAGATGCTAACGGTTGCTTCACATTTATTGATGTAACTATTGCTACTGATGTACTACCTACGGTTACATTGCCAACTTTTGCATCTGATCAATGTACATCTACAGGAACATCATATACATTTACAGCAACAGGAACAGGATTAGCACCATTAACATATTCTATAGGTGCAGGATTCCAAAGTAGTGGAACATTTACTGTATCTGCACCAGGTGTTTATACAGTAACTATTAAAGATAAAAACGGTTGTACGGCTAGTACTTCAATTACAGTATACCCACCAATTGGGGTTAATCCATCAATTACTGCTTTACCAAGTTGTGCAAATAATGATGGTAGTATAACAGTAAATACTGTTGGAGGTTCTGGTACTTATAACTATTCTATTGCACCTAATCTAGCAGGAATTACTTTAGTTGGTAATGTGTTTTCAAATGTGCCTTCAGGAACCTATACAATAACGGTTACAGATGTTTTAACAACTTGTACTAAAAATGTATCTGTAACACTAAGCACTGCTACACCAGTAACATTTACAGCTGTACCTACAAATGTAAGTTGTAGTGGAGGAACAGATGGAACAATTACTGTAAATTTAGCAGCAGGAAATAATAATCCTGTTTATACTTATCAAATTACTGCCGGTCCAGTTACCACCGCTGTTCAAACAGCGAATGTGTTTACAGGATTGCCAACAGGAACTTATACTATTCAAGTAATTTCAGGTAGAGGCTGTCAATTAATAGACAACAACGTTATCGTAGGAACGCCTAACCCAATAGTTGTACCAGCAACAACAATCACACAATTTGGTTGTGCTGCAGGAACAAATGCTGTAAATCTCGCTACAATTACCGTTACGGGTGTTACAGGAGGTTCAGGAGTTTATACAAACTATGAATTTATATTAGGTGGAGTTATACAACAAAGTGGATCTAGCAACACATATTCTACAGCAAATGTAGTTGGAGGTACTTATACTATCAATGTTTTTGATAATAAAGGTTGTTTAGGAACTACTACTGCAGTAATAAATCCTTATATATCAATAAGTAATCCTACGGTTGTTGTAAATAATCCAATTACTTGTACTACAAACGAACAAATTACGATTTCAGTTACTACTGCTGGCGGTGTGCCTCCAGTTTTCACTTATACTGTTACGGGTTATCCAACAAATGCAATTCCGTATAATGTGACACAAAACTCGCCAACATTTACTGGTTTAACAATAGGGGATTATATAATTACAGTGTTAAATCCAGTAACAGGATGTAGCGTGCAAACAATACATTATGTTAATAATCCAAATACGTTTGATTTGTTACTTAATAATGTAGTTGATGTTACTTGTTTTGGTGGTAATAATGGAAGTGTAAATATTACAATTGTAGATAATGATTTGACACCAACAAACGATGCTGGACCATTTAATTATACAATTTTAAATAGTTTGGGAGCACCAGTTACATCCGGATCTAGCGCTACTGCTGGTCCAATTACTATATCTGGATTGCCATCAGGAATATATACAGCAAATGTTTCATTAATTGCTACGCCATTTTGTACTGTGACAAAAAATTTCACCATTTCTGGTCCAACAAGTGGCTTAACTGTTTCAACAACTAGTACACCTATAACTTGTGTTACAGGAAATAACGACGGAACGATTACAGCATCAGCTACTGGTGGTTGGGGAGCTCCGTATGAATTCCAACTTCAGATAGGTGCTGCAATTATTACTTCTTATAGCTCTAATCCAAACTTTACAGGATTGTCGCAAGGCACTTATACTGTTTATGTAAAAGATGTTAGAGGATGTATTACATCAACCAATGTTACATTAACGAATCCATTACCAATTAATGCAGTTATTACATCAAGTGGACCAACGGTAGCTTGTTTTGGAGATTGTAATGCAACAATAAGTATTTCTTATCCAACAGGAGGACAAGGAAGTAATTATTCTTATGTATTGCATTCTACAATACCAACAGTTTCTGATTCAGGTCCTATTGCAATACCTCTTGGAGGAATTGTGTTAACAGGATTATGTGCAGATACTTATACTGTTACAATTACAGATGGTTTTGATTGTTCATTCACATCGGCCAACATTGTAATTGCACAACCGGCTAAAGTAGTTGCTAGTTTGTCTACTGCTACAACACAAACATGTTTAACACAAGCTACACTAACCCTTACAGGTTCTGGTGGTACACCACCATATAGTTATAGTACTACACCAGGTGGACCGTTTATTGGATCATTTAATCCATCAATAATAATTCCTGTTCCAGTTGGTACATATCATTATTATATTCAAGATGCTAATGGTTGTAACAGCTTAGTTTCTGGAGATGTAATTATTACGCCTTTAGATCCGTTAACAATCTCTTCACTTTCACATCAAGATATTCTTTGTGGAGGAAGCTCAACAGGAACAATATCTGCAACAGCAACAGGCGGATTGTTAAACTATGTATATACATTACTTGATGGTGCAGGAAATCCTATTTTGCCAGCACCAACGCAAACAACTCCTGGAAACTTCTCGAACTTACCAGCAGGAACATATATTGTTCATGTTCAGAGTTTAGATTGTCCTAAGGATTCGCCAAGTATAATAATTACAGAGCCAACACCATTTAATGTTGCGTACACTCCAATTCCAGTAAAATGTAATGGAGGTAATGATGGAGCTGTAAATCTTGTAATAACGGGAGGAACCGGAGCAATACAATATGCTATTTCACCTAATCTAAGTCAGTTTATAACAATTTCAAATCCTTATGTAGCAGGAGGGTTTAATGTTCCAAATCTTGCATCAGGTAGTTATACAATAATTATTCAAGATCAAAATGGTTGTTTTGTAACTTTTAATAACATTACTATCAACCAACCAACAGCTTTGACTTCTAATATAACATCTTTTGTAGATGAAGATTGTGCAGAATTAGACTTAGGAGAAATAACCGTTGGCGGAATAGGTGGAGGTACAGCGCCATATAGTGTAACTTATACTGTCGTTTACCCAGGTTCTACAACAGTGGTTACAAGTCCAATTATTGCTTTAGCTGCAGGTGTTACAACTTACAACTTTACAGGATTAAATGGAGGTAATTATACTACTATTGTAATTGATGGTAATGGTTGTAAATCTGAAAACCAACAACTTTTAGGAAGTGGCGTATTATATGACCCAAGAGCGGAAGTAACCTATCCTTGTGTTAGCAATAGTCCTGCGGTAAGAGTTGAGGTTCTTAACTTAAGTAACACACCATCATTAGCTTTTACACCTTTATCAGATTATTTGTTCTCATTAGATGTAAACAGTTCAGCAAGTGCTCAGGCAAGTAATATATTTACTTCTGCAGCATATCCTAGCTTGTTAATTTCTGGTGTGCCACATACTATTTACGTTTTCCACGTAAATGGTTGTGATAAAGCAACAAATTCGTTTACGATTAATGCGACTGATATAGATCCTTTAAACTTAAGTTTAACGCAAGTATTCCTTAACCAACTTGTTGCAACTTTAAACCCTGTAACAGGAGGAACAGCGCCATATACTTATACTTTCCAAGATGAAACGGGAGCAACAGTTCAAAATGGTCCAAATAATATTCATATTTATGATCATTCAGCAACTTACACAGTAACAGTTACCGATAGTAAAGGTTGTACAGATACAGCAACAAAAGCTGTGGTGTTTATACCTATTAAAATCGACAACGTGTATACACCTGGTGATGGCAGCGGTTGGGGTCCAAAAAACACATCAAACTATCCTGATATAGTAACTTACATCTATGATAGATACGGTCGTAAAGTTGCCGAATTGTTAGAAGGACAAAAATGGTATGGTAAGTATAACGGACAAGAATTACCTTCAGGAGATTACTGGTATGTAATAAAAGTAGATGCGGGTAATGATAGTGAATATGTAGGTCATTTTACATTGTACAGATAATTTTAATTCAAGAACTATGACAACGTCTCCAAATAAAATAATTAAAATGAAAAAGTTCCTGATTGCGATTGTTCTACTATCGTGTACAAAGAATTTTGCACAAGAGTTAAATGTTCCACCAGCAACACAATATTTGGCCGATAACCCATTTGTTATCGCGCCAGTGTATGCAGGAATAGGTGATAATTTTAGAATTAGGCTAAATGGATTTGCCCAATGGGTTGGTATCAAAGATGCTCCAGCAAATCAGGCATTATATGCAGATTTTAGAATTGCTAATCAATCCGGAATAGGACTTTCGTTATACAACGATAAGAATGGATATACAAGGCAAACAGGGCTAAAAGCCTCTTTTGCGCATCATATTATTCTGGATTATTATTCTAAACAATATTTGTCTTTTGGTATTTCTTATAACTTTAATAGTTTCAAAATTGATACAGGAAATTTTGACCTTATTAATTTCCCATTAATTGTTAATGATAGATATACTTCTAATGACAACTTCGATGTGAGTTTATTGTATAGAAGAAAGGCTTTCTATTTAGCATTTAATACGGCGAATGTGCTAAATAAAAACCTTGATAAATTCAAATCATCACCTATTAATCTAGAGCCTAATTTATTGAGAAATTATCAGGTATACACAGGATACACCTTTAGAGGAAATAGAGATAGTAGAACGGAAATAGAACCGTCTGCATTTTTTCAATATTTTCAGAGTGATGGTCGTTCTAGTACCGATTTGAATGTTAAGTTAAGATACTTAGACAATCAAAGAACAGGGTATTTCTGGATGGGCGCAACGTATCGTTTTCTTAACGATCAGCCAATGAAACCACTTACAGTAGGTCCAATGTTAGGTCTTAAAAAAGGAGGGTTTTATTTAGGCTATTCTTATCAATTAACATTAAACGAACTGTCAGCCTATAATTCAGGAACACACATGGTTACTTTAGGTTTCGATTTCTTACAACAAGCTAGTAATTGTCCTTGTACACAAAAAGAAAATAACGACGATTAAATATAATTATTGAGATAATTCTTAAGGTTTCCTTACATGCCTTATATGGTTTAATTATTTACCATATAAGGCATGTAAGGAAATATAAGTTTCAAACAAACAACTTTTAAAAACTTCAAACAAATATTACAACAATGAAAACTATATACGACTTCAACTTTAATAATAAAAAAGCCTTAATAAGAGTAGATTTTAATGTTCCGCTAAATGAAAGCTTTCATGTTACTGATGCTACTCGTATTGAAGCCGCAAAACCTACAATCGATAAAATTCTTGCCGATGGTGGAAGCGTAATCTTAATGTCACATTTAGGGAGACCAAAAGGTGTTCAAACAGAATATTCATTAAAACACATTGTTGCTAAAGTATCAGAAATTTTAGGAGTTTCAGTTCAATTTTCTTCAGATTGTATAGGTGAAGATGCAGAAAACATGGCTTCAAACCTAAAATCAGGTGAAGTTTTATTATTAGAAAACCTTCGTTTTCATCCTGAGGAAGAAGCTGGCGATATCGAATTTTCTAAGAAGTTAGCAAAATTAGGAGATATTTATGTGAATGATGCTTTTGGTACAGCACACAGAGCACACGCTTCGACCACAATAATTGCACAATTTTTCCCTAATAATAAATGTTTTGGAGCGCTTTTAGCTAAAGAAATAGAAAGCTTAAATAAAGTACTTAAAAACAGTCAAAAACCAGTTACGGCAGTTTTGGGTGGAAGTAAAGTTTCATCAAAAATCACCGTGATTGAAAATATTTTAGACAAAGTAGACCACATGATTATTGGTGGCGGAATGACATTTACCTTTGTAAAAGCATTAGGTGGAAAAATAGGAAACTCTATTTGCGAAGATGACAAACAAGAATTGGCTTTGGAAATTTTGCGTTTGGCTAAAGAAAAAAATGTTCAAATTCACCTTCCAGTCGATGTTATTGCTGCTAATTCTTTTTCGAATGATGCCGAAACTCAAGTTATAGATGTTAATAAAATCCCTGATGGATGGCAAGGTCTAGATGCTGGACCAAAATCGTTAGAAAATTTCAAAAAAGTAATTTTAGAATCAAAAACTATTCTTTGGAATGGTCCTTTGGGTGTTTTTGAAATGTCAAATTTTGCTAATGGAACCATTCAATTAGGTAATTTTATTGCTGAATCAACTAAAAACGGTGCGTTTTCACTTGTTGGTGGTGGTGATAGTGTTGCGGCAGTAAAACAATTTGGGCTTGAAGATAAAATGAGTTATGTTTCTACAGGTGGTGGCGCCATGTTAGAAATGTTAGAAGGAAGAGTTTTGCCAGGAATTGCAGCTATTTTAGATTAAATTTTGCAACTTTAACAATTTTTTTACCTTTTTTACGTTTTAAGACTTTATGTTTGTACCCAGCGCAACATATTGAAATATAACACTTTATAATACCTACTATTATGATGAATAAGAAATTTGCCTTTTTACTACTTCTATTTTCGGTCACAAATATATTTTCTCAGGATATTGTTTTACAGGATTCTGTTACGAAACCTGAGTTAAAACTATCTTTTTTAGATTCTTTAAAGACAACTTATGTCATAGATGAGATGTCTGCTTGTGTAGATGATAAATGTTTTAAAGAATTAACAAATGACGATATTTCTAAACAACTTTTTGATGATATAAAGAATATTAATCTTGACCAAACAGTCGATTTTGAATTGCCTACTGAATTGTTAAAAGAAAGATTAAGATTAATGGACGAGAAATCTCCGTTTAATATCGAATATAACGTTGGTTTAGAAAATATTATCAAATCATTTCTTAAAAACAGAAAAAGATCTTTTGAAAGACTAATGGGAATTTCCCAATATTATTTTCCAATGTTTGAAGAAGCAATGGCAAAATATAATGTACCATTAGAAATAAAATATTTAGCCATTGTCGAATCTGCATTAAACCCAAAAGCAGTTTCTAGAGTTGGCGCAACTGGTTTGTGGCAATTTATGTACGAAACAGGAAAACAATACAAGCTTAATGTAAATTCTTATGTAGACGAACGTAGTGATGCTCTAAAAGCAAGTGATGCTGCAGCGCAATATATGAGTAATATGTATAAGATTTTTGGCGATTGGGAATTGGTTCTAGCCTCTTATAATTCTGGAGCAGGAAATGTAACCAAAGCAATTCGTCGTTCTGGCGGACATCAGAATTTTTGGAATATCAGAAAGTTTTTACCTAAAGAAACAGCATCTTATGTTCCTATGTTTCTAGCAACAATGTATATTTTCGAATACCATAAAGAGCACGGAATTGTACCAGAAAGAGCAATTGCAAACCATTTTGCTGTAGATACTATAGCTATAAAAAATAAAATGACCTTCAAACAAATTTCGGCATTGTTAGATATGCCAGAAGCGCAGATAGAGTTCCTTAATCCTTCATACAAAATGAAAGTTATCCCGTATGTAACTAACGAAACTCACTTTTTGTGTTTGCCAAAAGATAAAATAGCCATTTTTGCTTCAAACGAAGATAAGATGTATGCTTATGTAAATTATCAGGAGAAAAACAGAGAAAGACCTTTTGCTGCAAAAGCGAAACTTAAGGTTAGTAAAGACTCTATTTCTGGAAGTGAGAATATAGATGAAGCTTTGGTAGAAACTAAAACCATTATGAAAAATGTTTCTAGAACTAAATTTCATAAAGTAAAAAGAGGAGATAACTTAAGCGATATTGCCGACAAATACAATGTTGCCATGTCGGATTTAAAAAAATGGAATCACTTAAAAAGCAATAAAGTACAACAAGGTAAAAGCCTAAAAATTATTACCGAAGAGAGAATTGCAATAGTTCAGAAAGTAAAAAAACCAAAAACTATTCTTGAAGCCAAAGCCGAATCTAAAACAGAATTAACAGAAGAAAAAGCTGTTGCTGTTCTTGATAAACAGGTTTCTAAAAAAGAAAAAACAGAACTTATAACAGAAAAGCCAGTTGTTGTTAACGAGCATATTGTAAAACAAGGCGAAAACTTAACTAGTATTGCAAAAGAACACAGATTGTATGTTGCCGATTTAAAAAAATGGAATAATCTAAAAGACGGAAACATAAAATTGGGTGACAAATTAAAACTTTCTGAGTCTCCAGTTGTTGCCGTTGCAGATGAAGAAGTAAAACCAAATACAGAAACTACTTTTTATACAATCAAAAAAGGAGATAATATCTCATTAATTGCTAAAAACAATAACGTTACCGTTGATGATTTAAAAGAATGGAATAATCTAGACAGTAATGTTGTAAAAGTAGGAGAGAAGCTTAAAATTGAAAAATCAATAGAAGCTATTGCCGAAGTTTCTAAAAAAGACACTAAGAAAAAGGACAAATACCAAGAGCAAAAACTATATGTGGTACAAAAAGGAGATTCATTGTTTAGCATTTCTCAAAAACACCACACTACAGTTGCTGATATTAAGAAACTAAATGACATTAAAGATGAAAACCTGAAACCAGGTATGAAACTTAAAATAAAAGCATAAAAAAAGGGAATCGTAAGATTCCCTTTTTTGTTACATTTGTAGCAAACAAATCGCACAATGTCGTTACAATTCAAAATAAAGCCTTTTAAAGAACTTTCTACTCAAGAGTTATATCAAATACTAAGATTAAGAAGTGAGGTCTTTGTAGTCGAACAAAATTGCGTCTATCAAGACATAGATAACAAAGATCAGAAAGCAATTCATGTTTTAGGTTATTACAATGACGAATTGGTGGCTTATTGCCGATTATTTGATGCAGGTGATTATTTTGATAATGCTTCGATAGGACGTGTTATTGTAGCTCAAAAATTCCGTGATAAGAAATGGGGAAACAATCTTATGATTGAAGCTATTGCTGGAATAAAGCAACATTTCGGGAAAACTCAAATCACGATTTCTGCTCAAATGTATTTACAGAAATTTTACGAAAGTCACGGTTTTGTGAAAACAACCGAAATGTATTTAGAAGATGATATTCCGCATATTGAGATGAAAAAATCTTAAATTTTAGTAATCACAAGCTCGACTCTTCGATCATACTGTGGCTCTTTCCCTAAAGGTTTTGACGTACCATATCCTTTGTAAACCATTCTCTTTTTGTCTATTTTTTTTGCAACAAAAAAATTGTAAACAACCTTAGCTCTATTAGTAGAAAGCTGTCTTTTTCTAGTATCTCTATCTATTGCTTCTTTCTGGTAAGGAGGCGTGCAACAAACATGACCTTGTATTTCAAACTGTAAATTTTTAAATTTAAGTAAAGCTTTCGCAATTTTTTCTAGATCATTTTTCGCATTAACACTTAGTTTACTACTGCCTTTTTCGAAAAGAACATCACCTAAAAAAATTCTATCACCTACAATATGTTTTTTTTGAACCATATCGAACATGCCAGGCATCTGAATTTTTGGCAATGGTTTCATATTTATAACCACATCGACACGACGATTTTTAGAACGAACTTCGGGAAGATTTTCTATAATATCATCGTCAATCATGACGCGGCCTTTGCCTTCAATAGTGACAATAATTTTACTTCTAATTCCACTTGCAACTAGTTTTTTCTGAATTACAGAAGCTCGATTATTAGATAGTTTAAAATTATAAGATTCTTTGCCACGATCATCGCAATAGCCAAAAATTTGAACTGATTCAATACGAGTAGAATCTATGTTTTTTATAAAATTGACTGTTTCGTTTGCTTGTTTTTCGTCGAGTTTAAATTTGTCAAAATCGAAATAAACAGAATGAATAATTTCTTCCTGAGCCATTATTGCCTCAGAAAAAGAAAGGAATAGAAGTAAAAAGAAGAAGTGTTGTATTTTATTCATGTTTATTTCTTT
>NZ_JBJXEN010000092.1:0-58281 GCF_046153165.1 Flavobacterium sp. | reverse complement strand
AAACTAAATTACACACTATTATCGGATAGTAAAGCTCATTTCATGAAATCTTTAGGTATTGCTTATGCTATTCCAGATGGTTTAAAAAAGCAGTTAAAAACTGTTTTGCATGGAGTGAAAAATGACTTTCTTCCTGTTCCTTCACTATTTATAATAAATGAAGAAAACAAAATTGAGTTCGAATACATCAGTCCAGATTATAAAACAAGAATTTCTAAAGAATTATTATTAGCAGTTGCAACATCTTTAAAAAAATAAAAAATGAAAAAACAGTTATTAATTATAGCCATACTTTTTACCCTTTCAAGTTTTTCTCAAAATGCAAAAAGGATAGAATCCTTTAACCTTGAAAAGAAAACTGCCATACAAGGTTATGATCCTGTAGCTTATTTTAAACAAAAAAAAGCAATAAAAGGAAAGAAAGAATTATCATTTACTTATGAAGGCGTGATTTATAATTTTTCTACGAAAGAAAATAAAGAAATCTTTGCAAAAATGCCAGCCATGTACGAGCCTCAATACGGAGGATGGTGTGCTTATGCTATGGGAAGTTCTGGAGATAAGGTCGAGATTGATCCTGAAACTTTCAAAATTATTGATAATAAGTTGTACCTTTTTTACAATGCTTATTTTAATAATACGTTGAAAATTTGGAATAAGGACGAAAAAAATCTAAAAATGAAAGCAGATTTAAACTGGAAAAAATACTAATTATGAATTTAATTTTAATAAACAGAACAGCAAAAATAATTGTAGCTTTTATTTTATTGCAAACGTTATATTTCAAATTTACGGCAAGCCCTGAATCGGTTTTTATATTTACAAAACTAGGAGCAGAGCCATTTGGAAGAATTAGTTCAGGAATTATCGAATTATTAGCATCAATATTTTTGTTTGTGGATAAAACAAAATTTTATGCTGCATTTATAGCCATGTCAACCATGTTTGTGGCTATGGTTTCACATCTATTTATAATTGGTATCGAAGTGAAAAATGATGGTGGAACCTTATTTTTTATGGCTTGCATAACATTTATATTAAGTTTATATTTAACATTTAGATACAAAAAGGACATTAATTTTTAATAAAATAAACTATGAATTTTAGCGCTATAAGACATACTTTAGAAGAATTAAAGGACTTATTAAATCAATTATCTAACGAAGATTTTGCATTGCCAATTTTATATTTGGGAAACTCATCTGTTGGGGAACATACCAGACATATTATAGAAATGTTTCAATGTTTGCTAAATTCATACGAATCGGGTTTATTGAATTATGATGATAGAAAAAGAAATATCTTAATTCAAACAGATACCAATTTTGCGATTCAATCGATAGATGATATTATCAAATCTATTGAAATAGAAAATAAAAGTATTGTTTTAAAACAGTTACTTTGTAAAAATTATACAGTAATAGAAACCAACTATTTTAGAGAGTTATTATACAACTTAGAACATTGTATACACCATCAAGCACTCATAAAAGTAGCTGTTTTTCAATTAGGAGACATACAACTTACGGAAACTTTTGGTATTGCACCATCAACTATCGAATATAGAAAACAATGTGCACAGTAAGTTTTGTAAATAGTAATGGTAAATATATCATTACATCAAATAGGGATGAAAAAGTTGCTAGAGAAAAAGCTATCGAACCCAAGATTCATTTGGTAAATGACAAAAAAATATTTTTTCCAAAAGACCAAAAAGCGGGTGGCACTTGGTATGCGATAGATGATAAAGCGCATATTGTTGTATTGTTAAATGGTGCCAAAGAAAAACACGAGCTAAAATCCAGTTACAGAAAAAGTAGAGGATTGATAGTTTTAGATTTAATTAGTTCTGAATCCGTAATTTTATCTTGGCAAGAAATAAATCTCGACAATATAGAACCATTTACATTGGTTGTTTTTGAAAACCAAAAATTATATCAATTACAATGGAATGAATTAAAAAAAGAAATCACGGAATTAGATACAACGAAAAATCATATTTGGTCTTCATCGACCTTATATCCGTTAGCCATTCGGGAACAAAGAAAGCAATGGTTTTATGATTTTTTAGAATCTAAAAATAGCATTTCAGAATTAGATATGTTGCATTTTCACAAAAATACCGAAGATAATAATAAGGAGAACGGATTGGTTATAAACCGAAATAACCTATTGAAAACCTTAAGTATCACACAAACTGTTATCGAGAAAAATAAGGTTTCATTAACTCATTATGATTTAATAGAAAATCAAGAATTCACTAATTCATTTATAGTAATTTAATGCGATTATTTCTTCATAAACTTACCAATTGGGAATATTGGCCATTTAAAATAGTTTATATTCCTATTTATTTTTTGTGGGCTTTTTATGCTATAAAATCTAGAACGATTTTCTTTTTTAATGCTTCTAATCCAACCATGCGAAACGGAGGTTTTATTATGGATAGCAAAAAAGAAATTTATGATTTAATTCCGCAGAAATACTACCCAAAAACCATACTTATAAAAGAAAATTCCTCTTTAGAGGATGTTTTAATAGTTAAAGAAAACTCAAATATTTCCTTTCCATTAATTGTAAAACCAGATATAGGTTTGCGAGGTTCGGCAGTTAAAAAAATAAATGCTATTGCCGAATTGAAAGAGTATCATGAAAGTGCAAATTTCGATTATTTAGTGCAAGATTTAATTCCTTTCTCGAACGAAATAGGTATTTTTTATGTTCGCTTTCCCAACCAAGAAAAAGGAAAAATTACTGGAATAGTAGCTAAAGAATTTCTAATTGTTACAGGCGATGGGAGATCGACAATCAAAGAGTTAATAAAACAAAATCCAAGATTTGAAATGCAGTTAACTGCTTTAGAAAAAGAATATAAAGACAAGTTAGATGATGTATTACTTAAGGATGAAAAATTAAATTTAGTTCCTTTTGGAAATCATTGTCGCGGTTCAAAATTTGTGGATGCCAGTTATCTAATTTCAGATAAATTGACAAATGTAATAAATGAAATGTGTTTGCAAATAGATGGTTTTTATTTTGGACGAATGGATTTAATGTACAATTCTATGGCAGAATTAGAAGAAGGAAAAAACTTTCAAGTGGTCGAAATAAATGGCGCTGCAAGCGAACCAACTCACATATATGATCCCAAACATTCTATCTTTTTTGCTTGGAAAGAATTGGCAAGACATATTACTTATATGTACAAAATTAGTATTGCAAATAACAAAAATGGAGTTCCATTTCTGACACATAAACAAGGAATGCATCAATATAGATTACATTTAGAGCAAAATAATAAAATTGGTAATTTTTAATAATTGTGAACTACTTAAAAAACTTTATAGTCGGATTTTTAGTCAGTTTCGTGGGTTCGATCCCGCTAGGTTATTTAAATTTTATTGGCTTTGAGATTTATAATAAATCAAATCTCATCGAATTACTGTATTATTTATTTGGCGTTGTAATTATCGAGGGAATTGTAATTTCTTCTACTTTTTATTTTGCTAACAAACTGATTTTAAATCCTAAACTTAAAAGATGGATTTCAATATTTTCGATTATTTTTTTAATTGTTTTAGCAATTTATTTTTACCCTTCAGAGTATAAAAACATTGAAAAAAACAATAATTCAGTTACTTTTTTATTGTATCCGTCATTTATTGTTGGATTAATATTAAGTTCTTTAAACTTTGCGCAAATTCCATTTTGGTTTAGTTGGAATATTTTTTTGGTTAATGAAAATTATATCTCTTCACTTAAAAACTTAAAATATATCTATGTATTAGGAACTTTAATGGGAACATTTTCTGGAATGTTACTATTAGTTTTAGCGCTAAAAAAAATTACAAATCAAGGAATTATTTCTGATAATTTTATATCAAATAATATTTGGATTATCTTTTTCGGATTGGCTATTTTTCAATTATTTCAGCTTTTAAAAAAGAAATAATTTTTTACCCCAACCAACCATCTCTATCTAAACTTCGATACTGAATTGCCTCGGCAATATGACTTGAATTTACTTTCTCGGTAGCTTCTAAATCGGCAATAGTTCGAGATACTTTTAAAATTCTGTCGAAGGCACGAGCAGAAAGATTTAGTCTTTCCATAGCTGTTTTTAGTAATTGTAACGAGGCTTCGTCAAGAGCGCAATGCTCTCTAATTTGTTTGGTATTCATTTGTGCATTGTAATGAATATTGTCAAAAAGTTCAAATCGAGCCGTTTGAATTTCACGAGCAGCAGTTACACGTTTTCTAATTTCGACACTACTTTCTCCATTTCTTTTTTCGGTTAGCTTATCAAAAGGAACAGGAGTCACTTCAATATGAATATCAATTCGATCTAGTAAAGGCCCAGAAATTTTACTCAAATATCGATTCATTTCATGAGGAGAGGAAGTGTTTGGAGAGTCTGGATCGTTAAAAAAACCACTCGGACTTGGATTCATACTCGCTACCAACATAAATGATGATGGATAAGTTATGGTAAATTTTGCTCTCGAAATGGTAACTTCTCTATCTTCAAGAGGTTGACGCATTACTTCTAAAACTTCACGTTTAAATTCAGGCAATTCATCAAGAAATAAAACACCATTATGAGCCAACGAAATCTCGCCAGGTTGCGGATAGCTTCCTCCACCCACCAATGCTACCGAGGAAGCCGTATGATGTGGGCTTCTAAAAGGACGTTGATTCATCAATCCAACGTCTTTTACCTTTCCTGCGACACTGTGTATTTTAGTGGTTTCCAATGCTTCTTTAAGTGTCATAGGAGGCAAAATGCTAGGCAAACGTTTGGCAATCATTGTTTTTCCAGAACCAGGAGGGCCAATTAAAATGATATTGTGTCCGCCAGCCGCCGCAATTTCCATGCAACGTTTGATGCTTTCTTGTCCACGAACTTCCGAAAAATCGAATTCAGGGAAATCTAATGTTTTATAAAATTCGTCACGGGTATTAATAACTGTAGGTTCTAACGTTCCTTTTCCTTCAAAAAAATCGATTACTTCCAATACATTTTCTACGCCGTACACATCCAATCCAGCAACAATTGCGGCTTCTTTTACATTTTGTTTGGGCAGAAAAAAACCTTTAAAACCTTCTTCTTTCGCTTTTATGGCAATAGGTAGTACTCCTTTTATAGGTTGTAAACTACCATCGAGTGATAATTCCCCCATAATAATATATTTGTCTACTTCTTCCGATTTGATTTGCCCTGAAGCAGCAAGAATTCCTATAGCCAATGTCAAATCGTAGGCAGAACCTTCTTTGCGTAAATCGGCAGGAGCCATATTGATGGTGATTTTTTTTACGGGAAGATTGTAACCGTTATTTTTTAGCGCTGCTGCAATACGATAACTACTTTCTTTGATGGCATTATCAGGTAATCCAACTAGGTGATAACCAACACCTTTATCTATGTTTACTTCGACGGTTATGGTCGTGGCTTCGACTCCGAAAACGGCACTTCCAAATACTTTTACTAACATGGCGTATATTTTTATATTTTCAAAAATAGTGTTTTAACTTATAAAAACAAAAAACCTGCAAGGATTAACTTGCAGGTCAGTATATTAATTGTTTTTTATTTAAAAATCTAATTATTTTAAAATAGTAAATTCAATTTTTGAATCATTATATACTTTATGTGTTTGCTTTTTGAAATCTTCTTTTTTTGCATAAAAAATATTTTCTACAAATGTTTGAGGGTTCAAATCTATGAGAGGAAACCAAGTACTTTGTATTTGAATTTGTATTTTATGCCCTTTTTTGAAAGTATGAAAAACATCTTGAAGTTTAATATTTACTGATGTTTTTTGATTAGGAACAAAAGGTTCAGGTTTAATAAAGCTATTACGAAAACGACCACGCATAATTTCACTTCTTATCATCATATGGTAATTACTCATTTTTAAATAAGGAGCAATTTCTTTAGTTTCTGGTTCGCTATTTGGGAATACATCGATTATTTTCACAATCCAATCGGCATCAGTCCCAGTAGTAGCTACTTGTAATTGAGCTAGTATTTCTCCAGCAAGTGTTGTGTCATTGTCTAATGCTTCGGTTTCAAAAACTAAGACATCTGGTCTTTTAGCTGCAAAACGTTGGTCATCGGTCATATATTTTCTAGGTGTAATACCTCGTTGCGAGATATCTTCGGAAGAAGGAACAGGTTTTTTGGGATCACTAATGAATTCTTCAAAAGTACCATCATTAGAATTAACCTTGGTTAATTGTTCATTACTTTGTAAATAATAACCTTGTTTTTCAGTATTTTTAGGAGGCCAAGCATCATAGCTTTTCCATTCTTTTTTACCTGTATCAAAAACATAAGCTTCAGGTAACGTGTTTTCTCCTTTGCCATTGTCCTTTAAAAAATGATGAAAGAAATTTGCTTCTACATTTTTTTGAAAATTTGCCGAAATACTATCTCCAAAATAAATATTTCCTATGATTTGCTTTTCTTTATTTCTTGCCCAATCTCCATGACTCCATGGTCCCATAACAATAGTGTTGTAGTTTTTGCTGCTTTTTTCAATGGTTTGGTAAGTATTTAATGGGCCATATAAATCTTCTGCATCAAACCAACCACCAACAAACATTACCGCTGGTTTTATATTTTTCATGTGCTGCAATAAACCACGTTTTTGCCAAAATTCATCATAGCTAGAATGGTCTTTTAGCTGTTGCCAAAATTCATCATTTTTAGACATATAAGAATCTAAATTAGTAAGTGGGCCTGCATTTAAGAAAAAATTATAGTCGTCTAATGTATTTGTTTTAGGAAAGGTAAACCAATCGTCAGGCGTTCTTTTTGTTTTTTGTGGACCAAATAATGGTGTGGCTTTCCAATAACTAAGTAAATAAGCACCATTGTGATGAAAATCATCGAAAAAGAAATCAGAAATACACGCTTGAGGAGAAACAGCTTTCAAGGCGGGATGATTACTTAATAATGAATAAGACGCATAAAATCCTGGATACGAAATTCCCCAAGTTCCTACATTGCCATTATTATTAGATACGTTTTTAACCAACCAATCAATGGTATCGTAAGTATCAGAAGCCTCATCAATGTCTTTATTGTTTTTTTTATTAGGAATAAAACCACGCATATTATCATACAAGCCATCACTCATATATCGTCCACGAACATCTTGATAGACTACAATATAGCCTTCTTTCATCATGACTTCGTTTGGTGCAATACTCTCATCAAATTTATCTAATCCGTAAGGAGAACAACTATAAGGTGTTCTTTGCATTATGATAGGATACTTTTTTGAAGTGTCTTTTGGTGAATAAATAGTGGTAAATAATTGTGAACCATCACGCATGGTAATGTGAACTTCTTTTTTGGTATAGTTTTCAGCTACATAATTTGGTTTTTTCTCTTGTGCTGTCAACGAAATTGTAAGCAACAAGAAAACAATTGAGAGTAATTTATTCATTAGTTTTTTATTTTTTAAATTTAGAAATTCCCTCTTCGAGCCAAGTTTTGTATTCCTGAATGTTTGGAGTGTAAGGTACAGGTTCGTTTAACTTTTTTTCATCTAAACCTATCAAAACATAGTATGGTCTTGCATTTGTACCATAATTTAATCGTTGAAACTCACTCCATTTCTGACCAATAGTTGTTATTTTATTTCCAGTTTCTTTAGATATATATTGCTCACTTACAGGCAATTCTTTTCTGTCATCACCGTAAAGAGAAATTAATACAATATCATTCTTAAGAATTTTTAAGACAGCTTCGTCAGACCAAACATTGTTCTCCATAACCCTACAATTTTGACATTGCTTTCCTGTAAAATCTATTAAAATAGGTTTGTTTACTTCTTTTGCGTATGCTAAACCTTGTTCGTAATCTTCAAAAGAAACTAAATTATGAACACCATAAACCGCATTTTTGGGTAATTGTGCTGCATTGCTTGAAACTGTGTTATTTCCAAATCCCTGTGGACTTTCACTATAAGTACTTGGTGGTGGGAATGCTGATATTATTTTTAGTGGTGCACCCCAAAGTCCAGGAATCATATAAATTGTAAAAGATAGCGTTATAACTGCCAACACCATTCTACCAACAGAAATATGGTTTAAGGGACTATCGTGTGGCAAAGTAAATTTTCCAAATAGATATAATGTTAATGCTCCAAAAATTGCAATCCAAATCGCAATAAATACTTCTCTTTCTAGTAAATGTAAATCTAAACCAATGTCTGCATTAGAAATAAATTTCATTGCCAATGCCAATTCTATAAATCCAAAAACGACTTTTACAGTGTTTAGCCAACCACCAGATTTTGGTAAATTACTAAGTAGGCTAGGAGCCAGAGCAAAAAACATAAATGGTAAAGCCAATCCTAAGCCAAATCCAAGCATCGCTATCGATAGAATTGTAGCTCCTCCATCAGAATTTAATGAAGTTCCCATCACTAAACCAATTGCTGGTCCAATACAAGAGAATGAAACAATAATTAAGGTTAATGCCATGAAAAACACACCTATTAATCCGCCTTTATTGGAAGCATGATCTACTTTATTTGCAAATTTATTCGGAATTGTAATTTCGAAAGCACCAAAAAAGGATATGGCAAATATTGCAAATATTAAGAAGAAGAAAATATTCAAATAAACATTATTGGATATTTCCGAAAAAATATCTCTATTTATTCCTTCAATCAAATGGAACGGAATCGTTATTAATACACAAATAGCAACAATACAAAATCCGTAGAAAAAGGCATTGAATTTACCTTTAGATTTGCTAGAAGATTGTTTCAAGAAAAAGCTAACCGTCATAGGAATCATAGGGAATACACAAGGTGTAATGGTTGCAAATAACCCTCCTAAAATAGAAAGTAAAAAGATAGACCAGATCCCTTTATTTTCGCTTTTTTCTTCTTTTTTTGGTGTAGTTATAATTGGAGTGTTTTCTTTTGCAATATCAGTTTTTACAGTTTCTTTTGTTGCTGAAGAAGAATCTACATTTACAATAGTAGTTACTGGCTTAGCTTCTTGGGTTACTGATTTCGGGATGTCAAATTGAAATGATTTATTTGCATTTATACATGATTCTTTACAAACTTGGTAATCTAAATCAACTTTTACGTTTTTTAAATCTGTATTTGTAACTTTTATTTTCTGAGTTAAAGTCACGTTTTTTTCGAAAAAAGTTTCATTAACTTCAAAAATATCATTGAAAGCTGTTTTTGTTTTACTTTCTTTGGTTTTTCCAACCAATTCGTAATTACCTTTTTCAAATTTTAAAACCGTTGGAAGCGGTCCACCATCGGCTGTAAACTGAGAATACATATGCCAACCAGCATCTATTTTTCCTTCAAGGATTAAATTAAACTCTGTTTCAGAAATTTTCTCGACTCTTGAGTTCCATTTTACTGGATTTAGAATTTGAGCTTGTGTACTTAAAAAAGTAAAAAATAGGAGTAAAGTGATTATTTTCTTCATTATAGTAATTCTAATTGTATTATATTTTTGGTTGTTTTATTTGCAATAAATTGTTGGTCTGCACGCTTTCCGACTACCCAAACAATTTGATTTTTGGAACACAAAAGCCAAGTATTTTCTTTCTCTATCAATGACATTTTTTCATCCTTAAAGTATTTACTCAACTTCTTTTTGCCATTCATTCCTGACGGATAAAAAGAATCTCCTTCATTCCATTTTCTGACTGTTAATGGAAATTGTAGTTTATCTTCATCAACAAATATAATTGTATTTTTAGGAGTAGAAATGTCATTTACTTTACAAATAGAAAGTTTTAAGGGAATTTTAACTTCTTTTTGGTCTATTTCAATAAAATATGCATCATTTTCTAATTCCTCTATTTCTTTTAAAATTAAAAAATCTCGGTCTTTTAGTAATCGATAATTTTTAGAAAAAATTTGTTTTCCTGATTGAGATTCAACCAAATTATAAATATCTTCCCAAGCTGTAAAATCATATTCCCGCAACCACTGGTACAAATAGGATTTGTAATTGGGCAATTGGGTTAGTTTTTTTAAATCGAAAGTAATAAATCCATTATCTTCTTTTGCTACTTGTTGGTAAATCATAATTGTAGCATCTTCGACCATAATTTGAGCTTCTTGCAAGTAATTTTGCGTTTTCTGGAAGGAATCTAGAAAATTAGGATTCAATTCTTTTAATATGGGAACCAAATCATGACGAATCTTATTTCGTAAATATTTATCGGAAGCATTGCTTGAATCCTCTCGCCATTGAATGCTATTTTCTTTAGCATATTTCTCTATTTCTGAACGAGAAAACGGCAATAATGGACGAATAATTTGTTCGTTTTGTTCAGGAATTCCAGTCAATCCATCTAAACCTGTTCCGCGAGTTAAGTTAATGAGGAAAGTTTCTAAATTATCATCGGCATGATGTGCTGTAAGTATAAAATCGAAATTTTCAGTTTCTAACAATTCATAAAACCAATTGTACCGAAGTTCTCGAGCCGCAATTTGAGTTGATAATTTATAATCTTTGGCAAAATTCTCAGTATCAAAATGGGTTATAAAAGCTGGAATGTTATTCTTAGAAGCATAATCTTGAACAAATTGCTGATCACCAAAACTCTCTAAACCACGCAACTGGAAATTACAATGTGCAATGGCAATATTATAATTCAGTTTCTGAAATAAATACAACATGATCATACTGTCAATTCCGCCACTTGTAGCTAAAAGGAGTTTTTTGTCTTTTAAGTAGGGAAGTTTGTTTAGTAAATGATTATGTAACTTTTCTATCATCGGATTTAATAAAGTGCTAAAGTAATAATAAAAGTTTGGCATAAAAAGTACACCAAACTTTTATTGCTTTTTTACATTGATGATGCGTCAGAAAAAGCTTTTAAAATTTCCTCTGACGATTTTGAAACAGAAATTGTTGAAATTACTTTTTTAGTCTTAACATTAATAAACGAGATAACACCTGTCGATTTCAATTTTAGATTTTCTAAGCCGTTTGCTTTAAGTGTTTCAGCAGATACAATTTTGGTTTCTTTGTCTGATAAATCATTCACTAAAACAGTTACTTTTGTCATGTCTATTTTTGACATAACTTCGCTTCCAACTCGAGCATCATTTTTAACACAGGTTGGACACCATTTTGCTTTACTAACAACTGCATATACAGATGGTTGTGTTTGAGAAAACATTTGTACAGAAAATAAAATTACTGCAGCTAACAAGATTTTTTTAATACTTTTCATGATTTAATTTTTTTAAAGTTATATGTATTAATACCATTAAATCGAAATAATCACCCACAAAAACTAAAAAATTAATTTTTATCTTGTGATTTTACTTTTCGAATTTGCTCAATACATTTATGTTTCTGATTTTGAGCGTTATGTATTGTCGAATAACCATACTCTTTCTGAATTATTTCAATCGATTTTTCTTTAAAAAACATATCGTGAATCAATCCTTGACAATGCTCGGTTATTTTATGAAGATAATTCTGAAGTTTATCCATATAATTTTTTTCATCATCAATGGCAATGTCTATTTGTTCAAAATAAATATTTGAATTTTCATTGGTTAAATCAACTTCTTTATATGTTTTTCTGAGTTTATTAAGCCAAATATTTTTACTTATTGCCATTATGTAGGTTTTTAATGAAGCTGTTAGCTGAAAATTATCTTTTCTCAATTTTTCTAATAAAATAATCATAGTATCCTGAAAAACATCTTCTGCATCATTAGTACTTCCATTATTATTAGTGATAAATCTATTTACACTATAAAAATAGTTTTTATAAAGTTCTCCAAAAGCTGAATTATTTTCTCCTTTTAAGTCAGTTAAAATCTCTACATTCATAATTTCAAAATTGTTTAATAAAAATTAAGTTAAAACCAAAATTAAGTTAAAACTTCCAACATCGCTTTAGCTTTCAATAAACATTTATTTTTATAATAATTAATTAAGACATTGCTCTTGCAAAACCTACCGTTTCACGATACATTTGCGGAGATATTTCCGCATTATTTTTAAAGAAACGACTAAAATAATGTTCGTCTTCATAACCCAATTCATAGGCAATTTCTTTTACCGCTTTATTAGTCAGGTACAATTCTCTTTTGGCTTCAATAATTATCCTTTCTGAAATTAAATGTGTCAATGTTTTATTAAAATGGTCTTTGGTAATTTTTCCTAAAGCCTTTGGTGTAATGTTTAACAAATCGGCGTAATCGCTTGGAGAATGCTTTGTTTTAAAATGTGTTTCGATATAATTTTTTAAATTTTGAAGAATAAATGGTTCTTTATTTAAAGAAGTAGTTGTCTCTATTTCTGGATTTTGTTCCGTTTTAAGACGAGAAGCAGTGATTAAAAATATTTTAAGATAGGAAACCAACAGTTCATATTGTGCCAAAGCAGGATTCTGCATTTCGGATTTCATTTGTTCAATAACCATATTCAAAATAGGGATAATACTCTGATTAACAGTAACAAAAGGAGGATTATAGATGTTATTATACAACACACCATTACACGCTATTTCGTCCTGATGTTTGTGAATGCAAAAAAAATCGGGATGAAAATGAATCGCCACACCTTTAATTTCAAATTCTTCCAAAAATAGAAACGGCTGGTAAGGAGCAAATGCAAATAATAAATTTTCAGAAAAGAAATATTCCGAAAAATCGGCTTTCAATTTCCCTTTTCCTTCAGTTATCCATATCAGTGAAAAATAATTATTTCTTTGAATATGATCAAAATAACTCTTATCATTAAAACTAAAAATCTTAAAAGCTAAATTTCCGGTTTGAGGATTCACTAAAGTATATGCAAATTGGTTTGTCATTTTACAAAGTTATTATTTAAATTTTCTTTCTGCTTCATTAATTGGCAATTCATTAATGCTCGCAAAACGCTTTCTCATTAATCCGTTTTCGTCAAATTCCCAATTCTCATTGCCATAAGCTCTAAACCATTGTCCATTTGCATCATGATATTCGTATTGAAAAAGAACTGCCATTCTGTTTTCACGAAAGCCCCAAAGTTCTTTTTTAAGCTTATAGTCTAATTCTTTTTCCCATTTTTGAATTAAAAATATTTTTACTTCTTCGCGTCCGTTAATAAATTGAGTTCTATTTCGCCATTCGGTGTCAATAGTATATGCTAGAGCAACTCTTTCAGGGTCTTTACTATTCCAAGCTTCCTCAGCTAATTGTACTTTCTGTAAAGCTGTTTCTAGCGTAAATGGCGGCAATGGAAGTTTTTGTTCTTGACTGTTCATTGTTGTTGATATAAAAGTTATGGTAAACCAACTTGTAAAAATTGGTTTACCAATGTATTAATTATAAAGTAGAAGCTAAAGGAAAATCTACAGGGATTTGTGTTAAATTATGCAAATAGTTCATGGCCGTTTTGTCACTAATTTGTAAAATTAAATCGACTAAATTTTCGTTTGTATAACCTTGTAAAAAGAATTGGTCTACAGTTTCATTACTGGCTTTACCTTTATTTTTAGTGATATCTGCGGCTAATTGAACTAATGCATTTAGTTTTTCATTAGATGATTTACCAAATCTAATTTCAAGTAATTGTTCCTCAGTAAAACCATTCATTTTTCCTAATACTAAATGGGCACTTTGACAATACACACAGTTATTTACTTGGCTTACAATTAGATTTACTGCTTCTTTTTCTTTGTTAGTTAAAGAAGTTTTAGCATTTTGATACGCTAAAAATCGAGACAATCCGTTTTCTGAGTAAGCGATAGTTGCATATAAATTAGGTACAAATCCTAATGCTTTTTGCAAATTATCAAAAATTTCTTGATTTAATGGAGCAACCTCTGCTCTTGAAGGTACTGAAAATGTTTTCATTTTTTTTCTGTTTAAAATTATTGTCTTTATTGACAGTACAAAGATGCAATAGCTTTAAAAAGTTTAAAATGGACAATGAACGCTAATAGATGGACGATTTTCTTTCTATATGAAATTGCTGGTTAAAACCTCACGCATTGCAATTGATTTCAATAAACATTCGTCATATTCCTTCTCAGGAATTGAGCCAGCTGTAATAGCACTTCCTACAGAAAAAGAAACATATTTTTCTTCCGAATTGTATAAAATACTACGAATTACAACATTAAAATCGAAATCACCAGTAGGAGTGAAGTAACCCATTGCGCCACTGTACAAACCACGTTTTGTTTCTTCTAATTCTTCAATAATTTTCATGGCCGAAATCTTGGGAGCGCCAGTCATACTTCCCATGGGAAAGGTTGTTTTTAGAATATCAATTGGAGAAGTGGTATGTAAAACTTCTGAAGTGATTGTTGAAATCATTTGATGTACTTGTTTGAAAGTGTATGTCTTACATAACTCTTCAACTTGAACAGAACCTTTTGTAGCAGTATGTGATAAATCGTTGCGAACTAAATCGACAATCATCACATTTTCCGAGCGTTCTTTTGGGTTTTGCAATAATTCTAGTTTCGATTTTTCATCTTCAATCACATCAGAAAATCGTTTTGAAGTTCCTTTTATAGGTTGAGAAATTATTTTTGTTCCTTCTTTTCGCAAATAACGTTCTGGAGATGCGGAAAGTAAATAATTTGTATTGTTTTTGAAAAATACAGAAAATGGTGGTTCAGAAATTTCATTTAGTTTATTATAAATTTCTAATGGATTTATTTCAGCCTTTTCAGCAAAAAATTCCATGCAAAAATTAGCTTCATAAATATCTCCGCGATTGATGTGTGTTAGTATTTCACTAACTTTCTCTATGTAGTTTTCTTTAGATATTCGTTGCTCGATTTTATTATTTTTTTTGCATTCGACTTTCGACTTTTGACTTTCGACAATTTCAAAAAAATCTTCTTCAACTTCATCATCACACATATTGAGATATTGAATCTCGAGTTGATTTTCTTTCAATAAAAATATTTTTTTAGGTTGAAAGAAAAACATATCTGGGAAATGCAAACCATCCTGATTTTTAGAAATCAAGTCTTCGGTATCATTTTTTAAATCGTATGATAAGTAACCAAAAAGCCAATCTCTGGTTTGCGACTGGTATTGTTTTAAATCCTCGAAAGCATTGTAATAGTCTGTTTTTATAGACGTAAAAGCATCGACAGCCAAAACACAATCATAACTGGAATATTGTTGTGGATAATTATTACTGTCCAGAAAAACAATTTCTCTAAACTGATTTCCCCAAGCTATAAGTTGCTTTTTAAATAAAATAGGATCTTGTAAATCCTTAAAAATTGATGTTCTCAAATCGGAAATAAATATTTAACAAAATTACAACATTTTAGCTGTAATGGATAAAAGTTTTTGGCACAGTTTTTAATACAGCTAGAATTATGTATTAACAAATAAATTCATATTAAATTATTGATTGAAAACTACCTTCAGAATTCCCTTTAAAAAGTAACCTCAATTAATATTAAATATGAAAATCATGAAAAAAACTCCCGCAATTGGTTTGGCATTACTACTGGTAACTATTGCCTATTCTTGTAAAGATGGTTCCGCAGAATCACCAATTACCGAAGAATCTGCTCCAACAATGGAAGAAACTGTCGATTCAAATTCTGATGCAAAAGCAACAACATCTTCATCGGCGGCAGTAGAGCCTAAGAATTCTAAAAGAAAAATTGTTAGAACGGCCGACATTAAATTTAAAGTAAAAAACGTTCCCAGATCGACTTATGCGATTGAAGATGCGACGACAAAATTTGGTGGTTTTGTAACTTATACCAATTTGCAAAGTAACATTTCTAACAAAGATGAAACTAAAGTAAGTCCAGATAGTACGTTAGTTACGACAAAATACACAGTCGAAAATAGTATTACCATTCGTGTACCCAACACACGATTAGATACAGTTATAAAAAGTATTGCAAAACAGATAGATTTTCTTGATTTTCGAGTGATAAAAGCCGATGATGTTACTTTACAAATATTGTCTAACCAAATGGCACAAAATAGAAGTAATAATTCCGAAAAAAGAATTGAAAAAGCTATTGATGATAAAGGAAAAAAACTAAATAATATTATCGACGCCGAAGATCATTTAGATGATAAAAAAGAGCATAATGATGCTAGTAAGCTAGAAAATTTATCATTGAAAGACCAAGTAAATTTCAGTACATTAACATTACAAATTTACCAACGAGAAGCCGTAAAGCAAGAAATGGTTGCCAATGAAAAAAGTATTAATGCTTATCGTCCTAATATTGGTTTGCAAATTTGGGATAGTTTAAAAACAGGTTGGTTTATGTTAGAAGGTATAATTGCATTTGTAGTGCAATTATGGGGAATAGCGCTAATTGCTGTTTTATGTTATTTTGCTTATAAGAAATATGCAAAAAAGTAAGAAAAAACCACTAGGAAACTAGTGGTTTTTTTATAGAAATTTATCTTGTAAAAACTAATGTATTCCCTTTCGAAAGATTATCATCAAACAGATATCCTTCATAATTAAAACCTTTCAGATCATCTAATGTTTCAATATTATTATCAATAATGTAACGAACCATCAGTCCACGTGCTTTTTTTGCGAAAAAAGAGATTGTTTTTAGTTTTCCGTCCTTGTAATCTTTAAATTCGGGTGTGATTACAGGAACTTTTAGTTTTTTTGTGTCAATAACAGAAAAATATTCGTTACTCGCCAAATTAATAAACAACTCGTTCTTTTTCAACTCTTTGTTTAAAGCATTTGTTACCGTTTCTTTCCAAAAACTATACAAATTTTTATGTTCACCAATAGGCAAATGCGTTCCCATCTCTAAACGATAAGCTTGCATTAAATCTAGTGGTTTTAGGATTCCGTATTGCCCAGAAAGAATTCGAAGTTTGTTTTGCAAAACAGCAATTTTTTCTTCAGAAATAGAGTAGGCGTCAAGTCCGTTATATACTTCGCCATTGAAAGTATAAATGGCTGGACGAGCATTTTGAGGTGTAAATGGTGTTTTAAAAACTTTATTTCGTTGCCAATTTAATTGTGCTAAATTATCCGAAATATCCATTAATTCCGACAAATCTTTGGGTTTCAATTTTTTTAAAACCGAAATAATTTCCTTAGCTTGTTTTAAATAAATGGGTTTAGAAAACTGATTATTGGGTAATGTTTTTTCGAAATCTAATGATTTGGCTGGCGAAATGACTATTTTCATGAAGTAACTTAAATTTATTACTACAAATATATTAAAGTTTCTATTTACATTGGTTTTCTACTAACTTCTTTAGTAGAAATGGACGAAACTTTATTAGTTGCATCAACTGTAACAGTTAGTTCTCTTTTAAAATATTTTTTTTCGTAATTAATATTATACTTAAAAATATATTGCTCATTAATTTCGTCATGTTTTACATCTATTAAATCTAGAGAAATGAATTTTCCGTTTCTAAAATTAATTTTTTTACAAGTTTCAGATAATATTTTTGGCGTTGCATTTTGTATCACCTTATCGGTAGCTTCTTCACTAGAAAATGGTTTAAATCTAGAAGTATTACACGATTCCAACAACCTTGAACCCAAATCGTAAGCTCTGTTTTTAATCACTGCATCGACCTCATTTGGGTTTACAATAACAATCGATTTCTCTAAAATAAGATCTTCTCCAGTAGAGGAAGTTCCTGTTTTCTGAGTCTTACAACCATATAGTAAAACCAAAGTAATAATTAGGATTGTCTTTTTCATCATCACGCTTTTAAATACTAACGAAAATTAATAGGTTTTGGTATAAAAAGCATGTGAACTAAATAAATACTGAAGTATCTTTGTTTTAGTATTAGATGTGTATATTTGTGAGTTAACTACAAGTAGACCAAAAATAACGAACAAAACAAAATATATAAAATATTTAATTCCTTAGAATTATATTTACTCAACAAATTACTCAATAAAATTAAGTATTCCGATAGAGATCCATACGAACTGAATGAATTTGCTTTTAGTCCAATAATAAATGAAATTATGGAAAAATTAAAGGTTGAGTTAAAGTTGGATGAAAAAGTAAAAAGAATAAATTCTCAATATCCTAATCTCAAAAAAGCTTGTTTTGAGTTTGACAATTCTATTGGGAAAAATATACAGGAAAATTTAATTTATCAAAATGATTCTTCTTTCAAAGTTATTATAGAAATGAATGACGATGAAGTTGAAAAGTTTGCTATTGATATAATTGGACCAATTGATTTCGAAAAAACTGAATTAGAAAAATTAAAGAAATACATAACCGAACTTGCTAAAAACAATATCAGTAGTTAACAGAGGTTTTGAGCAAGTCGGGCTTTAGGGAAAAATTTAAAATTGGGTTTGTACTTTAAAGTCCAGTCTTAAACCTAAAATTAAGACATACTTTTTCACAAACCTCATCTAGCTTCAGAACGTTATGTAAGCTTTTAATAATCAAGTAATATTTTTTTTATTAAATTTGTGTAGTTAATAATTTAAAAAACAAATAATTATGAATGTTTTTTATGTCGTAGTTGGTTCTAAAACAGCTAATTTGACTCTTTATTTTTAAAATAATTAAAGCTATGAAAAGCACACTTTTAATATTAAATCTATTCTCTTTTTTATTTAGTCTAGCTCAATCAAATAACAATTATCAAAAAAATTGGGCGACTTATTTTGGTGGGCAAGGTACACGCATTGTAAACAGTGTCATTGATTCAAATGACAATATAATTGTAGCGGGTCTTATCATAGGAGGTAGTGTAAATGCATTGCAAGATCAATTTTACTATAACCAGTTTGCGACTACTACAAACCCAGCCTATTTATATAACTCTACTATTGTAAGTCCATCTGGATCGAATTCAAATCAATCCATTATTGCAAAATTTTCTCCTAATGGTAACCTTTTAGAATCTATTTATTTACCAATAGAAATAATAATGATAAAAATAAATGGAAATGATGAAATATTAATTTCTGGAACTAGTACGCAAACCAACATAGGAACTGCTGGCGTATGGATGTCAAGTCCATTACCTGCATTAAATAATGAACCTACAAAAGCCATTATAGCAAAGTTAAATGTAAATTTCAGTATCAATTGGCTTACTTACCTTCCTACAACTATTTTTGGCATTTTTACTTTAGATAGTCTTGGCAATATATATGCCTCATCCTATACAAATATTAACAACTCCATTACAACAAATGGTACGTTTCAACCCAACTTCATAACAGAAATTGATAGTAATACAGGGCAAAATTATAATAATGGCTATTTATTTAAACTCAATAATCAAGGGCAAATGCAATGGGCCACATATTGTGGTTTAACGATACCACAAGCTATTAGCTATGATAATGACCAATTGCTAGTTTCATTTGCAAGACAAGAAACAACACTTGCAGCTTATGATGGCTATTATTACACTTCAGGAGCCTATCAGCAAACTCCATCAACCCAAATAATTTCAAAATTTAATGCCACAACAGCACAACGAATTTATAGCACTTATTTAGGAAATAGCAATTTGTCAATTACACATATTGTCAGCCAAGATGGATATACTTACCTATTAGGAGATGTTTCTGGAAGTGCTTTTGTAGATACCAATTTAGTAAGTTCAAACGCATTTCAAAATACTTTTAATGGTATTCAGGACATGTATTTAGGAAAATTTAATTCAAATCTGGTTCCTATTTGGGGTACTTATATTGGCGGAAATGATTATGAAGAAAGTTCTATTCAATCTAATTTTACTTTAAATAATAATTCTCTTTATTTTAGTGGCTTATCGTATAGTAATGGTTTTATAAATAATATAAACTCATATCAATTAAATAATCAAGGCAATGGCGATTTATTTATGATGAAATTTTCTGAGAATGGACTTCCAATTTGGGGTAGTTTTTTTGGAGGAAATAAAGCTGAGGAATACGGAAGTATTGTACCTGTAAATGATGATATATTTTATATGGTAGGAGAAACTTATAGCCAAAATAACATTTCTACATCTGGTAGTTTTCAACCAAATATGAGTATTAATCCTAATCATAATTCTTTTGTTTTAGGTAATGGTTTTGTTACTAAATTTAATCCTTTAGGCCTTGCTACCGAAAATTTTTCATTTAGTGAACTTAATATTTATCCAAATCCATCTAACGGTTTTTTTGTAATTAAATCAAGTAATTTATTAGAAGGTATATCTTATTTAAATTTGTATAATACGTTAGGACAAAAAATTATAACAAGAGAAATTGATTTAACATCCGATCAATACATTGAATTAGAATATTTAGAAAGTGGCGTTTACTATCTCGATATAGAAAACAAAAATTTAAAGAAAAATCTAAAAAAGAAATTAATCATAAACTAAAAAAATATTATACGACAATGAACAATTTTTTTTATTTTAAAGTAACATTTTTATCAATTTCTGCTGGCCTTTTTGCAGGAATATTCGTTTATGGATTATTTGATATTGATCTTTCAAATAGCGAAGCAATAACTAAGTTGTTATTAAAATCTTTAGCAACAGGAATAGGAACGGGGATAGTATTAGGAATATTAAATATGTTTTTTAAAATTGGTAATTTTCCAAAGAAAGAAAATTAGATAGTCATTAATTTTTATGCTATTGTTGCTTAATTTAAATCTTTTAAATTAAGTCATTGTTGAAAGTTTTTGTAAATTAAACCCAAACTTATGCAAACAGTAAAACGTTACAAGCAACCCAAAATGGAAACCGTGTAGAATAAAAATATTGAAAAAAATAATAATCCTAAGACTAATTTTCCGCCTTTGTAGATTATTCAAAGCAAAAAGATTGTTTTTGTATCTTTGATTCAATGATTAAACAAAATTTTTCAACTTCCTTAATTCATGTTTAATATTTTTAGATATAATGAGATACTTACAATTTGCTATTTTTTTACTTCTTTTTAACTTTAATTATGCACAGCAAAACTTAGTTAAATATGTAAAACCCATTATTGGCACCGAAAAAATGGGACATACTTATCCTGGAGCAACTGTCCCATTTGGAGCAGTACAATTAAGCCCCGAAACAGATACGATTTCTTACGAATTGAACGGAAAATACAACGGCGAAGTATATAAATATTGTGCTGGATATAAATACGAAGACAAAACTATTGTAGGTTTCAGCCACACCCATCTTAACGGAACAGGACATTCTGATCTTGGTGATTTCTTAATTATGCCAACACAAGGGAAACTACAATTGAATCCTGGAACGGCTTCGAATCCGAAAAGTGGTTATAGATCGACATTTTCTCATTCTAACGAAATTGCCGAAGCGGGCTATTACAAAGTAAAACTCGATGACGACAATATCATTGCCGAAATGACTGCAACAACAAGAGTCGGAATGCATCAATATACTTTTCCAAAATCGGACGAAAGTCACATTATATTAGATTTAATGGCTGGCATTTATAATTATGAGGAAAAGGATGTTTGGACTTATGTACGAATGGTAAACGATACGTTGCTTACTGGTTACCGTCAAACAAATGGTTGGGCACGAACCCGTACTGTATATTTTGCGATGTCATTTTCGAAACCATTTATCAATTATGGACAAAAAAATTATGATGGAAAACAACCATACCGAGGATTTTGGGGAAAGTTTGACCAATCTAAAAATTTTCCCGAAATAGCAGGGAAAAAGATTCGCATGTATTTTGATTTTAAAACCGAAGAGTTGGAAAAAATTAAAATAAAATTTGCCCTTTCGTCCGTAAGTCAAGCAAATGCATTAGAGAATATGCAAGCCGAAATAAAAGGTTGGGATTTTGAAAAAGTAAAATTCGATGCTCAAAAAACATGGAATACAGAACTCAATAAAATAAAAATTGAAGCTTCGGAAGATATCAAGGTAAATTTTTATACTGCTATGTACCACACCTTCATAAACCCCACTGTTTATAACGATGAAAACGGACAATACAAAGGTTTGGATCAAGATATTCATACTACTAATGGTTTTGTTAATTATAGTACGTTTTCTTTATGGGATACCTACCGTGCTTTGCATCCTTTTTTTAATATCATTCAGCCTTCCCGAAATAATGATATGGTGAAGTCGATGATGGCACATTACAATCAGAGCGCTTTGCACATGTTGCCTATTTGGTCTCATTACTCTAACGATAATTGGTGTATGAGCGGTTATCATAGTGTTTCGGTAATTGCAGATGCAATAATGAAAGATGTTTACACTGGCGATGCCAATGAAGCGATGAACGCTTGTGTTACGACAGCCAGACATCGAAATTATGAAGGTATTGGTTCTTATATAGATTTGGGTTTTATTCCTGCTGAAAAAAGCGGAATTTCGGTTTCTAATACTTTAGAATATGCCTACGATGATTGGTGTATTGCTCAAATAGCCAAAAAGTTAAACAAGCAAGACATTTATGATGAATTTATAAAACGTTCTGATAATTGGAAAAACAATTACAATTCAGCAACAGGATTTATGCAGCCGAAACTGGCAAATGGAACTTTTAAAGACAATTTCGATGCATTATCTACCAATGGTCAAGGATTTATTGAGGGAAATAGTTGGAATTACAGCTTTTTTGTTCCGCATAATCCATCTGAATTGATTGCTAAAATGGGTGGTAAAACCGCTTTTGCATCTCGTTTAGATACTTTGTTCTCTATGCATTTGCCAGATTCGTTTTTTGCAGAAACAGAAGATATTACCAGAGAAGGAATAATTGGTGGTTATGTTCATGGAAATGAGCCCGCACATCATGTTGCTTATTTTTACAATTGGACAAACCAACCTTGGAAAACCCAATATCAAGTTCGAAAAATTATGCAAATGCAATACAAACCAACACCTGACGGGCTAGGAGGAAATGATGATTGCGGACAAATGAGTGCTTGGTATCTTTTTTCTTCATTAGGGTTTTATCCTGTTGCTCCAGGTTCTACGGAATATGCTATTGGATCTCCTTTGGTAAACAATGCAGTGTTGACTTTAGAAAATGGTAAAACGTTTACTATTGAGGTGATTAATCAAAAAGAAAATAATATTTATGTTCAAAGAATAGAGCTAAATGGCAAACCATTGTCCACTTTGTTCATCAATCACAGTGATATTACAGCTGGGAGTAAATTAACCTTTTATATGGGATCTAAACCTAAAAAATGATATTGCGTTTTACAAACTAGATTAGGACAAATGATATATAATTCAAATAATTTAATGTAAAAAAAATATGAATACAGAAAGAAAGGAATTCTCAAGACAACATGATATAACAACAGAATATCTAAATGAATTAGATAAACATTTGTTGGATATTGTAGAAGGGAGAAAGACAATAATGTATGAAATTAGAGATTTTGCAAATATTATGCACATTCATCCAACGCATTTAAGCAATACTGTCAAGCTTACAACAGGGAATCATCCTTGCTATTATTTTGAAGAAAAAATATTGAATATTTCGAAATCAATGCTAGAAAAAAACGAGAATTCAATTAGCCAAATTGCAACATTACTAACTTATGATCCTTCAAACTTTACTAAGTTCTTTAAAAAATTTGCTAATATGACACCTAAAAAATATAGAGAAGATTATATGCAAACTCAAAGAAATAAAAAAACTGAAATGCTCACCATTTAAACTGAAACTATCACCATTTTTAAAAGCAAGTATCGATTTAACTTTGCCTTATCAAAATAACTTAAAAAGTAAAAAATGACACA
Organism: Flavobacterium sp.; assembly: GCF_046153165.1. GTDB lineage: Bacteria > Bacteroidota > Bacteroidia > Flavobacteriales > Flavobacteriaceae > Flavobacterium. Next base: position 34,579 of record NZ_JBJXEN010000092.1, on the reverse strand, counting down.
AAGTAAAATTGCATTAGTAACAGGAGGAAGTAGAGGACTTGGAAAAGATATGGCAATAAAACTTGCCCAAAAAGGTATAGACGTAATAATTACTTACAGTACTAAAAAAGCAGAAGCTGATATTGTTGTAGATGAAATTAAAAAAATTGGACAAAAAGCAACCTCAATTCAATTAAATATTACAGAAACTAATACTTTCGATAACTTCTTTAATAATGTTAAAAATGAATTGGTTACAAAATTTAATGCTGAAAAAATTGATTTTTTAATTAATAATGCGGGCATTGGTATTTACAATAATTTTTCGACTACAACCGAAGAACAATTTGATGAATTATTGAAGATTCAATTTAAAGGCCCATTTTTTTTAACTCAAAAAGCCTTAGAATTTATAAATGACGGAGGCGGAATTGTAAATATTTCAACAGGGCTAACACGATTTGCTTTTGCAGGTTATTCAGCATACGCTTCAATGAAAGGCGCTATCGAAACCTTAACAAAATACCAAGCAAAAGAATTTGGCGATCGAAAAATTAGAGTAAATGTTGTAGCACCAGGAGCTATAGAAACAGATTTTGGCGGAGGCGTAGTTAGAGACAATACCGACTTAAATAATCATATTTCTTCAATAACAGCTTTAGGTCGTGTAGGATTAGCAGATGATATAGGTGGTGTAGTTGCTTTTTTATGCACAGAAGATGCAAAATGGATAAATGCACAAAGAATAGAAGTTTCAGGAGGTGTATTAATATAGCAGCCAACTTTAAATAAAAAGTCCAGTAATGTTTTCTATTACTGGACTTTTTATTTAAAAGCAGGTTTTATATAATTGTGATTTTAAACTTTTAATTAAATTTACAGCAACATCTAAAAAGATTATAACGTTAGTGTTATTATAAAAATTAAAGAAAGGAATGATTAAAATAGAAAGATTACATCATATTGCGATAATTTGTAATGATTATGAAAAATCTAAAAAATTTTATACCGAAATTTTAGGTTTTAAAATTGAAAACGAAATATACAGAGCAGAAAGAAAATCTTTTAAACTTGATTTATCTTTAAATGGAGTTTATCTTATCGAATTATTCTCTTTTCCCAATCCGCCTAAAAGAAATACAAATCCAGAATCTACAGGATTAAGACATATTGCGTTTGAAGTCAAGAATATCGAAGAATCTATTCAAATTTTGAAAGATAAAAATATAATAACCGAACCCATTAGGATAGATGAAATAACGAATAAAAATTTTACTTTTTTTACAGACCCAGATAATTTACCAATAGAACTATACGAAAAATAAAAGATCCCGAATTAACGGGATCTTTTTTAATATAGATAGATAATTTTTTGGGATTAATTATGCATTATAACAGTATCTACAACATGAATCACCCCATTAGATTGGTAAACATCAGCGATTGTAACAGTCGATTTATTTCCTTTTTCATCGGTAATAACTAATTTTTTTCCCATCATTTTACAAGTAATTTTACCTCCTTGCACAGTGGTGTAAACAGCAGTTCCGTTACCTGCTTTTATTGCTGCAGCAATCATTTTACTGTCTATTCTACCAGATACAACATGGTATGTTAAAATACCTTGTAACATGGCTTTATTTTCTGGTTTTACTAAAGTCTCAACAGTTCCAGCAGGCAATTTAGAAAAAGCTTCATTTGTTGGAGCAAAAACTGTAAATGGTCCTTTACCAGATAAAGTTTCTACCAAACCAGCAGCTTTTACTGCAGCGACTAGGGTAGTGTGGTCTTTAGAATTTACAGCATTCTCGATAATGTTTTTAGCAGGATACATTGGCGCACCACCAACTGTTACTGCTTTTTGTGCGTAAGTACTTGTTCCTAATACTAATGCCAATCCTAAAATTGCAACCGATAAAAATTTTTGTGTTTTCATAATATAATTAATTTGTTATATTCACATATACGCTGTAAAATTATTTATGGTTTTAAAATATATTTATTTAACATATTTTAACAATTAAGCATGTTTTATAATTATTTTAAAAAGAAGAATGATTCATATAAATAAGTATTTAAAATATTGGATTAGGTGCGTATATTTGTAAGTTAGAGTGAAATGGCGCTTGTCGCTAGCGGTAATTGTAGTGCAACATCCTGAAAATGAAAACAGACATCATAAAATACGACTTCAAACCAGGGCTTTTACAAGAATTTGAGATTGTAGATTTAGCTAAACTATACACAGAATTTGAAGACATTTTAACATCAACTCACCGAGCAAATTTTTATCATGTTATTTGGTTTCAAAAAGGAAATCCAACACATATGGTGGACTTTAACCCAATAACAATAAGCCCTAATACTTTATTGTTCATAAACAAAGATACCGTTCAACGGTTTGACAACAAAACTAAATTTGACGGAAAAGCTATTTTGTTTACAGATAGATTTTTCTGCAAAACAGAAAACGACATAAAATATTTAAAAGAAACTATTTTATTTAATGACTTGTTTACTATTTCTCAAATTCAAGTACAAAACCAATTAAAAATATTTAGCGAATTGTTTCAACAAATAACTGACGAATTGCTAAATGATAAAGACAATTCACAATTCGACATTTTACAAAACTTACTTCATAATTTGCTACTTTATTCTGAAAGAGAAAGAAGAAAACAAAACTTTACTGAAATAAAAAAAGGTGCAGATCTTGATTATGTATTGATATTCAAAGACCTTTTGGAAGCAAACTATAAAAATCAGAAGCAGGTGAATTTCTACGCCAAACAAATTATTATCACAGAAAAACGCTTAAACCAAGCAACATCAAAGGTTTTAGGAAAAACACCAAAAGAAATAATAGACAACCGAATTCTTTTAGAAGCCAAGAGAATTTTAGCACATACAACAGAAAGTGTTAAGGAAATTGCATTTCATTTAGGCTTTGAAGAGCCTACTAATTTTATCAAATACTTTAAGAAACACACCTCAGTTACGCCAACAGAGTTTAGAGAAAAAAATACATAGGCGTAAAAGTATCATTCAAAGTCACATTTTTACCTTTTCCATTTTAATGGTTCGTTACACCTTTGCATTGTAATTAAAAACAAAGCAAAATGAACAAAATAATTTTAGGTGCAACGATAATTTTAGGACTTGGATTATCTACAGCAAAAGCACAAAACAAGTCTATTGTAAAATCTAAAAATAATCTAAAAATGGAGCATAGACACATTCAAGTAATTGGAAATAAGTTTAAGGCAGATTTTGGTGAATTTGCTTTTGAACTTAATTTTGAAAGCGAAACCCAATTAACCTGGCGTGCCTTCAATAATTCGCAATTAGGAGCAATTGAAACTGTAAAAATACAAAAAACCGAAATTCGCCCCAATGTATATATGGTAACTTGGAAAGAAAAATCGGGGACAACGGTTACACATTTAGAGGATTTTGAAAAACAAACTGTTTATACAAACATTACAACACCAGACCACAATTTCATCAATTTAAAAGGAAAATTAACTCAAATAAATAATACAAATATGGACAACAAGTTAAAAGTAGTAGAATTGCTAAAATCAATCGAAACAGGAGCATCAGAACCTGTTGCTTACATCAATCCAAACAAATATATTCAGCATAATTTAGCTGTTGGCGAGGGACTTGCTGGTTTTGGTGCTGTATTGCAAGCATTACCAAAAGGTTCTGCAAAAGCAAGCACAGTTCGTGCTTTTCAAGATGGTGATTTTGTATTTGCTCATACAGAATATAATTTCTTCGGACCAAAAATTGGATTTGATATTTTCAGATTTGAAGATGGTAAAATTGTAGAACATTGGGATAATTTGCAAGAAATAGCAAAACCAAATCCAAGTGGACATACAATGATTGATGGGACAGCTGAAATAAAAGACCTTGACAAAACCGAAGCAAATAAAAAAATAGTAAGCAGTTTTGTGAACGACATTTTGGTAAATGGAAAAATGGAAAAATTACAAGGATATTATGATGGGAATAACTACATACAACACAATCCTCAAATCGGTGACGGACTTTCTGGATTAGGAAAGGCATTAGGAGAATGGGCAAAACAAGGAATTACTATGAAGTATGATACGGTTCATAAAGTTTTGGGCGAAGGTAATTTTGTTTTAGTAGCAAGTGAAGGGCAACTTGGTGGAAAACACTGTTCTTTTTATGATTTATTCAGAGTAGAAAATGGTAAAATTGCAGAACATTGGGATACAATTGAGGAAATTCCAGCAAAAGAAAGTTGGAAAAACAACAACGGTAAATTCTAATAAAAACATCTTTAATTCGAAAAGCCATTTACATATATTTGTAAATGGCTTTTCGCGTTAAAAAAAGAAATAACTACCGCTAATACAGGTTTTACGCTATTTCGGGTTTTGCACTTATTATAAAGTTGGTTTTGTATGTTCGAGATCATTACAAAATTAAAATTTTGGTTTTTTTGATCTAAAATTGTTATAAAACCTAGGAAAATTGGTAGTAATTTCACCAAAAAAAGAAGAATGTTATCAAAAATGAATATACCAAAATTACTGATTTTAATTAGATTTTGTTTTGCCCCAATTATTTTACTTATAACTTATCTTTATGGAGAAAAAGCATCCTCATATATTTTAATTCTAATGTATGTAGGATTATTAACAGATATATTTGATGGAATTATAGCAAGAAAGCAAAATATATCAGATGAAAAATTAAGAAGATTGGACAGCCAAACTGATATGATATTTTGGTTATCAATTGGAATCTCAACTTGGCTTTTAAGAAATGAAATATTGCGAGAAAACTTAATTGGAGTTTGGACAATATTATTTATGGAAATTTTATGTTACATTATAAGCTTTGCAAAATTTAAAAAAGAAACTTGTACACACGCAATTTTATCTAAACTTTGGGGAATAACCTTATTAGTCGCCTTTACAGCTTTAATAGGATTTAATAACGCAGGAATTTATTATTACACTTGTGTTATTGTTGGATTTATAGCGCATTTAGATGTAATTCTAATTATACTATTATTGCCTAAATGGACGCATGATGTGCCAAGTTCCTATCATGCACTAAAAATAAGAAAAGGAGAAGAAATTAAAAGAAACAAACTTTTTAACGCATAAAAAAAGCTACTGTCAACCACGATTTTTACTATTTATTTCAAAACCTAATACATAAAAAAACGCCGAACAAATCAATTTGTTCGGCGTTTTATAATTCTAATTTTTAGTACAAACTTGGAAACTTATTAGGATTCGCTTCATGCATCATCGCATATACTTTTTCAAAAATATCTTCTACAGATGGTTTCGAGAAATAATCACCATCAGTTCCGTAAGAAGGGCGGTGTGCTTTTGCAGCTAATGTTTCTGGCTGACTGTCTAAAACCATATATCCTTTTTGTTCATCGATAATTTGTTGTAAAATATAAGCAGAAGCACCACCTGGAACGTCTTCATCTATAATTAACAAACGATTCGTTTTGGTTAGTGATTTTACGATATCGTGATTCACATCAAATGGTAATAACGATTGTATGTCTATTATTTCGGCATCAATTCCTGCATCTAATAACTCTTTTGCAGCTTGTTCAACTAATCTTAAAGTCGATCCGTATGAAACTAGAGTGATATCGTTTCCAGATTTAATAGTTTCCACCACACCAATAGGTGTTTTAAATTCTCCTAAATTGGTTGGCATTTTTTCTTTTAATCGGTAACCATTCAAACATTCAACTACAAGAGCAGGCTCATCAGTCTCTAACAAAGTGTTGTAAAAACCAGCTGCTTTAGTCATGTTTCTTGGAACCAAAACGTGAATACCACGAATCGCGTTAATAATCATTCCCATAGGAGAACCTGAATGCCAGATTCCTTCTAAACGGTGACCACGAGTACGAATAATAAGTGGTGCTTTTTGACGACCAGCAGTTCTATATTGTAGCGTAGCCAAATCGTCGCTCATGATTTGTATGGCGTAAAGCAAATAATCTAAATATTGAATTTCGGCAATTGGTTTCAAACCACGCATTGCCATTCCTATTCCTTGACCTAAAATGGTAGCTTCACGAATACCAACATCGGCAACACGAAGTTCGCCGTATTTTTCTTGCATTCCTTCTAAACCTTGGTTTACATCACCAATATTTCCTGCATCTTCCCCAAAAATTAAGCTTTCTGGATATTTTGTAAAAATAGCATCAAAATTATCGCGTAAAATTAAACGAGCATCTACTTCTTCGGCAGTATTATCATAAGTTGGTAAAACTTCACTTACAGAAAATATATTTTTATCTGATTGTGAGAATAGGTGAGAGCTAAATTTTGGTTGTATTTTATTGGTATAATTAGTAATCCAAGTTGCTAGTTGGTATTTTCCGCTTTCTTTGACGATTAATCGTAAAATTTTACGAGCTGTTGTAATACTATCTTTTCTTATTGGCTCTTTTATTCCTGCCAAATCGTTAGCATATTTTTCTATGAAAACTTTGTTCTCGCTAGCATTTGTAATCGTATTTAGTAAAGAAACTAATTCGTCTCTTTCTTCTTTAATTGGAGTTACAAAAGCTGTCCAAGCTGCTTTTTTGGCTTCTAAAACATCTTTTCTAGCTTGATTGTCTATGGTTTCAATTTCATCAGCAGTAGCGATATTATTTTCTATCATCCACAATTTCATTTGGCGTAAGCAATCGAAATCGCCTTCCCATTCTAGTCTTTCGGCATTTTTGTAACGCTCGTGTGATCCAGAAGTTGAATGTCCTTGAGGTTGTGTTAGTTCACGAACATGAATTAGTACAGGAACGTGCTGCTCACGAGCAATTGCTGAAGCTTTTTGATAGGTTTCTACTAGAGTAGGGTAGTCCCAACCTTTTACAGTTAGAATTTCGTAACCTTTATTTTCTTCATCACGTTGGAAACCTTTTAATATTTCCGAGATATTTTCTTTGGTTGTCTGATGACGTGCATGAACCGAAATTCCGTATTCGTCGTCCCAAACACTCATGACCATTGGTACTTGTAAAACACCAGCAGCATTGATGGTTTCAAAGAATAAACCTTCAGAAGTTGAGGCATTTCCTATAGTTCCCCAAGCAACTTCATTTCCTTGTTCAGAAAAGTTAGTTTGGTCTATACCAGTTACATTTCTATATATTTTTGATGCTTGTGCTAATCCTAATAAACGAGGCATTTGCCCAGCAGTCGGAGAGATGTCTGCACTCGAATTTTTTTGTTGTGTTAGGTTTTTCCAGTTTCCGTTTTCGTCTAATGAATGTGTAGCAAAGTGACCACCCATTTGGCGACCAGCACTCATAGGATCATGAGCCAAATCGGTATGACCGTACAATCCTGCAAAAAACTGTTGCATTGTCATTTGACCAATCGCCATCATAAAGGTTTGATCACGATAATATCCCGAACGAAAATCTCCATTTTTGAAAGCTTTTGCCATCGCTAATTGTGGAATTTCTTTACCATCACCAAAAATCCCGAACTTGGCCTTACCAGTTAAAACTTCACGTCTTCCTAACAAACTGCATTCGCGACTTATTGTGGCTATTGTATAATCATGTATAACTTCGGTTTTGAAATCTTCAAAAGTTAAAGGCTGTTTTTCTTCTACTTGTATCATAAATTCGAAATGTAATAATGACAAATTTAAGTAAAAACTAGTTATGTTGTATAAATGTAATGAAAAATATTATTGAAGTATTGATAATTTTTTTATTAATTATAAAGATAAAATTATATTATATGTTTTTAATATCAACTTTTGATGATTTTTGTTTAAAAATAAAATCAAAACAATGAAATATTAAAACCATTTGCGTGTAAAAAGCCCAATAAGTGTTTTAGGATTAAATGTAGCTATAAAGCGAATTTTTTCTTGATAATTTTTTTGCCCCATTTCAAATCCATTACTAGAATATACGGGTAAAAATAGTTCGAAATAACCAGGAACTAGATCAAGGTGCAAACCACTATCATATACAAATTGAGTTTTTTGTCCTTTGTTTTGGTACAAACCAATATCTCCATACATTTCTATCCAATGCCATATAGATGATGATGCATTAATAGTTGTCATCCATTTATTGGCATAAGGATTTGAAAATTTAGATTTAAAACCTCCTTCGGCAATTATTATTTCTTGGCTAAACAATCCTGTACTTTCAGAACGACCATAATAATTATAATCGAATAAATAATCTTTGGGTCTATCTAATCCGAAACTATAAAATTCGGTGGTGGTATTTTTGTATAAAAATGTACCTGCATACAATCTTAAACTAAATTGGTAATTATTTTCAAAAAGTTTTCGGTAAGCAATTTCAGTTGAAATTTTACCAAAATCTCCTGCAAATTGTAAATCGGTTCCAAAACCAAAACCTTTAGAAATTTCTGAGTTATTTATAGTATATCTTGTGTCAAAAACAGAATAACTTAGAGGCGAATTTCTTGTTGTAGCACTTGTTGTACTGGTAATAGGAGCTTCATCTTTGTTTACAAAAACATTTCTAAAAGTAAGATATTGTCTTTTATTACTTCTCAAATCTGAATCTCTAAATTTAAATTGTAATACAGGGTTTATTTTTAGATAAGCTGCATTTTGTATATAATGGAAATAGGAACCACTTAGTCCGTATCTAATTTCATATAATTTTTGATCTCTAAATTGTTGTTTGAATGAAACTACACCAGATCCAGTAAATGATTTTGTTCTTGTAGAAAAACTAGGATTTATATCGTATATAAAAGTTCTGTTTATAAATGATTTATTGTGTAAACTTAATGATGTAATTATTCCGTCATATAGATTATAAGTAATTTCTGGAACGTAAAAAATTTGATTATAAGCAGGATTTTCTAAATCTTTAAAAAAATTAAGTCGCAAAGGTCTGTTAAGAGATAAAAAACCTTTTAGAGATTTGTAGTTGTTTCTAGAATTAAACTCAGGAATATTGTTGTTATAATTTAAAACTAATTTGTCTACAATATTTCTGCTAAGTGCAAATGTTGTATCATTTTTTATATTGTATAACCATTGTGTGAAAACAATTTCTTTATTTTTTAATCCAGTTATAGTTATAGGAACTGTCGAGTTAGAATTATTTTTTATGGTTACAGAAATACTGTCTTTAGTTTTGTCTAATTTACCAAATTTATAATCGATAATTTTTCTTGAATTAATTAAATCAGAAAAAAACCAATCGATATTTTGATTTGATTTTTTCTTCAAAATAGATTCAAAATCGGAAGAAGTAGTTTGTTTTTTTTGATTTAGGACTAAAAACTCTCTAAAACTATTTTCAACAGTACTATCTTTTAGAACTGAGTTTAAATATTTAAAACTTAATCCAGCTTTATATTTCCCTGCAATTTGCTCGTTAAATTTGATGAAACTTTCTTTAGATTCTCCAATAGGTTGATCTAAATTATCTCTAGCCATAAGCAAGTACAAGTACTTATATTGCTCATTAAAATTTGCATTTACTAAATTATAACCTTTTAGAATCCTATATTTAGAAAGGTTGCCTAACATTTTTAATTCAGGATAATTTTCATCGATATATTTCATCATTATGTACACCTGAATTGCATCAAATATGTAGCTGTTTTTTCTTTGGTCAATTTTTAATGATGATTTCAAGTAATTGTATAAATATGCTTTCAAAAATTTTATTTCATACAAAAAATCATTAGGAAATGGGCTAATAAAAGCAGGCAATTGATTTAATCCATAAAAAGGATTTCTTTCGTAATCAGCTTGAGAAACCATTATTTTTTTTTCAGGAAGTTTGACTAAATTATCGGAAACATAATTTACAATTTTATCTATCACAATTGCTTTTTGAATACCACTTAATCTAGAATCTGATAAATTTGTTTCAACTTCAATTTGGTCATTTTTAAAACTTTCGTAGCTGTTCTTTTTTTCAATTGCTAATTGAATTTCAGTTCTGTTTTTTGCATTATACTCGATTGTTTTGGTGCTTTCTGATTCAGTTTGATTTATAAAATCACAATCGGTAGTAAGCTCTTGATTTTTAGGAATTGTAAAACTAATATCGATATTTTCGTAAGTTGCATTTGCAATATCTTCTATATTTTCGTTACTGTAATATGCAAATTCTCCATCATTAGATAATCGTGCTAAGGATAAAAAACAGTTTTTTAAATAATATCTCCCGTTTTCATATCCAAAACGAGTAAATTTTGAGTTAGGAATTTTTAAAGAATATTCAGTTTCTACAGTTACAGATTCTGATGGTTGTAAGCTTTGTTTTAATTGAATTTCAATAATATCAATATGATTTTCGATTCGATTCCATGTTGCAAGAGAATCATTTATAAACATTTTTGTAATCGTAGTATTTCCTCTATCGTTATCAGCTGCTAAATGAAAAGCCCTTGTGTATTCGTCAGAAAAACGTTTACCAAGTGGTGAATATTTACTTGAATAGGCGTTATTCCAATCGTTTAAGACTAATTTTGAAATAGATTTATTAGAGTTATTTGTAATTTGTATAGACTGTTTAACATTCAAAACATGTGAAATATCATCTAAAACAACAATAATTTTAGTTTGTTGTTGTCCATAATACTTAGTTGTTATGAATAAACAAACAAATAATAGAAGAGTTTTAAAAGAAAAATTTAAGTTTTGAGTCAATTTTATATAATTTGTATGCAATGTAACATAATTAATATTTTTTTAGAAAATTAAAAATCAATTTTTAAAATAAAATCAAAAAATAATTGCTAACTTTATGTATTATAAATACTTATCTATATTAGATAGATTAAACTTGTAATGGTTGCGTGTTGAAAACATTTTATTTTAAATGTTTTCACGTACTTAAATTTTGATATATTGCAATCCCAAATTTTACTTAAAATGATAAAAAAAATACTCTTATTGCTGCTATTTTGTAATGCTGCATTTTCTCAAGTTGTGATTAACGAATTAGATCCAGATACACCAAGCACCGATGTTTTAGAGTTTATAGAACTAAAATCTGTCACACCAAATTTACCGTTAGATGGTTATGTTTTGGTTTTTTATAATGCAAGTAGTACAAGTCCCTATTCGGGAACTGCTAGTTATTATGCTCTTGATTTAGATGGATATTCAACAGATGTAAATGGAATTATTCATTTTGGAAACCCACAAGTTTCACCAACTCCAGCATTTCTTATTCCAGTTACAACGATTCAGAACGGACCAGATGCTGTAGGGCTTTATCTAGGAGATGCTACGGATTTTCCAATAGGTACAACAGCACATGCAAATGGTTTGATAGACGCATTGGCTAATTCTAATAGTGCATCGACACAACCAACGGCATTGATGACAATTTTAGGGCTGACTACTTGCGTTAATGAAAATCTAAATTCTTTGTCAGCCTCACAATCTATTCAAAGGAAAAACGATGGGACTTATGAAGTAAAAGCACCAACCCCAGGTATGAATAATGATGGTTCTGGAATTGTATTAACTTATTTGAGATTAACAACTAGTACATCTAGAATAACAGAAGGACAATCACTTACTGTTACTTTTACATCAACAAGCGTAGTTACTGGAAGTGATTTAGTAGTCTATTTTTCTTTAAATAACGGTGCTTTTACAATTGCAGATTATTCTGGAACTACTTCGGTGACTATACCTGTTGGTGGAACAGTTGGAAGCACAACAATACAGGTTTTAAATGACGGAACTAATGAAGGTGACGAAGAGATGAAAATCGTTGTTGGCGCCGTAGATTCTGGATATAGTTTGTATAACAATAATATGATTATTAGGGTAAATGATATTAATTTTGTGACTTTACCTTTCGGAACCCCAGTAAATCCTACATACGGACTAGTTACAAGCACAGCTCCAGTAGGATATTATTCGTCAATAGAAGGATTATCTGGTGCTGCTTTAAAACAAGGATTACAAGATATAATAGCAAACCCGTCAGTAATTCATGCTCATGTTTATGGAGATATTTATGATATTCTTAAAGTTGCAGATCAAAACCCAGAGAATAGTAATCAAGTATGGTTAATTTATAATGAAACACCTCGATCTAAAATAGATTATCAAACGGGGAATAGTATTGTAGGAAAATGGAATCGAGAACATATATATTGTCAATCTAGAGGAGGTTTTGCAGATGCTACCACAAATACACCACAAGGAATAAATGTTTGGAATACTTATGGAACTCCTGGACCTGATAATATTTCTACTGGACACGCAGATGCACATCATATTAGAGCAGTTGATGGTCAAGAAAATTCTTCTAGAAATAATAGAAATTATGCAGTAGATTATAATGGACCAGTAGGAAATCCAGGCACTTGGAAAGGTGATGTTGCTAGATCATTGTTTTATATGGCAGTTCGTTATAATGGTTTAAATGTTGTTAATGGAAATCCTGTAGATACAATTTTAGGGCAAATAGGAGATTTAACTTCGTTATTGCAATGGAATATGACTGATATATCAGATGATTTTGAAATGAATAGAAATAACTATATTTATACTTGGCAACTTAATAGAAATCCTTTTATTGATTATCCTGATTTAGCAGATTATATTTGGGGAACAAAAACGACTATTCCTTGGCATCAAAATTTATCATCACAAGATTTTAGTAAATTACAAATTGTAATGTATCCAAATCCGGCTAAAAATTATATTATGATTTCGGGAATAATAAATGAGGCTAAAATTGAAATTTCTTCAATGACAGGTTTAAGTGTTTATGTAGGGAATTACAAAAATAATGAGCAACTAAATTTAAATTTGGCTGCAGGAATTTATATGGTAAAAGTTGTAGAAGATAACAAATCGGTAATTAAAAAATTAATTATACAATAGATAATTATCTTAAAATAGTAGATATTCCTATAAAACTAAAATAAATTAATTTTAGTTTTATAGGAATATAAATTTCTTCTTCGGCATTACCTTGGGGATTATAATTTTCTCCTAAAATTTCAAAATGTTCTCGATTATCTAATTCATAACTAGAATTTGGTAACCAAACATTATAAATATATTGAAAAACTTGTACTGCATTTTTTGAAGGACCATTATAAGTAAAAACAGCAAATAAGCCTTCATTAATAGTATAAGTTTCCATTGCTTCAGGAACATAATTATAGTTTAAAACTTCAATAAGTGCCCATTTCACAAAAGGAATTGTAGGATCAGATTGAAAGTTTTCTCCATAATTTTGCAATGAAAACTTATGAGTTCCTATTCGATTTTGAATTTCTTTATGTCTTGGCATAAAGCTACTCCAAAGCTGAAAGGTTTTATCGTCTGCAAAAGACATTTCTAATTTATTTCCAATCAATTTCTTCTCGGAAATGCTAATAATTTTTGGGTTTTCTAAATTATTCAGCATCATCTATTTGGAAACTATTCAAAAACAAAATAGATTTTTCAATATCATAATGCAAAATTCTATCTTCGGTAACTAACGGCACTTCTTCTCTAAATGATTTCAGAAACATTTCTATAAAATCGCTCGATTGTAATGGTCTTCTAAACTCGATGGCTTGCGAAGCGTTCATTAATTCGATAGCTAAAATGCGCTCTAAATTTTCGACAATTTTTAAAGTTTTAGTCGCAGCATTTGCGCCCATACTTACATGATCTTCTTGTCCGTTGCTAGAAACAATACTATCTATACTTGCTGGTGTTGCTAATTGTTTGTTTTGACTGGCAATACTCGCTGCTGTATATTGGGGAATCATAAATCCTGAATTCAATCCTGGATTACTCACTAAAAACGGAGGTAAATCACGTAAACCAGATATTAATTGGTAGGTTCTTCTTTCGGAAATACTGCCTAATTCTGCCACAGCAATTCCTAGAAAATCTAAAGCTAAAGCCAAAGGTTGTCCGTGAAAATTTCCACCAGAAATAATAATATCACTTTCCATAAAAATATTAGGATTATCAGTAACTGAATTTATTTCTGTTTTAAATGTTTTTCTGGCATAATCGAAAGCATCTTTACTAGCTCCATGGACCTGAGGAATACATCTAAAAGAATACGGATCCTGAACGTGCATTTTCTCTTGAGATATAATTTGGCTTCCTTCCAATAAATCATTAAAACGACGAGCTGTATTTATTTGTCCTTTGTGCGGACGAACCATGTGTATTAACTCATTAAATGGTTCAATTTTTCCATCGAAACCTTCTAAAGAAATCGCTGCAATAACATCCGCTAAATAGGATAATTTTGAGATTTTTATTAACGAATAAACTCCATAAGCACTCATAAATTGAGTTCCATTAAGTAATGCCAAACCTTCTTTAGATTGCAAAACGATAGGTTTCCATCCCATTTTTTCTAAAACTTTATGAGCTGGTTGTCTAAAACCGTCATAAAATACTTCACCTTCGCCTAATAATGGTAATGATAAATGCGCTAAAGGAGCTAAATCTCCAGACGCACCAAGTGAACCTTGCGTATATATTATAGGTAGAATATCATTGTTATAAAAATCGATTAACCTTTCAACGGTTTTTAATTGTACTCCAGAATGTCCGTAGCTTAAGGATTGTATTTTTAATAACAACATTAGTTTTACAATCTCTTGAGGGACTTCATCACCAGTTCCACAAGCATGAGATTTTACTAAATTTTCTTGAAGTTTAGACAAATTTTCATCGGAAATAATAACATTACAAAGTGAACCAAAACCTGTGTTTATACCATAAATTGGTTTGTCGTTATTTTGCATTTTTGCATCCAAATAAGCACGACATTTTTCGATATTTGATGTAGCTTCTTCGGAAAGTGCAATTTGTTTATTTTCATAAATAATTTGGCTTATATCTTCAATTGAGATAACATCGGAAGTAATATAATGAGTATTGTTCATTTTAGATTTTTAAGACTCCAAAATTCCGCAAACAATAATTAAAATGCAACATTTTTTACCAGTATTTATTTTTTGCTTTGTAAACAAGGGATGGATAATCAAAAAACTTAGGTAACAATATGCAAATAGGCTTCCCCGAGAGTTTCGATAATATTTGATGCAATAAAAGATTGGTAACTTACTTCTGGATACGCAATATCAGCTGTTAATCCGTGCAAATAAACACCAATAATTGCTGCGTCAATGGGTTTGTAAGATTGCGCTACAAGACTAGTAATAATCCCTGTTAGCACATCTCCGCTACCAGCAGTGGCTAGTGCTTGATTACCAGTTGTATTTTCGTAAGTAGATTTATTGTCAACAATAATTGTTGGTGCTCCTTTTAAAACAAAAATTAGATCATATTCCAAACAAAGTCTTTTCACCATTTCAAGCTTTTCTTCTTCCGAACTCCATTTGCCAATTAATCGCTCTAATTCTTTTTGATGTGGTGTTAGAATTGTTTTTTTAGGCAAAAATGACAACCATTCAATATTTTGAGAAAGAATATTTAATCCGTCAGCATCAATTACTAAAGGAGTCGTGTTCATTTTAAGAAAAAGGTGCAATGCTTGTTGAGTATCTGGATCTTGTCCCATACCTATTCCTATACCTATTGCTTGTGGTTGAAATTCATAATTTATTGTTGTAATGTGCTCAAAATAATCATCGGAGACAACCATCACCTCGGGTACTGAAATTTGTACAATATCATAACCACATTTTGGAATATAAGCAGTAACAAGTCCTGCTCCAGCCTTTATACAGGCTTTTGAAGCTAAAACTACCGAACCCATTTTGCCATAACTTCCTCCAATAATCAAAGCATGACCTTGCAATCCTTTATGAGTAAATTTGTCAATAGGTTTATATCTTTTGACAATTTCTTGTTTATCAATTTGGCAAAAATCTCCTATCATACGCTTTAATTTAGATACTAAATTTACAACTTTAAAAATAGATACTGTCATAAATAGCTTAAAAATAGAAAATGAAATATATTATTCAAACAATAATAAAATTACTTCTTACACTTTTTGTCACTCCATAAAAAATCAATACTTTAGCACCCTAAAATTTACATTCAAAACAAAATGAAAAATACAGCATTAACGCACATTCACGAGAGTTTAGGAGCTAAGATGGTTCCATTTGCAGGTTACAATATGCCTGTGCAATACGAAGGAGTAAACGCAGAGCATGAAACTGTTCGTAATGGAGTTGGTGTTTTTGATGTTTCTCATATGGGAGAATTTTTCTTGAAAGGAGAAAATGCTTTAGCATTAATACAAAAAGTAACATCAAACGATGCCTCAAAACTAGTTGACGGAAAAGCACAATATTCTTGTTTACCAAATAATGATGGAGGAATTGTAGACGATTTAATCATTTATAAAATTGCAGACAATCATTATATGTTAGTGGTAAATGCTTCAAACATAGAAAAAGATTGGAACTGGATATCCTCTCATAATGATTTGGGTGTTGATATGCAAAATCTTTCTGATGGTTACTCATTACTTGCTATTCAAGGTCCAAAAGCTGCGGAAGCGATGCAATCATTAACTTCCATCGATTTGATAAACATGCCATATTATTCATTTCAAATTGGAGAATTTGCAGGTTTAAAAGATGTAACTGTCTCAGCAACTGGTTATACTGGTTCTGGAGGATTTGAAATTTATTTCAAAAATGAAGATGCAGAAGCTATTTGGAATAAAATTTTTGAAGCAGGAAAACCTTTCGGAATTAAACCTATTGGATTAGCTGCTCGTGATACTTTACGTTTAGAAATGGGATTCTGTTTGTACGGAAACGATATCAACGATACCACTTCACCACTAGAAGCAGGATTGGGTTGGATTACAAAATTTGATAAAGAATTCACTAATTCGGCTAACCTGAAAAAACAAAAAGAAGAAGGAGTTTCTAGAAAACTAGTTGCTTTCGAAATGCAAGAGCGTGCAGTACCTCGTCACGATTACGAAATTGTTGATGCCACTGGAAATGTAATAGGAGTAGTTACATCAGGAACTATGTCTCCAAGTATGAATATTGGAATTGGTTTAGGTTATGTACCTACTTCATTTTCTACAGTTGATAGCGAAATTTTTATCCGAATTAGAAAAAATGATGTATTAGCAAAAGTGGTTAAATTACCATTTTATAAAAAATAAGTTATAGATTTAAAGTCTTTTGAATTAGATTTTAAAAGGTTATTTTTGCATTATAATTAAAATATATAAATACATTCTTAGAAATGGGAAGAGCATTCGAATTTAGAAAAGGAAGAAAAATGAAGCGTTGGTCAGCAATGGCTAAAGCATTTACCAGAATTGGTAAGGATATTGTAATGGCTGTTAAAGAAGGTGGGCCAAATCCAGAAGCAAATTCAAGATTAAGAGCAGTTATACAAAACTCGAAGGCAGTAAATATGCCTAAGGAAAATGTAGAACGTGCTATTAAAAAAGCAACTGATAAAGATACAGCAAACTATAAGGAAATACTTTTTGAAGGTTATGCACCACACGGAATAGCAATTTTAATTGAAACTGCATCCGATAATAATAACAGAACTGTTGCTAATATTAGAAGCTATTTTAATAAATGTAATGGTACAATGGGAACACAAGGTTCTGTCGAATTTATGTTTGATCATACTTGTAATTTCCGAATTCCTGCCAACGGAATGGATCCAGAAGAATTAGAATTAGAATTAATTGATTTTGGAGCAGAAGAAGTTTTTGAAGATGAAGACGGAATCTTAATTTACGCTCCTTTTGGAAGTTTTGGAACCATTCAAAAAGAATTAGAAACAAGAGGAATTGAAATTTTATCTTCTGGTTTTGAACGTATTCCACAAATTACAAAAGAACTTACTGAAGCTCAAATGGCTGATGTAGAAAAGTTAATAGAAAAAATTGAGGAGGATGAAGACGTAATGAACGTATATCATACTATGCAAGAATAATTTTATATTAGTGACAAATAAAAAAATCTCGATTAATTCGAGATTTTTTTTTATTTAAAAATAAAACCTAATCCCATAGTTTTGAGCATTTTTTTGCTAAAAGTGAAGAAAAATTGGAACTGCCCAAAAATGAAACCAACTACAATAAGTAAAAAAGGATATAAAGGCATTACTAGAACAATAAGTAATAAGTAATACAAAGACCAGGGCAAATTGTTTTTATTTAGCCCAATAAAAGACATACAAAATGAAGAAATTCTAGCAGAAAGAGATCCATTTATGGCAAAAACTATAAATATAACAATCAATTGAAAATTTGAAGATATTCCCCAACGTTCTTTTAATTTATTCATAAGTTTAAATTTAAAACAAATATAAAAGATTATCTAGGAGGAACAAAACCAAATAACTTTTGTTTATATGTATTTTGAAAATAAATCATATAATTATAAATTAAGTAATTTACTTCATAACCATAATGAATACTACTATCATAATTTATTTGCATTTCATATAATTTAGGATCATATCGCATAGGTTGTAAAACCCTGTTATTCCATTCGGCAACATAAACTCTGTTTTTACTCTCTAAATAGGGTTCAGAATAATAATTTCTAGGAAAGACACGACTATTAAGCCAAGAAGTAAATCCAGCATCAATAATTGTTACTTCATACTCTAAATCTTTATTAGCAATTTTTACAGTATCACCTTGTATAGCATTAGAAACCTTGTTAGAAGTTAAATTTTGTGTTTTGCAACTTATAATACTTATAAAAACAACGATAAAAATAAATAGTGTTTTCATGATATTTTAAATAAAAAACCATCCGAAAAAATGGATGGTTTGAGTTGTTTATTTTTTGCCAAAAAGACTACCGAATAATCCACCAAGTCCACCTTTTTTGGTTGCTGCCGCAACAGCATCTCCCAAGCCAAGTTGCCCATCACCATCTTGATCTAACATAGATGTTAGAATTGAACCTCCCATAGATGAAGATGTGGGTGTTTGTTGTTGTGCTCCACCACCTAATAATCCACCAAGAATATCCACTAAACCACCACCATTTGTAGTTGTTCCACTATTATTTAAACCACTTCCTTGTGCTTGTTTTGCAAGATATCCCATTAGGATTGGGGCAGCAATTTTCATAATCATTGCTATTTTATTAGAACTTACTCCAGTATTTTGACTCACTTGATTTTGAACAGTTTCTTGGTTTCCACCTAAAACATGTCCCAAAATATTTGCTCCATCAGAATGATCATCTCCTCCCAAAAAGCCAGATAAATTATCAAGTATACTACCATCGTGTTTTCCTCCTAAAATAGCTCCTAGTAAA
Organism: Flavobacterium sp.; assembly: GCF_046153165.1. Classification (GTDB taxonomy): domain Bacteria; phylum Bacteroidota; class Bacteroidia; order Flavobacteriales; family Flavobacteriaceae; genus Flavobacterium. The sequence continues at coordinate 15,323 of NZ_JBJXEN010000092.1, read as the reverse complement.
CCACTTTGTCCTTCTGGAGTAGATGCGTTATTCATCATTCCTCCAACTAGTGAAGGCAAGACTGATGACAAAACTGATGAAGTTTCACTTTCAGTTGTTCCCACTTTTTCTGAAACTCCAGATATGATTTGTTTTCCTAAATCACTATTTAATAAATCCATTAATCCAGCCATAATTTGTTTGTTTTTTAATTTATTAACAGTAAAATTAAGAAATATATTTATATTTCTGCTTTTAGCAAAGCGATAATTTGCTCTGCAAGTTCAGTACCAATTCTGTCTTGTGCTTCAACAGTTGCTGCTCCAATATGTGGTGTCATAGATATACTTGGGTGCATAAGTAATTGAACAGCTGGTGTTGGTTCATTTTCAAAAACATCTAAACCTGCAAATAAAACTTTTTTATTATCTAATGCAGCTACTAACTCTACTTCATTTATAATACCACCTCTAGAACAGTTAATAATTCCTACACCATCTTTCATTAAGTCAAATTCTTTTTTACCTATAATATAATCTTTTTGAGCAGGAACATGAAGGGTTACAAAATCCGAATGTTTTAATAAATCATCAACAGGTTCTGTTTCAATTTCTACATTTATAAATTGACCATTATAGAACTCTACTTTAATTTCTGCTTTACCAACATAATTATCAGATGCAATTACTTTCATGCCTAATCCTAAAGCCATTTTTGCTACCGATTGTCCTATTCTTCCAAAACCAATAATACCGATAGTTTTTCCGCGAAGTTCTAGTCCATCAGCATAGGCTTTTTTTAAATCGTTAAAACGAGTATCTCCTTCTAATGGCATATTTCTATTTGAATCATATAAAAATCGTACTCCCGAAAATAAATGAGCAAATACTAATTCTGCTACTGAGTTTGATGATGAAGCTGGTGTGTTTATTACCTGAATATCTTTAGAAATGGCATAGTCAACATCAATATTATCCATACCTACGCCACCACGACCTATAATTTTTAGTGAGGGACAAGCATCAATAATATCTTTTCTAACTTTTGTTGCACTTCTAACTAGTATAACAGCAACTTGGTGCGTATTTATAAAATTGGCAACTTGTTCTTGTGCAACTTTTGTAGTAATTACTTCAAAACCACCTTTTTCTAATGCTAGAATTCCACTTTTAGAGATTCCGTCGTTAGCTAATATTTTCATTTTTTTTATATTTAAAGATTGAAAAATTCAATCTGAGTATTTGTTAATTTGTAATATTTTTTGATTTAAAGTTTCGATAATATTATTTTTTTCAAATCTTTAAATTATTTAATCTTTCAATTTTTAAATTGATTTTTCTAATTCTTTCATTACATCTACTAGAACTTGCACGCTTTCTAACGGAAGCGCATTATACATAGATGCTCTGTAACCACCTACGGAGCGATGACCAGGTAATCCTGAAATTCCAGCTTCCTTCCACATTTTGTCAAATAATTCAGTATGACTTTCATCATTTAACAAGAACGTAGCATTCATGTTACTTCTATCTTCAACGTTTGCTGTTCCTTTAAATAAAGGATTTCTATCAATTTCCGAATATAATAGATTTGCTTTTGCATTGTTTATTTTTTCTATTGCAGGAATTCCGCCTAAATTTTTTAACCATTGTAGGGTTAAAAGAGATGCATATATAGGGAAAACAGGCGGAGTATTGTACATGCTTTCTGCCTTGATATGTTTTTCATAATCTAACATTGACGGAATATAACGTCCTGTTTTACCTAAAATTTCTTCTTTAACAACAACCAAAGTAGCTCCAGCTGGACCCATATTTTTTTGTGCTCCTGCATATATTAAATCAAATTTAGAAAAATCTAAAACTCGTGAAAATATATCGGAACTCATATCGCAAACAAGAGGAATATTCGTGTCTGGAAATGATTTCATTTGTGTCCCAAAAATAGTATTATTGCTCGTACAGTGAAAATAATTTGCATCACTAGGAATAGTATAATTTTTAGGAATATGATTGTAATTTTCTTCTTTTGATGAAGCAACAACTATAGTTTCTCCAAAATGTTTTGCTTCTTTTATTGCGCCACTTGCCCATGTTCCTGAGTCTAGATAAGCTGCTTTTCCGTTTTCCTTCATCAAATTATAAGGTACCATCAGGAATTCTAAACTCGCGCCACCAGCTAAAAATAATGCTTGGTAGTCTTTTCCTTCTAATCCTAAAAGTTCAAGTGCTAATGCTCTAGCTTCTTCCATAACTGCTACAAAGTCTTTACTTCTATGAGAAATTTCTAAAAGAGATAAATTTAGATTGTTAAAGTTTAAAATTGCTTGTGCAGATTTTTCAAAAACCTCTTGAGGAAGTATGCAAGGTCCTGCGCTGTAATTGTGTTTTTTCATTGTGTAATTTTGTTTTGTAGTTGTATTTTTTCCAGAATTAACTAGAGCTTCTAAATTGAAATTTGGTTTATGAATGTGTTCTGATTTTCCTTTTTGTTTTCCAATAATTTCACTAATTTTTGAAGTATTCATAATTAAAATATTATAAATTAATTAAAAAATTAATAGTATCTACATTGTCTGCATAATCCCAAAGATTTGGTTTTTGAGTTACCCCAAACGGAATACTATTTTCGACTAAATTATTAGAAACAATGCATTGTATTTTATCTTTATCTATTTCTAAACGGTTCTTAAGATAAGTTATATCATCATAAAACTCATAAAAAACAGAAGAAATAGGAGAGGCATAACTCGAATCTTCTTTAATTATTAGAAATTCATTGTCCAATAAATTAAAATTACTCATTAAGAAAACGGCTTTATTATAATCATAATTATTAGCATATTTTTCATATTTAATAACATCCTGATAAGGAAACATGCCATTAAAAAATAAATCGAAATTATAATTTTTAGGTATAAATATTTTAGAAACATTACGACATCCTAGTCCGAAATATCTGAAAATATCTTCTCCTAAAGCAATCATTTGTTCTGATGATTCAGAACCATCTAAAACAGCAACAGAATTTCTATTTTTGCGAATGATAGATGGCTTATCTTTAAAATAATATTCGAAATATCTAGCTGTATTATCACTTCCAGTAGCAATTACAGCATCAAAATTTTCCAGTTTTCCATCAACGAAAGTGATAAATTTTTTAAATTCTGGCTCTACAGTAATTAAATATTTTGCTAAAAATGGTAATAAATACTGATCATTTGAAGAAGTCTTTACTAGTACTTTATGTCCAGATATCAATACCGATAAAAAATCATGAAAACCTACTAATGGAATATTTCCAGCAAGAATTAATGCAACTGTTTTTGCCTCATAATTGTCATCCTGAATGAAGTCGAAGGAATAATTTGACAACCACTTATTTAAATTTTCTTCAGTTAATGCTTCAGCCCAAGAGTTAATAGAAAAATGTACATTTTCTTTAGTGTACCAAGCATTATGAGATTGAGAAAGATTTATAAGTGAAATAAAATCATCAAAAAATAAATCGTTATGCAAAACGTTTTTACTTTTTATAGAATTAGTGACTGAAAATTGCCTTAAAAATTCCCCTAATTCAATAAAACCTCTTTTTTTATCGTTTTGTAACATCTGTTTATTTGTTTATGAATGGTTTTGATTGTAATTTTGTGCAAAAATAATGATTTCATTTTTTATAAATCTGAAATCTAATATCTAATTCTAAATAAAATGGCAATAATTATAACAGACGAATGTATCAATTGTGGAGCATGTGAACCAGAATGCCCAAATACTGCTATATACGAAGGTGCTGACGACTGGAGATACAAAGATGGAACAAAATTATCCGGTAAAATTATACTTCCTGATGGTACTGAAATCGATTCTGATGCAGCTCAAACTCCAATTTCTGACGATATTTATTATATAGTTCCAGGAAAATGTACTGAGTGTAAAGGTTTCCATGATGAGCCACAATGTGCCGCAGTTTGCCCAGTAGATTGTTGTATACCTGATGATAATCATGTTGAAAGTGAAGAAACATTATTAAATAGGCAATCATTTTTACACAATCAATAAGTTATTTTAAAAAATAAAAAAGAGAGTTTTCAAAAAAATTCTCTTTTTTTGTTTTTTAAAGCATTCTTTATACTAATGTTAATATGTTAAATTTTTTTCCTAAATTTGAATAAAATAAAATAAAATGAAGAAAATTTTATCTTTTACATTGTTATTTATTAGTAGCTTCGTTTTTTCTCAAAATATAGAATTTGCAGTAATTGTAAAAGATGTTGAGACTGGTTTGCCAATTGAAGAAGTAACAATAACAGCATTAAAAACCAAACAAGGTTTTTTAACTAATAAAAATGGTGAAGCAAATATTAACTTAACAAACGAATCTGATTTACAATTTGAAAACTCATCCTATAAAACTTATGTCGTAAAATATTTTGATTTAGATAAAAAAATTAATACAGTTTATTTAGAGAGTAATGCAAAACGATTAGAAGAAGTTATTTTAACAAACGTTCCCCCACAAGAAATATTAAAAAAATTAGTAAAAAATTCATTAGATAAAATTACAGTTCCAGTAAATCTAAAAGTTTATTTAAGAGAGTTTTATAAAAAAAATGATCAAATCATTTTCTTCAATGATGGATTAATTAATTTTCAAATATTAGGAAACTCAAAAAGTATTAAAACAGACATTTTAGTAGAACAGAATAGGGCAGTAGGAGTATTAGATGGAGATATTGATGCAGAGCTTTTAGGTTATGATTTAAATAATATAATCGAGAATTATTATCAATTTAAATATATAGATGAAATTTTAGCATCGGGTGCGAAGCGTAAATATGAATTTCAAATTAAATCATATCCAAGTAACGAAGATTTTTTAGTAATTAAAGCAACTCCAATAGACGGAATTAGCGGAGTATTGTCGGAATTTACAATTGTTTACGACAGAAACAAAATGATTATAATGGAAGTTGGTTCTATGGTTCCAGACTCTCGATTAGAAGACTTAAGGAGATCTTTTTTAAGTAGTAGTAAAATATATAAACTAGAATTTAAAAATACTTTTAGATTGGATAATGAGCTTTATTATCTTGCAAATTCTAAAGAAGTAATTGGTTTTGAAAAAAAATATAAGAAGCAAAATAGAAGAATAGAAGTTAATAATCATATGGTAATTACCAACTTTGACAAAGAACTTTTTAAATACAATGACAAAAATATTTTTAAAGACAAATCTCTAATTAATAAAAAAACTTCATTTTTTAATAATTATTGGGATTTCGAATCAGGATTTGTTTCTACAAAAGAAGAAAAAGAAATTATCGAACGTTTAGGCTTAGCCACTCAATAAGCTTTTTCTTAATCTAAAATGTTTATTTTTTACTTTTCTTATACTTTGAATCTTAATAAGATTTAAAGTATATTTGCACACTTTTAAAACAAAACCATAATGAAAGCAGGAATTGTAGGATTACCAAACGTAGGAAAATCGACTTTATTTAATTGTTTATCAAACGCAAAAGCACAAAGTGCTAATTTTCCGTTTTGTACTATCGAACCAAACATTGGTGTGGTAAATGTTCCTGATCCAAGAATGGAAAAATTAGAAGAATTAGTAAAACCAGAACGTGTGCAAATGGCAACAGTCGATATTGTTGATATTGCAGGATTGGTAAAAGGAGCAAGTAAAGGAGAAGGTTTAGGTAACCAATTCTTAGGAAACATAAGAGAATGTAACGCGATTATTCACGTTTTACGTTGTTTTGATAATGATAATATTATTCACGTAGACGGAAATGTAAATCCAATTCGCGACAAAGAAACTATAGATATCGAGTTACAGCTAAAAGATCTAGAAACGGTTGAAAAGCGTTTAGAAAAAGTAAAACGTGCTGCAAAAACAGGAAATAAAGAAGCCCAACTCGAAGAAGGATTATTAAATAGAATCCGCGAAGCTTTATTGCAAGCAAAATCAGCAAGAACAATTGAACCGAAAGGTTATGAAGAAGAAGAATTATTTGAGTCTTTTCAATTAATAACATCTAAGCCAGTGCTGTATGTTTGTAATGTTGATGAAGGATCTGCAGTTACAGGAAATAAATACGTAGATCAAGTCCGTGAATTAGTGAAAGACGAAAATGCAGAAGTTATAGTGCTTGCTGTAGGAACAGAAGCAGATATTACTGAATTAGAAACCTATGAAGAACGTCAAGTTTTCTTAGAAGATATGGGTTTATCAGAACCGGGATCTTCTGTTTTAATTCGTGCAGCTTATAAATTATTAAATCAGCAAACTTATTTTACAGCAGGAGTAAAAGAAGTAAGAGCTTGGACTGTTAATATTGGAGCTACTGCACCACAAGCTGCGGGAGTTATTCATACTGATTTTGAGAAAGGATTTATTCGTGCTGAAGTTATTTCATACGAAGATTATGTTCATTACGGAACTGAAGCTAAAGTAAAGGAAGCAGGAAAGTTTAAAGTGGAAGGAAAAGAATATATTGTAAAAGATGGTGATGTAATGCATTTTAGATTTAATGTCTAAAATAAACAATAAATATAAAAAGCTCGTATGAAAATAAGGGCTTTTTTTGGCTTGATATTTGATTTGAATATTAAAAACTAAATTTATGAAGCCCTTAAAAATAACTTTCAAAATATTTTTTAAAACCATTCTAATATTTGTGGGTTTTATATTTATATATTCTCTTTCTGCTTTTGGATTATCAAAAATTACTGTTAATGCGGGTATCACTCAAAAAGAAGAAGTCGAAATTTTTATTAAAACAAATGGGGTTCACACAGATATAATTGTTCCTATAAGAAATGAAATAAAAGATTGGAGTAAAGAAATTAAATTTTATCAAACAAAATCGAAAGACTCAGTAATGAACTATGTTGCAATAGGTTGGGGAGATAAAGGTTTTTATTTAAACACGCCGCAATGGTCTGATTTAAAATTAAGTACGGCATTTAATGCAGCAACTGGTTTAAGTACTTCGGCAATGCATACAACTTTTTGTAAATCTATTTCTGAAAATGAAAGCTGTAAGAAAATTATAATATCTAAAGAAAATTATAAAAAATTAGTTGCTTTTATAAATGATAGTTTTCAGAGAGATTCTAATAAAAGCTTACAATATATTTATGGTCGCGGTTATGCTAAAAATGATGCTTTTTATGAGGCAAAAGGAAGTTACAGTTTATTTAAAACTTGTAATACTTGGGCAAACGAAGCACTAAAATCATCAGATCAAAAAGCCGCATTTTGGACTCCTTATGATGGTGGAATTTTTTGTCATTACCAATAAAAAAATGCCGTCTTGTAGAACGGCATTTTTATTTTAAAGATATTTTTAGAATTTAAATCCAAGCCTAGCATAGTAGTATGCACCACTAAATCCCATTTGAACAGAATCCCAATATCCACCAGCTTCAACCCAGTCATCTTGTTGATCAGGATAAATATTTAGTAGATTATTAGCTCCTAAACTTAATTTAAGTGCTTTAGATAATTTGAAACCCAAAGTTAAATCAGTTACAATCTTAGCTCCGTAAGTATCAGTTGCTGCTTTTATTTGATTGTCAAAAGAACCACCATAGTTGGCAACATCCTCATAAACTTGATAATCTAATAGTTTAACTTCACTAAATCTTGTAAATGCTAAACCAGCATCAAAAAATCTGTAACCATAATTTAAGTTTAATGCAAATTTATTTGCTGGAGCAGAAGCTAATAAGAAAGCTTTATCTCTTTCTCCAAAGAAAGTTTGACTATCTAAACCTCTATTTTTAACATTAGAAATTTCCATGTGGTTTATGTTTCCAACAGCAGTAACACCAAATTTAGAGTCACCCAGTGTTTTTTTCCAAGATATAACCATGTCTAAACCTTTAGTTTTAGTATCTACACCATTGGTAAAAAACTGTGCAGCATCAACATTTAATCCTAATGCTGTTGCATCAAAATACCCTGTTAATACAATTCTATCTTTAACATTTATCATGTAACCATCTATAGTTGCTGTAAAACTTCCTTTAGATAAGGTAAATCCTAAAGAAGCATTTACTGCTTTTTCTTCATTTAGTTTTCCAATACCAAAAGCTTTTGTAACTGGACTATCGTTTGCAGAAAGTAAAACTTCTGTTGCACCAGAACTACTAAAATTTGTAAAACTAGTATTGTAATAAATTTGTGCTAAAGATGGAGCTCTAAATCCAGTACTTACAGAACCTCTAACATTTATATTATCGGTAATTTTATATCTTGAAGCTAGTTTTCCGTTTACAGTGCTACCAAAGTCGCTGTAATTTTCAAAACGTACAGCAGTGCTTACTAAGAATTTTTTAGTAATATCAAATTCAGCATCTGCATAAGCTGATAAGTTTGTTCTTCCTTTATCAACCACATTTTTTGGACTATAACCAGGAAATCCTTGTGAGCCTCCTGGTCTTGGATCACCAGAAATAGGGTCGGTAGGTGCTGATTGTGTTGTCGGATCTGTGATTGGATTACCAAATGTATCATAGGTTGCATAAGAACCTAGTTCACCAGCAATAATCTTAAATGTTTCCGAACGAAATTCAGCTCCAAAAGCTAAGTTCATTCCACTTAAAACAGAGTCATAGTTTTTAGAAAAATCAAGATTTGTAGTATTTTGACTTAAACTATGTCCACCTGCATCAAATGCTCTTGGTGATGCAGCTTCTAATGAGGCATTTAGAGTGCCTTCAATTCGATAATCAAAGTTATTTTTACCGTAAGTATTACTTAAATCTATCTTCCAACCACTAGTTGTATTAGTTCTAAAACCTGCAGCTATTGAATTGTCAATAATGTTTGAAGTGATTCGAGGTGTAAATCCTCCAGGATATATTGATTCTACAACTCTTGCACCATCATTTCTAGTAAATGCATAAGCATCGGTATCTCTATAATTTCTACCACCAAAAGCATAAAACTCTATTTTATCAGTAATAGGTATTGCAGCATTTACCATAAAATTAGCGCTGAATATTTCAGCTTCTCCAAATCCTTTTCTAAAATCAAATCCAGGGCGCAAAGTTTTTTCTTTGTTCAAAAATTCGGTTGTAAAGTTAGCGTAACCACCTTTTGAACCTATTTTTGTCCCATAATTTAATGATATTTTGGCTGAATTACCATCTAGTTTTTTGTTTTTACCAAAAGAATTTCCGTTTCCATTTTTGTCTAATCTGAATCCTGGAGTATTGGCAGTTCCGGCAGGAAAATCTCCTGGAGCATTCGTGTTATAAGCACCATAAGTTATAGCACCTGTAAGCTCATTTACATTGTCATTTAGTACAATATTTATTACTCCCGAAATAGCATCAGATCCATATTGTGCTGCGGCTCCATCTCTAAGAATCTCAATTCTTTTTATTGCTGAAGCAGGAATTGCATTCAAATCTGTTCCTGTATTTCCTCTTCCACGAGTACCAAAAAGGTTTATTAATGAAGATTGATGTCTTCTTTTTCCATTTATTAAAACTAATGTTTGATCTGGTCCCATTCCTCTTAATGAAGCTGGATCCACATGGTCGGCACCGTCAGAACCTGATTGCTTATTAGCATTAAATGATGGCGCAACATATTGTAGTAATTCATTAATTTCAATTTTACCACTTTGTGTTGTTACATCTTTTACATTAATGATATCTACAGGTACTGCAGAGTTTACAACAGTTCTTTTAGCATTTCTAGAACCTATCGCTTGAATATTTACTTCTTCTAGTCCAACTCCTTCTTCTTCAAGTTTTATCGTTAAATTCTCAGATGCCTTTATTTCGATAGTTTTAAAACCCAAATAACTTATAATTAATTTAGATTCAATACTTTGTACAGTAATTGAAAATTTACCTTCAAAATCAGTTGAAGTCCCATTATTTGTGCCCTTTTCAAGAATGTTTACTCCTGTTAAATTTTGCCCACTTCTGTCGTAAATTTGTCCCGATATACTTTTTTGAGAATATCCAATAGTGGTGGATAAACCCCAAAATAGTAAAATAAATAAAATTTGTTTTTTCATAATTAGTTTGTTTAGTTTTAGCTAAATTATATAAAAAAATGTTAAAAAAGAAGAGATATGATTTTTCTTGTTATAATTATATTTTTAATAAATTTATGCTTTAATAAAACGTTTAATAACTTTATTCATAAGCTATTTTATTTTTTCATTAGAAATCTTACATTAGCAAAAAATCCAAGATTCCTTTATGCAAGAGCAAGATCAATATAATGAGGACAATATCCGTTCACTCGACTGGAAAGAGCACATTCGTTTGCGTCCCGGAATGTACATTGGGAAACTAGGAGACGGTTCTTCGCCAGATGATGGTATATATATTCTTCTTAAAGAAGTTCTAGATAACTGTATCGATGAATTTGTGATGGGTGCCGGAAAAACTATCGAAGTCACTATGAAAGATAAAATGGTTACTGTTCGTGATTACGGGCGTGGTATTCCATTGGGTAAAGTTATCGACGTAGTTTCTAAAATGAATACTGGAGGAAAGTACGACTCGAAAGCCTTTAAAAAATCTGTAGGACTAAATGGAGTAGGAACCAAGGCTGTAAATGCACTTTCTCATTATTTTCGTGTAGAATCTGTTCGTGATAACCAACAAAAAGCGGCCGAATTTTCTGCAGGAAATCTAACTTTAGAAGAAGATATCATTGAAAGTACAAAGCGTAAAGGAACAAAAGTTTCTTTTATTGCTGATGAAGCTATTTTTAAAAACTACAAATACCGTAACGAGTATATTATAAAAATGCTCAAAAACTATTGTTACCTAAACACTGGATTAACAATAATTTACAACGGAGAAAAATATTATTCAGATAATGGATTAAAAGATTTATTAGAAGAAAATATTGCAGAAGAAGATATGGTTTATCCCATCATTCACCTTTTAGGCGATGATATCGAAGTAGCTATAACCCATAGCAAAACACAATATTCAGAAGAGTATTACTCGTTTGTAAACGGACAAAATACCACACAAGGAGGAACGCATTTAGGTGCTTTCCGTGAATCGATAGTAAAAACCATTAAAGAGTTTTACAACAAACCTTTCGAAGCCTCAGATATTCGTAAATCTATAGTTTCTGCGATTGTGGTTCGTGTAGAAGAACCAGTTTTCGAAAGTCAAACCAAGACCAAATTAGGATCTACCGATATGGGACCTGATTTACCTTCGGTAAGAACATTCGTAAATGATTTTATTAAAACCAAATTAGATAACTTTTTACATAAAAATCCTGAAACTGCCGATTTACTTTTGCGTAAAATTCTTCAAGCAGAAAGAGAACGTAAAGAACTTTCGGGCATTAGAAAATTAGCCAAAGACAGAGCTAAAAAATCTAGTTTACACAACAAAAAATTACGTGATTGCAGAGTTCATTTAACCGATGCTAAAAATCCTAGAAGTTTAGAAAGTACGCTTTTTATTACCGAGGGAGATTCTGCTTCTGGTTCGATTACTAAATCTCGTGATGTAAATACTCAAGCGGTGTTTAGTTTACGTGGTAAACCTTTGAATTCGTACGGAATGTCAAAAAAGATTGTCTACGAAAATGAAGAATTCAATTTATTGCAAGCGGCACTAGACATTGAAGAAAGCATGGAAGATTTGCGTTATAACAACATCGTAATTGCTACCGATGCCGATGTCGATGGAATGCATATCCGTTTGCTATTGATTACCTTTTTCTTACAATTTTTTCCAGAAATGATCAAGGAAGGTCATTTGTATATTCTTCAAACGCCTTTATTTCGTGTACGTAACAAGAAAGAAACTATTTATTGTTATTCTGAACAGGAGAGAAGAGATGCTATCGAAAAATTAAAACCAAAACCAGAAATTACTCGATTTAAGGGATTAGGAGAGATTTCACCAGATGAATTCAAAAATTTTATTGGTGAAACCATTCGTTTAGATCCAGTTATGTTAGATAAATCGACATCAATAGAAAAATTATTGGAGTTTTATATGGGTAAAAACACACCGGATAGACAAACATTTATTATCAATAATTTGAAGGTGGAATTGGATGTTGTTGAACAAGTATAAAATAAACTGCTAACAAAAAGATACTGAAATAAATTCAGCATAAATGAAAGACGAAGAAGAAGACAACATAATTCCAAATTCAGAAGACGATAACCAATCGGAAGACCATTCTCTTGATGAAAGTCAAGAAGAAAATGACGCTGATGAAATTATTGAAGTAGATGCTAAACACTTTGAAGGTCAGCATTTTTACGAAAACGATGAGAATCCAGAAGATACCATTACCAAAGTTACAGGAATGTATAAAGATTGGTTTTTGGACTACGCTTCCTATGTAATTCTCGAGCGTGCTGTTCCTGCAATTGAAGATGGTTTCAAACCAGTACAACGTCGTATCATGCATTCACTTAAAGAGTTAGATGATGGTCGTTACAATAAAGTTGCCAATGTAGTAGGTCACACCATGCAGTATCACCCTCACGGAGATGCGAGTATTGGCGATGCTATGGTACAAATTGGTCAAAGAGAATTACTAATAGATTGTCAAGGAAACTGGGGAAATATTCTCACTGGTGATAGTGCTGCGGCTTCTCGTTACATTGAAGCACGTCTATCAAAATTTGCTTTAGAGGTTTTGTATTCTCCTAAAATTACCGATTGGGGAATGTCCTACGATGGTCGTCGTGCAGAACCCAACAATTTACCCGTAAAATTTCCATTATTATTAGCTTCAGGAGCCGAAGGAATTGCTGTTGGTTTGTCTACTAAAGTATTGCCACACAATTTCAATGAACTAATCGATGCTTCTATAAAAATTCTGAAAGGAAAACCATTTACAATATATCCTGATTTTCAAACAGCAGGTATTGCCGATGTTTCTAATTATAATGATGGTTTGCGTGGTGGTAGAGTTCGTGTTCGTGCTAAAATTTCGCAATTAGACAAGCAAACATTAGTTATTACACAAATTCCATTTTCTACAAATACATCAACATTAATTGATAGTATTTTGAAAGCCAACGAAAAAGGGAAAATAAAAATCAAAAAAATAGAAGACAACACAGCGGCAGAAGTTGAAATATTAATTCATCTTTTCCCTGGTGTTTCTCCTGATAAATCGATCGATGCTTTATACGCTTTTACAGCTTGTGAAACTTCTGTTGCGCCATTAGGTTGTGTCATTGAAGACAACAAACCTTTATTCATTGGAGTTTCTGATATGTTGAAGATTTCGACTGACAGAACAGTTCAATTATTAAAAAGTGAACTTGAAATCCAGTTAAGTGAACTTGAAGAACAATGGCATTTCCTTTCGTTAGAACGAATTTTTATCGAAAATAAAATTTATCGTGATATCGAAGATAAAACGACTCGTGAAGATGTAATCAAAGCAGTTGACGATGGTTTAAAACCTCATATTAAGCATTTGAAACGTGCAGTTACGGAAGATGATATTCTACGATTGTTAGACATACGGATTATGCGTATTTCTAAATTTGATAGTAACAAAGCCCAAGACAAAATAGAAGCATTAGAAGGAGATATTGAGCAAGTAAAACATGATTTAGAAAATTTAATAGATTTTGCCATTGCTTATTTCACTCGTTTAAAAGATAAATACGGAAAAGGACGTGAACGCCAAACCGAGTTAAGAAGTTTTGATACCATTGAAGCTACAAAAGTAGTATTAAGAAATACTAAATTATACGTAAATAAAGAAGAAGGTTTCTTTGGAACTGGTCTGAAGAAAGACGAATATGTAGCCGATTGTTCTGATATAGATGATGTTATTGTTTTTCTTCGTGATGGAAGATTAATGGTTTCTAAAGTTGATGATAAAAAGTTCGTGGGTAAAGATATTATTCATATTGCAGTTTTCGATAAGAATGACAAACGTACCATTTATAATATGATTTATCGCGATGGTAAAAATGGTTCTTCTTTTATAAAACGTTTTAATGTTTCGGGTGTGACTCGTGACAAAGCTTATGATTTAACCAATGGAACGGCTGGTTCTCAAGTATTGTATTTTTCTCATAATCCAAATGGCGAAGCCGAAGTAGTGACTATTTTATTGCGTCAAGTAGGTAGTATTAAGAAGCTAAAATGGGATATCGATTTTGCTGATATTGCAATAAAAGGTCGTGTAAGTAAAGGAAATACGGTATCTAAATACCCAATTAAAAAAATTGAACTAAAGGAAAAAGGAATTTCAACTTTACGTCCTAGAAAAGTTTGGTTCGATGATACTGTGCAACGTTTGAATGTAGATGGAAGAGGGGAGTTGCTAGGTGAATTTCGTCCTAATGATCGTTTGTTAATAATTAATCAATCTGGAAAATTAAAAACAATTATTCCAGAATTGACTACACATTTTGATGAAGATATGGTGGTGCTCGAAAAGTGGCATCCTAAAAAACCAGTTTCAGCAATTTATTATGATGGAGAAAAAGAGCGCTATTATGTGAAAAGATTTTTAGTTGAAAACGAGAATAAAGAAGAAATCTTTATTACCGAACACGAAAAATCACAATTAGAAATAGTATCTACAGATTGGCGTCCTGTTGCCGAAATTATATTTACAAAAGTAAAAGGAGTTCAGAAGGAAAATCAAACCATCGATTTAGAACAATTTATTGCTGTAAAAGGTATAAAAGCAATAGGTAATCAATTAACAACAGATAAACTAAAACAAGTTAATTTATTAGAATCATTGCCTTATGATGAGCCAGTCGAAGTTATTCCTGAAGAATTAGAAGTAATAGAAAATGGTGCTGAAATAACTGATTTTAATATTGAATTGGATGATGACGGTCAGATAACTTTAAGTTTAGATTAAACATAAAAAAAACCAGCAATTGCTGGTTTTTTCATGCTTAATCTGATTTGTTAGTTTATTTTAGTTTGTGATTTTAAATATTATTTTGTTTTAGCCAATAATACATCTGGTTTAAGCATTGTTGGGCCAATTGGAAGTCTTAAATTTTCAAATTCAGAGTTTATTTTTCCATTTGCATCTTTGCTGTCAGCTCTACTACCTACAATGTGCCAAGAAAAACTAACACTACTAACTCCTTTATTTAGTTCTTTAACTCTAAATCCGTTACTTGATTTGTCTGTTACAAAAACACCGTTGCAATCACCTTCCAATTGAATAAAAACTTTTAGAGGGTGTTTTTCGTCAATTTTCATAGACGAAGTTAATATTTTATCTAATGCTATGTAAGCTTCACCATTGTTTAATTTTGAAATTCCATAATCTTCAAATAATACTTCTGGAGCTTCTGGACAGAACATCACTCTCATCTTATT